>JACPTK010000046.1 GCA_016192825.1 Betaproteobacteria bacterium | reverse complement strand
GAACCAGTAGCAAGTTCGTTCGTTGGCAATGATGTGACGGTAGTCGTAAAGCCCCATGAGAGCACCTCCAGGGCCTTACCCTACCAGTGAGGTTCTTACCCATTAAGTGGAACGTTCCCTTCAATTTTTTCGGGGGGGCAGTTCCCCCGAAAACATTTGGCGGAAGAGAGTGGGAGTCGAACCCACACAGAACCGCCAGTGTCCCTATGGGAGAAGATGGGACCGGACGCCGTATCGCTCGTAGACCGGCAGCGCGCGCCGGTCGCAGGTGACGAGCTCGGCGCCGGAGCCAGCCGCGGTTGCGGCTACCAGCGCATCGTACGCGGCGCCGCCGGTCACCCCGCGGTCGGGTAACCCAAGAATGAAATCTTTGTATGCCCGTTCGCTCAACCGCAGGAACGGCTGGGGAAACCGTGCCGTCAGGAAATCACGAACCACCGCGCTGGACACCCGGTGAGGAGGAGGCAGCCGGGTAAGCACGGAATAGGTCTCGAGCGCGCAGTGCTCGATCAGGCGCAGCCCGCCGTCAAGTGCGCGCCGTGAAGCCTCGTGACTCTCGTGCCATGACGCAAAGGCGGCGACCACCAGGCTGGTGTCGGCCGCCTTCAACGCCGGACGCGCTCCAGCGTGTCGCGGACCTGCTCGGCGGTGAGTGCGGGCAGCTCGGCATCCGGCACCGCAACCACCCCTTTCCCCCGCTTCCTCAGCCGCATCGGCGTCGGGGCGATCTCGATCTCCAGGCGTCCGTCGCCCGCCCGGATCTCCAGCGGCTGGCCGGGTTTCAGGCCGAGGGCCTGTCGCAGCGGCTTGGGCACGACGATGCGGCCGGCGGCGTCAATGGTGGCTTTCATGCCATAAAGATTGCCATTAAAATGACATAGTTGCAACCATTAAATCTTTTCGCGGCCCCGCGAAAAAATTGGCGGAAGAGAGTGGGAGTCGAACCCACACAGAACCGCAAGCGGCCCTAACCGGGTTTGAAGTCCGGCCGCCCCACCGGGGACGATTCCCTTCCGTTTGCTTCGCAAACTGCTGCCAGCTATCAGCTACGAGCTTCGAGCCTCGAACGTGAACTGCTCCACCCAATACCATCCAATCGCTCGTAGCTCGTAGCTCGTAGCTCGTAGCTCGCAGCTCGCAGCTCGTAGCTCGTAGCTGATTCAATCCAGTCGGTCGCGCACCGCTTTCGCCACGCGCTCCGCCTCGGCCGCGGCATCGCGCAAGAGGCCGCTGTAGCCGGCGCGCACCGCGCCGATCGCCCACACGCCCGGCATCGCGGTTTCCAGCGCATCGTTCGTGAGGAGGTGGCCGCCCGCATCGCGGCCGATCTCCGGTGGCGCAAATCCCGCACTGGGCTCGAGCCCGACGTAGGCGAACACGCCGGCGCAGGCGATTTTCTCGATCTTCCCGTCGTGCCTCAACCGCACCTTCTCGACCATTTTACCGCCGAGGATCGCCTCGACCGTGGATTTCCACATCACGGAGATCTTCGGATGGGCGCCGGCGCGATCGGCGAGGTGCCGTTGCACCCGCAGCTTGTCGCCGCGGTGAACCACCCGCACGCTGCGGCAGAAGTTCGCCAGCACCAGCGCCTCCTGCATGGCCGAGTCTCCGCCGCCGACCACCACCACGTCCTCGTTCTGGAACATGGGAGCGTCGCAGTCGGCGCAGGTCGATACCCCGCGCCCTTCGAACTCGGCCTCGCCCGGAACGCCCAGCTTCTTCAGGCGGGCGCCGGATGCGATGACCACCTGGCGCGCGCCGTGGTTGCCCGCGCCGGTCACGACCTCGAATGCCCCGCCCGCCGGACGAACGGCGGTGATTTCCTCCTGGATGCTGGTCACGCCGGCCTCGGCGGCGGCCTGCATGAGGCGCGAGGCGAGATCGGTGCCCGACTCGGCGCCGGGATAGCCGTCGAGCTCGTTCACGTTCAGCACCAGCCCGCCGAACAGATTCGCCTCGAAGGTCGCCACGCTCAATCCCGCGCGGCGCGCGTGGCCGGCGCAGGTGAGGCCGCTGATGCCCTCGCCGATGACGACTACGTCGTAGTTCATAGTGAAGTCCGATTCGAAATAGACAGGATTAACAGGATTTACAGGATTAGATCAAGAACAAGATAAGGCAAAATCCAGGCTGGAATTCGAGTTGGGGTTTAATCTTGTTAATCCTGTGAATCCTGTCCATTCTGGTGTTGATCTTGGCAGCATTCGGTCAATCATCGTCTATAAGGCGAGGATGACGGACGAGGCTTCGCGGCGGCGGCCGGTGTTGGCGCCGCCGCTTTCGCAGGGGCGCGCGCCGGTTCGGCGGGACCCAGTATCGGCACGAAATCCTTGCGCATCTTGCGCGCGTCGCCGATGCGCTGCGTGATGGACAGCGTGTCGAGAAATTCCAGGATCTCGATCGCGAGGCTCCTTCCAATACCCGTGGCGTCGCGGAATTGCGCCGCGGTGAACCCGTTCGGGGAGGAGCGCGCGAGCGCCTGCGCGGTCGCCGCGAGCGTGGCGAGCGTCGCGCGCGGATAGAAGCGGTCCGGCGGCACCCTCATGATCTCGCCGCCGCGGGCCTTGCGGTGCAGGAAATCCTTGAGCGTGGCCTCCTTGAGCTTGAGCGCGGCGGCCAGCTCCGCCACCGGGGGCGGCGTGAGCCCGGCGTTCTGCAGCGCGGGCAGGACGAGCTGCCACAGCCGCTGGTCCTCGGGATTGGAGGTCGCGTCGTGGCCGGGCACGCGCAGGACGTTGCTCGTGATCTCCAGCTTGCGCTCATCCGCCAGCTCGCGCAGCAGCGACTGGAACGCCTCGGCGGGCAGTTGCGGCGCGAGCTGCTTGCGCAGCGCGGCGGGGTCCATGCCCGTCGCCTGCGGCTGGGCGCGGTGGAAATCGCGTACCGCGGCGACCGCCCGCTCGCGCAGGCCGTCGCGATACGCGCGTTTCACGCCAAGGCGGGCTTCCCTGCCCAGGACGGCGATCCCCGCGGCGGCGTACAGCGCCGACGCGCGTTCCGGATTGAGATTGAACATGCGCTCGAAGCGCGCGAGGTCGACCCCCCGGCCCTCGTTGTCGAGCAGGGCGGCAAGGGTGGCGTCGGGCGAGTCCCGCTCGAGCGCGGCGAGTTCCGCGAGCCGGGCGCCCGACGCGCGCCGCGCCGCGCGGGCGAACGGGTCGAGCACCACGCCGCCGCCGAGCGTGCGCCGCGCGGACTGGTCGCGCAGGATGAATCGGTCGCCGTGGAGCGCCCCCACCGGCTTGGCCAGCGCCAGCTGCACGATCGCGGAGCCGCCGGGAGGAATGGTGCCCGCTTGGGGAATCGAGACGCGGCCCGTGACATCCGCGGTGGCGAGGTGCACGTGCAGCGGCGTCCAGTGATCGAGGGGCTCCTTCTCGGAGGCGAGGACCGTGACGCGCGCGTCGATGCGCTGCGTCGGCGCGTGGATCGCCTCGTGCAGCAGCCAGTCGCCGCGCGCGACGGTCTCCAGGTCGGTGCCGGAGAGATTGAGCGCGCAGCGCTGGCCGGCCTGCGCCCGCTCCGCGGCCAGGCCGCGCATCTGGATGCCGCGCACGCGAACGGGCGTGCCCTTGGGCGAGACGACCAGCCGGTCACTGGTGGCGACGGCGCCGTTGAATACGGTGCCCGTGACCACCGTTCCGCTGCCCGCGATGGTGAAGGCGCGGTCAATCGCGAACCGGAAGTGCTGCCCCTCCGCCGCGCGCGCCGCGAACTCGCCGGCGGCGGCAACCAGCCGCTGCCTCAACTCGTCGATGCCGGCTCCGGTCACGGCCGAGACGGCGAGGACGGGGATCCCCGCGAGCCGGGTCGGGGCGAGCAGGGCGGCCACCTCGGCGCGGGCGGCCTCGACGCGCTCGGGCGCGACGCGGTCGGTCTTGGTGATCACCGCAACGCCGCGGGTGAGGCCGAGCAGATCGAGTATGTGCAGGTGCTCGACGGTCTGGGGCATCACGCCGTCGTCGGCCGCGACCACGAGCAGCGCGAAGTCGATGCCGCACACGCCCGCCAGCATGTTGCGGATGAAGCGCTCGTGGCCGGGCACGTCCACGAAGCCGATCACCGTCCCGCTTTCGAGCGGCCAGTAGGCGAAGCCGAGGTCGATCGAGATGCCGCGCGCCTTTTCCTCCGGCAGGCGATCGGTGTCCACGCCGGTGAGCGTTTTCACCAGCAGCGTCTTGCCGTGGTCGATGTGGCCGGCGGTAGCGATGATCATATTTGAAGAGCGTGAATGGTGATTAGTGAATAGTGATTGGACAAAAACGCCTCATCTAATCACCAATCACTCATCACCAATCACGCCTTTGGTCTCGAGGTCGAGGTGCCGCAATTGTTCCACGAACTCCTCCTCATGCTCCAAACAGCGCAGGTCCATGATGAACGCGCTGTCGCTCACGCGCCCGATGACGGGGACCGGCAGCGCGCGGAACGCCGCCGCGATCCGCGCCGCCAGCGCGTTGCGGCGCTTGCCCGGCGCGGCTACGGCGATCCCGTGACTCGCGAGGAGATCCACCGGCAGGGAGCCGCTGCCGATCTGACTTTTCACCTCGACGACCTCGGCCTGCGCCCGGTCCCGCACCGCTGACCGGACGGCAGGCAGCAGGCGCTGCGCCTGCGCCTCGATCTCGTCCGGCGCGCGGGCGAGATGCTTCAGGGTTGGCAGGCGCCGGGCGAGGCGGTCCGGATCGGCATAGATCTCCAGCACGGCCTCCAGCGCAGCGAGCGTCATCTTGTCCACGCGCAACGCGCGCTTCATCGGGTTTTTCCGGATGCGCTCGATGAGCTCCGCGCGGCCGACGATCAGGCCGGCCTGCGGGCCGCCCAGCAGCTTGTCGCCGCTGAAGGTGACGAGGTCGGCGCCGGCGGCGAGCGCCTCGCGCGGCGTGGGCTCGTGCGGCAAGCCGTAATCCTCGAGGTTCGCCAGCATGCCGCTGCCGAGGTCGGTGAGCAGCGGCAGCCTGTGCCGGTGCGCGAGCGCGGCCAGCCTGTCCTCCGGGACGGCGGCGGTGAATCCCTGGATGGCGTAATTGCTGGTGTGCACCTTCATCAGGGCGGCGGTGCGCGGCGACAGGGCGCCCTCGTAGTCCTTGAGATGGGTACGGTTGGTGGTGCCGACCTCGACGAGCTTCACGCCGGCGCGCGCCATGATGTCGGGCAGGCGGAAGGCGCCGCCGATCTCGATCAGCTCGCCGCGGGACACCGGCACTTCCTTCCTCAGCGCGAGCGTGTTGAGCGCGAGATAGACCGCCGCGGCGTTGTTGTTGACGACGAGCGCCGCCTCCGCGCCGGTCAGGCGGAGGAGCCGGCGCTCGACGTGCCGGTCGCGCTCGCCGCGGTCGCCGCCGTCGAGGTCGAATTCGAGATTGACCGGCCGCGTCATCGCGCGCGCGACCGCCTGCGCCGCCTCCTGCGGCATGAGGGCGCGCCCGAGGTTCGTGTGCAGCACCGTGCCGGTGAGATTGAACACCGGCTTGAGCGAGGGCTGCGCCTCGCGCGCGAGGCGCGCCGCGCAGGCGCGCATGAAGCCGCCCTCGTCGAAAGCGGCGTCGGAGCGGGCAAGGGCGGCGCGCAACCCGGCGAGCTCGGCGCGCGCCGCGTCGGTGACCAGCGGCCGGCCGTAGCGCGCAACGAGGTCGGCGGCGGCGTCGAGTTTCAGCAGCCGGTCGAGTGAGGGGATCGCGCGACGCGCGGAAGCGGCGGGATTCAGCATGGTGGCGGGCAGCTGATCGCGCCGTGTCCGGTGAACAAACTTGTCCTGCGCGGCATGGACATGGAAACGGAGACTGGCAACGGGACGGTGAGTTTAGCCCAAGTGCCGGCCTTGTGCTATTGTCGGGCCAGTTTGCGGGAGGGTAGTCATGACAAAAAAGTGGATCCACGCGGCCCTGGCGGCGTCGGCCGCGTTATGGATGGGCGCGGCAGCGGGACAGAGCCCCGACACGGGACAGAAGTATCCCGCGCGCCCGATCCGTTTCATCTGTCCCTACGTACCGGGCGGCGCCGGCGACATCTTCACCCGCACCATCGCACAGAAGCTCACGGAGGCGCTGGGCCAGACGGTGGTGGTGGACAACCGCCCGGGCGCGAACGGCGGCATCGGCACCAACATCGTCGCCAAGGCGGCCCCGGACGGCCATACGCTGCTGATGGGCAACAGCGGCCCGATGACGGTCAACCCGGTGCTGTACCGCAGGGTGCCGTACCATCCGATCAAGGACTTCGCGCCCATCACGCAGGGCACCTCCTACATGTACGTGCTGGTCGTGCCGCCGGCGCTCGCGGCCGGCACGCTCAAGGAGTTCATCGGGGTGCTCAAGGCGAAACCGGAGCAGATGACTTACGGCTCGACCGGGATCGGCGGCGGCAACCATCTTTCGGGCGAGCTGTTCAACCTGATGAGCCGCACCAAATCCATCCACGTGCCGTACACCGGCAGCGCGGCCGCGCTCGCCGCCCTGCTCGGCGGCCAGCTCGACTACATGTTCGATACCGTCATCACGGCGGTGCCGCATATCCGCGCGGGCCGGCTCAAGGCCCTGGGGGTGACCGCGCGCAAGCGCGCCTCCTCGCTGCCGGAAACCGCGACGCTTGACGAGCAGGGGCTGAAAGGCTTCGAGCTCACCCAGTGGCAGGCGGTGGTGGCTCCCGCCGGCACGCCCGCGCCGATCGTCGACCTCCTGTACCGGGAAGTCGCGAAGGCGCTCAAGATGCCGGACGTGATCGAGCGGCTCGCGACGCAGGGCGGCAACGAGCTGGTGGGCAACACGCCGGAGGAGTTCGCGCAGGTCATCAAGGACGACCTGGCGAAGTACAGGAAGCTGGTCAAGGCCGCGGGGATACAACCGCGATAAATTAGCCGCCAAGCACTGTTAAATCCGGACGCGAAGCGCCGGTTTAACTCCGCGCGTTCGAACGGACGAGCTGATCGCCGTTCAACGCGCGAGGGAAAGCAACGAGGGAAAGGGGTCAAGAATGGGAAAGGGGTCAACAATGGGAAAGGGGTCAACGCTTTACCTTATAGAGATCCAACAGCTTCTGGGAAAGGGGTCAACGCTTTACCTTATAGAGATCCAACAGCTTCCGCATCGGCCCTTGCGGCCTGACGCTTTCCGCCTCGGCCTGAATTTGCGACACCCGGAAATGAATGGGAAAGGGGTCAACAGAAGGGGAAAGGGGTCAACGCTTTACCTTATAGTAATCCAACAGCGTCCGCGCCTCCACAAAGGGGTCAACGCTTTACCTTATAGTAATCCAACAGCGTCCGCATCGGCCCTTGCGGCCTGGCGCTTTCCGCCTCGGCCTGAATTTGCGACACCCGTGGGGCGGATATACCGGCGCGCCGCGCCACCTTGGCGATTGGTTCGT
>JACPTK010000045.1 GCA_016192825.1 Betaproteobacteria bacterium | reverse complement strand
GCCCCAAACACCTGCCGAGATATCTCGCAGAAGCTGACATCAAGCATCGCATGCCACAAGACACCGATTTCATAGCGTTTATGCTTAAGCGGCTGGTGTCTTCGACGCAGCGTTTACCCATTAAGTGAAACATTGCCAAAAACAATGAAAACTTCATTTCGAGCCTACTCGTCCGCCTTTTGCAGGGCAATAAGGGTCCCTATCCCGGGTTTCATTCAAAATCCGTAGGCGGTTTTGCTGTTAGCAGCCTGTCCGACACTTAAGTCCGACAGGCTGCTAGGGACGCTAATCCGGGTCGGACCAGCGCAACGTATCGATTTGAAATTGCCAAGCCGCGAAAAGGCCACCATTTCGACGCTTAAACCCGCATTTTCGGGCGGGAAAAACCCACTTCAGGCCGTTCTTCTCCCTCACCCTCCCGCAAGCGCGCTCGAGATACCGGGTACTTGTAAACTGATCCGATGGCGGCTCGCTTACGATCGTTCGGCATCCTGCTCCTGCTGGGGCTGCTTTGCGCAGGGGCCGCTCTCTTCGCGCAGGAGAAGCGGCCCGTCGTCTATGTCGCTCCCATCGAAGGCATCATCGACCTGGGGCTGGCGCCCTACGTGCAGCGCGTGCTCGACGAGGCAACGGCGGCAGGCGCGACGGCGGTCGTGCTGGAGATCAACACTTTCGGCGGGCGCGTGGATGCAGCGGTGCAGATTCGCGACGCGCTGCTCAACAGCCGCGTGCGGACGATTGCATTCGTGAACAAGCGCGCCATCTCCGCAGGCGCCCTGATCAGTCTGGCGGCCGAAAACATCGTCATGGCGGGCGGCAGCACCATCGGCGCCGCGACGCCGGTGCACGCGGGACAGCCCGGCGCGGGCGCGCAGCCCGTCGAGGAAAAGACGGTTTCCTACGTGCGCAAGGAATTCCGCGCCACCGCCGAGAGCCGCAAGCGCCCGCCGCTGCTGGCGGAGGCGATGGTGGACGCGGACGTGGCGATCCGCGGCGTCATCGAGAAAGGCAAGCTGCTGACGCTGACGACCGAGGAAGCGCTGAAGCACAAGCTCGCCGATTTCCGCGCCGACACGCTGGAGGCCGCGCTGCAGCGGCTGGACCTCGGCGGAGCGGAAATCCGGCGCGCCTCGCCCAACTGGGCGGAGAAAGTGGTTCGCTTCCTGACGCACCCGGTGTTGAGCTCGCTGCTCATCACCATCGGCATGCTCGGCATCATCATCGAGTTGCGCAGCCCCGGCTTCGGCGTGGCCGGCGCCATCGGCGTGGGCAGCCTGGCCGCGTTCTTCTGGGGGCACTGGTTGGTGAAGCTCGCCGGCTGGGGCGAGCTACTGCTCGCGCTGCTCGGCGTCGCGCTGCTGGTCCTCGAGCTGCTGGTCATCCCCGGCTTCGGCCTCGCCGGCATCGCCGGCATCCTCGCCCTGTTCGCCGCGCTGGTCATGAGCGTGATAGGCTCGGGGGCGACGCCGGAATTTTTCATGCTGGCCGGGGGGCGCATCCTTTTGTCCCTGCTGGTCGCCGTGATCGCGAGCTTCGTGCTGCTGCGGTTCATGCCGCGCCTGCCATTCGGGCGGCAGCTCATCCTGCAAAGCGGCCTCGGCACGGGACACGAACACGGCTCGGCGCCCGAGAGCGACCTGCGCTGGCTCGGAAAGCGCGGGCGCACGACTTCGCCGTTGCGCCCGGCGGGCATCGCGGACATCGAAGGCGCGCGCGTGGACGTCGTGTCCGAGGGCGGGATGATCGAGCCGGGCACGCCGATCGAGGTCACGCGGGTGGACGGCAATCGCATCGTGGTGCGGCCAACAACCAACATCAACGAGGAGCGGAGCAAATGACTGGAATCGATACCGGTATCACCGGGATGTTCGGCATCCTGATCGTCGTCGTCGTGGCGGTTTTCATCCTGCTGTACCTGGTGCCCATTCCGCTGTGGATCGCGGCCTGGGCTTCGGGCGCGTACGTGGGCCTCTTCACCCTGATCGGCATGCGCCTGCGCCGCATTCCGCCGAACACGGTCATCACGGCGCGCATCAGCGCGGTCAAGGCCGGCCTGGACCTGTCGGTCAATGACCTGGAATCGCACTACCTCGCGGGCGGCAACGTGGTGCGGCTGGTCAACGCAATGATCTCGGCGGACAAGGCCAACATCCCGCTGCCCTTCAAGCGCGCCGCCGCCATCGACCTCGCCGGGCGCAACGTGCTCGAGGCGGTGCAGATGTCGGTGCTGCCCAAGGTGATCGAGACGCCGAAGATCGCCGCGGTCGCCAAGGACGGCATCCAGCTCATCGCGGTGTCGCGGGTCACGGTACGCACCAACATCGACCGCCTCGTGGGCGGCGCGGGCGAGGAGACCATCATCGCGCGCGTCGGCGAGGGCATGGTGAGCACCATCGGCTCGGCCGCCAACCACAAGAGCGTGCTCGAGAACCCGGACCACATCTCCAAGCACATCCTGTCCAAGGGCCTGGACGCCGGCACCGCCTACGAGATCCTGTCGATCGACATCGCGGACGTGGACGTCGGCGAGAACATCGGCGCCAAGCTGCAGATCGACCAGGCCAACGCCGACAAGCAGATCGCGCAGGCGAAAGCCGAGGAACGCCGCGCCATGGCGGTCGCGCTGGAGCAGGAGATGCGCGCGCGGGTCGTGGAATCCGAGGCCGAAGTGCCGCGCGCCATGGCCGAGGCCTTCCGCAGCGGCAACATGGGCATCATGGACTACTACCGCATGAAGAACGTGCAGGCCGACACCGACATGCGCGGCGCCATCGCGAGCGGCGAAGAGCCCGCCGCGCCGCGGAAGCCGTAACGCCATGGAGCGCTTCCCGGTAGAGCTGATCTACGTCGTCATCTTCGCCGGCTTCGTACTCTTCAATTGGCTGGCGCAGCAGGCGGCCCGGCGCCGCCAGCAGGAAGAGCAAGCCCAGGCGGAGGAACCGGGTCAGGGCGAGCCGCCGCCCTTCGAGGCGGAGCCGGTCGAGTACAGCCGGGGTCGAGCCCCGGCTTCCGTGCCGGCGCCCGCCCCGGCCCCGGTGCCCGTTGTGCGCCCGTCGCCATCGCCGGCCCGCGCCGCGCCCTCAGCCGTGCGACGCCTGCACCCCGTGCGCGCGCTCCTGAAGGACAAGCCCTCCCTTCGGCGCGCCGTCATTCTCTCGATGGTGCTGGGACCTTGCCGGGCGCAGGAGCCGCCCGAGCAGCGCTAGCCGCGAGCCTTCGGCCGGCGCTGGCTCGTTCCACCAAGCGGACAATTTCTGCGCCGCAGGCTCCGAGCTTACTCGCGTGCACACGCGAGATGCCGCGCAGCACGCCGAGCGACGGCTGCGGTGATAGGCTGACCGAGGGATGAGGGATGACGATTCACAGGGAGAACCCAATGAAGCTATTCGGCACGCCGGGAAGCCCGTTCGCGCGCAAGGCGCGCATCGTCCTCGAGGAAAAGCGCATTCCCCACGAATACATCGTGGAGCGCGGCTCCGCGCCAGGCTCGCGCGTGCCGCAGTTCAATCCGCTCGGGAAGATCCCCACGCTCGTGCTCGACGACGGCCGGGCGCTCTACGACTCGCCGGTGATCGTCGAATACCTCGATTCGCTGGGGACCGGGCCGCGGCTGATACCGGAGAAGTTCGACGAGCGCATCGAGGTGAAGCGCTGGGAGGCGCTGGCGGACGGCATCGCCGAGGCGACGGTGGCGATCAATCACGACCGGCGCGAGCCGAAGGAGAAGCAGCACGCGCCGGACTGGCACGAGCGGCAACGGCTCAAGATCGACCGCGGCCTCGCCGTCATGGAAAAGGACCTGGGCAAGGAAGCGTTCTGCTTCGGCGGCCGCTTCACCCTCGCCGACATCGCCACCGGCTACGCGCTGGGCTACCTCGATTTCGCGCTGCCGGAGATCGAGTGGCGCAAGTCACACCCCGCCCTCGCCCGTCTCGCCGAGCGCCTCGCGGCGCGGACGTCGTTCAGCGGCACCGCGCACGCCAAGAATCAATGACTCGTGATTGGTGATTGGTGATTGGTGATTCTCGCTGCGCGTGCTGGCGGAGAACCTGCTGCGGCGAGTAAGCTGTAGTAGCGATACCTGTCACCTTGCGCGGCAACCTCGCACAAAGTGCGGGATTTGGGATCAATCAGCTGGCACCTCTTTGATGTGGGAAACGTGCCCTTGCCCGGCACGCATGTCCGCCACTTTGACGACCTTCGCCCATTTGTTGAGAGGGCGGGTCGGTAAACATTTTATGTCGCCTCTCCAGTTCAAGAAGCCCCCCGTTATACGCCCTCACCGCCTTCGAAGCTGTGGCGCATCTGCAAAGCTTTGCCCGCGCCGCCGACGAGCTGTACGTCACCCATGGCGCAGTGAGCAACCGAATCAAGCTGCTGGAGGCACACGAAAGCACCATGATGAAAGTCTCGACCCAGAAAAAGCGCAGATCGTATAGACTGTTTTATAGGCACCCGTGATGAGTGAGAATCACGAACACTTTATGGCCCTCGCTCTGGAGCAGGCGCGCGCGGAAGCCAGGCGGGGCGGGCGCCCGGTCTGCGCCCTGATAGTGAGGAACGGAAAAATCGTCGGGCAGGGGCTCAATTCGGTTATCGCCGACATTAATCCCAACGCCCATGCCGAGATTAACGCGATTCGCAACGCATGCGCCAAGCTCGACACGCCGGATTTCCATGCGGTGAGTTTATCCGGCAGCACGCTCTATACCACCCTGGAACCGTGTCCCATGTGCTTCTCGACGACGATCCTTGCGGCGAAAATCAAACGCGTGGTTTTGGGAGCAAGGCACGCTCGGGTGGGCCGGAAAGATCTGGGTGACTATTCGGTCGAGTCCTTTCTCGCATTCATCAAACACAATGACGTCGAAATCGTGACCGGAGTGAGAGAAGCAGAGTGCGAAGAGCTGCGATTGGAGTGGCTCCAGTCGCTATCGGACGAACAGGTGCGATTGGAGCTGCTCCGCTCGCGAGCGAGTCACGACCAAGGTGGAGAGAACACGCGATGAATGACAACCACGAATACTTCATGGACGTGGCCTTAGAGCACGCACGTGCGGAAATAGGAATAGGAGGGCGCCCGATCGGCTCCGTGATAGTGAAGGACGGGAAAATCGTCGGGCGGGGAATCAATACGGTTGTTGCTGATAAGAACCCCAGCGCCCATGCCGAGGTCGAAGCGATTCGCGACGCATGCTCCAAGCTCCGTACGCTGGATTTATCGGGCAGCACGCTTTACACCACCATGGAACCGTGTCCTGCGTGTCTCGCCACCGCTATCCTGGAGGCGCAGATCAAACGCGTGGTACTGGGTGGGCGGCACGCCCGGCTGGGCCGGAAAGATCTGGGCGATTACTCGGTCGAGTCGTTTCTCGCATTCACCAAACGCGACGACGTGGCGGTCATCGCTGGCGTGAGAGAAGCAGAATGCGATCAGCTCAGATCGGAGTGGCTGCGCTCCCTGTCGGACAAGCAATTGCGGCTCGAAACACTTCGCTCGCTGTCAGCTTAGCGCACGCAGATTGCGATGCGAGCCTAGCATGAGCGATGAGGCGAATTGGGTGCTTAAGTCACGACCGTGCTAGGCCGGAGAGTTTTCATAAATTAACGTGCCGCTAGTCAAGCTTTGCGCCCGAATCCCGGACCGCCTTTCCCCAATGCGCCAGCTCGCTTCGTATGTAGGCTGAAAACGCTTCGGGTGTAGAGCCCGCCAATTCCGCGCCCTCGCCTTGCAGGCGTACCTTTACGCCGGTCAAATCGAGTATTTGCCGAATCTCCCGATTAAGCCGGGCGACGATTGCCGCAGGTGTGCCTGATGGAACCACGATACCATACCACTGGACCACGTTATAGTCGCGCAGTCCTGACTCTTTGATTGAAGGAATGTCAGGCAGTATTGCGGAACGCCTTTCTGAGGTCACGGCAACGGGTCGCAACTGACGATTCTTGATGTACGGCAAGCCGGGCAGCATATTGATAAACATGACAGGCACTTCTCCCGCGACGAGCGCAATGAGCGCCGGAGGGCCTCCTTTAAAAGGGACATGGTTTATTTTCACTTTCGCCATAATCTTGAAGACCTCGGCAGCCAGTTGGGGGGCCGTGCCATTGCCGCCCGAAGCGTAGTCGATCTGTCCAGGCCTGGCTCTTGCCAAAGCGATGAGATCCCTGACCGTCTTCACGGGTAACGATGGATGGACCGCCAAGATCAGGGGCAGCTTGGCGATCAACGTGATCGGTGAGAAGTCCTTTATCGGATCGTAGGGTACGCTGCGATACAGAGCCGGTGCAATGGCGAGAGTACCCTCATGGACCATGCCCAAGGTGTAGCCGTCAGGAGCCGACCGCGCCATCAGTCCGGTCCCGATGGTTCCCCCCGCACCCGGGCGATTGTCCACGGTGACCGGCTGGCCAAGTTTCTCGGATAGCGGCTGTCCGATTGTTCTCGCCAATATATCGACGCCGCCGCCGGCCGGATTCGGGACGATCATCCGCATGGGCTTGTTGGGATACCCGTCCCGACTGCCCTGCGCAGGAGCCTGCGCAAAGACCGAAAAAGGCGCCAGCGACCAAGTCAATAGTGACGCCAGTAGCGGAAAGGCACGCCCGGCATGTGTCATTGGTCACCTCCGAATTAGATCCCGCCGATCGTTGGTTTATCCGCACCGTCCTATCCTGCGCCACGGTTCAGGACGTCACTCGACCGCTCAGATAATCGACTGAGCACGTTGAAGTTCCGGACACCGGACGAGCACCCTGGCAAACGGCTTTGCATGATCAACGACCAAGCTCGTGAGATGATCGCCGTTCAGCGAATGAAGTGGCAATCCCTCCGGCGAGCCTCGAGTCAAGTGGCGCCGTCGATCCCGCTATTGGATCCGCACTCCCGCGTCCTTGACTACCTTTCCCCACTTTTCGTACTCCGCCTTGAGTTTGGCGGCAAACTGGGCCGGCGTATCACCGATGGGTTCCGCGCCCTGCGCGGAGAATTGTTTCGTGAGCGCGCTCTGTTGCAGGACGTCGACGATGTCCGCATGCAGTTTCCGAATCACGATGCGGGGTGTTTCCGCCGGAGCCAGAACACCCCACCAGGGCGCAACTTCGTATCCAGCCAGCCCACCTTCGGACACCGTCGGGACATCGGGAAGCACCTGAACGCGGCGGGTCGTAGTGACAGCAAGAGCGCGCAGTCGTCCGGCACGTACTTGCGTCAGCGCAGTCGGAACGCCCGTAAACATCATCTGCACGTGACCGGACATGACGTCGGTCATTCCCAATGACGCGCCCTTGTAGGGAACATGGACGATATTGATCCCCGCCATGGACTTGAACAGCTCGCCGGACAGATGGGTCCCCGTTCCATTGCCGCCGGACGCGAAATTGATGTTCCCCGGCTTCAACTTCGCCAGCGCGATAAGGTCCTTCACCGATTTCGCGGGGAGCGAAGGGTTAACGATCAAGACGTACGGAGCGGAAGCGACTCGCGTCACGGGGGCAAAGTCCTTCAGCGTGTTGTAACGGGGGTTCCGGTAAAGATGGGGAATGATGGCCAATGCGCCTTCCGTGGTGAGCGTCAGCGTATGGCCGTCGGGGGTCGCCTGCTTGAGGAGCTCCAGCGATATCGCCCCCCCTGCCCCCGGCCGATTGTCGACCACCACGGGAACGTCCCATTTCTCGTTCAATCTTTCGGAGACAACGCGCGCGAAGAAGTCCGCGCTGCTTCCGGGTGTCTGGGGGACGATGACCCGAACCGGCCTCGCCGGGTAAGCAACGCTGCGGGGCCGCGCCGTTTCGCCGGCATCCCGCGCGCCGGGACCCTGCGCTGCATGCCCCGGATCCGCAAGACCGGGCGTTATTACTCCGATGGGCACGATGACTGCCCAGACGAACAACCCACACTTTCCTCGCGTCATGACGTGGTACCTCCACGATAAAGCACGCTCGTAATCGGTGCGAAGATCCCCAGCGCGCCGAGCGGACCGCTCAGTCAATCCGCGCGCCGGAATCCCGGATCGCTTTCCCCCATCTGGCCATCTCCTGCTCGATGAATTGCCGGAACTGCTCCGGAGTGGTATCCGCGAGCTCGGCGCCCTCGGCCATCAGCGGTGCCTTCACGTCGTCGATCGTGATGACTTGCCGGATCTCCCGGTTGAGTCTTTCGACGATGACGCGAGGGACACCGGCGGGCGCAATGACGCCGTACCATTGCACGGCGTGATACGCTGGAATTCCAGACTCCGCGATGGTCGGAATGTCAGGAAACGCACCCGCTCGCTTGCTCGAAGTCACGGCGAGCGCGCGCAGGCGGCCGCTCTTGATATGCGGCAGGGCGGGAAGCGCGTTTGCGAACATGAGCGACACTTCGCCACTGACCGCGGCGGTGACTGCAGGGGGGCCGCCCTTGTAGGGAATGTGCCGCATATTCAAGCGAGCCAGCGTCTTGAACAGCTCACCCGCGAGATGCGGCGGAGTACCGTTGCCGCCGGACGAATAATCGATCTGTCCAGGGCGCGCCCTCGCCAATCCAAGGAGATCCTTGACCGATTTGACCGGCAACGAAGGGTGAACGGCAAGGATCAGCGGAAGGGTGGCAATGAGCGTTACGGGCTCCAGGTCTTTCAGCGGGTCGTACGGAAGCCGGCGATACAGCGTGGGCGCTATGGCGAGCGTGGCGGTCACGCCCATTCCGATCGTGTGTCCATCGGCAGGCGCCTGGGTGAGGAGGCCCACTCCAATCGTTCCACCCGCTCCCGGCCGGTTCTCGACGACGATGGCCTGCCTCAATCGTTCCGAGAGCCGGTTTCCAACCAGCCGGGCAATGATGTCCACGCCGCCGCCGGCCGGGTTCGGGACGATCATTCTGACCGGCTTGTTGGGATACCGAGCCTCGGAGTCAACGGGTCGCTTCTGGGCCAAAGCCGCCACCGGCACCGCGCCCATGACCCAGAGAGCAATGGCCCAGCCAGCTGTTCGTCGGAAGCATCCCATCGTTGCCTCCAGTCCGCGCCGGGTTCCGCGCTTCAATCCAGGAGCGAATCTTCGTACGGCGCCCGGCTCAACACCCTGTAGCCGGTCGCGGTAACGAGATACGTATCTTCGATCCGCACCCCGCCCACGCCTTCCTGCCAGATTCCCGGTTCAAGATTGAAAATCATGCCTTCTTCGAGCGCGGTGTCCATGTCGGGGTAGCGGGTTGTCACGTTGAACGCCTCGGCGCGAAGGCCGATGCCGTGACCCGTGTACGGATAACCCCCGTAGTGCTCCTCCAGCCCGGCCGCGCTTACGACCTTCAGACACGCCCGCTCGAGATCCGAAGTCCTCGTGCCGGGCTTCATGATCGCCTTCGCCGCCTCGAGCGAGTTGTAAACCGTCTGGTATACGCGCTTCTGCTCCTTCGTCGGCCGTCCGCCCGTCCAGACGGTGCGCGCGAATTCCGACTTGAACCCGTTGAACCCCGCTCCCCCGTCGATCACCGCAAGCTCGCCTCCGCGCACGACCTTGTCGGTGCTGTAGCGGCGCACGGGCGCGGCGCGCTCGCCCGAAACGCACCAGATGTCGGGGGTGTTGCACCCTCGGCGCAGCAGCTCGTGGTTGGCGAGTGCGGCAACCTCGATCTCGGTGTAGCGGCCCCAGCCCTCCTTGCATGCCTTGATCGCCGCGTTGGTGCCGCTTTCCACGAGGCTGACGGTGTATTCGTACGCCTTGACTTCTTCGGGATTCTTCACCGCCCGGGCCCGGTTGAGCACCGGCGTCACGTTCACGAAATCCACCTCCGGCAGCGCCTTGACGACCGCGTTGTAGAGTGACGCCTGCATCCGGTTGTCGAGCCCCACCTTGGCCTTGCCCAGCCCATAATCGAGGATCGCTTTCTTCAACGGTTCCGGCCAGCGCGCCTGGGTTGGCGGCATGACCCGGATGTCCGGGTAGAACCGGTCCTGCAGCAACCCGCGCGCGTCGCCTTCGGAACACAGGATGACCGGCTCCTTCTCCTCTCTCAGAAAGAGCGCCCCGTAGGAGCCCTCGTACACGCTGGTCCGGAACCGCGGCCAGCCCGCCAGGTAAATGACGTTGTCCACGACGTTCGTCAGAATCGCGTCGATACCCTCGTGGGCCATCGCCTCCCGGGTCCGCTTCCACCGCAGCTGCTGGAGCAACTGCCAGTCGATGAGCGGCCGGGTCGGTTCAATGTATCCAAGGAATGCGCCCATCGTCGTCTCCCGTCATCGCCCCATCGTCCGCTTATTGCGCGATCACCTTCTCCGCGAATGCCTTCACGCGCTGATAGCTCTCCATGCACCGTCTCCCATCGTCCACGCTCCAGCGCTTCGTTCCGCGAAGGTAATCAGGGCGAAGGTCCTCTATGAGCTTCATCGCCGCAAAGACGGGCCGAAGATCGGCCCGGACGGGAACCTGCAGCTGCGGCTTGTCCGAGTGCAGCAGATCCGCAGCTTCCTTCGTGACGGACAGCTTGTGCAGCAACGCATTGAGCCAATGCGTTCCGGCAAGCATGCAGGCCTCGACGAAGATTTCGTAATCGCTGTCGCGATCGACTTTTCCTGTCATCGTCTCCTCGATCCGCCGCGCCTTGGTCACATGATCAGCGATTCTCACGATCGACCCCCGTCTGCTGATTGATCAGCCTTTCCGCGAATGCCTTAACGCTGTTGTACGCGGTCAAGCAGAATTTCACCGCCGCGGGGTCGAACGGCTCGCTGCCCCGGACGAACCGCGGACCGAGCGCCTCAATCGACTTCAGTGTCGCCAGCATATCGGCCACGTCCGGCGGCACGACCCGATTCAATTCCGGAATGTCCGAGTGAATGAGATCGAAGGTCTCCTCGGTCACGCCGAGCTTGTGGAGGGCGACGTTCGCCAGATGCGCGCCGCCGTGGATGCAGCCCCAGATCACGAGCTCGTAGTCGTCGGCCGTATCGAGCTTCCCGCTTCGAGTGCCTTCAAGACGCCCGGCTTTCGACCAGTGATCCTCTATTCGCATGCCGGTTTCTCCCGGTGTGGTGTCTACGATCGCCCGGCGCAATCCATGGCGGCTTTCCAGCCAGTCCTCCGCCGTACGTCTCCCGGCCGCGAGCGGCAACGACAGCGCGGCGCGCAGATCGCCAAACAACCTACTGTTATAGGTCTTATATAAGAGTTATACTACTTAGTCGGTGACGGGGCTGTCAACCCGGACCGATGGGACCCGGCCGGAACGGACGGCCCCCCGCGCCCGTGACAATCGAGGCTTTGGAGCCAGAGAAGGAGATCCGTGTCGACGGCATTGATTGCAGGCACGCCCTATTCGGGCCCCCTTTATGAGGAGGTCCGGGACGAAATCACGCGCGGGCTGGTGAGCGGCGAATGGAAGCACGGTGAGCTCATCCCGAGCGAGTCCGATCTCGCAAAACGCTTCGGCGTGTCCAAGGGGACAATCCGGCGCGCCCTGGATGAGCTGGTGGCGGAGAACATCCTGGTCCGCCGGCAGGGGCGCGGAACGTTCGTCGCGACCCATACCCGGGACCGGACGCACTATCACTTCTTCCACCTGATCGGCCGCGATGGATCCAAGGAGGTTCCGGTCGCCGATCTCCTGTCCTATCGCGTGATACGAGGCACCGACGAGGCGTGCGATTCGCTGGACATCGACCGGCAATCGAAGCTCGTCAGCGTCCGCAATCTCGTGAAACTCGCGGGCGAACCGGTGTTCATCGACGAGATACTGATTCCCCAGGCATTCGTTCCCGGCCTGACCGAGGCGATCTACGCAAGCAGGGAGAGCACGATATACGCCCTCTACCAGAGCCGGTTCAATATCAACGTCATTCGAATCAGCGAGCGGCTCGGGTCGGGCCCGGCGCCGGCGGAGCACGCGAAGCTCCTCGGGATCCGCGCCAACGCGCCCGTCCTGATAATCGATCGCGTCGCGTTCACCTATCACGAGAAGCCCGTCGAGCTCAGGACAAGCTGGGTAAGCACGAAGTCGTACGTGTACCACAGTGACCTGAGAAAGGTTTGAGGATCCGGCCGGACCCATTGCAGGAAAACGCCATGAACGACAACCAACTCGCCTATATGAGCATCGCCGAGCAGGCGGCGTTGATCCGCACGAAGGAAATATCGCCGCTCGACCTGGTGAATCTCTATCTCGCACGCATTGAGAAGTGGGACGGCGTCCTGCACTCGTGGATCACAGTCTGCGCCGAGCGCGCCCGCAGCCAGGCGCGGCAGGCGGAGTCCGAGATCGTCAACGGCCGCTACCGCGGCCCGCTGCACGGCATCCCCTTTGGCGCCAAGGACCAGATCTGCACGGGCGAGGTGCCTACCACCATGGCCTCGATCATCCAGCCCGATTTCAGCGAGGGCATGACCGCCACCGCGGTGCAGAAGCTGCAAGATGCGGGCGCCATCCTGCTCGGCAAGAACAACCTGCACGAGTTCGGCAAAGGCAGCTCCGTCAATTTCCATTTTGGCGAGCCGAAGAACCCGTGGAACACCGCACACGAGCCCTCGCATTCCTCAACCGGCTCGGGAATCAGCGTCGCCGCGG
Source organism: Betaproteobacteria bacterium (assembly GCA_016192825.1). GTDB lineage: Bacteria > Pseudomonadota > Gammaproteobacteria > Burkholderiales > SG8-41 > SG8-41. The sequence goes on along the minus strand of JACPTK010000045.1, from coordinate 107,378 downwards.
GCCTGGTGTCGACTTCCCTTGGCGAGGATACCGGCGGCTCGATCCGCGGCCCCGCGTGGGCGAACGGCGTCGTCGGCACCCGCCCGACCTTCGGCCGGGTTAGCCGCTATGGCGGCATCATGTACGCCTGGACCCAGGACACCATCGGCCCGCTGACCCGCACCGTCGCGGACAACGCGCTGGTGCTGCAAACCATCGCCGGGCACGACGCGAAGGACCCGCTCTCGAGCGCGCGCGCCGTTCCGGAGTACGCCAGGCACTTCACGCCGGACCTGAAAGGCGTGAGGCTCGGCCTGGTGCGCGAGATGTCGGTCGGCCAGGCGCTGCACCCCGAGGTTGACGCGATGCTCAAGGCCGCGCTGGCCGTGCTGCGCTCCCTCGGCGCGACGGTGGAGGAGATCTCGCTGCCGCGCGTGAAGTACGCCGTGCCGCTGCAGTTCCTCACATCGGACCCCGACGTCGCCGCCGTGTTCGTGCGCAAGTGGCTGAGAAAGCACTGGGACAAGTTCGACGTCGGCACCCGCACCCGCATCGCGGCGGCGGCGCTGGTGCCCGCCACGGTCTACGCCCGCGCGATGCGCGCCCGCGCGCTGGTGCGCAACGAAGTCCTGTCCGCGTTCGCGAAATACGACGCGCTGATCACGCTGATGAACTTCGTGCCGCCGTTAAAGCTCCAGGATTCGGTCGAGAAGATCGATACCCGGGAGGACGTGGCGGCGCGCATGTTCAAGTCGCGCCGCATCTGCACCTATCCATTCAGCGTCGCGAACGTGCCGGCGCTGTCGGTGCCCTCTGGCTTCACCGCCGGGGGCGTGCCGATGTCGGTCCAGATCGCGGCAAAGCCGTTCGATGAAGCCCTGATGTACCGCGTGGCCCACGCCTACGAGCAGGCCACCGAGTGGCACCGGCGCCACCCCGACCTCGAAAAAACCCTCGAGCCATCGCGAGCGCAAATGGCGGGAGCCTGACCATGGAAATCAGCAAAGACGACGTCCGCAACCTGGCGAAGACCATCGGCCTCGAAATCCCGGATGGCGACCTCAACACGGTCGCGCTGCGGCTCTCCGGCCTGCTCGCGCTCATGAACGAGGTCGAAAAGGACCTCGGCGACGAGATGGACCGGATCGACCCGATCCCGCCCGTGTATCCGCGCGAGGAGTTCTGACGCCCCAGCCGGGCACCGGTCAGGAAAGCAACGGGCGTCAATCTGGCAACACCGCGTTGCGGCGCATGAACCAGGAACAATGGAATGACTACTGCCCGGAAAGTCTCTGCGCCGGCATCAGGCCTTGAAATGCCGGTATCGACCATTGCGCAGGCCGCGCGGCTGCTTTCGCGCGGCGAGCTGTCAGCAGTTGAACTGACCGAAATGACGCTGCGGCGCATCGATGCGCTCGATGCGCAGTTGTCGGCGTTCATCACGCTCACCGCAGAGCGCGCGCTGGAGCAGGCGCGCGCGGCCGACAGGGAAATCGCCGCGGGGCGGTATCGCGGCCCGCTGCACGGGATACCCATCGGCCTGAAGGACCTGTTCTACACCAGGGGCATACTGACCTCGGGGCACTCGAAGATCGGGATCGATCACGTGCCCTCGTTCGACGCGACGACGAGCGCCAAGCTCTTCGAGGCCGGCGCCCTGCTGATGGGCAAGCTCGCGACGCATGAGTTTGCCCATGGCGGCCCGTCTTTCGACCTGCCATGGCCTCCGGCACGCAACCCCTGGAATACCGCGCACTTCACGGGAGGCTCCAGCAGCGGCTCTGCCGCCGCCGTGGCGGCGGGCCTGGTATTCGGCGCCCTCGGATCCGATACGGGAGGATCCATCCGTACGCCCGCATCGTACTGCGGCGTCGTCGGCCTGAAGCCGACTTACGGCCTGGTGAGTCGGCACGGCGTGATACCCAACTCTTTCTCGCTGGATCATTGTGGCCCGCTGACCTGGACCGTCGAGGACTGCGCGATCATGCTTCAGGCGATCGCCGGATACGACTCCAAGGATCCCTCCAGCATCAACGCGCCCGTACCTGACTATCCCGCATTGCTGGCGGGAGGTATCAAGGGCATGCGGCTGGGCGTTCTGCGCCACTTGTGGGAAGAAGACCTGCCCGCGGACGACGAGTTGTGTCAAGCCATGGAAGACGCGATTGGCGTTCTGCGCGAGCTTGGCGCGGTTGTTGAAACAGCGCGCATTTGGCCCGCGCAGCACTATTACGACGTCAAGGTCATCATTTCGGAATCCGAGGCCTTCTGCATCCAGCAAAGAGATCTCACCAGGCGTCCGGGCGATTACGGCGCCCACTACCTGGGTCGAGTGCTGGTTGCCTGCCTTTTCCAGTCCGCGGACTACGTGCGGGCGCACCGGCAGCGGCGGCGCCTGGTCGAGGAGATGCTGCCGCTTTACGAAAAGTATGACGCGCTCGTGACCGCCGGCATGGGACCCGCACCGCGGCTGGAATCCCATAGAAGCATCGGCTTCTGGGACAAGTGGCAGAAACCCAGCATTACGACGGTCTTCGACGTGACCGGCGGCCCGGCATTGATGCTGTGCAATGGGTTCGCGCGCAGCGGGATGCCGCTGGGAATGCAGATCGCGGGACGCCCGTTTGACGATGCCACGGTGCTGCGTGTTGCAAACGCCTACGAGCAGGCAACGGCATGGCGGACGCGGCGCCCGCCGCTCGTGGCCGGTGCGCGTGCGCCCGACGTGGTCTTGAGCGAACATGGCGAGGCAGGGCCAAAACCCGACCCCGGGATGCGGCAGCTCGTCGAAGCGCTGGTGGGCCGCGCCGGCCTCACTTTGCCGGAGCCCGTCCTGCAGCAGTTGTGCGAGGCGGCGCCCTACGCGCTGGCGATGGTAAGCCGGCTGCCCATGCATTCGTGGCCGGACGAGCCGGCCAACGTCTTCCGGTTTCCCGAGGCTTGGCATGCATGGGCGGCGAGGCGCGACCGGGGGCGGCGGCAACGCGGCAAAAGCGTCAGGACGGCGTCCCGGCGCGGAGATGCCATCCGAAAGGCGCAATCTCCGAGAGCGCCCCGCCGCCAGGGAGGCGGAACTTGACCGTGACGGCGCCCGGGTCGCTGACAAACGCGCAGCCTGCCTGCTGCAGCTTGTCCCTGTACTGCGCCATTTCCCGCTCCGGCACGTCTATCCCGAAATGGTGGATGCAGCGGCCCATCCCCGCCGCGCGCGCAGCGTCGGTATCACGGTCGAACCGGACAATAGCGAGGTCGATGGTGCCATCCGTAAGGTGCTTGGCGAGATGATCGCGCTCCCAGTATTCGGCAATCACCTCGAATCCGAAGACGCGCTCGAAGAACGCGCAGGTCTTGTCGACCTCTCCGACCTTGATCGCGATGTGTGTCAGCCGCGGCTGGTCTTCCGAGGCGTAGCCGCGGCGCCCCGCGTGCGCTCCCCGGCATTCCTCGGGCCGTGCATGCTCGTTGCGCCGGCGACGCTTCGCGTTAGCGACGATCGATTCCTCCGAGAACCAGCCGGTCGGAACCACCTCCGACATGATGCCGCCCGGCTCGCGAAACTTCACGGTCGGCATGCCCGGCGCGCTCAGCACCTGTCCGCCGTTGGACGCAATTGCCTCGGCGAACGACTGCGGATCGTCCGCCTCGATGCCGAAATGGTGCAGACTGGGGCCGGTTCCCGCCGACGATCCGGGCTCCGCAGTCGCGTCGTCGTCATAGTGGACCAGCGTCAAGTCCATGATGCCATCGCTCAAGTGACGGGACGTATGCCCGCCGCCTTTCCCGGTGGCGTTGAAGCTCGTTGCAGGATGGACGACGGTGCCCGTGTGGCGGAAACCAAACACGCTTTCGAGAAACGCACTTGGTGCATCGATGTCCGTGACCTTGACGGCCAAGTGGGCTATACGTGCCATAATCAATCGACCCAAGTCGTGACTGACCGCGTCATTATGCGTCCCGATGCCGCGGGCCGCAACAACGAGGAGGCCCCATGACTACAAACCGGAACGTCGCTACGAGCGCAATCCTGCGCGCTGTTCTCGTCCTCAATCTGTGCTTCGTTTGCGCCGTTGGATGGGCTCAGGCCCAATGGAGCCCGGACCGTCCTGTCGAGATCGTGGTCGGCGCATCGCCCGGCGGCGGCACCGACATCACCGCACGGGTCATACAAAGAATCCTGAAGGACCAGGGCTTGGTCGAGAACTCCGTCGTGGTCAACCGGCCGGGAGGCAGCCATACCATCGCGTGGGCATACCTCAACCAGCATACCGGAAACGGCCATTTCATCAGCATTGTCAATGAGCCGTTCGTGACCAACCGGCTGATCGGGGCAAGCAAGCTCGGCTTTCGCGACTTCACGCCGTTGACGGTGCTGTTCAGCGAATACATGGTGTTCGTGGTCCGGCCGGACTCATCGATCAAGAACGGGGCGGATCTGCTGGCCCGGTTGAAGGCCGACCCGACGGCGCTATCGATCGGATTCGCGTCGGCTCCCGGCAACAATTCGCACCTGTCGATCGGGCTGGCGGCAAAGGCCGCAGGCGTGGACCTCAAGCAGCTGAAGACCGTCATCTTCAAGTCGGGCGGCGAGTCGCTCACCGCGCTGCTCGGCGGGCACGTCGATGTCGGGGTCAACCCGGCGGCAACGGCGATCACCCACATCGGCGCCGGGCGCTTGCGCGTTCTGGCGGTGACCTCGCCGGGGCGCTTGAGCGGGCCACTCGCGGACATTCCCACGTGGAAGGAGCAGGGCGCAAACTTCACCTACGGCAGCTGGCGCGTGGCATTCGGCACGCGCGAGCTCGGCCAGCCGCAGATTGCGTTCTGGGAGGAGTCGTTCAAGCGCCTGCTCGACTCGGACGCCTGGAAACAGGAGCTCATCAAGCGGCACCAGGAAACCCGCTTCCACAGCGCCGCCGACACGCGCAAGTTCCTCGAGGCCGAGGAGAGCCGCCTGCGACCGGTCGTCCAGGAGCTGGGGCTGGTCAGGAAGTAGTCGCCGGCATGAACGATCGCATCACGCTGGCCGAGCCGACGCGCGCGCTCGCCGCATACGCGTCGCGGCTGGCATACCGCGATCTGCCGCGCGAAGTCGTCGCCAAGTCGCGGCTTTGCGCACTCGATGCAATCGGCTGCATGCTGCACGGCTCCACCCTGCCCTGGACGCGCATCGTCCGGGACGTGGCGCTGGAGCAGGGCGGCGCGCCGCAGGCGGTGGTGATCGGCACTCCCCATCGTACCGCGGTAACCCAGGCGGTGCTGGTCAACAGCACCGCGGGCCACGGATTCGAGCTCGACGACGCGCACACGCGAGCCTCAATGCACGTCGGCTCGATGACCGTTTCATCCGCGCTCGCCATAGGCGAATGGAAAGGCAGGATAGACGGGCGCGATTTCGTCACCGCGCTGGTCGCCGGCTATGAGGCAGGCCTGCGGATCGGCGCTGCCGGTGCCGGCAACATCTTCAAGCGCGGCTTTCACTCCGCGGCCGTTTGCGGCGTCTTCGCGGCTGCGGCAACCGCGGGCCGGCTGATCGGGCTCGACGCCGGGCAGATGCAGCACGCGTTCGGCATCGCCGGCTCGCTGGCGTCCGGGCTGATGGCAGCGCAGGAAGGCGCCATGGTGAAACGCCTGCATTCCGGGCGCGCGGCGCAGACCGGCGTCTACGCCGCGCTGCTTGCGAGCCGCGGGTTCACCGGCATTCCCAATGTGCTGGAGGCCCCCTTCGGCGGCTTCTTCAGCGCGATGACCGACCAATGCCAGCCGGAAGCGCTTACAGCCGGACTAGGACGGACGTGGGAAACGCTGGCGGTCGGATTCAAGCCGTACGCCACTGCCGGCGCCATCCACGCTTCGCTGCAGGGGCTCGATGACATCATGGGCAGGACCCGGCTTACCGCGGACGACATCGCGGAAATCTCGGTGCGTTGCACATCGTACTGCCAGCGGCACGTGGCGTGGCCGTACCGACCGCAGGGCGTCGCCTCCGCGCAGCTCAACATCTACTATGCGCTCGCCGTCATGGCGCTGGACCGGGACGCCATGATCGAGCAGTTCCGGGAAGAACGCCTCGGGGACCCGCGCATACTCGACTTCATCCCGCGCATCCGTGTCGATTCCGATCCGCGGTTCGATGCCATGGGCAACGATTACCGCTACGCCGTGAGCCTCACCCTTCGGACCCGGAACGGCGAGTCCCTGGCATTCGAAACGCTGCATCGTCCCGGCACGCGTGAAAATCCGGTGAGCGAGGCGCGGCTGAAGTCGAAGTTCGCGTTGCTCGCGGGATGCGCTCTGCCCGGTGACCGGGTCCAGGCGGTGCTGGAAATGGTGAATGAGCTGGAACAGCTCGACGACAGCCGCCGGTTGTCGCAACTGCTGGCAGTCCCGGCCTAGTCAGCGCAGAAAACAGGGAAACGCGAATGACCGATTCCGTTCTGCTTCTCGATAACGAAGCCGTGCAAGGCGTTTTCGATGTCGAGGCCTGCCTCAAGGCGCTGGAACAGGCGTATCGCGCCCATGCAGCCGGCCGTGCGGTCGTGCGGCAGCGCACACAGAGTTACGTGCCTCTCGGCGAGCCCGACACGTTCTATTGCCTCAAGACCATGGAAGGGGCGCTCTTCGACGGCAATTACATGGCGCTGCGCATCACCTCGGACATCGTAAGCGAGGCGAAGGTGGACGGCGTGCCGCGCAGGGAAAAGCTCCCGCGGGGGCCCGGCGAGACCTATTGCGGTCTGGTTATGCTCTTCGACCTGAGGCGGCTTGCGCCGGTCGCCATCATCCATGACGGCTACATCCAGATCTACCGTGTCGCGTGCACCAGCGCGCTTTCCGCCCGCCTGCTCGCGCGCGAGGGCGCAGGCGATCTGGGGCTGATCGGCTCGAGCGGGCAAGCCTGGGCGCATCTCGCCGCGATGAACGCCGTGATGCCGCTGCGGCGCGTGCGCGTCTACAGCCCCACGCCCGCCAACCGCGAGTCATTCGCGCGCCGGGCCCATGAGGAACTCGGGATCGCGGTTTCCGCCGTGGGATCGGCGCGGGAGGCGATCGAGGGCGCGGACCTGGTGGTGCTCGCAACCAACACCAGCCGGCCCATCATCGAGGGCGCGTGGCTGAAGCCCGGGGTGCACGTGGTTTCGATCGTGAGCGGTGACGACAAGTGCCGCCGCCGCGAGCTCGACGATGACACCATGCGGCGCGCGGCGCTCGTCGTTGCGCATTCCACGGAAGCCGCGCAGGCGCAGAAGCACGGCGATCTGTGGGAACCGGTGCAAGCCGGCATTCTGCGCTGGGAGGACATACACGATCTCTCGGACGTCGTTGCGGGCACCGCGCCGGTGCGGGCGCGGGACGAGGACATCACGGTGTTCAAGAACAACGTGGGACTGGGCCTGCAGTTCGCCGCGGTCGCGCCGCTGGTCTATGAACGGGCGCGCGCCGCAGGAGCCGGCCGCGAGCTGCCGGCCTCGTGGTTTCTCGAAAAGATGAAAGCATGAGCGCATGCCTGCCAGGTAACCGGAGGATGGCGCAGTTCCGCAGCCGGACTCCGGCATCCGCCCGCGAAATGCGCCGCCGGTAGAAAGCCATGACTAAAGCGCAAGCCGCCATGCGCGGACTGCAGGTGCAGGGTGTCTCCTATCGCTACCCTGATCTGGCCGCTGCCGCCGAGAATCTGCAACTCAAGGGTCTGGCACACCTGCCGTTCTCGCTGCGCGTGCTGGCCGAGAACCTGCTGCGGCACGCCGGCACGCCCGAGGTCGAGAGCGGCATGCTCGCCGCACTCGCCCGCGGCGAGCGCGGCTTCGAGATCCCGTTCCGCCCCGCGCGCGTGCTGCTCCAGGATCTCCTCGGCGTGCCGGTGATGGTCGATTTCGCCGCGCTGCGCGAGGCCGTCGCGGCGGCGGGCGGCGACCCGCTGCGCGTCAACCCCGCGATCCCCGTCGATTTCGTGATCGACCACTCGATCATCGCCGACGTCGCGGGAACGCCGGATGCCGAACGGCGCAACGTCGAGCTGGAATACGCGCGCAACCGCGAGCGCTTCGCGTTCCTGGCGTGGTGCCAGAACGCGTTCCAGAATTTCCGCGTCGTGCCGCCCGACAGCGGCATCGTGCACCAGGTCAACGTCGAGCGCCTCGCGCGCGTCGCCTGGACGGGACAGGCGAACGGCGAGCGCCTCGTTTACCCGGACACGCTCGTCTGCAACGACAGCCACGCGACGATGGTGAACGGCATCGGCGTGCTCGGCTGGGGCGTCGGCGGCATCGAGGCCGAGGCGGCCATGCTCGGGCGCCCGCTCTCGATGCGGGTGCCGGAAGTGCTCGGCGTGCGCGTGACCGGCGAGCTGCCCGCGGGGGCCACCGCGACCGACCTCGTCCTGACCATTGCGGAGCGCCTGCGCGGCATCGGCGTGGTCGGAAAATTCGTCGAGTTTTACGGCCCCGGCCTCGACGCGCTGCCGGTCGCGGACCGCGCGACGATCGCGAACATGGCGCCGGAGTACGGCGCGACCTGCGTGTTCTTTCCCGTGGACCGGAATTGCGCCGATTACCTCGCGTTCACCGGGCGCGATGCCGCGACCGTCGCGCTTGCGAAGGCGTACGCGCAGGCGCAGGGCCTGTGGCGCGACACCGCCACGCCCGCGCCGCGCTTCGACAGCAGCGTCGACCTGGATCTCTCCTCCGTGGAACGGTCCCTCGCCGGGCCGCGCCGGCCGCAGCAGCGCGTGTCGCTGGGGGATGTCGCGCGCGGATTCGCCGCGGAAATGCCGACCCTCGCGCGCGACGGCCGCGCAGCCCCGACGAAGCGCGTCCCGGTGGCCGGCCGGAATTTCACGCTGGGCGACGGCGACGTCGTGATCGCGGCGATCACGAGCTGCACCAATACCTCGAACCCGGCGAACATGATCGCCGCGGGTCTGCTCGCGCGCAACGCAGCGAACCGCGGGCTGACGGCGCAGCCGTGGGTGAAGACCTCCTTCGCGCCCGGCTCCAAGGCAGTGATGGCCTACCTGCGGCGCGCGGACCTTGTCGGTGCGCTGGAGGCGCTCGGCTTCCACCTCGTCGCGTTCGGCTGCACCACCTGCAACGGCAACTCCGGGCCGCTCGCGCCGGAGATCGAGGCCGCCGTCAAGGGCGTGCAGCTCGTGTCGGTGGCGGTGCTCTCCGGCAACCGCAATTTCGAGGGGCGGGTGCATCCGCTCGCGCGCGGCGCCTACCTCGCCTCGCCCGCGCTGGTCGTCGCCTACGCGGTCGCGGGCCGGATCACTCTCGACCTGGAATCCGAGCCGCTCGGCGCCGATCGCGGCGGCAAACCCGTCTTCCTGCGGGACATCTGGCCGTCCGCGGAGGAAGTGGCGCGGACGCTCGCCGCCAGCGTGACGCCCGACGTCTACCGCGCGAGCTTCGAGCACCTGTTCGAGGGCGCGCCCGAGTGGCGGGCGCTGCGCGGAGAATCGAGCGCGCTGTTCCCGTGGCGCGAAGACAGCACGTTCCTGCGCAAGCCGCCGTTTTTCGACGGCATCGCGCGCACGCCTCCCGCAACCGGCAAGCTCGAAGGCATGCGGCCGCTCGCCATCCTGGGCGACATGGTCACCACGGACCACCTGTCGCCCAACAACACGATCGCCGCGGACAGCCCCGCCGCGCGCTACCTCGCCGAGCGCGGCGTGGCGCCCGCCGACTTCCAGACCCATGGATTCCGCCGCGGGAACCACGAGATGGCGATGCGCGGAACGTTCGCGTCCCCGCGCCTGAAGAACGCCATGACGCCGCAGATGGAGGGCCCTTTTACCAGGCTCCAGCCGGACGGCACGATCGTTCCCATCTTCGACGCGGCGCAGGCCTACCGCAGCCGCGGCGTGCCGCTCATCGTCATCGCCGGCCGCGAATACGGCGCCGGATCGTCGCGCGATTGGGCGGCCAAGGGACCGGCGCTGCTCGGCGTGCGCGCGGTCGCCGCCGGGAGTTTCGAGCGCATACACCGCTCCAACCTGGTGGGCATGGGCGTGCTGCCGCTCGAGTTCAAGCACGGGCCCCACGGCAAGCTGAAACTCGACGGCACGGAAACCTTCGACGTGGTGGGCCTCGGCGAGAATCTGAAGACGCGCGCCGCGCTGGTGCTGCGCGTGCGGCGCGCGGGGGGCGAAATCGAGGAGATCCCGGTCCTCTGCCGCATCGATACCGACGAGGAGCTGCTGTACTTCCGTCACGGCGGCATCCTGCCGTACGTCTACCGCGAGCTCGTGGCGCATATCTGAAACCCTGAAAGGAAATCACATGGAGAAGGATCCCGGCCTGAAAAAGATGGCATTTTCGTTTGTGCGCGTGGCGCCGCGACCGGGCAAGCCGCGGGAGGCGGGACTCACGATCGTCGCCGACCGCGGGATGGCGATGAACCGGGTGGCGGACCTGATCGAGGCGGGCGGCGAGTATATCGACTTCGTCAAGATCGGCATCGGCTCGTTTCGCCTGCAGACCGAGGTCTTGCTCAAGCGCAAGATCGCCGCCTTCCATAAGGCGAGAATCCGCGTGTTTCTCGCCGGCGACGTCACGGAGTCAGCGTTCCAGCAGGGCGTTTCGGACCAGTTCTACGCAGCAGTCAAGAAATACGGCGCGGAGGCCGTCGAGGTATCGAGCGCTCAAGTCGCGATGTCGCTGCGCGACAAGTGCGAGCTGATCCGCATGGCGACCGCCGCCGGCCTCAAGGTCGTCGCGGAGGCCGGGCAGAAAGGCATCGAGGACTGGACGTCCAGCCAGAGCTACGTGTTCAAGATGGTGGAAGCCTACCGGAAGGCCGGCGCCTGGAAGGTCCTGGTGCAGGGGGAAGGCGTAAGCGAAGGCGTGGCCGAGTTCAAGGGCGATTTCGTGCTGAACCTGGTGGGCCGCTTCGACGCGCAGGACTTCATCTTCCAGGCCAAGGACGGCGCGACGCAGGCGTGGTATGTCGGCACCCTGGGCAACCAGGCCAACCTCGATATCGACGATCACCAGGTGATCGACGTCGAGCTGATGCGACGCGGTATCCGCAAGCGCGGCCTGTACGGGTTGATCGGGAGCTTGTAACGGGACGGGAACTTCCCTTCCCGATCCATCTCATGGAGCGTGCCGGCCGTCATCCCCCGAACAGCACGCCGCGGTAGAGCTGGAACTTCATTCCCCATTCGAACGTGAGGGCGATGAAGCCCGCCGTCGCGACGGCGGCGATCACGCCCTTGCGGACGGATATCTTCCCGTGCTTGATGACGTACAGCGCCACGTAGACCGGCGTCGCGACATGGAACCCGGCGAGCAGCACCGCGCCGAGATAGCCGGTCACCCAGGCGCAGGCGGCGAGCACCCGGCGCATCGGCTGCGGCTTGCCCTCGTCGCCCTCCGGCCCGCCCAACGAGCCGGTGAAGAACGCCGCGATGTAATCACCCGCACGCGTGCCGGTGGCGGCGGCGATGTCGAACAGCGCCAGCACGGCGAGCGCCCATGCCGTCAGCGCCGGCACCATGCGCGTGCGCCCGTCGTACTGGTACGACCAAGCGAGCATCACTACCGCGACGGCCAGCACCAGCGCCGGCACCACGAGCCGCGCGAGGCGTCGTCCGCGCGCCGGAGCCGCCGCGATCGGGCGCTTCCTCCCGACCGCCCCCCGGGCCCGCAGGCGCGCGAACAGCAGCCGTATCGCCGGCGTCACCAGGATGAACGCGGTGAGGATGAACAGCGCAAGGGAAATGCCGCGCGTGGCGAATACCGAGAGGGCGCCGTCCGACATCATCATCGACTGGTGGAAGCTGCGCTCGGCGAGCTCGCCGAGCACCAGCGCGATCACCATGGTGATGCGCGGATAGCCGAAGCGGATCATGAAGTAGCCGAGGCCGCCGAAAACGAACGCGAGAATGACGTCGCCGATGTCGCTGTGCAGCGCGTAGACGCCGACCAGCGAGATCGCGACCACCGACGGCACCAGGATGTGCACGTCAACCAGCGTGATCAGCGCGAGCTGCCGCGTGACCGCCAACCCGACCGCGGTCGCGAGCACGCAGGAGAGCGAGAGCGCGAGGATCAGACTGAACGCGATGCCCTGGTGCTCGATCAGGAGCATCGGCCCCGGCTCGATGCCGTGCTGGACCAGCACGCCCATGAAGATCGCCATCTCGGCGCTGCCCGGGATGCCGAACGCGAGCGTCGGGATCAGCGCGCCGCCGTCCTTGGAGTTGTTCGCCGCCTCGGGCGCGATCACGCCCTTGATGTTGCCCTTGCCGAAGCTCGCCGGGTCCCTGTCGGCGTGCAGCGTCGAGGCGTAGGACAGGAACGCGGCGACCGTGCCGCCCACGCCGGGCACCGCACCGATGAACGCGCCGATCGCCGAGCCGCGCAGCGTCACGCCGAAATGCGTGAACACCGCGCGCACGCCGTCGGTCACCCGCGTGATCCTGACGTTGGCCTGCCCCGAGGTCACGACCGTGCCCCCCTTGACCGAGAGGTTGATCATCTCGGAGATCGCGAACAGCCCGGTCAGCGCCGGCACCAGCGAGATGCCGTCCCACAGGTATTCGCTGCCCGCGGTGAAGCGGATGCCGCCGCTCACCGCGTCGTAGCCGACGAAGGACAGCAACAGGCCCAGCAGGCCCGAGATGAGCCCGCGCAAAAATCGGCCCCCCGTCGAGAGCGCGATCGCGCTCAAGCCCATGATCGCGAGCATGAAGAATTCGGGCGGCCCGAACAGCAATACGATCTGCTTCGCAAGCGGGATCACCGCCACCAGGATCACGACGCCGATGAGACCGCCCACCGAGGACGCGGCACCCGCGGCGCCGATCGCGAGGCCCGCCTTGCCCTGTTGAGCGAGGGGATAGCCGTCGAAGCACGTCGCCGCGGCGGGCGCGATGCCGGGCGTGTTGAGCAGGATCGCGGTGATCGAGCCGCCGAACGAAACCGACCCCATGATGCCGCCCATCAGCGTGATCGCCTCGTAGGGCTGCATGCTGAACGTGAGCGGGATCAGCAGCGCGATGGCGGTCGTGCCGCCGAGCCCCGGTATCACGCCGAAGACCAGCCCGATGACCGTGCCGAGGCCGAGAAACAGCAGCCCCCGCACGGTGAACAGAAGCTCGAGGGCGGTGAGTGTCGATTCCAGCATGTCAGGTCAGGTGCGACGGGCGCAGGCAATCGGCGAGGGGATGCGATTCCCCCCGCCGGTGCTGGTGCCGCGCCGGGTCAGTCGCGCTTGAGCAGGCTCGATTTGTACTTGGTGTAGAACGCGATCGACTTCGTCAGGTGCGCGGTCGCCTCATCGGTGTCCATCGGCTGGAACGGCCGCCTGACCTTCTTCGCCCAGGCCTGGGCCTCCGGGTCCTGCATCGCCTTGACGATGGCGTTCGACAGGATCTTGCGGATGTGATCGGGCGTGCCCGGCGGCGCGGCCACCATGCGGTCGACGCCGAGACCCTCGAGCTCCTCGTAGCCGAGCGAGCGGATCGTCGGCACGTTGGGCAGCGTCGGCTTCGCCTCGAACGTCGCGAGCGCCCTCACGTCGCCCGATTGCACGAACTTGTAGAAGCTCTCGACCGGCGCGATGGTCGCGTCGCCGTCGCCGCGGATCATCCCGACGATGTACTCACTCGAGCTCTTGTAGCCGCTCAGCGGAACCGATTCGATTCCCGTGGCGTCGCGCACGATGCCGGCGGCCGCGTAGGACGTCGAGCCGTAGCCGGTGTGCGTCATCTTGACCGGCCGGCCGAGCTTCTTGAGGTCGGCGAATCCCTTGATCGCGTCGTTCTTGCCCGCCGCGGCGATCACGTACGCGCTGTTCGACATCCGCGCGATCCACACGAACTGGTTGATGTCGTAGGAGACCTTCTGGCCGGTGAGCGACGGAATCGCGGCACCGGGGAAGTTGATCACGCATATCGTGTAGCCGTCGGGCGCCGCGCGCATCAGCTCGGCGTAGCCCCTGCGCCCCCCCGCGCCGGGGACGTTTTTCGGCACCACCTTGACGTTGTTGGGCAGGTACTTGCTCATCGGCCCGACGATCGCCCGGGGGGTCGTGTCCATGCCGCCGCCGGGGCTGAACGGGATGATGAAAGTGATCTCCTTTTCCGGATACTCGGCCAGGCCCTGCGCCGGCAGGCCCAGCGCCAGGGTGGCGAACGCGACGGCCTTCAGTGCGTGCGTGCGGATCATGTTGCCTCCTCCATGTTCTTGTCGTTTACCAACACGTCTTCAACCCGGCCCGCGCCGGTTCTCCGGCGTCGGATGGGCAAGCATGCATCATGCGCGTTCGGGGCGAAACTGGTCAAGACTCCCGCATTTCCGCCTTCATTCCATCGAGCGCACGCTCGATGGAATGGCGATCTCCATCTCGGTGAGCGCAACTACTTCCTCCGGGGCGAACCCCGGCGCCACTTCGTCGAGCACGAACCGTGCGCCGTCCCAGCGCAAAAGCGCGAGATCGGTGACGACATACGTGACGCAGCCCTTCCCCGTCAGGGGGTAGGTGCATCGTTTGCGCAGCTTCGGGCGGCCCTTGCTGTCGGTGTGCTCCATCACGATGACGAGATCGCCCTTGCCCGAGAGGAGATCCATCGCCCCGCCGATGCCGCCGCGCTTCGCATCCGCCGTGCTCCAGTTGGCGACGCTGCCGGACTGGTCCACCTCGTAGGCGCCCAGGATCACCGTGTCGATGCGGCCGCCGCGCGCCATCTCGAACGAGGTCACGCTGTCGAAGAAGGACGCCCCGGGCTTCAACGCGACGAACTGGCCCGCGGCGTTGTAGACGTCGGGGTCGATCTCCTTGTCCTCCGTCACCATGTGCCCGTAGCCCAGCACGCCGTTCTCGGCGTGCAGGATCACGTCGCGGCGCACGAGGAAGTTCGAGACCATCGTGGGGATGCCGACGCCGAGATTCACGTAGGTCCCGTCCTTGACCAGCCGCGCGGCATTCTTCGCGATGCCCTGTCGCGTCAGCGCCGGCTTGCCGTTGTAGAGGCGCGGCTTGTCCGAAGGCCGCCGCTCCGGCCGGCGCCAGAGGTCGAACTTCTGCGTCGTCCTGACGACGCGCGCGACGAAGATGCCGGGCAGGTCCACGAGATCCGGGGGGATGCCGCCCGGCTCCACGATCTCGTCCACCTCCACGATGGCGACGCGCGCCGCCTTGGCGAAGGCCGGGTTGAAGTTCTGGCTGCCGCCGCGGAACTGCACGTTGCCCAGGCGATCGGCGCGATAGCCCCGCAGGAAAGCGTAGTCCACGCGAATCGCGTGCTCGAGGACGTGGGGCTTGCCGCCGAACTCACGGATTTCCTTGCCCTGCACGAGATCGGTGCCGACGCTGGTCGGCGAATAGAACGCCGGTATCCCGGCTCCGCCCGCGCGGCAGCGCTCGACGAGGATGCCTTGGGGCACCAGCTCCACTTCCATCTCGCCGGCGGCGATCTGCTCCTCGCTCGCCGTCGGCGTGCCGGGCCGCACCGAGAACGCGGCGACGAGCTTCTTCACCTGCCTGCTCTCGGCAAGTATCTGGCCGCGCAGCGCGCCCGGGTCGCCCAGCGAGTTGCAGACGAGGCAGAGGTCCTTCGTCCCCTTGTCGCGCAGGGCGAGGATCAGGCTGGTGGCAAAGCGGTGCCCGACGCTGAACCCGGCGATCGCGATCGTCGCCCCGTCGCCGATGTCGGCAATGGCCTGCTCCGGCGAAGCGAAAACCTTGTCCACGAAAGTCCCTTCAGCGAATTCAATTGGCCCAGCCCAGCCGCGAGCCGCGAAAAAAATAGACAGGATTAACAGGATTTACATGATTTTGTTCGGTTCTTGAATTTGTTAATCCTGTAAATCCTGTCCATTTCTTGTTCTTGAACTGAGCTCTAATCACTAATCACCGATCACGAATCACGCTTCTCAAGCAGTCGCTCGCCCCAGGAGTTTGTCGGACTTGGGCCGACAAACTCCTAATGCAAAACCGCCTGCGCGATAACGGAAGAAAAAAGGCGGTGAAATCCGTATTTTCAGCTTGCTCGCGTGTCCGTTGAAGGCCAAGAAGAGGCGTCATCCCGAATTTCGTTGAAAATTCGCAAGCGGTTTTGCTGTTAGCAGCCTGCCGGAATACCAAGTCCGACAGGCTGCTAGGCCTTCCGCCCCGCCAGGGCTTCGGCCATCCAGTCGGCCGTGAGCGGCCGGAAGCGGTAGCTGATGTTGAAGCAGACGTGATTGCCTTCCTCGAACAGGACGAACTCCGTCGGGCCGGAGGCCGCGCGCGCCAGCCGTTCGCCCTCGGACGGCGCTATCAGCCGATCGCCTCCTCCGAACACCACCAGGAGCGGGCAGCGGATCTGCTCGGCTTTGCCCTCGAGCGTCATCCGCGCGGCGAGCGCGTCGACCTCGGCTTGCGTCGTCGCACGGCTCCACACCCGAAAGACGTCCTGCGAAACCCGGGGCATCTTGGGCAGCGTCGCCCCCCAGTCGAACGGCCCGCAGTTGGCGATGCACGCCTTGACCCGCGGCTCGCCCGCCGCCGCCAGCGGCGCGTAGAGCGCGCCCAGGCTCTGCCCGACGACGCCGACCGCGCCGCCGTCCACGTCCTCGCGCCGCTCCAGCCCGTCGATCACCGCGCCGATGACGCGCCCCCAGTCGGGCCGCACCGGCAGCTGGAACGCCGTCTCGCCCTGCCCGGGGCCGTCCAGCGTCAGTGTCGCCAGGCCGCGCTTGAGGAAAGCGTTGCTCCAGGCGTGCAGCTCCTCCTTGCAGGCGTCGAGGCCGGGAAGAATGATCGCGACCGGCGGGCGACCGGCGGCGCGCGGGCGGCGCAGCCAGCCGGCCATGCGCGCGCCCTCGAACGGGAACTCGACGCGCTGCATCGGCGGATCGGTGTCGGCGGCCGCGGCGGTGTAGCAGCGCAGCATGCTCTCGTGCGCGCGCCGGTATTCCGCGGGTGAGCTGGCGAACAGATGCTTGCCGTAGTGGTAGTAGATCGCCGCGCGCAGGAAGCCTTCCGCGGCGGTTGCGCGGCGGTTCTTTTCCGCGGCCTCCGCCGCGAGCTGCTCGTGCCGGCCCGCTTCTTCGGACCAGGCACGGCACCAGCCGGCCCAGTTATCGATCCGGGCCGCCAAGCGGTTCAAGTCGTTCGGATCCACGCCCGTGGCGACGTAGCGCGGAGTGAAATGGGACAGGATGAGGTCAACTTGCGGGTCGCGAGCCATGATTGCGGAAGAATCGAGTCGGGTTGCTTTTCTTGCTAGCAGCATGTCGGACCCAAGTCCGACATGCTCCTAGCTTACACGACGAGGCGCGCCGTGTGTGTCGTCTCTCGTTTCTGCGACGTCCTCAAATGGCCCGCCTGCGCTGCTCGCGCAGCAGCGCCTCGAGGCCCCGGATGACGGTCTCCAGCTCGGTGAACGGCGGCTGGGCCGAAGCGGTCAGCGCCATGAAGGCGGCGACCAGAAGCGGGACCATCCGTGCCAGAAAAGGCCTCCATTTCATTCTTCATTCTTCAGGTGAAGCTCGTCCGCCGTGTCGACGAGCTTCACCCGGTTTCCCAGGCACGGCTTCAGCGTGTCCACCCAGCGCCCGGCCTCCTCGCGGCTCTCCACTCTCACAAACAGCGTTGCGCGCGGTGAGCGGCCTTCGCCGGGGCGACTCCTCACCTCGAGCCGGTAGCGGTCCTCGCCGTCCGGCCGCGCGAACGCCGCGGCGATCTGTGCGAGTTCGACCACGCGGGTACGGTCCTTTTCGCAGGTCTCGCGCGCGAAGAAGACCTTACCCGCCGCGCCGGCGACACCGAAGGCCGCGACGGCGCCACCCTCTCCCCGGCCGATGAACAGCGCCTCGATCACCGCGCCGTGGGCCAGGGCCGCCTGCTCCAGGTCGGACAGCCGGGCGTTCACACGCGCGCGCTCAGCCCGCTGGTCCCGCATATGACCGTAGGCAATGACCAGCGCGCCGATACCGATGGTCAAGCCGACCATGCCGAAGCCGGCGACGAGCGACCGGCTGAACGCCCCCAGCAGCAGCGCGCAATACAGCCCCATGACTGCGACGATAATCAGCTTCTCGCCGAGCGCGCTGCCGGCCTGGCGGTGTCGCATGCGGGATCTCATCACGGCCATGATAGCGGGGGACGAACAGCAAAGCGAAAGGCGGCAGGCGGAAAGAACCTTGAAGGATGCCTCTTCCGCCTTCCGTCTTCATCCACCCCCGCCCGGCCGGCTCAGCGATCCCACGCGCACGCCGAGCAGCCGGATGCGCCGGTCGAGCGGCACGCGTTTCAGGCACTCGCCCGCCGCGCGGCGGATCGCGGCGGCGTCGCCGGTGGGCTCCGCGAGCGTGCGGTCGCGCGTGACCGTCTTGAAGTTGTCGTAGCGCAGCTTGAGCCCGATCGTCCTGCCGACGTAGCCCTTCCGCGCGAGGTCCTCGGCCACCTTCACGCACAGGCCGGTGAAGACGCGCGAGAGCCGCTCGCGGTCGCGCACCGGGTGCAGGTCGTCCTCGAAGGTGGTCTCGCGGCTGATGGATTTCGGCTCGCTGTAAGTGACCACCGGCCGCTCGTCGCGCCCGTGCGCCGCGTCGTGCATCCAGGCGCCGTAGCTCCGGCCGAAATGCGCCACCAGCAGCGCGGGATCGGCGCGCGCGAGCTCGCCGATGGCGCGGATGCCGAGCGCCTCGAGCTTCGCGCCCGCTTTGGGGCCGATGCCGTTGATCTTGCGCACCGGCAGCGGCCAGATGCGCGCGGGAACGTCCTCCGCGCGCAGCACCGTCACCCCGCCCGGCTTGTCCAGCTCCGAGGCAATCTTGGAGAGCAGCTTGTTCGGCGTGACGCCGATCGAGCACGTGAGTCCGGTCGACTCGCGCACCGCGCGCTGCACGTCGGTCGCGAGCACCCGCGCGCGCGCCCACGGGTCCGGCGCGCCCTCGGCCGCGCTCGCCTCCACCAGGGCCGTGAAATCGATGTAGATCTCGTCGATGCCGCGGTCCTCGATCTCGGGCGCCAGCGCGCGCACCGCGTCCTTGAACATCCGCGAGTAGCGCCGGTATTCGTCGAAATCGGCCGGCAGCAGCAGCGCGTCGGGCGCGAGCTTCGCCGCCTTCATCAGGGCCATGCCTGAGTTCACGCCGAATTTCCGCGCCTCGTAAGTGGCCGTGGTGATCACGCCGCGGCCGCTGTACTCGCGCAGGGCTCGCACCGGGTTTTCGCCCCCCGGACGCCGCGGTCCGCCGATCACCACCGGCTTGCCGCGCAGCCCCGGATAGCGCAGCAGCTCGACGGACGCGTAGAACGCGTCCATGTCCAGGTGCGCGATGAAGCGCGTCATGGCTTAATCCTGTAAATCCTGTCCATTTCTTGTTTTTGAGACAAGTTCTAGTGAGTAGAGGTTTTTTCCCCTCATCCCTCATCCCTCATTCCTCATCCCTCATCCCTCATCCCTCAAGACCCTTGATCTATGTCAAAACACGCCGGCACTGTCCGGAACACCATATTTTCGTTCTGAAAAGGCAGGATGCATTGAATCAGGATCGGGCGGTGAGGTGGCGTATGGCTGCAGATGGGGTTTTGGCACGGGGCAGCAGAAAGGCTGTCGAGATACTGATACTGGCCGCGGGCGCCGTGGTGATGACCGCGGCCGCGATCGACGCGGCGCACGGCGGCGAGGCGCCGGCGGCGCAGCGCGAGGTCATTCCCGGCGCGGAACGGATGACCGGCGCCGAGCGCGACACCTACCGGCGCCGCATGGAGCAGGCCGCGACGCCGGAGGAAAAAGCGAAAATCCGCGCCGAGTACGTCAAGGCTGCGGAAAAAATCGCGGTGGCGCCCGCGCTGGTCGGGGACCCGAAGCGCGGGGCCCGGATACACGGCGTGTGCTTTTCCTGCCACGGCATCGAGCGCTACACCGCGCCGGTGACCTCCGCCGCCGCCTCCTTTTTCGATTCGGTGCTGAGGGCGAGCGGGCTTTCGGACGAGCCCCCGGCGCAGCCCACGCGGTTCAGGGGCCGGATCAAGTCCGTCGCGGAACTGCGCGACGCCGTGAACCGGCGCAACGAGCTTCTCAACCCGAAGATGACGCCCCAGGAAATCGAGGACATCGTCGCCTACCTGAACGCCACCTACTACAAGTTTCCGCAGCAGACGGCGAGCGCCCCGAAGTAGTCACGCAAATAGGCCAAGCCGCCCGCATCACCCATCACTCACCTCGCATCGGTCTTGACGTTGCGCCGCCCGGCCACGGGAAGCTTGGGCGGGTTGGCCGGCTTGAGCGGTCCCCACACCCGGCTGTAATAGGTATCCGCGAGCTGCAGCGCGGCCACCGGATTGTGGCCGAGCACGCGGTCCTTGGCGACGAGCACCGTCGTCAGCCCCTTCGCGTGCCGGAAGAACAGGCTGTCGTGGCCGATGCACAGCCCCAGCACGATGTTGAGCTCGCAGCCGTGCTCGTTGAGCAGCTCGGCCTGGCACACCGGATTGCACAGGGCCTCGAACTGCCCGGGGCGGACCTTCTCGCGATCGGCGATGCCCAGGTCTTCCTTCGGAATGCTGCCGGTCTTGCAGGCGGCCGACACCACCTCGAAGCCGTGGCTCTCCAGGATGCCGCTCAGCACGTAGGCGTGGTCGACGAAGCTGATGCAGTTGGCGATGCCGATCTTGCGGTAGCCCATGCGCTTGGCGAACTGCACGACCTCCTCCACCCGCGTCCACTTGCAGTAGCCCTCGGACTCGACCAGCGCCGACTCCCGCGAGATCTTGCGGACCTCCGGGTCCTCGTAGCGCTCGAGCGCCATCGCCTGGGTTGCAGGATCGACCTTGGTCGGGCAGAAGCCGGGGCCGCGCTCGGCGTCCTCGCCCTGGCGGCAGGCCCTGACCGCAGGCGGGCAGTACGCGCACGCGGGATCTTCGTACTTCATGGTGGATTCCTCCACGGCAATCGCGCCGATGGCCCATGCTAACCGCCCGCGCGGGGGAGGATTTTGCTCTAGATCAACCCGGGAGCCGAAATGCGTGGGCGATGAGTCATGTAAGTTGCCAGGCGGCAGCCGTCAGTTCGCAGCAACTGCAAACGGCACACGGCGAGCTGCAAGGTGGTCATCCTTCATCCCTCGGCGGAGCAGGCACCTTCGTAGAACAGCTTGCCGTTGACCGAGATGCGCATCCGGCCGTCCTTTGCCGCCACCAGGAACGCGCGCTGCAGCCCGTTCGCGGCGGCGATCGCGCCGAGCTCGTCGGCGGGCTCGAGCTTGCCGGCGGGCAGGCCGGTGGCGCGCGACACCGCCTCGAGCACCGCGTGGATGTCCTGGATCGATTCGCTGCCGAGGCCGGCGTAGAAATCGCGGTGGAATTCCTCGGCCGAGCGTTCCGCGCGTCCACCCACGTCCAGCGGCTTGAATGACGGATGCCCGGAGCCCCGGCGCCACCAGGCGAGCAGCGCCAGCGCCACGACGATGATCGCTGCGATGATCACGTAGTCCATGATCCCCTCCCCGACTCCCGTTGGCGGAACACCGCGCGCCCGACGATCGGACGCCCGGTGAATGAGGAAATCAATGCCCAATGAAGCGGCAGTGTGCGTAACGGCATTGTGCGCCCGCGGATCGGCGGTGACAACCGCCGGCGCCGGGCTCGACGGGGGTGGACGCGATCGCCGGACCGCCAGCTGCGGCATTATTATGCCGACGTCCTGAAGCTCGCATTCGCGCCGTTGGCTGCGCCTCGTCACGCCTCGCAGGTTCGCCGCCAGACCGTCGCCAGCCACGGCTGTTGCTCCCGCGGCAGGCCGGCAGGGCGATAGTAGTGCGTGATTTCGTCGAAGCCCGCTTCGGTCAGAAACCGGCGCCAGGTCGCAAGATCCCAGTACGCGCCGTAGCGCCCCTCGTTCCACCCTTCCTCGTTGTTGCCGCGCGGGTTCGAGCTGAGCAGCACGCCGCGCGGCTTAAGCGTGGCGCGCAGTTCGCGCAATACCCGCGGCAACTCCTGGGTGGGGACGTGGAACAGCGCGGCGTTGGCGAACACGCCGTCGAAGCGGCCGGCGGGGAGACTCAGCTTGAGGAAATCCTGCTGCCACACTTCGCAGCCGCTGTAGCCGCGCGCCATCTCGGCGAAACGCTCCGAGCCTTCGAGCCCGACGGCCACGTGGCCGCGCTCGGTGAGCGCCTTGAGGTCGCGCCCCGGGCCGCACCCGAGGTCGAGGATCGTGAACGGCGGCTCGGCCTCGATATGCTCGATCAGCGCGGAGAGGTTCTGGCTGACATCGTGATCGCGCGTGCCGCGCCAGAACGCCTCGGCATGCCGGTTGTAATGATCCAGCGTGCGCCCGGCGATCGCTTCGAGGTCGTGCGGGTCCAGCTTGCCCAATTCCGTGGGTCGTGAGTGGTGGGTCGCCAGTGGACCAAACCCGCCTTACCCGTCACGCTTCATCATGCCACGCCGCACCCGTCTCCGGGTCACTCGTCGCGGCCGTAATGGACCCGGCGGTACGGCAGCGTCACCACGCTGCGGGAGATTCGCACGTCGAGCATCATGGGGCCGGGCTTGGCCAGCCACTCCTTCGCGGCCGCGCGCACGTCCTCCACGCTGCGCACCAGGCGGCCCCTGCCGCCAAAGGACGTGGCGACGGCGCCCAGATCCGGAGTCGGGATGGTCGCCAGGTCGGCCTTCATCTTGTGCGCATCGAGCTTGTAGTACTCCGAGCCCAGCGCCTGGTTGTTCATGCAGACCACCAGCAGCGGGACGCCGTAGCGGACCATCGTTTCGAACTCCGCCAGGTGCATCATGACGCTGGCGTCGCCATCGACGAGTATCGCCGGCTTGTTGCCCGTCGCCACCACGCCTCCGATGGCGGCCGGCAGCATCTGTCCGATGCAGCCGAAGAAATGGCTCGCCAGCACCACCGGGCGCTGGCGCCGGAACATGATGTTCGAGAAGCCCGCGGTCGCGCCGCTGCCCGTGAACAGGTTGAGGTCCGCCGGCACCAGCTCGTCGAGGGCGAGGACGATCTCGCGCGGGTCCACGGTGCCTGGCTCGATCGGGAATTCCGTGCGGTCTTCGTATTGGTAGGGGAGCCGCTTTTTGACTTCCGGGGTCCGGTAACCGGTCATCTTGACCGAACGCTTGGCCAGCAGGCTTTCCAGCGCTTCGACGCCCGCCCGCGCGTCCGCCTGGACGTAGCAATCGGCGGACCGCCCCCCGCTCATCATGAGGTGCGGCTTGGCGTCCACGTGCACGAAGCGCGCCTTGGGATAGAGGTAGCCGTGCTCGGTGGTGTAGCGGTTCATGCTCGCGCCGACGGCAATGACGCAATCGGCCTCCTCGAACAGCTGCATCGCCGTGCGCGTGCCGTAGGTGCCGGAAACGCCGACGTGGTACTCGGATTCGCTGAGCCAGGTCTTAGCCATCAGGGTGGTCGCGATCAGCGCGCCGAGGCGCTCGCCGAGCTTCAGCACGGCGTCGCCGGCGCCCGACCACTTCGCGCCGCGCCCGACCACGATCACGGGCTTCTTGCTGCCGGCGATGATATCGGCCGCCTGCTCGAGCGCGGCGGGATCCGGCTGCACCGCCCGCGGCTTGAGCAGCGTGGAGGACGGCTTGTACGGCTCGTCGTCGTCCTCGAAGGTCATCTGCTGGACGTCCATCGGCGCGCTCAACATGATGGGACGGGACTCGAGCTTGGCCAGGTAGAACGCCTTGCGCACGGCGTCGTCCGCGCCGTCGGGCGTGTTGATGCGGATGAAGCCGGTTTCGCAGCCGGCGGCGAAGGCTGCCTGGTCCAGGCGCTGGTTGTACTCGTCGTCGTTCGAGGGATACTCGCCGCAGAAGGCGACGAGCGGCGATTGGGCGCGCGCCGCGGTGACCAGCGCGGTCGCGAGCTGGGTCACCCCTGGACCGCAGGTCGCGGTGGCAATGCCGGGCGTGCGCGTCACCCGCGCCCAGCCGTCGGCCATCCCGAGCCCGGCGCCCTCGTGGCGCACCTCGAGCATCTTGACGCCGCCGAGTTTGTCCAGCTCGTGCATCCAGTACATGTTGCCGTCGCCCATGATGCCGAAGACGTGCGTCGTGCCCTCGGCCTTGAACGCGGCGGCCAGTCTCTGGTAGACCTTCATGCTTTCCCTCCTCCAACCCGGTGATAGGTGATAAGTGATAAGTGACAGGTCTCCCGCGCAGCGGGCGCTAAACCCCTATCACCTATCACTTGTCACTTGTCACTTGTCACGAAAGTCGCTCCCGCGACTTTGGCGGCGAGCCGTTCCGAAAACTCGCCCGTCATGCGCTTCACCACCAGGTTCGCGCCGCTCTCCACCAGCGAGGCGAGCCGGCCGGAAATCTCGACCTGCGCGTCGATCGGGATCACCGACGAGCCCGGCGCCTCGCCCTCGACGACCTTGAAGGTCATCGCGGCCTTCACCCGAGTCCCGCCCTGATCGTCCTTGCCTCTCGAGGACACCTGCCCGGTCATCGCCGCGCTATCCAGCTCCAGCGCGACCCGCGCGCGGAAGGTAACCTTGGCCGGCCCGAACTTCACCGTCAGGGTCGCGTCGTACGACCCGTCTTCCAGCTGCTCCCCCAGCGCCGCGCCCGGCACGCAATCGACGACCGCGCGCGGGTCCGACAGCAGATTCCATACGATACGCGGCGCCGATGGCACCTCGATGCGCTCGCTGACCTCGATCACGATGTGGACGGCAGAGAATTAGCGTTCCGGGGCCGCAATATTAACAGCAACCGGCGGCGCCTGCCCTATCGGGACCGTGACGCGTGACGGGTCACTGAGGCGGCTCCGCTTATTCGTCGAGCTGCGTCTTCTCGGCTCGTCCAGGCTGCGCTGGTGAAGTCGGGGTGGCGCTTCGCCGCGGCAACGGCCAGCGCCCGCATCGTGCCCGCCTTGACGTGCGGCAGGGCCGGCGGCGCGAACTCGAAGGCGACGTCGATGTTGTCCGAGCGCAGCGCGGTCACCAGCGCGGGCGTCCCCTTGAACGGCACGACCTGCGCTTCGATGCCGGCGACCGACTTGAACAGGGACGCGCCGATCGCCGTGCCGTTGCCGGCGAGGATCATGGTGTAGCCGCCGGCTGCCGCCCCGGCGGCTCGTCGTCACCTGACGCGCCTGCTCACCTCCAGGGCTCGATGCCGAGCAGCTTCGCGGCGGTCTCGCCGAGCATCGCCCGGCGTTCCTTGTCGCTGAAGCCCGGGGTCTTGAGGATGTGGTCCACCGATTTGCTCTGCCAGGGAATCGGATGGTCGGTGCCGATGACGAGCCGGTCGGACCCGACTTCCGCGGCAAGGTGCCGCAGCGCCTCGGACGTGAACACCAGCGTGTCGTAGTACATGTCGCGCAGGTACTCGGTCGGCTTCTTCTTCAGTTTCACGCCGGTGTCCATCTCCGGCGCGACGCGCAGGCAGTTGTCCGAACGCGGCGCGTACGACGGCAGAAAGCCGCCGCCATGCGCCGAGCAGATCTTCAGCCCCGGGAAGCGGTCGAGCGTGCCCTCGAAGATGAGGTGCGAGAGCGCGATCGTGGTGTCGAGCGGGTTGCCGATGGTGTTCTCGAGCCAGCCGTTGCCCTTGAGCCGGTTCTTGAGGTCTGGCGTGCTCTGCGGGTGGATGAAGATCAGAATGCCGAGCTCCTGGGCCTTCGCCCAGAACGGGTGGAACATCGGGTCGGAGAACTCCCTGCCGGCGACGCTCGCGCCGACCGCGACGCCGCGCAGCCCGAGTTTCTTCACGCCGTGCACGAGCTGCTGAATCGCCAGGTCGGGATATTGGAGCGCCACCGAGGCGAAGGCGACGAAGCGGTCCGAGTAGGTCGCGCAGAATTCCGCCAGCCTCTCGTTCTGGATCCTGACGACTTCGGCGACCAGGTCGCGCTCCGCCTTGTACCACTGCGGGTTGATGCTGAGCGCCTCCACGTCGATGCCCTGCTCGTCCATCTCGCGGATGCGGCGCTCCCCGACTTCGCCGATGCCCGGGCCGCGCTGGTTCTCCAGCTTCAGTCCCAGCAGGTCGAGCGCCTCCGGGATCACGCAGTGGGCGTGCACGTCGATGGTCTTCACGCGTTTGCCGCCCACCTTCACCACGCGGCGGCGCCCGGCGGCCTTCGCCTTCGATTTTCCGCCCGTTTTCGCCTTCTTTGCCGCGAGCGGTCCGGCGATTTTCAGGCCGCAATCCGTAAAGGCGAGGCCGGGCGTCAGGCTGGCCGGCTGCTTCATGATTTCTCCACGAACCTGCATGTTTCCTCCGCGATTTGGGAACCCGAATACTAACTCTTTTTTGGTGACGCATGATGCATCGCCCCACTGCGGTTGACGGGAATCTCTTCCACCGGTGACTTCGTCATGCAAGGCAGTTGCGGGTAAAATGCGCGCCTCGCGCGCAGGAGCCCCATGATCCGCCTCTCGCAAGTTACGCTCATCCGCGGCACCAAGGTGCTGCTCGAAGGCGCCGACGTCGCCCTGAATCCCGGCGACCGGGTCGGCTTGATCGGACCGAACGGCTCCGGGAAATCGAGCCTGTTCGCGCTGCTGCGCGGCGAGCTGCACGCCGACAAGGGCGAGGTGGACTACCCGGCGCGGTGGCGCGTGGCCCACGTCGCGCAGGAAACGCCCGCGCTCGACCGCCCCGCGCTCGAGTACGCGATCGACGGCGACGCCACGCTGCGCCGGCTGCAGCGGGAGCTCGCCGCCGCCGAAGCCGACGACGACGGCCACCGGATCGGCGAGCTGCACGCCGCGCTCGGCGACGCGGACGCCTACACCGCGCGATTGCGCGCGGAGCGGCTCCTGCACGGACTCGGCTTTACGAGCGAGCAGATGGCTCAGCCGGTCGCGAGCTTCTCCGGCGGCTGGCGCATGCGGCTCAATCTCGCGCAGGCGCTGATGTGCCCGTCCGACCTGCTGCTGTTGGACGAGCCGACCAACCACCTCGATCTCGACGCGATCCTGTGGGTCGAGGACTGGCTCAAGCGCTACGGCGGCATGCTCGTCATCATCTCCCACGACCGTGACTTCCTCGACGTCGTGGTGAACGTCATCGTGCACATCGACGGGCGCAAGCTCAGGCGCTACTCGGGCAATTACTCGGGCTTCGAGCGCCAGCGCGCCGCGGCGGTGGTGCTCGCGTCGGTCCAGTACGAGAAGCAGCAGCGCGAGCGCGCGCACCTGGAATCGTTCATCAACCGCTTCCGGGCGAAGGCCTCCAAGGCGCGGCAGGCGCAGAGCCGCATGAAGATGCTGGCGAAGATGGAGGAGCTCGCGCCGCTGCACGTCTCCGCGCCGTTCTCGTTCGAGTTCCGCGAGCCGCTGAAGTCGCCCGACCCGCTGCTCGTGCTGGAGGACGTGGACGCCGGCTATCGCCTGGAAGGCGCGCCGGACAAGGTGGTCGTGCGCGGGGTGCGCTTTCCGCTGCGCAGCGGCCAGCGCTACGGGCTGCTTGGCATCAACGGCGCGGGGAAGTCCACGCTGATGAAGACCCTCGCCGGCGAGCTGGAACCGCTGGCCGGCGCCGCGAGCTTCAACAAGGGGCTCGCCGTGGGCTACTTCGCGCAACACCAGGTGGAGATGCTGCGCGACGACGAGTCGCCGCTGTGGCACCTCGCGCGCGTCGCGCCAGGCGAGAGAGAGCAGGCGCTGCGCGGCTTTCTCGGTGGCTTCAACTTCCCCGGCGACATGGCCACGGAGCCGATCACGGATTTTTCCGGCGGCGAGAAGGCGCGGCTCGCGCTGGCGCTGATCGTGTGGAACCGCCCCAACCTGCTGCTGCTCGACGAGCCGACCAACCACCTCGACCTGGAGACGCGCGAGGCGCTGACGGTGGCCCTCGCCCAGTTCGAAGGCACGCTGGTGCTGGTGTCGCACGACCGCCACCTGCTGCGTGCGACCACCGACCAGTTCCTGATCGTCGCCGACGGCCGGCTGCAGTCGTTCGACGGCGACCTCGACGACTACCGCGACTGGCTGTTCCGCACCAAGCTCGCGCCCGAAAGCGGAGCGGTGCCGCTGCCCGAAGCGGGGAAAAGCGAGGTTGCCGTGCCCGACGTTGCGGCGCCGGAGGACCGGCGCGCGCAGAAACGCCGGGAAGCGGCGAAGCGCCAGCGCCAGTCCGCCGCGCGCAAGCCGCTCGAGTCGCGCCTGAAGCGGCTCGACGAGCAGATGGCGAAGCTGAACGACCGGAAGGCCGCGATCGACGCGCGGCTCGCCGACCCGGTGCTCTACGGCGAGGCGCAAAAGGACGCGCTGAAGACGCTGATCGTGGACCAGGCCTACCTCGCGCGGGAGCTCGGGCAGATCGAGGCGGAGTGGCTCGCGCTCCAGGAACAGCTCGAAACCGTGACGAGTGCCCGATGACCACCACGCCCTCGAACAGGACCATCGCGATCGTCGCCGCGGCGCTCGTCGTCGCAGCGGCGCTCGGCTACTGGGGCTACAGCTCGCACAAGAAGAAGCTCGAGCTGCAGCGTTCGGTCGTGGCGCTGATGGCGGACACGAGCGTCCGGCTGCGGGATGCGCTGGGCATCGAAATCGCGCACCGCGCGACGGACCGCGCGATGTTCATCAAGAAGCTCGACGAGCACGCGGCGGCGGCGGACCACAACCTGCAGGCGCTGAAGCGCCTCGGCTCCGCGCCGGGCCAGGCGCTGGTGGACGCCGCGGACGATTACCTCCTGACTACCCGCGAGATCCTGAAAAAACAGCTCGACGCCCACCGCTACCGCCTGCTGCTGGCGGACAGCTCGCAGGCGCTGCTCGATCACATGCGCGCTGACAACCGCACCGGGGCCTGGATCCAGGAGGCGGTCAAGGCCAAGGAACGTGTCAACAAGGACTACCGCGGCTACAGCCTCGCCGCCGGCGCGCTCGACAAGCTGCTGGATTCGTTCGCGGCGTCGCAGGCGAAAATCGTGCCGCACGTCGCGCCGGCGGCGATCATTCCGGAGACGCTGGCCGCCGAAGCGCGCCGGCGGGCGCGCGACGATTCCCGGCAGGCCGCGCTGGAATTCGAGAAACTGCAGCAGCCCGGCGCGGCGCGCTGACGATTTACGCTTCCGCGATCCCCAGCTCGCGCCGCAGGTCCCGGATCGCCTGCACCTGCGTGCGCGTGCGCCATTTGCGGCGGGTCCCGATCGGCTCGTTCTCGATCTCGGGCCGCACTTTCAGCGCGACGAACACCGGGCCCGGCCCGGACAGGATGCGCTCGACGTTGAGCGAGAAGGTTTCCAGGTTGTCGTAGGCGTGGGTGCGGGTGTAGCCGCAGGCGCGGGCGATGGCGTCGTAGGCCACCGTTCTTGCGCCGGGAACCGGCTGCCCGCCGGTGGTGCCGTAGCACTCGTTGTCGAGCATGAAATGGTAGAAGTTCGCCGGCTGCTGCTCCGCGATGGTCGCCAGTATCCCCATCCCCATCTGCACGTCGCCCTCCGAATCGAACAGCACGATCTTCTGGTCCGGTCGCGCCAGCGCAAGCCCCATCGCGAACGACGCGTGGCCGCCCATTGCGGGATCGCCCAGCGGGAGGTCCCGGCTCGGCCGGGTGCTGATCGCGACCCAGTGGCGGCCGCCCCGGCCAGGAACGACTATGGCGTCGCCGCGGTAGCGGTTGAAGACCTTGAGCATTTCGGCGGTGTCCATCATGTCGCTCGTTCCTCGCTATATGGGTCGTGACTCGCGGCTAGCAGCCTGTCGGACCATCAAAGTCCGGCAGGCTGCTAGCGGCTCGTGACTGGCGCTTCGTAGGCTTTCGTCGGAAAACCGCTCGACCCGCGATCCGCGAGCCGCGATCCGCGTCGACTCATCGGTTGAAGCCGTGATACTCGTCCGCCACCAGCACCGCCACCGGCCGCTTCGTCTTCCTCGCCTCCTCGAACGCGATGGAGATGCGCGGCGCATCCTCGTCGCTCTCGACCAGGTAGTAGTTGATGCCGAAGGCGTTGAGGAAGCGCTCGGTGTAGGTCGCGGCCGTGTCGGTGTTGACGCCGTGGCGCGTCCAGCCGCGATAGCCCACCATCATCACGACCGGGATGTCGAGGCCGAGGGCCCACCCGCGCAGCGAGTCGCCCGATTCCAGCAGGCCGGTATTCTGGATGAGGACCAGGGGGTGCTTCCCGCCCGCCGATATCCCGGCCGCCGCGGAGAACGCGAGCCCTTCCCGGTTGACCCCGACGAGCGTCAGCGACGGTTCGGCCTTCATCAGCAGGTACAGCCAGTTGGTCTCGCTGTCGGGCAGCCAGACGACGTGCGTGACGCGGTTCTTCTTCATTTCCGCGAGCACGGTTTCGGGGCTGAGGCTCGCCTTCTGCGCCTGCGTCACAATGTGGTCTCCATGGGTAAACGGGCTGACGGGAATTCTACAGGCGCCGCGCGAAAACAAACGAGCGAGCGGTTTCCCTCATCCCTCGATCCTCACGGTGCGCAGCACGGCACTTCTTCCCTCCCTCTCCGGGGGAGGCAGCAGAGGGTGGGGGTGGTTGTGTTCTCCGTCAATTCTCACCCGCCCTCATCCGCCCAGCGGCTTGCGCTCGGCGACCATCGAGTAGTACTCCCAGGCCCGCGCCGCGACCCGGCCGGCGGGCCCGGTCTGGTCGCGGACGAGCACCGCCTCCTCATGCGTGAAGGCGCGCAGCTTTTTCGCATCGCCAGCCGCCGCCGCCAGCATGCGCAACTGCAGGTCGGCGCTCTCCTCGAGGAAGCAGGCGGCGATCGTCGCCGCGCGCACCTCCGGGAACGCGGTGCTGATGCCGTGGCCGCGCATCATGACCGCCACGCCGCCGCCCAGGCTCTTCGCCACCTGGTCGCCCAGCTCGCGCGAGCGGATCAGGCCGATGCGCTCGTATTCCGGCACCCCGTCGGCGAACGCCCCGCCCTGGTGGTGCACGACGCGGTGGGGCTGCCCGATCTGGGTGAGCGAGATGCAGGCGAGCGGATGCGCGTGCGCCACGCCCCCGACGTCGGGCCGCGCGGCGTAGATGCGCGCGTGGATCCAGAACTCGCTGTTCGGCGTGCCCTCGCCGGACAGGAGCTTGCCGTCGGTGTCGATCACCAGCAGGTTGTTCTCGTCGGCGAGACCCGGGCTGCGGCGGGTGGGAATGTAGAACGTGTTCGTCCCGGGGATGCGCGCGCTCACGTGCCCGAACGCGTTGGACAGCCCGAAACGCTCGATGATGCGGTTGGCGAGCGCGACGTCATGCCGCAAGGCCTGGTCATTGCTCATGGAATGCCT
The DNA here is from genome assembly GCA_016192825.1 of Betaproteobacteria bacterium. Lineage (GTDB taxonomy): Bacteria > Pseudomonadota > Gammaproteobacteria > Burkholderiales > SG8-41 > SG8-41. The sequence goes on along the minus strand of JACPTK010000045.1, from coordinate 76,238 downwards.
CCTCGATCAGTGGGTGGCCGGCATTTTCCCACACCGGACGGTCAAACATCCCGAAGGCGTGATAGGTGACAGGTGATAAGTGATAAGGTACCCCGCATGCGCGGAAGCTTGCTCCCATCACCTATCGCTCATCACGCATTTCCTCGACTCGCATGAAGGTCCTGGTGACGGGCTTCGAGCCGTTCGGCGGCGAGGCGGTCAACGCCTCGCTCGAGGCGGTGCTGCGGCTTCCGGCGGGAATCGGCGCGTGCGAGGTCGTCACGGCGACGCTGCCGACCTCGTACGCGCGCGCGCTGCCCGCTCTGGAAGCCGCGATCGCGCGCGCGCGACCGGCGATCGTGCTGTGCGCCGGGCAGGCGGGCGACCGCGCGGCGCTGTGCGTCGAGCGCGTCGCGGTCAACGTCCAGGACGCGCGCATTCCCGACAACGATGGCGCGCAGCCGGCCGACGTTCCCGTCGTTGCAGGCGGTCCGGCGGCTTACCTCGCGACGCTGCCGGTGCGGGCCGCCGTCGCCGCGCTGCGCGCGGCGGAGCTGCCGGCGCAACTCTCGATGAGCGCCGGCACCTTCGTGTGCAACCACGTTTTCTACGGGCTCATGCACCTCGCCGCAACGCGCAACCATCCTTTCCGCGCCGGTTTCCTCCACGTTCCCGCGCTGCCGCGGCCGGGGCGCGACCGCGGCGGGCCCTCGATGTCGCTGGACGACATCGTCCGGGGCATGGAAATCGTGGTGGAGGCGGCGTCGAAGGACGGGTGACGGATCGCGCCCGCCCCGGCCGCTTTCGTCCCCGGCGCTGGAATCAATGAGGCTATCCGATCCGGCCCGATGGCGACCGCGACATTCCGCTTCCACGGCGCGCTCGGCGAACTTCTCGCCCGCGAGCGGCGGGGCGTCACGTTCGTCACCGCCTGCGCCCGCGCGGCGACCATCAAGCACGCGATCGAATCGCTCGGGGTGCCCCACACCGAGGCCGCGCGGCTCACCGTCAACGGCCAGCCGGCGACGCTTTCCCGCATCGTGCGCGAAGGCGACGCGATCGAGGTCTTTCCGCACGAGTCGGGCGCCCTGGATGAGGCGCCGCTGTTCTTCGCCGACGCCCACCTGGGCGGGCTCGCGCGGCTGCTGCGGATGCTGGGCTTCGACACGGCGCACGACCACGCGCTGCACGACCGCGACATCGTGGCGCTCGCCGGGCGGGAGCGCCGCGTTCTGCTCACGCGCGACCGCGAGCTGTTGAAGTGCCGGGACGTGCTGCGCGGATGCTTCGTGCACGCGCTCAAGCCCGAGGCGCAGCTGCGGGAAGTCGCGGCCCGCTACGCGATCGAGCGCCACATGCGCCCGTTCACGCTCTGCCTGCACTGCAACCTGCGGCTGGAAGCGATCGACAAGCGCGAGGCTGCGGGGCGGGTTCCCGCGAGCATCGCCGAGCGTTACCCGGAGTTCGCGCGCTGCGCCGGCTGCGGCCGGATCTACTGGCAGGGCTCGCACTGGGAGCGCATGCGCGCGATGCTCGGCGCCTCGCTCGCCGTGCGCCTCTAACCCGGTACAGCGTGACGTGGTACGGCGGGACGTGGTGCTGCGTGACATGGTGCAGCGCGACATGGTGAAGCGTGGTCAGCGTTGCCTGGGTAGCGCCTCTTCATGTCACGCCTGATCATGTCACGCTGCACCATGTCACGCCTCATCAAGTCACGGCCTTAGAGCCGCGACTCCTGATAATCGAGGTCCTCTTCGATGTGGTGCAGCACGTCGTCGCTGATCTCGTTGTCGCGCCAGATGCGGATCAGCTCGCGGCGCTCCGCCTCGATCGCCGCGCGCCGCAGCCGCCTGGCCGGGTCCACGCCGGTGTGAAGCACCTCGCCCGCCGGCACCGCGATCGTGATCTTCTCGGCGAATTCGGCACGCATGCGCTCGGCCAGCTCCTCGGCGATCCCCTCCTTCGACGCCAACTCGTCGATGGCGGCAAGCGCCGCCTTGGTCAGGGCGAGCTTGGCGTGCTGCTGCTCCCGCTGCCCGCTCCAGTCGGTGCCGACGTTCAGCAGGCGGATCAGCGGCGCCAGCGTCAGGCCCTGCACCACCAGCGTGGCCGCGATCACCATGAACGTGAGAAAGATGATGAGATCGCGCTGGGGAAACGGCGTGCCGTCATCCATCGCGAGCGGCAGCGCCAGCGCGGCGGCGAGCGATACGATGCCGCGCATGCCGCACCAGCTCATGATGAAGACCTCCGCCTCGGGCGGCGCCGGGCCGCGCCGGCGCGACGACTCGCTCAGCAGGCGCGGCAGGTAGGTCGCGAGATAGATCCACGCGAACCGGACCAGGATCGCCACCACGGCCACGAGCGCTCCATCAAGGACGAGCTGCGCCGGGGTGTATCCGGTGAGCCTCTCGGCGATGCCAGAGAGCTGCACGCCGATCAGAATGAACACCAGGCTGTTCAGCAGGAACACGGTCAGGTTCCACGCCGAGCGCGCGATGATCCGCATCTCGGCCGAGACGATCTCGGGGGAATAGCGCCCGCGCACGAGCCCCGCCGCGACCACGGCGAGCACGCCCGAGGCGTGCACGGACTCGGCGGCGATATAGACGAAGTACGGCACCAGGAGCGTGGTGAGGACCTCGATGAGGGTGTCGCCGAGGTGGCGGTGGACGAAGACGAAGACCCATCCCATCAGGACGCCGATGAGGATCCCGCCGATGGACACGCCCACGAACTGGACGCTGGCGTCGAGCAGGGAAAAGGCGCCCGTCAGCACCGCCGCCACCGCGAACTTGTAGAGCACCAGCCCGGACGCATCGTTCACCAGGCTTTCGCCCTCGAGCACCGTGACCACGCGCCGCGGGATGCTGAGCCGCGACAGGATCGCCGTCGCCGCCACCGCGTCGGGCGGCGAGACGATGGCCCCCAGCGCGAACGCCGCGGCCCACGGAATGTCCGGCACCAGGAACTTGAGCGCGCTCCCCACCACCAGCGTGGTCGCGATGACCAGCCCGACGGCGAGCAGGCTGATCCAGCGGATGTTGGCCTTGAAGTCGCGCCACGAGGTAAGCAGCGCCGCCTGATAGAGGATCGGCGGCAGCACCAGCACCAGGATGAACTGGGGATCGAACGGCAGCTGCGGCAGCTGGGGCACGAAACCGAGCGCGCCGCCGCCGATGACCAGCGCGATGGGATAGGGGACGCGCGCGCGCCGCGCGATCCAGCCCAGCGCGACCGAGCACAGCATCAGGAACAGGATAATCTCGAGCAGCAGCATGCGTTTCGCGCGAAATCTGCAATTAAACCACGCCCGGGGCGAAACGGCACACGCGCAAGACCCAGAACACCCATCATGCGCGCGCGCTCCGTTGACCGGGATCAAGGAAACCGCACCGCCGGTCGGCGATACTGAAAGCTTGCGCCATGCGCGGACTTCGCCATGCCGAAAATCGTGAACGACACAACCGTCTCCGGACCGGATGAGGTCGCCTGCCGGCGCCGAGCCCGTTCGCGCTGCTCGCCCAAGGCGCGGCGGGTGCGCTACCATGCATCCTCTCGAAACCGATCGGGGAGATCGAACGATGGCTGCAACGATCAGGACCGCGCTCGTCACCGGCGCGGGGACGGGCGTCGGCAAAGCGGTGGCGCTCGCGTTCCTGAAGGACGGCTACCGGGTCGCGCTGGCGGGGCGGCGCAGGGAAATGCTGGAGCAGACGGTCAAGGAGGCGGGCCCGAATGGCGGGAACGCGCTGGTCGTGCCGACCGACGTCGGCCGCCCGGACCAGGTGCAGGCGCTGTTCGCCCGGATCAAGGAGAAGTTCGGCCGCCTCGACGCGCTGTTCAACAACGCCGGCGGCAACGCGCCCGGCGTGCCGTTCGAGGACCTGCCGTTTGAGAAATGGCAGGCGGTGGTGGACGTGAACCTGACCGGCATGTTCCTGTGCGCGCAGGCGGCGTTCCGCATGATGAAGGACCAGGACCCGCGCGGCGGGCGGATCATCAACAATGGCTCGATCTCGGCGCACACGCCGCGGCCGGGCTCGGCGCCCTACACCGCGACCAAGCACGGCGTCACCGGACTGACCAAGACCATCTCGCTCGACGGGCGCCAGCACGACATCGCCTGCGGGCAGATCGATATCGGCAACGCCATCAGCCCGATGACAGAGCGCATGGCGCAGGGCGTGCGGCAGGCAAACGGCACCGTCGCGCCCGAGCCGCGCATGGACCCCGTGCACGTCGGCAACGCCGTGCTGCTCATGGCCAACCTGCCGCTCGACGTGAACGTGCTCACCATGACCATCATGGCGACCAAGATGCCGTTCGTGGGCCGCGGCTGAATCGTCCGCCATTCGCGCCTTCGGGAGCCGGAGCAGGAATAGCCCATGCCCGCCCTTGACCTGGCCGCCCTGATGCAGAAGATCCTCACGATCCTGCCGGTCGGGGTCTGGATCATGGACGCGTCCGGCAAGATCGTGTACGGCAACCCCGCCGGCCAGGCGATCTGGGCGGGCGCCCGCACCGTCGGGCCGGAGCGGTTCGGGGATTACAAGGGCTGGTGGGTCGCCACGGGCAAGCAGATCCAGGCGGAGGAATGGGCCGCCGCGCGCGCCATCCACAACGGAGAGATCTCGATCGACGAGGAAATCGAGATCGAGTGCTTCGACGGCACGCGCAAGATCGTGCTCAACTCGGCGATGCCCATCCGGCGCGAGGACGGCAGCATCGAGGGCGCGATCATCGTCAACCACGACATCACCGAGCGCAAGCGCATGGAGCAGCGGCTGCGGGATTTCGCCGAGCACGACCCGCTCACCGGCGCCTACAACCGGCGCCTGCTGTTCGAGCACCTCGAATCCGAGATCCGGCGCGCCCAGCGCTACGGAGCGCTCTCGCTGGTGATGTTCGACGTGGATCACTTCAAGAATGTCAACGACACCTACGGCCACGTCGTGGGGGACCACGTGCTCGCCGGCATCGCGGCGCTGGTGCGCGGGGAGCTGCGCGGTCCCGACCGCCTGGCCCGCTACGGCGGCGAGGAATTCGTGGTCATCGCCCCCGGCGTGGACAGCCGCCAGGCCGCCGTGCTGGCCGAGCGCCTGCGGTCGGCCATCGCCGCGGAGAAATTCGATTCGCTGCCGCAAATCACGTGCAGCTTCGGCGTGTGCCAGCACCGCAGCGGCGACAACGCGGACGGGCTGATCCGGCGCGTGGATGACCTGCTCTACCAGGCAAAGCAGGGGGGGCGCAATCGCGTCGTGACCGAGTGAATCCAGGCACGACTGCTTACCGCATGTATGCAGTAAAGGAGATTTTCTACACGCTGCAGGGGGAAGGCGCCAACACCGGCGCCCCTGCCGTATTCCTGCGCTTCGCCGGATGCAACCTCTGGTCGGGTCGGGAGAAGGACCGCGCGAGCGCGGTCTGCCGCTTCTGCGACACGGACTTCGTCGGCACCGGCGGCAAGAGCGGCGGAAAGTTCCGCAGCGCCCCGGCGCTCGCGCAGGCCGTCGCTGCGAAATGGCCGGGGGGCGCGGCGGCGCCGCGCCTCGCCGTATGCACCGGCGGCGAGCCGCTGCTCCAGCTCGACGAGCGGCTCGTCGACGCGCTCCATGACCGGGGCTTCCGGGTCGCGATCGAGACCAACGGAACGCGTGCCGCGCCCCGCGGCATCGACTGGACGTGCGTCAGCCCGAAGGCGGGCGCCGCGCTCGTCCTGAAACGCGGCGACGAGCTGAAGCTGGTGTATCCGCAGCGGGGCGCGGGGCCGGGGCGCTACGCGAGGCTCGATTTCGATCACTTCTACCTGCAGCCGATGGACGGGCCACGCCGCGTCGAGAACACCCGCCTCGCCACCGAATACTGCCTGCGGCACCCGCGCTGGCGGCTGTCGCTCCAGGTCCACAAGCTGATCGGGATCCCGTGATGAAGCACGCCCGCCGGCCTCCCGCCGCATCCCCGGTCATGGAGATCCGCCACGAGTTCGGCTTCGATGCGGCGCATCGCTTCCCGAGCCTGCCACGCGGCCACAAATACCGCGGCGTGCACGGCCATTCATTTCGCGCCGAAGTCGCGATCCGCGGCGTTCCGCGGCCGCCGGCCGGGTTCGTCGCCGATTTCGCGCGTCTCGAGCGCGCGTGCCGGGTCCTGCACCGCCGGCTCGACCATGCATCGCTCAACGACATCGAGGGGCTCGCGAATCCGAGCCTGGAGAACCTGTGCCTGTGGATCTGGGAGCGGCTCGCGCCGCGATTTGCCGGTCTCGCGCGCGTCACCGTCCGGCGCGATTCGCTGGGGCAGGCCTGCACCTATGCCGGCCCCAAGGGGCCGGGAAAGCGTGAATCGTGAGTCGTGGACCGTGAACGTCAAAGCATTGCTTGAATTTCAGTCGACCCACAACCCACGATCCACGAGCCACGCCTTTATCTCGATCGGAGTTCATCATGCCCATCGCAACCGTACGCGGCGTCGCCCTCCATTATGAAGTGCTCGGCACCCGGGGCCCGTGGGTGGCGCTGTCGCCCGGCGGGCGGCGGGCGATCGAGGGCGTGGAGTCGCTCGCAAAGCGGATCGCCGGCGCCGGCTATCGCGTGCTGGTTCACGACCGGCGCAACTGCGGCGCCTCCGACGTCGTCATCGAGGGCAACGAATCCGAAAACGCCATCTGGGCCGACGATCTGCACGAGCTGCTGAAACAGCAGAACGCGTTTCCATCATGGATCGGCGGCAGCTCCTCGGGCTGCCGGCTCGCGCTGCTGTTCGCCCTGCGTCACCCGCAGGCCGTCCGGGGACTCCTGCTGTGGCGCGTCACCGGGGGACTCGCCGCGGCGAAGCGGCTCGCGCGCCGCTACTACGGCCAGTACATCGAGATCGCACGGGCCGGCGGCATGGCGGCAGTCTGCGCGACGGAGGAGTTCGCCGAGCGCATCAGGGACCGGCCCGAAAACCACGACCGCCTGATGCGGATGGATCCGGCGCGCTTCATCGAGGTCATGTCGAGCTGGAACCGGGACTTCCTCGAGGGCGCGGAGAAGCCGGTGATCGGCGCGACCGAGGCCGAGATCCGCTCGATCCGGGCGCCGGCCTGCATCGTGCCGGGCAACGACTTGAGCCACCTGCGCAGCGCGGCCGAGAACCTGGGCCGCCTGATGCCGGACGCCGAAGTGCACCCGCTCATCACGAAGCATTACGACCTGGACGTCGCACCGCGCGAGGAATGGGACGCACGCGAGGCCGATCTCGCCACGATCTTCCTCGACTTCATGAAGCGGGTGGAGGCGCGAGCGCCGGCACCCGCCCGATAAGGGCGGGCGGGTCGAATCACGACTCACGAATCACGATTCACGGCCCTTGGCGAATTGCGCCGCCAGCGCCGGATCGAATTTCCCGTCGATCAGGATGTAGAGCATGCGCACCGGCTTGCCGGAGCGGTTGCTCCAGGCATGGTTGGTGCCGCGCTGGATCACGATATCGCCCGCCTTCAGCACGATGTCCTGGTCGTCGAGCAGCATCGTGATCTCGCCTTCCAGCACTACGGCATAGTCCACCGACTCGGTGCGGTGCATGAACGGGTGGCGGCGGTTCTGCCCGAATGTCGAGGCCTGCGGGTTGCCGCCTTCCTTGAAGAACTCGCGCGCCTGCTCGGGCGTCAGGGTCTTGAACGACTCGGGCTCGGGCGGAATCTCGCTGATGCGGATCTTGGTGCCCATCGGCGGGACGAAATCGCGGGGGCCGAGGGTGGGATCGGCTTCCTCGCGCGCGATCGGCACCGGCATGGCGGTCGTCTTCCAGACGTCGGTGGACTTGTGGCCGGGCCGGTTCGGGTGGGTCCGGACCGTCGTGCAGGGACCGTCCGAGATGACGATGGCCCTGCCGCTCTTGTCGTGGCCGGTGACGACGCGTCGCATGAAGCCTTGCGCCATGCTCTCCTCCGCTCAGTTTCAGTCAATGGACAGGATTTAATCCTGTAAATCCTGTTAATCCTGTCTATTCCGGTTTCCAACGGCGCAGCGGTCACTCGCGCGCCACGCCCGCCACGCGCGCCGCCTCGCCGAACCGCTGGATTGCGGCGGCAACGAACTTCCGGAACTCGCCCGACGAGCTTCCCACCGGGACCAGGCCCAGCTTGACGAACCGCTCGCGCACCTCCGGCGTGGCGAGCGCCTTCCGCGCATCGCTCTCCAGCCGCGCCGCAATCGCGGGCGGCATTTTCGCCGGCGCGAACAGGCCGTGCCAGCTCCCTCCGATCTGCGTCGAAGGCGCGCCCGCCTCGGCGAGCGTCGGCACGTCCGGCAGGAAGGCGGCGCGCGTCGCGTGATCGTAGGCGAGCGCGCGGATCCTGCCGGACTTTATGGCGGGCACGCCGAGCGTCGGCGTCACGAACATGACCTGGACCTCGCCGGCCATCAGGGCCCCGATCGCCGCGCCCGCGCCCTTGTAGGGAACGTGCGTCATGTTCATGCCGGCGCGCGCGTTGAACACCGCGGTCACGAGGTGGCTGACGTTGCCCATGCCGTTCGACGCGTAAGCGATGCGGCTGCCCGGCTTGCGCGCGAGCGCGATCAGCTCCCGGACGTCCCTGGCCGGGACCGACGGATTCACCGCGAGGATGTAGCCCTCGGACGCGCAGATCTGCGAAACCGACGTGAAGTCCCTGACGGGGTCGAACGGCAGGTTCCTGTGGATGCTGGGATTGAGCGCAAACGAGGAGGAGGTCACCAGCAGCGTGTGCCCGTCGGGCGTCGCCTTCGCCACGAGGTCGGCGCCGATGATCCCGCTCGCCCCGGGGCGGTTGTCCACGATGAACGGCTGCCCCATCTGGGATGACAGCTGCTGCGCGAGGATCCTTGCCGTCGTGTCGGGACCGCCCGCGCCGAAACCCACGACGATGCGCACCGGGCGCGAAGGATAGCCCTGGCTCCAGCACGCGCTCCCGATGAGCATCGCCGCGAGGAATGATGCCAGTACCGGCAAGCGCTTGCGCATCGGGAATTCTCCTTGGGAGCCACGGACAGGCGCGTTATGATAGCAGGTCACGCGCGAGATCCTGCCGCTGCTCGCGCGCTCGGCGTCCGACGTCGCCGATATCCGCGTCGCGCGCTGGGGGCACCCCTTGCCGGTCGCGGCGGCGGGGCTGATCGCCGACGGCGTGCCGGAGCGGCTGCGCGAGCCGTTCCGGCAGCGCGTGTTCTTCGTCGAGCAGGACAACTGGGCGCTGCCGGCGTTCGAGACGGCGGTGACCGAGGCGCTGGTCTTCGCGCCGCAGGTCGAGAAGGCGCTTGCGTCGTGACTCGCGGATCGCAGCCCAAGTTGGCCGTTGGCGGTTGGCAGTTGGCGGTTGGCGGTTGCTGACGGCTGACAACTGACGGCTGCCAACTCCCGTAGAATACGGGCATGCCGAACATCACGATGCTCGACATCGAGGCGCTGAGGAAGACCAAGCTCAGGCCCTATATCGACAAATGCCTCGAGCATCGCGCGCCAGACCCGGGCTTCCACGCGATGATGGGGCACAACGTGGACCTGTGCGAGGCGATGTTCGTCGCCTGGGACACGATCTTCAACACCGGCCGCGTCGGCCACAAGCTGAAGGAGATCATCCGGGTGCAGCTCTCCCGCATGGCCTCCTGCGTCTACTGAGGGAACGTCCGGTCCGCTTCGGCGAAGCGGCAGGGCCTCCGGGAGGACGACATCGACGAGGCCATCGCCCATTGCGCGGCGAGCCCCCGCTTCACCGAGGCCGAGAAGATCGCGCTGCGCTACAGCGAGCTGATGGCGCTCGACCCCGCGAAGATCGGGCGCGAATTCCACGACGAGCTGCGCCGGCACTATTCCGAGGAGGAGATCGTCGAGCTCGGCGCCTTCATCGGCTTCAACATCGGCTACCATACCTTTTTCGGGACGCTCAAGTTCTATCCCATGTTCTCGCCCGACGGGCGGCTGGTCACCCAAGAAGAATCGCAGCGCATTTACGGTGCCGTACCGGCATCGCTTGCCGGAGCGACGAAATGAACGGCGGTGGAACCGTGAGGGCGGGAGCGCGTGAGCGCGGGAGGGGGACAAAGTTTCTTCGATCTCCCGATCTCCCGATCTCCCGATCTCCCGGATTCTCGGCGCGAACGACGCGCTAGGAAACGTGATGCCGCACTTAGAACCGGTAGCGCTGGAAGAGATTGAGGATCCCGAGCTCCGTTCGCTGATCGCGCGCTGCGAAGCGCTCGGCGTGCCGGATGGGCTCTTCCCGCGTATCCTGGCGCGGGTGCCCGCGCACGCGAAGGCGCTGCTGCGGGCGCTGCTCGTCTCGCATGCCGAGGGCGGCGTGGACCACCGGCTCAAGGAGATCATCCGCGTGCGCCTCGCGCGCACCGCGGGCGACCCGTACTTCGCCGGCCTGCGCTCGGCGCGGGCGGCAAGCGAGGGGCTCGACGAGGCGACGATCGAGGCGGGGTCGGGCCGGTTCGAGGACGATCCGCGCTTCACCGCCGCGGAAAAATGGGCGCTGCGCTACGCCCGCGAGATGTATCTCAATCCCGAAAAGGTGGACGCCGCCTTCTACGACGAGGGCAGGAAGCACTATACCGAGGCGCAGATCATGGAGCTCGGCGCCTTCATCGCCTTCCACTACGGGATGCAGGCGTTCGCGCGCACGCTCGCCGCGGCGCCGCTCCGCGACGGCGGAAGGTCGTGATGAGCGAGCCGATCCAGATCCGCATGGGGGGCTACGGCCCCCCGACCACGACGTGCAGCCGCGGGCTGAAAATCCTGGGCGAACGGCTCGCGCAGGACTTTGGCAAGGCCGTGGACGTCAAGTACATCTGGAACATCATGGATTTCGGCTATAAGGGCGGCGACCTGCTGTGGATGGCCGAGCACGGCATCCTGACGCTCGCCTACCAGTCGACCAGCTACCTTGCCGACCGCGTCCCGGAACTGGAATTCGCCGATCTCCCGTTCCTGTTCGAGGGATTGCGCGATGCCAGGGCGGCGATGGACGGCAGGCTCGGCGCGTGGATGAGCCGCAGGATCGAGGAACGCATCCCCGGCTATCGCATCCTCGGCTACTTCGAGAACGGCTTTCGCCACCTTTCCAACCGGCAGCGGCCGGTGCGCGCGCCCGCGGACCTGAAGGGCATGCGGATCCGCCTGATGCCCGGCAAGGTCCACGCGCGGAGCTTCGAGCTGCTGGGCGCGATCCCTGTTTCCCTGGACCTCAAGCCGGGGCTCGAGGCGGTCCTGTCGGGCGCCGTGGACGCGCAGGAGAATCCGTTCGCCAACACCGTAGATTACGGCGCCCACAAGGTCCACCGCTATCACACGCTCACCGGACACTGCTATCTCTCGCGCGGCATCTATATGAACCGCGCCGAGTTCGAGCGCTGGCCGAAGGCGCTGCAGGACGGCATCCAGCGGGCCGCGCGCGAGGCGATCGCGGCGCAGCGCGATCTTGCCGTCGAGGAGGAGGCGCTCGCGCGCAAGGCGATCGAGGCGGCGGGCGGCGAGATTCTGGAGCTGACGCCGGCGGAGCGCGCGGCCTTCGCTCGCAACGTCAAGCCGCTGCACGACGAGGCGCGCAAGCGCTTCGGCGGAGAGGTCTTTGCCCTCCTGGACAAGTGAAGCGTGATGGGTGATGAGTGAAGAACCGCGCGCGAGCGCGGTTCGTTCTCACCGCGCGGCACTTGCCACTCACGCACTCCTGAGAAGTGCCGGCAACAAAAAACCCCGCCGCGGCGGGGTTTTTATCTGGCCCGGTCACGAGCCGCGGGTCACGAGTCACGCAGCATCGGACTTTCGCTTCCGGATATGCGTTTCGACGCCCTGCTTGCCCTCGTCGGTTTCCGCCTTCCAGATGTTCTTGTGCTTCAGCAGATCGCTCTTTTCCCAGACGTGCGTCGCATCGCCCATGTAGACGATGAACACCTCGCAGCCGTCCGGATACTCGTACGGCCCATGCGGGATGTCCCAGCCGAACACGTAGTCGCCGGGGCGCAGGTCCTTGCCGGCCACGCACATGCGGCCCTTGGTCACCAGGATCGAATGCCAGCTCTTGTGGGTGTGCGCGGGCTCCACGTATCCCGCCGGAAAGCACTGCTTCATGTCGATGCGCTTCATCACCGGATCGTAATTCAGCACCTTGACCTTGACGCCGGGCGGGAGCTTCAGTATCCCGCGCACGTCGTCGCTTTCCCACGGCACCTCGTGGTCGTAAATCGCCTTGAAGGTGTGGTCGAAACCATCCGCGGTCGCGGGCTTTTTTGCTGTCTTCGCTGCCATTTCGCAAACCCTCCTGTCAGGCTCGATGCATTTCGATGCCGGGGACCCGGCTCGACGGGCACCTATTGTGCCGACACCGCCGCCGACCGACAAGCGCGTCGCGCGCGGGCGTAAACTTTTCAACGGGCCGGCGGAATTTTCCGGCGTGGGATGACTCTGAGCGTTCATAATGGATCCCCAAAACCCCGAAAAGGAGGAAGACATGAAGTTCGGCGCAACGAATCCGGTCCCCCGCTCGTCCGGTGCCGTCATCGCGGGATTGCTCGCGCTCGCCCTGGCCGGCTGCGGGCAGGAGACTCCGCCGCAACCGGCACCCAAGGCCACCCCGCCCGCCGCGCCGGAAGCCAAGGCGCCGCCGGCGCCGGCGCCCGCCCAACCCGCCCCAGCCTCCGCCGACAAGGCCCTCGCCGAGCGCGTCAGGGCCGCCCTCCTCGCGGAGCGCGGCCTGAACGCTCACGGCATCGACGTCGTCGCCAAGGACGGCGCCGTTACGTTGTTCGGAACGACCGAGAATAAAATGAAGCGCGAGATCGCCGCGAAGGTCGCGGCCGCGGTTACGGGCGTCAAGTCGGTCGAGAACAGGCTCGCGGTCGTCGCCGGCTCCTGAGCGCGCGCGGCGGCTCAGGGTGCGCCGTGCTTCCGCGGTCCGGCCCGCGCCGCCGCGTCGAAGCCGGTCTGCCGGACGAACAGCGCAAGCACGGTGTCCATCGACTGCGCGTGCAGCGGAAACCATTCGGTATGGGCGATGAACTCGTCGAGCCGCGCCAGCAGTTCGTCCTCGCCCGCCGCGCCGAGGCGGTTCAGCAACTCGACGAACTCCTAGCAGCCTGTCGGACTTTGATGGTCCGTCAGGCTGCTAATAGCAAAACCGCCCCGCTTTTTTTGAATATGGTTTGATTCCACGGCCGTTTCACCGCGGGAAGCGCGTCCGGATCGTGTTTGATTACCGGCTAACCGGGTGATAAGACGGCGGTTTATCCGTTCGGCTCAAACCGGTGTTTGATCCAGCGCAACCGACCGGCGCGCCAGACATGGTTATCATTCAAGCATGAAAGTCGTCATCTCGCTCGGCGACGGCGCGCTCCTGCGGCGAGGCGAGCCGCTCGACGCCGCCGTTCAGCGCGGCAACGCCGCGCGCGCGGCTGCGATCGTCGCGAAAATCGCCGCCAAGCACAACGTGATCGTCACGCACGGCAATACGCCGCAAGTGGGGCTGCTCACCCAGCAGGCCGAGGCCCTCGCGCAGATCCGTCCCTATCCGCTCGACGTGCTCGACGCCGAGGCCGAGGGCATGATTGGCTACCTGATCGAGCAGGAATTGAAAAGCCTGCTGCCCAAGCGCCAGGTCGTCACCGTCCTCACCCAGATCGAAGTGAGCGACAAGGACGCCGCGTTCAACAAGCCGAGCGTGCCGGTCGGCGCTTCGTACGAGTCGAACCAGGCGCAGCGCCTGACCCGCGAACGCGGCTGGGTCATGGAACCCGATGGCACGCGGTGGCGGCGCGTGGTGCCAGGGCCGCAGCCGCTGCACATCCTGGAGCTCCCGGCGATCCGGCTGCTGCTGCAGTCGGGCGCCCTGGTGATCTGTGCCGGCGGCGGCGGCATTCCCGTGACTGTCACGCCCACCGGACAGGTGCGCGGCGTCGAAGCGGTGATCGACAAGGACCTCGCGGCAGCGTTGCTCGCCCACCAGGTCGGCGCCGACGCGCTGCTGCTGCTCACCGACGTGGACGCGGCCTATCTCAACTGGGGCGGCGAGCATCCCTGGGCGATCCACGAGACGATGCCGGAAGAGCTGCGCAAGCACGCCTTCTCCGAGCCGATGAAGCCCAAGGTCGAGGCGGCGTGCCGCTTCGTCGAGGGCGGCGGCAATCTCGCTGGCATCGGCCTTCTCGAGGATGCCGCCGCGATACTGGAAGGCATTTGCGGCACGGTGGTGCGTCCCACCGGCGTCAGCCTCGATTTCTTTCCGCAACGCAGGCCCGCCGCGGGGCCGCCACCCCCGCCGGCTCCGCGCGCGGAGACGGCACCGCCTCCCAGACCGGCAGCACCGGCCGCTCCTTCGCCTCAGCCGGCGCCAAAGGCCGCGCCTCCTTCCGGCCCAGTACCGTCGCCACAAGCACCGCCGCCGAAGGCTGCGCCCGCGCCTGCTCCACGGCCGTCGCCCTCGCCACCGCCGAAGGCTGCACCTGCGCCCGCTCCACGGCCATCGAAGGCCGCGCCCCAGACCGGGCCGCGGCCTGCGCCCCCGCCACCGCCGCCAGCGGCGTCTCTGCCGGCCCCGAAAGCGGCGCCGAAACCGGAGGAGAAAGCGTGGGTGCCCTTCGATCTGCCGCCGAGCGGGCCGGACGCAGCGCCGCGACCGGGCCAGAAACCCCCGGTCAAGCCGCGCCCAGGCACGAAGTAGCTACGTGCCCCGCAGTCACCGGGAGGCGGATCAGCGGCAGGTCGATCTCGCGCAGGTTCCACTTCTCCCGCACCGTCGCCGTGTTGAGTGACTGCAGGCCAGGGTTCGGCGGCGTGATTTTCATTGAAAGGCGTGAATCGTGATTCGCGAGTCGTGATTCGACCTTTCTTGCGTCGTGCTTTATCGATTACGACTTCTGAATGCTCTTCACTAGCGTTTTGGCGGCTCGTGAACCGTTTTCTTAGTCCCGCTGCGAAAGGACTGCACCGCGGTCTCGAAATCATCGAACCAATCAACGTTCGGTGCGATGGGCACGGGCTGGAACACCTGGATTAAGCTTTTTCCTTTACCCGGCCGCGGCAAAAGCCACCCCGCAACGGTATAGCGAAATTTCGTCCAATTTCCAGTGGATGGGTGTAACGATACGGCGATCACGTCAAATTCACCGAATCGATATGGGCGAGTTGAGCCACCTTTCTTACTCTTTCCGCTTCGCGTTTTCTGAGTCTCGACGACATAAAACTGCGAATTACGGCCCCAGAACTTGGGAACCTTTTTCTCCAGTCGCTGCATCTTGACCTGGACCTTTACCGGACCGGTCTTATCTACCAACAGAAAATCATACGGCCGGTCTCCTTCCGGAGTTTCATCTTTCCAGCCATGGCCTGCCAACGGCGTAACAACAGATCGCTCAAATACGGATTCCGCGATTACCCCCCTCACACCACGCTTCGTTAAGTCGGAAGAGCGACTAATCGCCTCCAGGATGACATCAGCGCTTACATTCCACTCTTTTTCGAGCGTATGAATAGGGAATTCTCGACGCAATTGCTCGAACACCCGCGCCCTGTCCTCCTTCGAAGCGTGTTGGAGGAGCTGCCAGACTTCCTGAAGGTTGTCCTTCGTCACTTGTTAATACGTTTTGGTCTGCCGGAACGCTTCTTGGCAAAGTTGAGCACGTCCTTCCGGTGCACCAATTGCCGCCCCCCTGCGTTAAGCGTTTCAAGACGCCCTTGCTTTACGAGCTTGGACATAGCTTGGCGGCTGACGCCTCTTAGGCGTGCCGCTTCAGCAAGCGATATCCACTCACTTAGATCTGTAGGCACTGTTGTAAATAGGTTGACAACGTCAACCTATTAAGTTACTTTCAGACCTACGGATAATCGCACACAATGCATTATTGGAAATATGCGAGTATCAACCGTGGTAGCCAAGACAAGCGTTCAAAACGGCCTCAACTTCTCACGCGAACCCCACGCCCGAATCCTCCTTCCGGACGTGTCGCCATCTTATGCGACGCCATTGGGCGCAGCGTTTGCGGGTGACTCCCGCGACTTGATGGCCCGCCTTCCAGAGGCGTCTGTTCAACTTGTGTTTACGTCTCCTCCGTATGCCCTGCACTTCAAGAAGGAGTACGGAAACGTTCACAAGGATGATTATGTGGATTGGTTTCTCGGTTTCGGCAAGGAAATCTTTCGATTACTCCGAGACGATGGAAGTTTTGTTCTAAATGTCGGTGGTAGCTATAACGCAGGAACCCCCACTCGATCTGTTTACCACTTCAAACTCCTGATCGCCCTGGTTGAGGAACTAGGATTCCATCTGGCACAGGAATGTTTTTGGTATAACCCCGCGAAAATGCCCGCCCCTGCTGAGTGGGTGACAGTACGGAGAGTGCGGATTAAGGATTCAGTAGAGTATGTGTGGTGGTTGTCCAAGACTCCTTGGCCGAAGGCGAACAATAGAAACGTTCTGAAGCCTTATAGCAAGGATATGTTGCGTCTGAATCAGCGGGGGGTTAGGGAAACGATTCGCCCCTCTGGACATCACATCAATTCATCTTTCGTGAGCGTCGAAGCCGGCGGGTCCATTCCCCCGAACGTCGTGGAAGAAGAACAGGCTGAAGCAATACTGAAATTTGGTAACAATGCCTCAAACGACCAATTCACCAAGCGCTGTAAGGAGCTAGGAATAAAAATCCACCCCGCCAGGTTTCCTACCAGCCTCCCAGAGTTCTTCATCAAACTTCTGACGGATGAAGACGACGTGGTCCTGGATCCATTCGCAGGCTCAAATACAACCGGCGTGGTTTCAGAACAACTCGCGCGTCGTTGGATTGCTATGGATCTCAGCGCAGACTATTTGGAAGCAAGCAAAGTTCGCTTCCCTCAAGTCAAGAATTAAGACAGAGTAATATTAGTTGGCTGTAATCTTGTGGTTCGTTGAGCGATGCCGCGCGCGGCGAGGACTTGCCTCATGCGACGGCACGCGAGGCCGGGATCGGGCATGACCTGCGTGCCGTCCCCAAGCGCGACGCCGCCCTGCCTGCGGATCTCCCGGATCGAGCGCACCAGGTGCTGGTTGGTGCCTTTGCGCCCGGTTACCCCGTGCATGATGATCCCAATCCGCCTCTCGCCCATGAATTCGCGACTGATGAAGCGTGACTGGTGATGCGTGCCTCGAATTACGATTCACGCCGTGTTCCTGGTGTTACTTGCCCGAGCGCACCCGGTCGAGGTAGCGCCGCGCCTGCGCCACGGCGTTCTCCAGCCGCTTCTGGCGCTCCCAGTAGGCGTCCGTGAAACGCTGGCCGCCCCCGACGGTGCCGATGCGCTCGCCCGGCTGCGGCTCCTTGCCCATGCCCTGCGCGACTTCCGCGTCGTGCAGGGCGATTTCCGCCATGCGCAACCGGTCCTGCGCGGCCTCGCGCGCCTGCCGTTCCCTCGTCATCTGCCTCACCGCCGCGGCTTCGCGCGGCGTGGAGGTCACGACGCCGGACTTGGAGGTCTTCGGTGTGGACGATTCCACCTTGGCCGCCCCGGGAGCGGGCTTGTCGCCATAGACCACCCGCCCATCCGGCATGGTGGACTTGTAGAGCGTTTGCGCCGCCGCCGGCTGGAACGCGAGCGCGACGGCGAGCAGCGCACCGAAAAACGCAACACGGGTCAACATGGTTTCCGCCTTCCGCGCGGCCGCTTAACCGCCCGCAGCCGCGCCTGACGTGATCGATCCGGGTAAATTCTCGCACGTTTTCGGCCGGCCCACGCAATGTGGCCCGGATTCGCGGCGCGCGCTCGAATCGGCGATGTTCGGCAGGCCCGATGAGCGGACGTGCCGGCCCGCGCAACCCCCGCGACGCCCCGACCGGAATTCCTTGATCCAGAGCAAACCTTCCCGGAAGGGGCGTGCTTGAATGAAGCACCCGGCGGGAAGCCCGCCGGCTTTGTAAGTGGTCTCAAAAACGGGAAAGCAGAATCAACCGCAGGTAAACACAGACGAACGCGGATGAAATTCCCTGCTAAACAGGCCATCGCCGTTGAATATCTGCGTGTATCCGCGTGTATCTGCGGTTCCGTTTTGTTCTTGAGATAGCTACCACTCGGTCGAGGCGCAATTCATGAAAGTCGTGATCGCGTTGGGTGGCAACGCGCTGCTGAAGCGCGGCGAGCCGCTGGAAGCCGACGTGCAACGCGCCAACGTCGTGCGCGCCGCCGAGGTCGTGGCCGCGATCGCGCGTAACCACGCCGTGGTCGTCACCCACGGCAATGGCCCCCAGGTCGGGCTGCTTGCGCTGCAGTCCGAGGCCTACGCCGGCGTGCGACCCTATCCACTGGACATGCTGGGCGCCGAAAGTGAAGGGATGATCGGCTACCTGATCGAGCTCGAGCTGGCGAACCGGCTGCCGAACCGCCAGGTCGTCACCCTGCTCACGCAGGTCGAAGTCAACGCGAACGACCCCGCTTTCAAGCACCCCACCAAGCCGATCGGCCCCGTGTTCAGCGCGGAGGAAGCGAAGAAGCTCGCCGCGGAGCGGGGCTGGTCGATCGCGCCGGACGGCCCGAAATGGCGCCGCGTCGTGCCCTCGCCCGAGCCGCTGCGCGTCAGGGAGCTGGCGGCGGTGCGGCGGCTGCTGACGGCGGGCGCCGTCGTCGTGTGCGCCGGCGGCGGCGGCATCCCGGTGGTGACCTCGCCCGCGGGGGTGGTGCGCGGCGCCGAGGCGGTGATCGACAAGGACCTGGCGGCGGCGCTGCTCGCGCACCAGCTCAAGGCCGACGCGCTGCTGATGCTTACCGACGTCGATGCGGCCTATGCCGGCTGGGGCACGCCGCGCGCGCAAGCGATCCGCGACACGGTACCCGAGCAATTGCGGCAGATGACGTTCGCCGCCGGATCCATGAAGCCGAAGGTCGAGGCGGCGTGCCGCTTCGTCGAGTCGGGCGGGGCCATCGCCGGCATCGGCCGCCTCGAGGATGCCGCCGCGATACTGGAGGGGGTTCGCGGCACGATTGTGCGCCCGGCCACCGTGAGCCTCGATTTCATGGCCAACGCCAGGTCGGCGGCGGAAACGAAGAATCCGTAACGCCGGGCTCCGCCGGAGCCGGTAGAATACGCGGGCCGGCCGCGCTGCTTTTTCACCCGGCGCGCCGCACGCTGTGGCCGCGCTGCGCGCATCCGCGGCCCGAATCCCCGAACGGAGCATGCCAGAGCATCTGCACGGGGCGATCGCCATCCGTGGCGCGCGCCAGAACAACCTCAAGAACCTCGCGCTCGACCTGCCGCTGAACGAGCTGATCGTCGTGACCGGCGTGTCCGGCTCGGGCAAGTCCTCGCTGGTGTTCGACACGCTCTACGCGGAGGGCCAGCGGCGCTACGTCGAGACGTTCTCGCCGTACGCGCGGCAGTTCCTCGACCGCATGGACAAACCGCAGGTGGACGCCATCGAGGGCGTCCCGCCGGCGATCGCGATCGACCAGGTGAACCCGGTGCGCACCTCGCGCTCGACGGTGGGCACCATGACGGAGCTGAACGATCACCTGAAGCTCCTGTTCGCGCGCGCCGCACGGCTCTACTGCCGCGGTTGCGGGCGCCGCGTCGCGCGCGACACGCCCGATTCGATCCACGCCGACTGCGCGGCGCGGGCGCGGGCCGCGGGCGATCCGCGCGTCGTCATCACCTTCCCCGTCACGGTCCCGGGGAATTTCTCCGAAGCCGAAGTGACGCAGCTCCTCGGGCGCCAGGGCTACACCCGCATCCACGCGAAAAAGGGCGACACGCTGGAAGTCGTGCAGGACCGGCTGCGGTTCTCCGGCGCGGAACGCGCGCGCGTGATCGAAGCGCTGGAAGCCGCGCTCAGGGTCGGCCAGGGCCGCGTCAACATCTATCCCCTCGCCGACGGCGAGAAAACTCAGCACTCAGCACTCAGCACTCAGCACTCGCCGTGGCGCTACTCCACGGATCTCCACTGCCCCGATTGCGATATTCATTACACGGACCCCACGCCGAGCCTGTTCTCCTTCAACTCGCCGGTCGGCGCGTGCGAGGCGTGCCGCGGCTTCGGGCGCGTGATCGGGGTGGACTACGGCCTGGTTGTGCCCGACGAGTCGAAGTCCCTGCGCGAGGGCGCGATCCGGCCGTGGCGCACGGAATCCTACAAGGGGTGGAACGACGACCTCGTGCAGTATGCGAAGAAGCGCGGCGTGCCGCTCGACACGCCGTGGCGCGAGCTGACGAGCGGGCAGCGGCAATGGGTGATCGACGGCGATCCCGGCTGGGTGAGCTGGCGGAAATCCTGGCCTGGCCACTGGTACGGCGTCGGCCGTTTCTTCAAGTGGCTCGAAACCAAGGCCTACAAGATGCACGTGCGCGTGCTGCTCTCGCGCTACCGCGCCTACACCCCGTGCGAGGCCTGCGACGGCGCGCGGCTGAAGACCGACGCGCTGGCCTGGCGGCTGGGAACGAAGGACGAGGCAGACGCCGCGCTGAATCCCGGCGAGCGGTTTCTGCCCGACGGCGTGAAATTCAACGCCGATGTGCTCGCGCGCCTGCCGGGACTTACGCTGCACGACCTCGTGCTGCTGCCGGTCGAGCGCGCGCGGGCGTTTTTCCAGAAACTTCATCTCCCGGCGCCCCTGGATGAAACAACCGACCTGCTGCTGACCGACATCCGCGCGCGCTTCTCTTATCTGGGCGAGGTCGGGCTCGGCTATCTCACGCTCGACCGCCAGTCGCGCACGCTCTCGGGCGGCGAGGTGCAGCGCATCAACCTCACGACCGCGCTCGGCACCTCGCTCACCAGCACGCTGTTCGTGCTGGACGAGCCGTCGATCGGACTGCACCCGCGCGACATGGGCCGCGTGATCGGCGTCATGAGAAAGCTGCGCGGCGCGGGCAATTCGCTGGTCGTCGTCGAGCACGACCCCCAGATCATGCTCGCCGCCGACCGCATCCTCGATCTCGGCCCGGGACCGGGCGAGCGCGGCGGCAAGGTGGTGTTCTTTGGCACGCCGGCCGAGCTCAAACGCGCGCCGGATTCCCTGACGGCCGACTACCTCTCCGGACGCAAAAATGCCGGCGAGCGCGCCGCGTCGCGTACTTTCGCTTTCAATAAGGCGCCGCGGATCTCGATCCGCGGCGCCTCCGAGCACAACCTCAAGAACATAGACGTGACGGTCCCCCTCGAGCGCCTGGTGTGCCTTACCGGCGTGTCGGGCTCGGGCAAGTCCACGCTGATGCAGGACGTGCTCCATCCAGCCATCTTGAAGAGCAAAGGACGCCCCACCGAGGCTCCCGGTGCTCACCGGGCCCTGTACGGTCATCACCACGTCGCAGACGTGGTGATGGTGGATCAGTCGCCGATCGGCCGCACCACGCGCTCCAATCCGGCGAGCTACGTCGGCGCGCTCGATGCCATCCGCCGGCTGTTCGCGGCGGCGCCGGCCTCGATCGAGCGCCGCTACACTGCGGGCACCTTCAGCTTCAACTCAGGCGACGGCCGCTGCCCCGCCTGCGGCGGCAACGGCTTCGAGCACATCGAGATGCAGTTCCTGTCCGACGTTTACCTGCGCTGCCCCGATTGCAGCGGCCGACGCTACCGGGCGGAAGTGTTGGAAGTGAAACTCCACCCGGGGGCGGCGTTTCAGTCCGGGGACCACGGATCCGGGGCCAATGGAAAATCGATTGCGGATGTGCTGGACATGACGGTGTCCGAAGCGATCAAATTCTTCAGCGCGCACGCGGACGTCCAACGCGCGCTGAAACCGCTCGCGGACGTCGGCCTCGATTACCTGCGCCTCGGCCAGCCGGTGCCGACGCTCTCCGGCGGCGAGGCCCAGCGCCTGAAACTGGCAGGCCATCTCGCCGAGGCGGCGAGCCGCCGCAGCAGCAACTCAGCACTCAGCACTCAGCACTCAGTACTGTTCCTCTTCGATGAACCTACAACGGGCTTGCACTTCGACGATGTCGCAAAATTGCTCAGGGCGTTTCGTCGGCTGCTCGCCGCCGGGCATTCGCTGCTGGTGATCGAGCACAACCTCGACGTCATCCGCGCCGCCGACTGGATCATCGACCTCGGTCCCGAAGGCGGCGACGCCGGCGGCGAGGTCGTCGCGACAGGGACGCCGCAACAAGTTGCGGCGTCCCTCACCTCACATACGGGAAGAGCTCTGCGTGACTACGAGGTGGCAATGAGGTTCCCGCCCACGTCTCGTGGTGCGCCGATTGCGGAGGGACAGGCGCTCGTCCTACCAGAGGTACCGGTTGTTCCTCTCATTGATGAATCGCGCCGTCGCCAGGACGGCGCGATTCATGTGCACGGTGCCCGCGAGCACAACCTGAAAAACATCGACGTCGCCATCCCCCGCGACCGCTTCACCGTGGTAACCGGCGTCTCCGGCAGCGGCAAGTCCACGCTCGCCTTCGACCTGGTGTTCGCGGAGGGACAGCGCCGCTATCTCGAGTCGCTCAACGCCTACGCGCGCCAGTTCGTCGAGCCCGCCGCCCGCCCCGACGTGGACGCGATCTTCGGCATCCCGCCGACCGTGGCGATCGAGCAGCGCACGAGCCGCGGCGGGCGCAAGAGCACCGTGGCGACACTGACCGAGATCCACCATTTCCTGCGGCTGCTCTACATGAAGCTCGGCACCCAGTACTGCCCGCCGTGCAACGTGCCGATCGAGCCGCAGAGCGTGGAGGCGATCGCGGCGCGCATCGTGCGCGAGCATCGCGGCACGCGCGTCGGGCTGCTCGCGCCGCTGGTGGTGAACCGCAAGGGCTACTACACCGATCTCGCCAAGTGGGCGCGGGGCAGGAGCCATACCCACCTGCGCGTGGACGGCCAGTTCATTCCCACCGACAAATGGCCGCGGCTCTCACGCTTCCACGAGCACACCATCGAGCTGCCGGTCGCGGACGTGCGCGCCGCGCCTGACAACGAAGCGGCGTTGCGGGCGGCGCTTCACCGCGCGCTCGACCACGGCAAGGGCGTCGCTCACGTGCTCGCGCCCCTGGAGGCGCTCGAGCGCGCGATGGAGAAGCGCGACGCCGCGCTCGCCGT
The DNA here is from genome assembly GCA_016192825.1 of Betaproteobacteria bacterium. GTDB lineage: Bacteria > Pseudomonadota > Gammaproteobacteria > Burkholderiales > SG8-41 > SG8-41. The sequence goes on along the minus strand of JACPTK010000045.1, from coordinate 53,247 downwards.
GATGACGGAAACCGTGTTCTCGGTGAAACGCGCCTGCCCGTCGTGCGGCACCAGCTACCCCGAGTTCGACCCGCGGCTGTTCTCCTACAACTCGCGTCACGGCTGGTGCGGAACCTGCTACGGCACCGGCCTGGAGCTGTCCGGGTTCGACGAAAGCCAATCGGGTGAGGAAATCGGGTGGAACGAGTGGTACGAAGGGGAAGCCGTTCCCTGCGCGGCCTGCGCAGGGAAGCGGCTTAATCCAACCGCACTGGCCGTACGATTCAGGAATCATTCTATTGCCGATCTGTCCAGCATGTCCGTATCGACTGTCGAGAAATTCATTGGCGATTTGCGCCTCGAGGGACGAGAGGCGCAAATCGCTCGGGACATCCTGGTGGAGCTCCGCGCGCGGCTCGCCTTCCTGCGCGAGGTGGGCCTGTCCTATCTCGCGCTCGACCGCGCCGCGCCCACGCTTTCCGGCGGCGAGGCGCAGCGCATCCGCCTCGCGGCGCAGCTCGGCTCCAACCTGCGCGGCGTCGCCTACATCCTCGACGAGCCCACCATCGGGCTGCACCCGCGCGACAACCGCATTCTGCTCGACACGCTCCGCAAGCTCGGTGCCAAGGGCAACACCCTGATCGTGGTCGAGCACGACGAGGACACCATTCGCGCCGCCGGGCACGTGGTGGACCTCGGCCCCGGCGCCGGACACCGCGGCGGCGAGGTAATCGCGGCGGGATCTGTCGAGGACCTCATCCGCGCGCCCGTCTCGGTCACCGGCCGGTTTCTCGCGCAGCCGCTCAGGCACCCGCTGCATGCGCGGCGCGGCGTCACCGGCGCGGCCCCGGCCGTGGCGGTGACGGGCGCGACCCTGCACAACCTGAAGAATCTCGAATTTCGCGTGCCGCTCGGCCGCCTGACGGTGGTGACCGGCGTCTCCGGCTCGGGCAAGTCCACGCTCGCGCGCGACGTGCTCCACGACAACCTGAGGCGCCTGGTCGCCGCGCAGCGCGCCGCGCCGCGCCGCATGGCGAATGGCGAAAGGCGAATGGCGAAAGTGAAGAAAACCGGAGGCATTACGCCATCCGCCATCCGCCGTCCGCCATCCGCCATCGATCCGGTCGGCTGCCGCGCCATCCGCGGCGCCGAGCAGATCGGCCGGGTGCTAGAGGTGGACCAGACCCCGATCGGCAAGACCCCGCGCTCCTGCCCCGCCACCTACGTCGGCTTCTGGGACGCGGTGCGGCGGCTCTACGCCGAGGTGCCGGAAGCACGCATGCGCGGCTACACCGCCTCGCGCTTTTCCTTCAACACGGCGGGCGGACGCTGCGAGACGTGCGAAGGACAGGGCCTGAGGCGGATCGAGATGAGCTTCCTGCCCGACGTGAAGGTGACCTGCGAGGCGTGCCGCGGCGCGCGCTTCAATCCCGAGACGCTCGCGGTGCGCTTCAAGGACAAGTCCATCGGCGAAGTGCTCGCCATGAACGTGGACGAAGCGGTTGCGTTCTTTTCCGCTCATCCGTCCATCCACCATGCCTTGACGCTGCTGCAGGACGTCGGGCTCGGCTACCTCACCCTCGGCCAGCAGAGCCCGACCCTCTCCGGCGGGGAGGCTCAGCGCATCAAGCTCGTCACCGAGCTGGCAAAGGTGCGAAGCGAGCCAGCCGTCAGTCGTCAGCCGTCAGCCGTCAGCAAGCCGGAACCTCACGCTGCCAACTGCCAACTGACGGCTGCCAACTCCGCGCGAGTCGGCACGCTTTATGTGCTCGACGAGCCGACGGTGGGATTGCACATGGCCGATGTCGAGCGGCTCACGCGCGTGCTGCACCGCCTCGTGGATGCCGGCAACACCGTCGTGGTCATCGAGCACAACCTCGACGTCATGGCCGAGGCCGACTGGATCCTCGACCTCGGGCCCGAGGGCGGCGACGCCGGCGGGCGCATCGTCGCGCAAGGCTCGCCGGAAGACATCGTCAAAGCACTCTCCTCCTTGTCGAGGAGGGGTGGCGGCGAAGCCGCCGGGGTGGTGCGCTCCCACACCGCGCGCATCCTCGCGCCGTTTCTCGCCGAGCGCGGCGTCAAAAACAAATAGACAGGATTAACAGGATTTACAAGATTCCCTTCACAAGCCGGGCGCAAGAAGCGCTGCCGTTCTCCACTCGGAAAGGCGCGCGGCGCCAAATTGTCCCTTCAAGCTCCTCAAAGCCGACCTCGCCCCTGCGGCGGTTACCAGTTCTTCGAGTGAAACCAGGCAATCCTCCCAGCCGAGGCAAACCGCTGCGTTGACCGCTGCGCGGTCGCTACAGGTAGCGAGCCAAGTATCGGTTCGGCTCAGTGCATGAGCCCACAAGTGCCGTTCACCGGCGTCCAGACGGTCTGCATCCGGATAGCGCTGCGCCAGCTCGAAGAGGACCACGCCGGACACTACGTGCGCCGTCAGCCGTGTCCGCAGCGCGGATTCATTGACTTCGCCGGCGTCTGGAACGCGCGCGGGCGCTGGTCGAGCCGCTGCTCGCCGGGCTTATCGGCGAGCCCGAGTTGGACGCAAAGTCCGTGGACGAGATGATGGCGGAAGAACGGGATGCGCCGGCGCAGTCACGGCGCGCCGTGCCGAAGTACGTCGAGCGAGAGGTCATGAAACGTTTTCTCGATGACCACTACCGCAAGTGGCTGGACGACAAGCTGCCGACGCTCGGCGGCAGGTCGCCGCGGGAGGCGGCCCGTGACTTCGACGGGCGCGAGGAGCTCGTCGCCGTCCTCAAGGACCTGGAGAACCTCGAGGCGCGACGCAGGAAAGATACGGGGTTCGGCTACGACGCGCGCTGGCCGTGGCGCGATCTCGGCATCGAGCACCTGCGGCGCTGATCCGGCACTCGGTCGCCCCGCCTCCGCCAAGATCCGTTTAGCGATGGCTTACAACTGGCGCAACCCGGGGCTGACGGAGCGGGCGAGGGTCACTGACCAAGGGCGCCCCCCCACGGAAACGTCAGTCGTCTGAAATGAACCCGATCCGCCGACGTTTGGGAGGAGCCGGTTGCGCCGTCAACTCCCGGATTGCGTCGAACACGACCTTGAACTGCGCGTCGTACCTCTTCTCCAGCGCAGCGAGCTTGCGTGCCAGGTCGGCGTGAGACGCAAGCATCTGCCTCAGCTGCACGAAGGCGCGCATGATTTCGATGTTGACCCGAACGGCTCGCTCGCTGCGAAGCACGCTGGAGAGCATGGCTACTCCCTGCTCAGTGAAGGCGTGGGGCCGGAACCGGCGACCTCCCCATCTTGAAATGCCAGATTGGCATCTCAAGTTTTCGGTTTCCTCCACGGAGAGCTGAAACATGAAATCAGCGGGGAATCGCCCCTGATTACGCTTGACTGCCCGGTTGAGCGCCCCTGTGTCCACATCATAGAGACCGGCCAAATCGGTATCGAGCATTACTTTCTGGCCACGGATCAACAGGATAGCCCGCGTGATTCTCTCGGCCGGTATCACGCCATGCGACGCCGGCGTTCGACACTGCGGGCACGCCGTTTTCGCCCGAGTACGGCGATGTCTACCACAGCGCCGACTCCGGTCCCGGCCAGGCGCGGCACGTGTTCCTCGGTGGCAACGACCTGCCTGTTTCTTGACGCGCTTCGCGCGAGAAAGGCATGATGCGACGGCGCCTCGCACGTCAAACCCATCGCTCTCGCGAGCCCGGGATCGCGTCCGAGCCTGCCGGACCGGGCGGCGCGCCAGCGGGGGCGTTCGCGGCTCACCCATCCAACGAGTGGAGAAAGGACATTGGCAAGGAATGAAGGCGGCCGCTGGGTAGGCACGTGGACCACGACGCTCGCGCCGATCGAAGGCATCGCGCTCGAAAACCAGACCATTCGAATGATCGCCCGCGTCAGCATCGGCGGCTGTCGGCTGCGGGTGCGCCTGTCGAACGCTTACGGGACGCGCAAGCTTTCGATCGGCGCCGCGCGCGTCGCGCTGCGCGCGGAGGGCGCCGGCATCGTGCCGGACTCCGACCGGCGGCTCACCTTCAACGGCGAGCCGTCAACGACCATCGCGGCAGGTTCGCTCGTGGTGAGCGATCCCATGGATCTCGAGCTGGCGCCGCTATCGGACCTCGTCGTGAGCGTCCACCTGTCCGGCAGCGTCCCGCAGGACTTCCAGTTGACCGGCCATGGCAACGCGCGGCAGACCAATTACGTTTCGCCTCCGGGCGACCACACGGCTTCGCTCGTCATGCCCGTGCAACGGTCCATCGGCGACTGGCTGTTCGTGAGCGGCGTGGAAGTGCTGGCGCCCGCGAACACGGGCGGGATCGTCGCATTCGGCGATTCGCTCACGGAGTGCAACATTTCCACGGTAGACGCCAACCGCCGCTGGCCCGACCAGCTCGCGCGCCGGATCGTCGCGCGGGGCGGCAGGATGCTCGGCGTGATGAACCAGGGCATCGGCGGCGCCCGCCTCCTCCACGACATTCGCGGCGAGAGCGGGTTGCGGCGCTTCGACCGCGACGTCCTGGCCCAGACCGGGGTGACGCACGTCATCGTTCTGATCGGCATCAACGACATCAGAAACCGCTGGCAGAAGCCGGACGAATTCGTCTCCGCGGAGGAGATCATCTCCGGCCTCAATCAACTCGCGGTGCGCTCCCACGCGCGCGGGCTGAAGATCTTCGGCGGGACGGTGCTGACCTTCGAATACGAGACTTTCAACCCGGGCTTCTACACACCGGAGGGCGAGGAAAAACGGCAGAAGGTCAACGCATGGATCCGCGGCAGCGGCGCCTTCGACGCCATCATAGATTTCGAGACGGCGCTGCGCGAACCGGGTCATCCCACCCGGATGCTCCCCGCCTACGACTGCGGCGACCATCTGCATCCGAGCGACGCGGGCTACCTGCGCATGGGCGACATCATAGACCTGTCGCTCTTCGACTAGCTGGCCCGCCGGCGTCGCGGCTGCGGCGCCATCGTGGTCGTTCGAACCTCGCGCGGACCCGACCCTACTGCGCCTTGATGCCAGCCTTCTTGGCAAGCCGGGTTGCCAGGGCGACCTGCTCCCCGAGCATCTTGTCGAACGCCGCGGTGGACATCGGCGCGGCGTCCGCGCCAAGCGTGGCCATGCGCTGCTTGACCTCGGGCAGGACCAGAATCCGCGACACTTCGGCATGGAGCTTGTTGATGACGGGGCGCGGCGTCCTGGCGGGCGCGAACAGCCCCGCCCATGCCTGCCAGGTGTAGCCCTGGACCCCCGCTTCCTCGAACGTCGGTATGTGCTCGTAACCGGTCACGCGCTGGCTGGCCGCAAGTCCGCGCAGCCTGCCGTCCTTCATCATCCCGGCGGCGCTAGCGAGCGGCGGCATGAAATACTGCACGCGCCCGGCGACCGTGTCGGTTAGCGCGTCCGGTATGCCCTTGTAGGCGACATGCACGGCGTCCACCCTGGCCAGGTCATTGAACAGTTCCGCGGCGAAATGCGTACCCGTGCCGAGGCCGGCCGAACCGAAATTGATCTGCCCGGGCCGGGACCGCGCAAACCCGATCAGCTCCTTAATGGTCTTCACCCCGAGCGACGCCGGCACAACCAGCAAGTAAGCGCCGCTCGAAGTGATGGTGATCCCGGAGAAGTCCCTGACCGCGTCGAACGGCAGCTTGGCGTGGACCGCGGGCAAGGTCGCGTGCGCGGGCGACGACATGAGCAGCGTGTATCCGTCGGCCGCCGACTTGGCGACGATTTCCATCCCGATGATGCCGCCAGCCCCCGCGCGGTTGTCCACGACGACCGGGTGCTTCCACGCGGCCACGAGCCTCGGACCGATGAGGCGCGCCGCGATATCAGGCAATCCACCCGGCTGAAAGGGCACGATGATGCGGATCGGCCTGCTCGGGTAATCGGCCGCGGCATCGGCACCCCGCGCCGGCGAGACAGACAACGCGGCAAACGCCAGACAACTCGCAGCACAGAATGCGGATCGCCACACGGCTGGACTCGCAAGGCTTGGCATACGCCCCTCCTGATGGTCCTTCAGCGGGAAGTCTACCAAACTCACCCCGGAAACACTGCTCGCGCTTCCCCTGCTAAGCTAGCATGGCACGTCACCCGATACAAGGCGCGTGGGAACAAGGGGACGCGCCCCTTTTTCTCCCCATTCACCATTCACGCCCATCGGGCGACCGCCCCGCCCGCTGGTATAATTCAGCCATGAAACCCAGGCTCTCCGACGTCAATCCGCACCTGCGCGATCCGGTCAAGCGGCGGGAAAGTCTGTGGGTATCCGCCAAGTCCTCGTCGGCGGTCGAAGGCATCCACGAGCCGTTCGCCAGGCAGCCCGGAGTTTCGGGAAAACCCGCGGCTAGGGGCCGCGCCGCGCGACGCGGTCGGAAGAACGGCGGATCACGGCGCTGAAAAGCGCTCTCATCGGCCCGTAGTCTCCAACCATCGCGGCGTGGATCGCCCCGATGTAGCGTTTCCCTCCCGCCGCGGTCAATCCGCCATAGTCGAGCGGGGGCAGGCCAGCCTGCAGCGCCATCAGCAAGGCCAACAGGCGCGCGCAGCGGCCGTTTCCCTCCCGGAAGGGATGGATCAATATCAATTCCGCGTGCACGACGGCGAGCGCCTCCGCAATTTCCGGTTCGGTGGAATAACTGCATGGCGTGTACTGGGCCAGGTACCGACGCTCGAACTCGCCCATCAACCGCGGCACCTCCCGCGCCGCCGCGAAGTGAAAATCGCCTTTCGCGAGGTTCACGCCGCGATACTCACCGGCCCACGGATAGATACTCTCCAGCCAGACGCGATGCATCTCGCGAATGTCATCGGCGGTAAAGCGATGGTCAGGTGAAATCATCTTGACCAGCCGCTCCTGAGCCTCCAGGAGCAGGCGGGATTCGGCCCTCGCCATCTCCCGCACCGAGCGGATCCCGAGCAGGTTGCGCAGCACGCGGCCGCGCGAGCCGGGCTCGAACTCCGCCTCCGGCCCGCGCGCCGCATAGCGTCCAGACTTCCGCACCATCACTCAGCCAATCTCGTTACAGTGCGCGCATCCTAGCCCTGCCCTCCTGCTGCCGCAATGCGATATCGCGATACCGGCACTGAGGCAACTTGAGGTGCCAATCTGGCACCTCAAGTTCGATCTGGCTGGCGGGTACCGCTAGCCGACCGCGGCGAAGCCGATGGCGCTTTCCGCTCCGAGCATGCGGGCGTTGAGCCGGCCGCCGGCGCCGAGCGTGTCCTTGATTGCCGCGTCGATGTCGTGCGGTTCCAGTGCCTGTCCGCCACCGCGTTCGAGCATGGCTTGCACCGCGCGGCGCATGAGCTCCTTGATGAACGCGGGGCTCACGCGCCCGATTCGTCGGGCTGTTTCCGAGGCAAGCTCGTCGGTCACGCGCAACCCGCCTGAGTATCTCTGGACGAGCAGTTTGCGCTCGATCTCGCCAGGCAGCCCGACCTCGATGGCCTGGTCCACCCGGCCCGGCCGGGCCGCCAGCGCCGGCTCGATCACTTCCGGGCGGTTGGTGGTGAGCACGAACAGCACGCGCGCCTCGGGCGCCAGGCCATCCATCTCGTTGAGCAGGAGGTTGAGCGCGGTACCGCCCCGCCACGGCCCGTCGCGGTGTCCGCCAACCAGGTCGACGTCTTCCAGGACGACCATGGCGGGCTGAAGCGCCCGCGCGATTTCAATGGTTTCCTCGAGAAGCACGTAGTGCCCGGCGGTCACGATCAGCTTGGTGAAACCATCGAGTGCCGCGGCGAGCCAGCGCACCACCAGCGTCTTGCCGGTTCCCGGCGGTCCATAGAGGAGAACGCCCTTCTTCGCCGACAGACCCAGGTCGGCGAGTTCCCGTGCCCGGTGAACGAAGCCCAACGTATTGCGCTCGATCAGGGCCAGCGTCTTCTCCGGCAATACGATGTCGCCACGGCCGACAGGGGCGATTTTCTCTACCCGCAGGCCGGCGGACGAGACATCGAAATCCTCCCTTGCCGTTTCCAGCACCAGCACCTTGCCGCGCCAGGCCGTTCCGCGCGCCGCCCGGACGCGCAGTTGCTCCGAGATCCGCGCGGTGGTGCGCGCCGCGGCGTCGCCGGGAGGCGCTGCGATTTCGATGCGGACGCGGACGCCGCGGAAACCCTCGCGCACTTCAAGAAGCAATGCAAAACGCACCCCGTCGCGCTCGGCAAGCCAAAGCCCGCGCGTCAGGCACCGCACCGGCTGCGCCTCGCCGATGTCCACGTCCTGGTACTCGGCGGGCCCGGCGGCGATCCCGGCTCCCGCCTCGGCGAGATCGGCAAAGCGGAAATCGAAATCGTGGTCGCGGATGCGTGCTCCAGCAAAGCGGGCGCCCGCCAGCCCCGTGAACAGCGCTTCCAGGGCCTGCTGCAGATCCGGCCGCATCCAGTGCGGAAAATCCCGGCGCGTGACCACCAGCGTTTCGAGCGCCAGGGGCTCGAAGTGCGCGGCGAGCAGCTTGTTGAGTCCAACCACTTCAGTCATATGTCGCGCCCTGGCAAGAAGAAGACGGGGAGAAGCCGGCAACCCGCAAACCGAAACCGGCAACCTTCCACGAGCAACCGTCCGGACCGTTCAGCAACCAGTAAACAAGGCGGTCCGGATAAAGCCTCTATGGCTGAGGCGCCCTGTAAGGTGCCATCTCCGTTTTCGTGACGGATGGCGATGCCTCTCCCCGGCCGCGCGCGAACGCCGGACGACCGGCGGCTTACGCCGCCAGCCCCGCGATTTCCCGCACTTCCTGCGGCACATCGATCTCGAGCTTCTCGCGATTGAGATCGGCCACCTCGTCGAGCAGGCGTGTCGCGCGCGCCTGCTCGCGCGCCAGCCGCTCGCGCAGCGACTCGACCAGCGCTCCGTCCGCCGTCTGGAGGGTGACGACGGGCGTTGCGCGCCGCCCAAAACCGATCAGGTCACTCTCGCCCACCAGCGCGACGGGCAGCCCCCGCACGCTCTCCGGCCGCACCATATCGGGGCTCTGCCCTTCGATCACGGCCTTGTAGAGCGCAACGCTGCGGTTTGCCGCCTCGGCCTCGGCGAGCCGCGTAGAAATTCCCAGCTCGGCGTTGCGGATCGCGAGCGCCGCGCGAATCTGCGCAACGGCGAGCATGCCCCGCTCAATGAGCGCGAGGTCGTCGGCGGCGCGCCGAGCGATGGTCGCCGCCTTGTCCTCGATCCCCTCCTTGTTCCAGGCGGAGATCGTGGTTCCCGTGAAGGCCTTCTTCACGTTGGCCTCGCGCTCCTTGAGCGCGGTGTTGATCCGCTCGGCCACCTTGTGCCAGCGGGAAAGCGTCAGTGTGTACTTCATTGTCATTCTCCTTTGCGTCAAATGCGTCATGGCCGCCGCGACCGCGCCAATAACGGGAGCAGAGCGGGCCGGCAGCCCGACACACCTGGTTCAGGATGGACCGGACCCGCCCCACCTCACCGGCGCGGCAAATCCGATCGGCGGGCGGCTAGGCGCCCTTCATGGACAGCGGATCGAAAGCGAGCCCCTGCCACGGCGAGCACATTCGCGTGCAGCGTCTGTCATGTCGCGTCATGCAAGGCTTCACTTTCGTCCACCGGGTCGACCGGAAAGGATGCGAACGATACCGAAATGCAGGAGCCCGATCAAGAGATTTCATCGGTGCGCCAGCGAAAGTGTTGCAGACATGCAACGTCCAAAATAGCTATATTGGACAAATAAGTCATTTTGGCTATAATAGCCGATATTCCCTGGAGGGACCCATGCCCGAAACACTGACTTTCCGCAACAGCCAGGGCGAACTGGTCGACGTCCCGGCCGTCGCCGCGACCCGTCTCAAGAATGAATTCGGGGCTGTCCTCGAGCAGGCCCTTCGCGGCGGCGCAGTCGCCATTACCCGGCACGACACTCCCAAGGCCGTCCTGCTCTCCTACGACGAGTTTCAGTCGCTGGTCAAAGCGCGATCCCACAACCTGAGCGATCTCAGTGCGGAATACAACGTGCTGCTGGCGCGGATGCAAACGCCGAAGGCAAGAAAGGGCATGAAGGCGGCGTTCAACGCCTCCCCGGCCGAGTTGGGTCGCGCCGCGGTCAAGGCAGCACGCAAGCGCAGCTAGCCGGATAACGGGCAAGGCCCGCGGATGCCACCATCCCGGCCATCGCGCATCTATGTGATCGCCGGGGTCAATGGCGCCGGCAAGAGCAGCATCGGCGGCGCCGCGTTCCGCAGCCTGGGGGGCGACTACTTCAACCCTGACGAGACGGCACGGGAGCTGATGGCCGCGACTTCGGGACTGGGCCAAACGGAAGCCGATATCGCCGCGTGGCAGCAAGGCAGCAAGCTGCTGAGCCAGGCCATAGCAGAACGGCTCGATTACGCGTTTGAAACAACCTTGGGTGGAAACACCATTCCGCGCCTGCTGGCGGAGGCGGCTGCGCAGGGAATCGCGATATACGTCTGGTATGCTGGCCTTTCCAGCCCCGAGCTGCACATCCAGCGCGTGCGCTCCCGTGTCCGCAAGGGCGGGCACGACATTCCCGAGGAGGCGATTCGCCGGCGTTACGAGCGTAGCCGCCTCAATTTGATCGCCCTGCTGCCCGGGATATCCGCATTACGCATCTACGACAACAGTGTTGAAGGTGACCCCGCCGACGGCAATACACCGGTTCCCGCGCTGGTACTGCACACGGAGCATGGGAAGATACTTAACCCGAACGATCTTGCGCTGGCGCCGGAATGGGCGAAACCGATCGTCGCGGCCGCGATGAAACTCGGCCTCGAAAGACGCAAGCGCTGAACTCTGATTGATGGAGCGTGGGTGGCGGGTCGTGACCGGGCCAAGTCGGTTAGTATCACTCCCATGCAAGTGCTGGGCACCGAGCGCTTGCGACGCTGACGCGACCGGCTAGGCGATGCCGACGAACACCGCGAGCGAACGGTTGACCTTGAGCATCGTGGCATCGTCGAGCTGGCCGATCGTTGCGCCGATCCGCTCGCGCGCCACCGTCATCACCTTGTCCACCTGGATCTGCGAGACGCGGCGCAGCCCGTTGTCCGGGGACGGGTCCACGGTAACGCGGAAGATCGGCGCATCGCGCAGCGCGCTCGTGACCAGGCACAGCGTCACGCTGGGCAACTCTTCGAAAAGATCGGACTGGATGACGAGCGCGGGGCGCGGCTTGCCGTAGTCGCCGGGGGCCGCGACCGTGACCAGATCACCGCGGCGCGCTGTCATCCCACGCGCCCGCCCGCGCGATGAATTCCAGCGCGTCGGCTTCGGCAGGGTCTCCCTTGAGCAGGCGGCACTGGCGCCGGCACTCGGCGGCGAAGCGCGGCGAGCGCGTATCCGGCACCCATAACTGGATCAGACGCAGCCCTGCCGCCTGCCTGCGGGCCCGGTAGCCGCGCATCCGCTCGCTCACCTTCATGGCCTTCATGACCGCCTCCGTAACATGTTACGGAGCATGTTACGCAGCGCAAGGGCTTATTGCAAGTCGGTTAGTATCATTCCCATCCCCGCCCGCCTGAAAGCATGGGTCGCTTCATCGTCTCGCCCATCGTTCCCGCGACGCCGGCGTTCGACACCGCGGGCACGCGGTACTCGCCGGAATACGGCGACGTCTATCACAGCGCCGAATCCGGCCGGGGACAGGCGCGGCACGTGTTCTTGGGCGGGAACGATCGGCGGAATCGATCAGGTGTGTGGAAACGGGCTGGACGTAAATTTTTCAGTTCCCTCGCCGTGCGCGAGCTGACCGCCTGGCTCGCCGGGTTGCGCGACCGGTTTGTCGGCAAGACGCTCGCCCTCATCACTCGTCACCCATCACTCATCACGGCTTACCTGGCTCGTAAGCCAGGTAGGGGGCGAGCCAGCGCTCCGCTTCCTCGACCGCGACGCCCTTGCGGCGCGCGTAGTCCTCGATCTGGTCGCGCCCCACCTTGCCGACTGCAAAGTACTGCGATTGGGGATGCGAGAAATAGAAGCCGCTCACCGCGGCGGCCGGGTACATGGCGTACGACTCGGTCAGCCGAAGGCCGGCGCGCTCGGCGCCGAGCAGCGTGAAGAGCGGGCCCTTCTCGGTGTGGTCCGGGCAGGCCGGATAGCCCGGCGCGGGGCGGATGCCCCGGTACTGTTCGGCGATCAACGCCTTGTTGTCGAGCCTCTCGTCCCGGGCGTAGGCCCAGAATTCCCGGCGCACCCGCTTGTGCAGGAGCTCGGTGAACGCCTCCGCCAGCCGGTCGGCGAGCGCCTTCAGCATGATCGCGCCGTAGTCATCGTGCTTTTTCTCGAACTCGGCGAGCTTCTTCTCGATGCCGATGCCCGCGGTGACCGCGAAGGCGCCGAGGTAGTCCGCGACGCCGGAGCCCTTGGGCGCGACGAAGTCCGCCAGGCACAGGTTCGGGCGGCCGGTCGGCTTCACGTTCTGCTGGCGCAGGTTGTGCCAGGTCATGAGCCGCTGCTCGCGCCTCTCGTCCGCGTAGAGCTCGATGTCGTCCGACTCCACCGCCGCCGCCGGGAACAAGCCGAACACGGCGGCCGCCTTGAGCCAGCGGCCTTCGACGATACGCTTGAGCATCGCCCGGCCCTCGGCGTGGACGTTGCGCGCGGCCTCCCCCACCACCGGGTCCTCCAGGATGGCCGGAAATGCGCCGGACAGCTCCCAGGTCTGGAAGAACGGCCCCCAGTCGATGTGTTCCGCGATCTCGGCGAGGTCGTAGTTCTTGAGAATGCGCGTGCCGATCACCTCGGGCCGCGGCGGCGCGTATTCCGTCCAGTCGGTCTTCAGCGCGTTGGCGCGCGCGTGCGCGAGTGTGACGAGCTCGAGGCCCCTCTTGCCCTCGTGCTGGGCGCGGACGCGCTGGTACTCGCTCTTCACGTCATCGAGGTAGCCCGCGCGCGCCTCGTCCGACAGCAGGTTGCTGCACACGCCGACGCTGCGCGAGGCGTCCGCGACCCAGATCACGGGGCCCGAATAGTGGGGCGCGATCTTGACCGCGGTGTGCATACGCGAGGTGGTGGCGCCGCCGATGAGCAGCGGCACCTCGAACCCCTCGCGCTCCATCTCGCGCGCGACGTGCGCCATCTCTTCCAGCGACGGCGTGATGAGGCCGGAGAGCCCGACGAGGTCGCATTTCTCCTCGCGCGCCACCTGCAGGATCTTCTGCGCGGGCACCATGACGCCGAGGTTGATCACCTCGTAGCCGTTGCACTGGAGCACTACCGCGACGATGTTCTTGCCGATGTCGTGCACGTCCCCCTTCACCGTGGCGATCACCATCTTGCCCCTGGGCCTCCCGTCGCCGAGCTGCTTCTTTTCCTCCTGCAGGAAGGGCTCGAGGTGGGCGACCGCCTGCTTCATGACACGCGCGCTCTTCACCACCTGCGGCAGGAACATCTTGCCGGCGCCGAAGAGGTCGCCGACCACGTTCATGCCGTCCATGAGCGGCCCCTCGATCACGCGGATCGGGCGCCCGTACCGCTGCCGCGCCTCCTCGGTGTCCTCCACGATCCAGTTGGCGATGCCCTGTACCAGCGCGTGTTTCAGGCGCTCTTCCACCGGCGCCTTGCGCCAGCCGAGGTCCCCGGCGTCGCGCCTCGCCCCGCCTTTCACCGTTCCCGCGAAGGCGACCATGCGCTCAGCGGCGTCCGGCCGGCGGTTGAACAGGATGTCCTCGACGTGGGCCAGCAGCTCCTTCGGAATCTCCTCGTAGACGCCGAGCTGCCCGGCGTTGACGATGCCCATCGTCATCCCCGCCCGGATCGCGTGGTAGAGGAACGCGGTGTGGATCGCCTCGCGCACCGGATCGTTGCCGCGGAACGAGAACGAGATGTTGGACACGCCGCCGGAGACCTTCGCGTAGGGCAGCGTCTGCCGGATGACGCGGGTGGCCTCGATGAAGTCCTTGCCGTAGTTCGCGTGCTCCTCGATCCCCGTCGCGACGGCGAAGATGTTGGGGTCGAAGATCACGTCCTCGGGCGGGAAGTTGAGCTCGTCCACCAGGATGTGGTAGCAGCGCTTGGCGACCTCCACGCGCCGTTCCAGCGTGTCCGCCTGCCCCTTCTCGTCGAACGCCATCACGATCACCGCCGCGCCGTAGCGGCGCGCGAGCGTGGCGTGCCGGACGAACTCGTCCTTGCCTTCCTTCAGGCTGATCGAGTTGACCACGGGCTTGCCCTGCGCGCACTTCAACCCGGCCTCGATCACCTCCCACTTCGAGGAGTCGATCATCACCGGCACGCGCGAGATGTCGGGCTCGGAGGCGATGAGATTGAGGAAGGTGGTCATCGCCTTCTTCGAGTCCAGCATCGCCTCGTCCATGTTGACGTCGATCATCTGCGCGCCGTTCTCCACCTGCTGGCGCGCGACCGACAGCGCCTCGTGGTAGTCGCCCGCAAGCACCAGCCGCGCGAACGCGCGCGAGCCCGTGACGTTGGTGCGCTCGCCGACGTTGACGAACAGCGAATCGTCGCCGATGTTGAGCGGCTCGAGGCCCGCGAGCCGCGTCTTGTGCTCGATCACCGGCACCGCGCGCGGCGGGACGCCCTTCAACGCCTCGGCGATCGCCCGGATGTGCTCCGGCGTCGTGCCGCAGCAGCCGCCCGCGATGTTGACGAAGCCGGACTTCGCGAAATCGAGGAGGTACGCCGCGGTTTCGGCCGGCGTCTCGTCGTATCCGGTCGGCGCGAGCGGGTTGGGCAGTCCTGCGTTGGGATAGGCCGAGACGTAGACGTCGGCGACGTTGGAGATTTCCTCGATATAGGGGCGCATCAGCTTCGCCCCGAGCGCGCAGTTCAGCCCCACCGCAAGCGGACGGGCATGGCGCACCGAATTCCAGAACGCCTCGGGCGTCTGGCCCGACAGCGTGCGGCCCGAGGCATCGGTAATCGTGCCAGAAAGGATCACGGGTAGCCGTGATCCTTTCTGATCGAAAACTTCTTCAATGGCAAATATGGCGGCCTTGGCATTTAGGGTATCGAATATCGTCTCGAGGAGCAGGATGTCCACTCCTCCCTCCAAAAGGCCGCGTACCGCGTCAGCGTACGCGGCCTTGAGTCCGTCAAACGTGACGTTGCGGAAGCCCGGGTCGTTGACCTCGGGCGAGATCGAGGCGGTGCGGTTGGTGGGGCCGAGCACGCCCGCGACGAAGCGCGGCCGGTCCGGCTCTTTCGCCGTCCAGGCGTCCGCCGCCGCGCGCGCGAGCTTCGCGGCCTCGCGGTTGAGCTCGCGCACGACATCCTGCAGGTGATAATCGGCCTGCGCGATCGAGGTCGAGTTGAAGGTGTTGGTTTCGATCACGTCCGCGCCCGCCGCGAGGTACTGGTCGTGGATCTCGCGTATCACCTGCGGCCGCGTGAGCACCAGCAGATCGTTGTTGCCCTTGAGATCGTGCGGATGATCCGCGAAGCGCTCGCCGCGATAGTCCGCCTCCGCGAGCCTGTAGCCCTGGATCATCGTGCCCATCGCGCCGTCCAGGATGAGGATGCGGCGCTTGAGCAGCGCTTCGAGTTGAGCGGTGCGGTCCGGCATGTTGGAGTTGTTCTTTCGGCAGGCAGTCGGTGCGCAATGCCCAACCGCCTACCCGCAAAAGACCCTGACGAAAAAGGTGTTGATTTTATCCCGAATGCCGCGCCGCTGGCCGATCGTGGGTGGTTCAATTTATAATTCCGCTTCCGTTCAGGCGAGCGAAATTATCCAATGAAGCACTTCGAGCCCAAGGAAGCCTACGAGTTCCTGAAGAAAAACCCGAACTCGATCTTCATCGATTGCCGCAGCGAGATGGAGTACCTGTTCGTGGGCCATCCGTCGGGCGCGATCCTGGTGCCGTGGAACGACGGGCCGAACTGGGAGGTGAATCCGGAGTTCGTCGCGCACGTGAAGAAGGCGGCGAGCGTGGACCGTCCCATCGTCCTCATCTGCCGCAGCGGCAACCGCTCGCTCGACGCGGCGCGCGCGCTCGAGGAAGCCGGCTTCACGCAGGTCTGGAACGTGTTGCACGGCTTCGAGGGCGAGCTCGACGACAACCACCACCGCAACTCGAAGACCGGGTGGCGCCACGAAGGGCTGCCGTGGGAACAATGCTGACAGACAGCTGTCAGCTACCAGCTACCAGCTACCAGCTACCAGCTACCAGCTACCAGCTACCAGCTACCAGCTACCAGCTACCAGCTACCAGCTATCAGCAAACAGCTTGACTGACGGCTGGCGGCTGGCAGCTAAGTCAGCGTGACGCCGAGCAGCCTTCCGATCAGGTAAGTAAAGCCGCCCGCGGCGGCGCCGATCGCGAGCATGCGCAGCCCGCTCAGCACGGCGCTGCGGCCGGTGAAGAGCGAGAGCGTCGCGCCGACCGCGAACAAGGCCGCCGCGGTGAAGGCGACGGCGAGCGCCAGGCTCGCGGTCCCGGCGGCGATCAGGAACGGCGCGAGCGGAATCGCGGCGCCCACCGCGAAGGAAAAAAACGAGAACAGCGCCGCGCCCCACGGCGAGCCGAGATCCTCGGGGTTGAGACCCAGTTCCTCGCGCGCGAGCGTCGCCAGCGCCCTGTCCGGGTCGGCGATCAGGTTGTTCGCCATCGAGACCGCCTCTTCGCGCGGGTGCCCGCGCGCTTCGTAGATCAGCGCCAGTTCCTCGGCCTCGGCGTCGGGATAGTGCGCGAGCTCCTCGCGCTCGAGCCCGATCTGGTACTCGTACATCTCGCGCTGCGAGCGCACCGAGACGTACTCGCCGGCCGCCATCGAGAATGCCCCGGCGATGAGGCCTGCCGCGCCCGACAGCAGAACGATCTGGTTGTCGGCGGTGGCGCCCGCGATTCCCAGGATGAGGCTCGCGTTGGAGATCAGCCCGTCGTTGACGCCGAACACGGCGGCGCGAAGATTACCGCCGCTCTCCAACCCGCGGTGACGCCCGCCCACCTCGTCCACCGAGCGCGGCAGCGCGTGGCCGTGCGCCGCGCCGGTGTAGAGCGACATCCCGCGGACTTTCATCGCGGCCAGCACACCGCGCAGCGGCCGCACGCCGAGGCGCCTGACCAGCCGCGCGACGATGCGCGTGCGGAGGTCGGCAACGAAGCGCTCCGGAACCGCGTGCCCTGCGCTGCGCGCATGGCGTTCCCAGATGGCGGCCTGCTTGTCCGCCTCCTGCGCGAGCTCGGCGAACAACGCGCCCCGCGGGGACCCCGCTTCACGCTCCGCCACGACGCGGTAGAGGTACGCCGAGCGCTTCTCCTCGGCCCAGCTTCCGATCTCATCCATGTCCCGCGCTCCGGGGTACGCGATACCGGTAGGATAGCCAACACAGGCCGCCCAGCGCGAGCGCCGCGAGCTGGCCGAGCGCGAGCGCCAGGGCGCTCGTCGCAAGGAACGGCGCGATGAGCCCCGCCGTGATCGAGGTGAAAAGGCTGTGGGAGAAGCCCTGCAGCGATGACGCAAGCCCGCGGTTCTCCGGGAAGAGATCGAGCACGAGCAGCTGCACGCCCGGCCCCGAGAGCGCCGTGCCGACCGCGTAGCACGCGACCGGCAGCACCGACCACGGCAGCGCCGGCGGAAACAGGGCGTGATAGCCGGCGTTGAGCGATGCGGAGGCGAACAGGATCGCGAAGCCGATCCCGACCGTCCGGCGCGTCGAGATCCGGCCCGCGAGTCGGCCCGACAGATACGCGCCGACCATGATGCCGGCGACCATCGGCACGAACAGCACGGGAAAATGGGTTTCCCCGAGGCCGAGGAGATCGTAGATGAAAGCCGGCGCCGCGGCGACGTAGAGAAAGAAGCCGACGAAGTTGAGCGCCGCCGTCAGGCACAGCAGCGCCATCGGCGGGTTGCTCCCCAGCTTGAGGTAGTTCCGGGCGAGCGGTTTCAGCGCGAACGGCTGGCGCGCGGAGGGCGGATGCGTTTCCGGCAGCTTCCGGTAACACACCGCCAGCATCAGCGCGCCGTAGAGAACGAGAAACACGAACACCGAGCGCCAGCCGAGGGCGCCCTGCAGCCAGCCGCCGATCACCGGCGCGACGGCGGGCGCCACCCCGAAGATCATGGTCACCAGTGACAGCAGCCGCTGCGCGTCGTGCCCCGCGAAGCTGTCGCGCACGATCGCCCGGCCCACCACCCAACCCGCCCCGCCCGCCAGGCCCTGCGCGCTCCGGAACAGCAGCAGCTGGCCGAAGCTCTGCGCGCTCGCGCACCCGATCGAGGCGAGCGTGTAGGTGATGAGGCACCCCAGGATCACGGGGCGCCGCCCGAACGAGTCGGACAGCGTGCCGTGGAACAGCGTCATCACCGCGAAGGTGATGAGATAGACCGACAGCGTCTGCTGCAGCTGGAGGGGTGACGCCGCGAACTCGCGCCCGATCGCGGGAAACGACGGCAGGTAGGTGTCGACGGAAAATGGCCCGATCATTGCCAGACCGGCGAGCAGGACGGCGAGCAACGGCGCGGAAACGGGTCGTCCCTGCATGATCGCGCCTGTTCGGGTGGACGGGGGTGACGAATGATACACTCGACGCCAAAATAGCACGCCGAACCGCACCACCCGGAGGATCCCCATGAATCAAGTCAAGGAACCCGTCGGCGCCCGCGACCGGATCGAGTCGATCCTGCCGCAGCACCGTGATTTGTATTACGACGGCGCGTGGCGGAAGCCGACGGGGGGGTACCAGGAGACGCTCAACCCGGCGACGGGGAAAAGCCTGGGCCCCTGCGCCGAGGCCAACGCGCAGGACGTCGATGCCGCGGTCACGGCGGCGCACCGGGCGTACAAGTCCTGGCGCGCGGTGAAGCCCCTGGAGCGCGCCGCGCTGATGAAGAAGGTCGCGGCCAGGCTGCGCGAGAACGCCGAGGAATTGGCGATGCTGGACGCCGCCAACTGCGGCAACCCGGTGCGCGAGATGGTGCGGGACGCCGGCACGGCGGCGGCGCAGTGGGAATTCTTCGCCGGCCTCGTCACCGAATTGAAGGGCCACACCTCCCGATGGGCGACGGCGTCGTCAACCTCTCGGTGCGCGAGCCCTTCGGCGTCTGCGCGCGCATCGTCGCCTACAACCACCCGCTCATGTTCACCGCGGCCAAGGCGTCCCCCGCGATCGCCGCCGGCAACACCGTGATCATGAAGCCGCCGCACCAGGCGCCGCTCTCGGCCTACCGCTTCGTGGAACTCGTCGACGGCATCCTGCCGCCGGGGGTGCTCAACATCCTCACCTGCGGCGTTCCCGGCAGCCAGGCGCTGGTCGCGCACCCGCAGGTGCCGCGCGTGTCGCTGATCGGGAGCGCGCCCACCGGCCGCGCCATCATGAAGGCGGCGGCCGACCGCTTGAAGCACGTCTCGCTGGAGTTGGGCGGCAAGAACGCCTGCATCATCTACCCCGACGCGGACCTGGAGAAAGCGGCGCGCGGCGCGGTCGGCGGCATGAATTTCAGCTGGTGCGGGCAATCCTGCGGTTCGACCTCGCGGCTGTTCATCCACGAGTCGGTGTACGGCCGCGTGCTGGACGGCGTGATGAAGCACGTGCGGAACCACAAGCCGGGCATCCCGACCGAGCCGGACACCACCATGGGCGCCATCATTTCCAGGGCGCAGATGGAGAAGATTCTCGCCTACGTCGAGATCGGCAAGCAGGACGGCGCGACGCTCGCTTGTGGCGGCAAGCGGCCGGACGACCCGAAGCTCGCCGGCGGCTTCTTCGTCGAGCCGACGGTGTTCACGAACGTCACCCAGAAGATGCGCATCGCGAACGAGGAGATCTTCGGGCCGGTGCTGTCGGTGCTCAAGTGGAAGGACGAGGAGGAATTGTTCGAGCAGGTCAACGCGGTCGAATACGGCCTCACCGGCTCGGTGTGGACCACGAGCCTCGCCAACGCGCATCGCGCGGCGAGCCGCATCGAATCGGGCTTCATCTGGGTGAACGGCGCCGGCCCGCATTTCCTCGGCGTCTCGTTCGGCGGCTACAAGCAGTCGGGCATCGGGCGCGAGGAGAGCTACGACGAGCTGCTGAGTTTCACGCAGTCGAAGAACATCAACATCAATCTCTAGCAGTGTGTCGGACTTTGGGTTCCACACCGCATCTCACCGGGAGCCGCCATCACGATCGGGGATGCCGGCGGGCGACACACTGCTATGGGGAACGACAGATTAACAGGGGTTGCTGTCAACTGGGATGAGTACGGTACGTTAGCCGTGCAGGGCATATCGATCGTGAGGCGTGGGTCATGGGCCGATTCGTTCAGGTGGACCGGGATAGCGCGTATTGGCTGCCGCCTGCGGTGCAGGAGTGGCTGCCCCAGGATCGCAACGTGGCGCTCGATGGGACCAAGGTGAAGGCCCATGCGAGCCGGCACAGCGCGCGCTTCCACGGGCATGCGTTGAAGTTGAAAGAGCCGTTGCGGGCCGAAGTCGAGACGCCGTTGCGGCTGGCCGAACGGGGCACGGTGCAGGCGCTGGTGGCCGACAGCGGATTCACGAGCGAAGCCCATGTCAGGGCCGGTGCGGCGCCCCCGGCCGAGGATGCGACGCCGATTGCGCCGTTCATTGCACGGGGACGGGAGTTGCATCACGTTGATCCGATAAAGACCCCATGACAGCCTGTCGGCTCCGAGGTAACCAGGAGCAACGACCCATGCATTCACACCGCCCGTTGCTGAAACCAGGTCCGACAGGCTGCTAGCACGCTCCGCGTGCGTGACTCGCGGATGGCGGATAGCGGTTTGCGAAGGCCGGCCGCGCATCGCGCGGCAGCATAAGTTCCAGGAAGCTTCTCTAAGGCAGGAGGGCGGGAAAGCAAATACCCCGGTCCTGCGCCCTGCGCTCCCGCCTTTTTCGGTTCCGGCCGGCAGCCGTCAGCCGCGTTTGGGCCGCAGGCGTTGGATCGTCTCCGCGAGGTGCTCGGCGGCGACCAGCGCCGTCACGCCACCTTTCGCCAGCCCGCCCACGTAGCCCACCTCGGGGCCCCCTTCGAGCCCGCCCGTCGCCGCGCCCAAGGCGTACAGCCCCTCGATGGAGCCGCCATCCGCGCGCAGGACCTGCGCGTTCGCGTTCACGCTGATGCCGCCCATCGTGTAAGTGATACCGGCGCACATGGGTACCGCGAAAAAGGGCGCCGTCGCGACCGGACAGGCCTCGAAGCGCGCCGTCTGACGCGGCGGCGTGAGTCCATCCTGCAGCCGCTTCGCGGCGACGGCGTCGTTGTACTCGGCGATCGTGCGCCTCAACGCTTCCGCCGGTAGCCGCGTGGCCGCGGCCAGCGCGTCGAGCGATGCGGCACGATGGAACGTCGCGCCCTCCCTCTCGAGATGGGGATTCGGGGGAATCAACCCGTTGCGCCCGGCCTTTTCCCAGATGGCGGCGTCGAAAACCACACGCGCGCTCAGGGGGTCGTCCAGGCGCGCGACGGCATTCGCCACGTAGACGCCGCCGCGGCCTTCGTCCACGAACCGCCGCCCGGCCCCGTCGACCACGATGCCCGCGGTCACCAAGCTGTCGAGGTAGGGATAGGGCCAGAGGTTGTCGTTCGTGAGCGCGTCGCTCGACAGGGTATGGCCGTAGAAGCGGTCCATGCCGACGAGCGCCGCGCCCACGGCGCTCGCCATCTTCATCCCGTCGCCGCGTCCGGTGCCGGCGCCGCGCTGCTTCAGGCGCTCCGGGTGCCGCGAGATATACCGCCCGACGAGCGCCGCGTCGCCCTGGAAGCCGCCGTCCGCGATGAACACCGCCCGCGCGTGAAACGATGTCTCCTTGCCGTTGCGCTCGGCAATGACTCCAACGCAGCGCGTGCCGTCCATGATGAGCGATCTCGCGCGCGCGCCGCGCGCGAGATCGCCGCCGCGCTCGCCGAGGCGGCGCTCCAGCGTGTTGAGGAGGACGTCGCCGCAGCGGCCCTCCCAGTCCAGCCCGGGACGACTGCGGCCGGGCGGCGCGAGCACCCACTTATGGTATTCCGACGCGCTCGCGCGCATGAACTTCATGCCCTCGTCCTGGAGCCAGCGGATCACGCGGCGCCCCTCGCGCGCGACGACGTCCGCGAGCTCGGGCTTCACGAAGCCCGCCGTGGAGTCGAGTATCTTCTGCCTGAGCGTCGCTTCATCGAGCGTGATCTCGCGCAGGCAAATGTGGAAGGTGCCGCCGGTATAGCGCGAGTTGCAGGGATACTTGGCATCGGCGCCCTGCTCGAGAACCAGCGGGCGCAGATCGAGCTGCGCCGCGCGGTTGGCGGCGATCATCCCGGCCATGCCGCCCCCCACGATGACCACGTCGCACTGTGTGCCTTCGTTCATAGAGTATGCCGTTCCGGTCGCTCCACTTCCGCTTCGGTGCGCGCGATGCATATGCGGCGCGAGCCGCCCTCAATCGCGCTTGATGACCGCCGCGCGCACGAGCTTCCTGACCTTTTCGATTTCCTTCAGGAAGTAGGCCCTGAATTCGCCAGGCCTGCTGCCGACGGACTGCACGCCACTGCGAGCCAGGCGATCCCGTACTTCCGCGCCCGCCAGCACGCGCGCCATGTCGCCCTGGATCTTAGCAACGGCGGAGCGGGGCGTTGCCGCGGGCGCGAAGACGCCGTACCAGGTCACCAGCTCGAAACCCGGGACGCCTGTCTCCGCCACCGTCGGGATATCCGGATTCGATGTGAGCCGTTTGGCGCTGCTTAGTCCCAACGCCCGCAGTTTGCCGGTCCGGGTATGCGGGAGGGCGGTCAAGAGGCTTGCAAAGGAGAGCTGCACCTGGCCGCCGAGCAGATCCGCCACCGCCGGCGCGCTGCCCCGGTAGGGCACGTGAAGCATGGTGACGCCCGCCATATGCTTGAACAATTCGCCCGCTAGATGCTGGGGGCCGCCGTTGCCCGAGCTCGCGTAGGTGAGCTTGCCCGGCCGCGACCTGGCGTGCGCAATGAGCTCCTGCACAGTGCGCACCGGCAGCGTCGGATGCACGACCAGCAGCAGCGGCGCCGACGCCACCATCGTCACCGGCGCAAAATCGCGCACGGTGTCGTAGGGAAGCTTCGGCAACAGCGCGGGATTGCTCGACTGCGGATTCGCGGTGAGCAGCAGCGTGTAGCCGTCCGGGGTGCTGCGGGCCACCAGCTCCGCGCCGATGACAGTGCCGCCGCCGGGACGATTGTCGACGACGACGTTGTGGCCCCAAGCCTCGGACAGCTTCTGCGAAATCATGCGGGCGATGATGTCCGTGCCCCCACCCGCGGCGAACGGCACGACCACGCGAACCGGTTTTTCAGGATAGCGCTGCGCGAGGACGGTGGGCGACGCGACCAGTCCTGCGACTGCCAGGGTCCACACAATGCGTCGAAAGTTCATTGGATCATCCTCGGGATTCGATCCCTCAATCCTTCCGTATGCGCGCGTGCGTGACCACGAGCGCCCATTTCTCGATCTCGCGCTTGATGTGATCGGCGAACTGGGCCGGCGTGCCGCCCATCGGCTGCGCCCCGGTTGCGACCAGCTTATCCGCTACGGCCGGTTGCCGGAGGATCGCGTTCACCGCCGCGTTCAGCCGCTCGATCACCGCTGTCGGGGTGCCGGCGGGCGCCAGCAATCCGTACCACCCGACATACTCGTATCCGCGGACGCCCGCCTCGATGACGGTGGGCGTGTCCGGCAGTGCCTTGACGCGCTCCGCGCTCGTCACCGCCAGCCCTCGCAAGCGTCCTGACCGCACGTGGGGCAGCGACGCGGGGAGGCTTCCGATGTACATCGACACCTGCCCGGCAATCAAATCGGTCAGGGCCGGGCCGCCACCTTTGTATGGCACGTGAAGCAACTCGACCTTCGCGAGCATCTTGAGCAATTCCGCCGCAAGATGCGTGGAGCTGCCGCTGCCGCTTGATGCGTAGCTCAACTCTCCCGGATGCCGCCGCGCGAGACGGGTGAACTCGCCAATCGTCCTCACCGGCAGCGAAGGGTGAACGAGAACGACGTTCGGGGCGGAGGCGAGATACACGATCGGCGCGAAGCCGGTGACCGGATCGAAGGACAGCTTGCGGAGGCTCGCGTTGGCCGCGTGACTGATCGGCACGGCAAGCAGCGTATAGCCGTCCGGCCGCGCGGTCGCGACCACCTCGCTGCCGACAACGCCGCCGGCGCCCGGCCGGTTGTCCACGACGAATGGTTGGCCAAGGTTTTCCTGCAACCGCAGGCTCACGAGGCGCGCCATGAAGTCGATGCCGCCGCCGGCGGAATAGGGGACCACCACCCGAACCGCCTTCGCGGGATAAGTCTGGGCGGATGCGGGCGCCGCGCACCATCCGATCAGGCAGGCGAGAACCGCCGCGGTGATGCGAGGGCCCGTGAGTTTCGTGACCGGTGTCATCATGATGCGCACTCCTCGGTTTGTCCTTCGGCGGCACCCGCGGCCGGCGCGCGGTTGCCCTCCCGCAGCGACCGCGAGAACAGTTCGACGGTCGGCGCCGACTGGAGCTCGCGCGCCGCGTCCTGTATGCGCTCGATCTGCCGCGGGTCCTTGACCGGCGCGGCAAGGCGCTCGAACTTGGCGGCGACCTCCTCGAAACTGAGCGGATCGGCGGGCGTGCCCTTGGGATCGATCACCGTGCGCTCCAGCGTGCGGCCATCGGTGGTTCGCACCACGACCCGCGCGGCGAAGTGCGCAGGAAACAGCCGGTTCATCGCGTCATCGACCTCGAGTTTCGTCCGCCCGGCAACGCGCCGCACCTCGGGATCGAAGAGATTTTCCTGCGCGTAGGCTTCGGGGTCGCGGGCGTCCCTCGCAATGGCCACGCCCGCCGAATACGGCAGGCTGTACTGGGCCGCCATCGGCTCGCGCGGGTCGGGATCGCCGTTCTGGTCGACCGCGCGACTGCCGGTGCAGATCCGGATCAGCTCGACGCGCGCCGGCGACAGCCGATGCTCCGCCTTGAGCGCCTCGAGCGCGTGGGCCGTCGAATGGATCAGCCCGCAGCAGGGATAGGCTTTCACCCAGATCTGCGTGATCACGAACGATTTGCCGAGGTCGCGGTCGAGCGCATCCGGGCACGTGTCGCTCCCGCCGATCACTTCGAGCAGGCCATACCGGCCGTCGATGCCCTCCATCGGGCCGGTAAATCCGCGTCGCGCGAGTTCGCACGCCACGACACCGGCCTCCGCCGCGTGCCCCGCGTGCATCCGCTTCACCATGCCGCCGGTGCCCTGCGTGAAGGCCTTGATGCCCGAAGCAGTCGAGCAGGCGATGCCGATCGCCGCGTGCAATTGCGCGATGTCCAGATTCATCACGATGCCTGCCGCGAGGGCCGAGGCAATGGGCCCCGCCACGCCGGTGGTGTGGTAGCCAGTGGTGTTGTGCTCGGCGCCGAGCGCCAGGCCGAGCCGCCCCATCATCTCGTAACCCGCAATGACGCCCACCAGGAGCCTGCGGCCCGATGCGCCGCACTGTTCGGCCGCGGCAAGGACTGACGACACGACAACCGCTCCTGGGTGGGTCAACGCCCCCTGCACGATGTCGTCGAGCTCGAAGCCGTGCGTTGCGGTCCCGTTCGCAAAGGCGGCGCGTGCGGGCGGCACCGCCCGGGCCGCGCCATAAAGCGTCGCGCGGCCCTGACCGCGCTCCGCGAGCACGAACTCGCTGACGATGCGGCCCCAGGGCTGGCGCGAGCCGTAGAGCCCGCAGCCCACGTTGTCGAGAACGGCCATGCTCGCATGGTCCAGGAGCCGCGGCGCGATTGCTCTTTCGTCGAGCCCAGCGAGGTAATCGATCAGGCGAGTCGATGCCGTTGCCATTGCCGGTTCCTCCTCCTATACGTGCAGCGTGTAGAGCGTGCGAAAGACGATCGGCCCGTCCACGAAATGCGGCCGCGCCCCGTGACGGTTGAGCGCCAGATAGGCGTCGGACATCATGACTGCGGCGCTCTGCGCCTCGTACAGCGCCAGGTAGCGGGGCGCCCCGGAGACCGCGGCGAACCGGCGGCCCCTGATGAAACCGGGCACCTCGACTCGCTCGCGCATGTGCTCGCGGTCGTACCAGTCGTTAAACTCGGCTTCCATGTCCGCCGGGACGTCGGTCCACACCAGCAGCAATGCGCGCGGGACGCCGGGTGCCGAAGCGGCACTGCACATCAAGCCAACGGGCCCAGCCGCGCGGTGATCGGGCGGTACAGGGTCACCCCCTCCACTGACCGCAAGGTCTGTTCCTGCTTGCCGACCGCGATGCCGATGCCCCGGTAGGGCGTGCTCCGGTGAAATCCGGTGGACGCGAGCCAGGTGAGCCGCACGTCCGGCACCTCGATACGCTTCTCGGGGCCGTCCACGCAAACCAGGCACTCGCCGTCGCGTACTTCGGGTGCGGTCTCGATGCCTTCGAAAAGGTTGCGGATCCACACCTGGTAGGCGGGCCGGAACCGCTGGCTGTTCACTCCGCCACCACCGGCCTGCCGATAGCGCTCGGTCTCGAACACCGCCGGCGAGTCGACCGTGTACACCGCCATATAACGCGGCGGCAAGCCATTCAGCGCTTTGAAGCGCTGGCCGGTCAGAAACCCCGGCACGGCCATCAGGACCTTGAGATTGCCGGCATACCATGCGTTCCACCCGTCCTCCCAGTCGGGCCGGGAAAACGCGTGCTGGACCATGTAGATGGTCATTTCCTGACTTCCCCGTGTGGAACAACCCCTCGCCGAGGCACTGGGACCGGATGCCTGCCCGCGGGCCACCCTTGCAGGCGCCATTGAATAGCGGTTAAATTATGCCACGAAGGTTCGCCACAACACAACGAGGAGGGTCATGTCCAAGTTTGCAGTGGGTGCCGCCCTTACGGCATGTGTTTCCCTGATCCTGGCGCCCGGCACGCCTGCGGGCGCACAGACCTTCCCCGCGAAGCCGGTACGGCTCGTGGTCGGTTTCGCCGCCGGCGGCGGCACCGACACGATCGCGCGGGTCATCGGCAAGAAGCTCGCGGACACGTGGCCGCACGCGCTGGTAGTCGAAAACCGCCCCGGGGCGGACGGTTCCATCGCGACCGAGCTCGTCGCCAAGGCACCTCCCGACGGTTACACGCTGGTCATGGTATCGAACGCGTTCACCATCACGCCGTTTCTGAGAAAGCTCGCGTACGATCCGGTGCAGGACCTCACGCCCGTCACCCTGGCCGCTTCCACGCCCAACCTGCTGATCGTTCATCCGACCCTGCCGGTCAGGAACGTAAAGGAGCTGGTCGCGCTCGCCAAGGCGCGGCCCGCCGAGCTCACCTTCGGCTCGAGCGGCGCGGGCACGTCGCCGTTTCTCGCCATGGAGCTGCTCAAGTCCATGACGAAAACCAATATCGTTCACGTGCCGTACAAGGGCAGCAATCCGGCGGTAATCGATCTGATGGGCGGCCACATTCAGCTCATGTTCGGGGCGATTCCGACCGTGGGGCCGCATGTCAAGTCGGGCAGATTGCGCGCGATCGCCATCAGCAGCCCGAAACGCTGGCCTCTGTTCCCCGAGCTGCCGACGGTGTCCGAGACGCTTCCGGGCTTCGAGGCGGCCACGTGGTACGGCGTGCTGGCGCCGGCCGGGACTCCACCTGCGATCGTGAGCAAACTGCAGATCGACATGGCGGGCGTGCTGCAGCATCCCGAGGTCAATTCCTTCGTCACCGGCAGGGGCTTCGCCGCGATTGGCAACAAACCGGATGAGTTCATGAAGATCATCGAGCGCGACATGCAGAAGTGGGGCAAGCTCCTGCGAACGCTCGGCGCGGCCGCGCGCTGACCGCCGCCGATCAGTCGACCATCGTCAGTCCGCCGCTTACGCTCAACACCTGGCCCGTCAGGTAATCCGCCCTGTTGCTCGCGAAGAACAGGATCGCGTCGGCGACTTCGGAAGGCTTGGCGAAGCGGCGGAACGGAATCGCGCGCATCAGGGCATCGCGCTGCTTCTCCGGTATCGATGCCAGCAGCGGCGTATCGGTCGGGCCCGGACACACGCAATTCACGTTGATCGTGAAGCGCGCAGTTTCACGCGCCAGGGCTTTCGTGAAAGCGATGACTGCGCCCTTCGCGCCGGAATAAACCGCTTCCCCTCCACTGCCGGCGCGCCCGGCGTCGCTCGCTACATGCACGACCTTGCCGCGGCCGCGCTCGATCATTTGTGGCAAGAAGGCATGCGTCACCCGTACCGTGCCGACGTAGTTCAATTCGATGAGCCGGTCCCAGAGATCGGGTGTCGTATCGACGAAGCGTTCGATCTTGCTCCAGCCGGCCGCGTTGACGAGAATGTCGAGGGCCCCCTGTTTCTCCCGGATGGCGCGGCGGGCCTCCGCTACCGACGTATCGCTGGTCACGTCGAGCCGCAGGAATGTGGCCGTGCCTTCCCTGGCCAGCTGTTGCGCCGCTGCGCGGCCAGCTTCCTCGTTGATGTCACCGATGTAGACGGCGGCCCCGCCCTGCGCCAGGGCGGCTGCGGTCGCACGCCCGATTCCGGACGCGCCTCCCGTCACCAGTGCCGCTTTACCCGCAAATTCCACGCTGGAAGCTCCATTTGTGAAGTTGTTTAACAATCATTAAACTGGCAGTTTACTACAGTCGTCTCGACCCATCGTATGGAACAGTACCCCGCCATCGCCTTCATCGTGAAGCATGGGAGGCTGCTGACGTGGGCGATTGCGCTGCTTCCGCCGCTCGTCATCGGCCTTCTGCTGCATGCGGCCGGTTTCCACTGGCTGTGGTCGGCCCTTGCCCTCGCCGCGCTGCCCCTCACGTATCTCGTCGCGCGAAGCTATGTCGAGCTCGTCGCGATCATCGCGGACATGCTGCTGCCGAAATAGAAAAATCACCTGGAAGCGCGCCCGGCGAGGAAAGCGGCGATCCGCCGCGCTGTGTCGGGATGCCGATGCAGCGCCCGCGTTGCGTCGATCTCGGCTGCGAATCCGGCTTCGCTGCGCGCGAGATTGATACAGCGTTTGGCTTCTCGCAACGCCTGCGGGGGCTGGGTCGCGAGTTCTTCCGCGAGCGCCATGGCGAGTTCCAGCCCGCCGCCGGTGGCGGTACCGCGGATCGCGGCAATCGTGGGCACAGGAGTACTTTCAAGCGCGCCGCAGAGCGTCTGCAGCGCGCGGGCAAAATCCGCGAGCCGGTCGGCGCGCTCGCTCTCCGAAGAGCCACCTTGCATGATTCGAATGTCGGCGCCGGCGCAGAAGAACCGTCCCGCGCCGCGAACGGCGAGCACGCGGCAGTCGCTGTCGGCCGCGGCCCGTGCAAGCGCCCCGTGAGAGCGCGTCGACTTGAGGCTGTCCGATCGCATTTGCGGGCGGATGGTCGAGGGTCAGCGTGGCGATGCCTGAAAGCTTGCGTTCGAGCAGCATGAAGGTGGAGAATCGCCCGCTTAACGGTTGTTAAACTAATACATCGGCACAATCGGCGTGTCAAACGCCGGGGTAGGCCGAAACGCCGCGCCACAGCGTCCCGCTGGCGCGCGGCAGGAGGCGTGACGGATGGATCCTGCATATTGCCTGGAGTGGCCTTTCTTCGAGCCGCATCACCGCGAGTTGCATGACAAGCTCGCAGCCTGGGCGTCAAGCCGGCGGCAGGCGCTCGGGTCGTGCGGGCATGATATCGAGGGCGACACGCGCGATCTGGCCGGCGAGCTCGGAAAAGCGGGCTGGCTGCGTTACCTCGTGCCGGCAACGCTCGGCGGGCACCTGCCTGCCATCGACGTGCGCAGCCTCTGCCTCATCCGCGAGACGCTCGCTTTTCACTCCGGCGTCGCTGACTGCGCGTTTGCCATCCAGGGGCTTGGCGGCGTCCCGATCACGTTGTTCGGCAGCGACGCGCTCAAGCAGAAGTATTTGCCGGGCGTGATTGAGGGCAACCGCCTCGGCGCCTTCGCGCTCTCCGAGCCCGAAAGCGGGTCGGACGTGGCGAATCTTCGAACCTCGGCGCGACGCGATGGAAACGGCTACGTGCTGAATGGCGCCAAGGCGTGGATCTCCAACGCAGGCATAGCCGATCACTATATCGTCTTCGCCCGCACCGGCGCGCCGGGCGACGCCAAAGGGCTGGCGGCTTTCGTCGTGGACGCCGGCAGCCCCGGCCTCGCGATCACCGAGAAGCCCGAAATCGTCGCCCCGCACGTGATCGGGACCGTCGCCCTCAACGACTGCCGCGTGGACGAGTCTGCGCTGCTCGCGCGGCCTGGCGACGGATTCAGGATCGCAATGTCCACGCTCGACATCTTCAGGGCAACCGTCGGCGCGGCTGCCTTGGGATTCGCGCGCCGGGCGTTGCATGAAGCCATCGGCCGGGTCGGCCAGCGAGAGGTGTTCGGCCAGAAGCTCGCGCAATTCCAGGCGACGCAGATGCGCATTGCGGACATGGCGGTCGAAGTCGATGCCGCGGCGCTCCTCGTCTATCGCGCGGCGTGGACCAAGGATACGCAGGAACGCCGGGTTACGCGCGAGAGCGCGATGGCGAAGCTCTACGCGACGGAAGCGGCGCAGCGCGTCATCGACAGCGCTGTCCAGCTTTTCGGGGGGCTTGGCGTGACCGTCGGGAGTGTCGTGGAAAGGCTTTACCGCGAAATCCGCCCGCTACGCATATACGAAGGCACCAGCGAAATACAGAAGATCATCATCGCGTCGCAGCTGCTGGCGAAGAACTAGGGCTCAGGCCGCCTGGCGCGGCCGCCTCGCGGCGGCCGGGCTTGCGGCGGCCATAGCGACCGCGAGGTCCGCATACATCGTGGCCACTTCCTTCACCGACATCGTCCCGTTCGGGCTGAACCACGAGATGAGGTGCTCGACCATTCCGATCATGGCGAAGGCAATCGGGGCGACCGCGGCCTTGCGCTCTCGTCCCGGTATCGCGGCGATCAGGTCGCGGCACGTTCCGTAGAACTCGCGCTCGAGCGATGTGATCCGCTGGCGCTGCTTCTCGGGCAGGCTGTTTCGGAGATGCCCCAGGGCATAGATGCGCTCGTACGCCGCCGACAGCTCCTGCTGCTGAAGCTGCCACAGGACGTACGCGTACATGAACTCCCACAACCGCTGCTTCGGCTCGCGCGAATGCAGGAGGCTGCGTACGAACTGGATCAGGTCCGCCACCGTGTGCTCGAGGAAGGCGACGAGAATGTCTTCCTTGGACCGGAAATACCAGTACAGCGCGGGTGCCGTCATGCCGAGGCGGCGCGCGATATCCGTCATGCTTGCGCGCTCGTAACCGCATTCCCGATAGATTTCCGCCGCAGCGCGGATGATGCGCCGGCGCGCCGTGTCGTCGCGATCCGCGCCGTTGCGCTCGCGCGCGGGCACGGCGCGGCGTTTCACCTTTCGCGACTTCGCCTTCTCGCCACCGGCCGCGCGCGCGTCGACTGCGATTTGTTTCCTGCCCATGGATCGTGGCGTTCGTTCTTTGTAACCGCTCCAGGAGTTTGTCGGACTTAGGGCCGACAAACTCCTGATGCAAAACCGCCCGCGCAAAAACAGAAGAAAAAGGCTGTAAAAGCCTTATTTTCAGCCCGCGCGCGCGTCCGTTGGAGGCCAAGAAGGGTCGTCATCCTGAATGTCATTCGAAATTCGCAGGCGGTTTTGCTGTGAGCAGCCTGTCGGAATGCCAAGTCCGACAGGCTGCTAGTTGCACAGCTCAAGGGCCCACCTTGCTCCGCGCCCTCGCAGTATGCCAGACTTACTCGTGGTTCAATAGAAGGATGTCCGCTGCCGCCGCGGCGGTTTCCCACACAGCCCGCTTCGCGAAAGGCTTTCATGGCACGCGTAACACTGGTAGACGATGACGCCCGTCCCGACCTGGCGCAGGCGGTTTCGCGCATCCGCGGGGCGCGCGGCGGCCGACTGATCAACGTGTATCGATTGCTGTTGAACAGCCCTTCGATCGCGTCTGCCTGGGTCGATTTCAATTCCGCCGTGCGGCTCGGAAGCCATATCGAGCCGGCCGTGCAGGAGATCGCCATCATTCGCATTGCGATCCTGACGCGCACCGAGTACGTGTTCCGGGCGCACGTGCCGGGATACGCAAAGGACGCCGGCCTGAGCGATGCGCAGATCGACGGGCTGTTCGACTGGCCCGCGTCCGCCGCCTTCAGCGATCGCGAGCGCGCCGTCCTCGGCTACGTC
Organism: Betaproteobacteria bacterium; assembly: GCA_016192825.1. Lineage (GTDB taxonomy): Bacteria > Pseudomonadota > Gammaproteobacteria > Burkholderiales > SG8-41 > SG8-41. The sequence continues at coordinate 21,243 of JACPTK010000045.1, read as the reverse complement.
GACGCCGTCACGCGCGATATCGAAGTGCCCGACGCGGTATTCGATGCGCTGCGCGGTTACTTCGGCGAAGGCGAGATCGTGGAGCTCACCGTGCTGGCCAGCGCATACAACATGCAGTGCCGCGTGCTCCGCGCGCTGAAAATCGATCCCGAGCCCGGCTGGGACCTCGCGGCTGCGCGCTGGAGATGAAATAGCGGCGTCGTGTCCTACGCGTTATCGCGCGCGGCCTTGCGCGCGGCGCGTTCAGCAAAGAACGCCTCGATCAGCGCGCGCGCGGCGGCGCTCTCCATCAGGTCGCGGGTCGCCTGGTCGATTCGTTTGCGCACCTGCCCGGCGGGCAGCAGCATCCCGGCTTCCATGACGTCGAGTATCGTGTTGCGGGCGAGGCGCCGCGCCTCGTCGCCCGGCAAGTTGGCCCGAGCGCGTTCGAGCGCCGCGCGGGCGCTCGCCGCATCGAGCGCCAGCTCGGCAGCCTTGCGCAGCGGCGCGCGCTCTGCGATCAATCGGTGCGCGTACGCGATCGCGGCGCCCCGCAGGTCGCCCCGCGCGATTTCATCAACCAGGCCCCAATCCAGCGCGCGCGCGGCGTCGGCCGGCTCGCCGGTCACCATCATTTCGATCGCCGCTTCGGCTCCGATCAACCGCGGCAGCCGCAGCGTGCCACCGCCGCCCGGCAGGAGGCCAAGCTTGACTTCGGACAATGCCAGCCGGGCGCTCGGCGCGGCAATCCGGTAATGGCATGCCAGTGCCAGTTCGAGGCCGCCGCCCAATGCCGCGCCGGCGATTGCCGCAACGAGCAGCTTTGGCAGCTGATCCATGCGCTCTGCCACGTCGATCGTGCGCGGGAACGCCCAGTACTTCGGGGTGTTGAACTGGCGCATGTCGGCGCCGCCGCAGAATACCTTCTCATTGCCGGTGATGATGATCGCGCTGACCGTTTCGTCTGCGCGCGCGCGCTCCAGGGCCGAGAGCACTGCGCCGCGCAGCTCCATCCCGAAGGCGTTGACGGGCGGATTCCGGAGCGTTATGACCACCACCCCGTCTGCAACGGAATAATCAAGCATCAGGTGCTCATGCGCTGTATCTGGCTGTCGCTGTAACCCATGCTGGATAGCACGGCGCGAGTGTGCTCGCCGAGCGTGGGAGGCGGGCACTGGATCTGCGCCGGCGTTTTCGAGAAATGCACGGGTATCGCCGGCGTGATCATCGGGCCCGCCTGCGGATGTGCGTAGCGATGGAAAAAACCTGTCTCCGCCAGGTACGGGTCGGACGGCAGGTCGCGAAGCTTGCGCGCTACGCCGTTGGGCACGTCGGCTGAGTCGAGCCGCGAGCGCCACTCCCCGGTCGTGTGCTTCGCCATCTCCTCCGCGATAAGCCGGTAGAGTTCCGGAAACCGCTTCGAGCGCTCTTCGAGCGTGGCGTAGCGCGGATCCGCGCCGAGTTCGGGCCTGCCGCAAGCGGCAAACAAACCGCGCCACTGCGCGTCGCTCGTCGCCATGAGGCAAATGTGCCCGTTCTTCGTCGCGAACGGCCGGCGAAATGGCATCAGCGCCCGGTCATAGCCGAGCTCTCCCTGTGGCTCGTCGAACGCGCCCGCCCAAAGGTGCTCGACGAGGTTGAATGACATCATGGTTTCGAGCATCGGCACCTGTACCTCCTGGCCTTCGCCCGTCCGCTCGCGATGTACCAGCGCCATGCCGATCGACGAGGCAAGCACATAGCCGCAGAACTTGTCGGCCATCACGGTGGGCATGTAGCGGGGCTCGCCGAAGGCGAGCTCGGCGATGCCGGTGATGCCGCTCTCGCCCTGGATCACGTCGTCGTACGCCGGGCGGTCGCGAAATGGGCCGTCCTGGCGATAGCCAGGCGCGCACGCATAAACGATGCGCGGATTGCGCCTGGCGACGGCCTGATAGCCGACGCCCAGCCGCTCCGCGGAATCCGGGCGCATGCTGTGCACGAAGACGTCGGCCTTCTCGATCATGCGGCCCAGCGCCTCGAGCGCTTCGGCACGCTTGAGGTTCAACACGACGCTGCGCTTGCTGCGATTCATGCCGAGAAACATCGCCGCCATATCGGGATGCCGCGCCGGCCCGATCTTGCGGTTGAGGTCTCCGCCCGGTCCCTCGATCTTGATCACGTCGGCGCCGTAGTCGCCGAGAATCTGGGTCGCGACCGGCCCGAGAATGAATTGCGTCAGGTCTATGACGCGAAATCCGGACAGCGGTCCCCTCGCGGGCGTATCGGCGCTCGGCATCACCGCCTGACTGCGCTACGCAACTTGACCATGCGCAGCGGCGTGTAAGTCAGCACCTTCGTGCCATCCTGTTTCACAATGTCATTGCGCGTCCGGACGAGCCCGCGATCCGGGCGGCTGCGGCTGACGCGCGCCTCCACCACTTCCACTTCCACGTGGATCGTATCGCCGGCAAAAACGGGATTGTGGACGTTCAGCTCCATGCCAAGAAAGGCAAGCGCGGTGTGCTGCATGGTCGCCTGCACCAGCAGGCCTTCCGCGAGCGCATACGCGAGCATCGCCGGGGCAAACCGGCCCTTGATGGCCGAGTGCCGTTCGCGAAACTCGGCATCGGTGAACAGGACCTCCGTGAGTCCCGTGCAGTTGACGTAATTGACGATGTCAGTGTCGGTGATCGTGCGACCGACCGTCCTGAACTTGCGCCCGACGGGGAAATCCTCGAAGCAGAGGCCGAGCCCTACGGTTTCCAAGCGTTGCCGCCCTTTATTTGATTTTGTCCGCGCGATCCCGGGTCTTCGCGACGGAGCCCAACAACCCGTTGCCGATGATATTGCGCTATATCTGGTTGGTGCCTTCGACGATCCGCAGCGCCTTCGCGTCGCGCATGTAGCGGCCTATCGGAAAATCGGCCGAAATCCCGGCTGCGCCGAAGAGTTGCACCGCGTCAGCGGTCACCTTCATTGCAACATCGCTAGCATAGCATCTGGCCATCGCGGCGAGAGTCGCCAGTTCCTCGACCACGACGCATGCAGAATGGGTGCTGCCCGTGCCGCCATGGCTCTGCGGAAAAGGGACCGCGAACAGCCCCAGTTCCCGCAGCAGCTCGAACATGTCGTCCGGATACACCGCCGTGCGGTCGATCTCGTCCGCGCGCGGCACAACCTTTTCACGCGCCACGCGCCGGAGGAGTGCCTGTATCTGCAGCTGCTGCCCGTCGAGTGCGAAACTCATTTGTGTCCCCGCTATGTCATAGCGTCGGGTGTTGTTGACGCCGCATCACCGCTTGCCCTACACTGCCCTGGCAGTTTAGCTTAACGACCATTCAATTACACCGCAACTGCCGGGCGCAACGGCGAGCGCCGGAGCAGCGCGACCGCAGAAGAGCGGCGCATTACGCGCTGCCAGCCAGGCATGCCTCGGTATCGCGCTGGGATTGTGGCTGACGCCATCTGTCGCACTGACGGGCCAGCCTGGGCTGGTCGACGAGGAGACACGACGTGGAAACGCGTAGTGGTAAGTGCTTTGGCGGGATGATCGGCGCGGCGTTCATTTTGAGCTGCGGGTCCTGGGCGGTTCAGGCCCAGGAGAAGTACCCCGAGCGGCCGATCCGATTGCTGGTTCCGTTCTCGGCGGGCGCCTCGACGGATCTCATGGCGCGCAAGTTGAGCGCGAAGCTGACTCCACTGCTCGGACAGCCGGTCGTGGTCGAGAACAGGACCGGCGCGGCCGGCACGATTGCGGCCAACGAGGTCGCGCCCGACGTTCCATCAGAGACGAGATCGCCCGGTGGGAGCCAGTCGTCAGGGAAATCGGCCTGAAGCCCGAATGAAACACGCGCCAATGGGCAAACCTGACGGAAAGGTCGCTTTCATAACGGGCGCAGGTGCCGGCATTGCGAAAGCCAGTGCGCTCGCTTTCGCCCGCGAAGGCGCTCGTGTCGCCTTGGCGGAGATTTCCGTCGGCGAACCGGGGCACATTGCCAGCTTGGTGGTCTATCCCGCATCGGAGGATGCACACATGATCAACGGCACCACCATTGCGGCGGATGGCGGGAAGTCGTCCTAACTCAAAGTCATGCCCTAGCAGCCTGTCGGACTTAGGTGTCCGACAGGCTGCTGACAGCAAAACCGCCCGCGGATTTCGAATGAAACCCGGGATAGCGACCCTTATTGCCCTGCAAAAGGCGGACGAGTAGGCTCGAAATGAAGTTTTCATTGGTTTTTGCATCCCTTTTCGTGCAGGCGGTTTTGCATAAGGAGTTTGTCGGAGCCAAGTCCGACAAACTCCTAGTCGCGCGGCGCTGGTGCTGATTCCGGCAACCGCGCGTCATTGACGCGCGGCCGGGTCCTGCCCTACCCTTGCGGCCTGGCTTAACAACCATTCAATACTTCTGCAATTCCCAGGAGTCACCCTCGTTGGCGAACGATAACGACACCCGGGTCGCGCTGGTTACCGGAAGCAATCAGGGCATCGGCTACGCTATCGCCGGGCGCCTGGCAGCCGACGGCATGCGTGTCGTGCTCAACGGCCGGCGCGCCGCCGCCGTGGCCGAGGCTGCGAAGAAGGTCGCCGCCACGGGCGCGGACGCAACCGGCATCGCGGCAGACGTGTCGAGCGAACAGGCGGTCGCGCGCCTATTCGAGGAGATCCAATCGCGCTACGGGCGCCTCGACGTGGTGGTGAACAACGCCGGCATCGCGCCGCGCATCGAGGGGCGCAGCGCGCGCGTCGAGGACACGCCGCTGGACTACTGGCAGAGGACGATCGCGGTAAACCTGACCGGCGCGTTCCTGGTGTCGCGTGCCGCCCTGTCCCTTATGAAGGCCCGACGGTGGGGGCGCATCATCAACATCTCGTCGCAGTCCGGGCGCATGTACACGGGCTTCGGCAGCGCCTACTATGCGGCATCCAAGGCCGGGCTGATCGGCTTCTCACGCGTTCTCGCCGGCGAGGTCGGCGAGTACGGCATCACGGTGAATTGCGTCTCGCCCGGGCGCATCAAGACCGCGATGGCCGCGACCTTCGCGAACGCGGACCGGGTCGATCAGCAGTACATCGACCGCACGCCGTTGCGCAAAGTGGGATACCCCGATGACGTTGCCGGCGCGGTGAGCTTCCTGGCGTCCGACGCGGCGTCCTTCATCACCGGCGCGGTTCTCGATATCACCGGCGGCTTTTTCATGCCGTAATGCGCTGGCGGGCTCCCGGCCTGCCGAACGGGCTCAACGACGGTTCAATTGGAGAAACTCATGAGTCACGCTGCCACTCGTTTCATTCCGCGAGGCGTCGATTTCAGCGCGTTCGCGCCGAAGCATTTCCTTTGGAAGCTGGACGGCAAGGTCGCGACGATCACGCTCAACCGGCCCGAGCGCAAGAATCCGCTCACCTTCGAATCGTACGCGGAGCTCCGGGACACGTTCCGCGCTCTGGTCTGCTCCGACCAAGTGAAGGCCATCGTCGTCACCGGCGCGGGCGGGAACTTCTGCTCGGGCGGGGACGTGCACGAAATCATCGGCCCGCTTGTTGAAATGCAGCGCAAGGACGACATGCCGGGCCTTCTTCAGTTCACGCGCATGACCGGCGATCTCGTGAAGGCGATGCGCGCCTGTCCGCAAACGATCATCTCGGCGGTGGATGGCATCTGTGCCGGGGCCGGCTCCATCATCGCGATGGCCTCGGACCTCCGATATGGCACGCCGCAAAGCAAGGTCGCGTTCCTGTTCGTGCGCGTCGGGCTCGCCGGCGCGGACATGGGAGCGTGCAACATCCTGCCGCGCATCATCGGCGCGGGCCGCGCCGCCGAGCTGCTCTACACCGGACGCTCCATGGACGGCGCGGAAGCCGAGCGGTGGGGTTTCTACAACCGGCTCTGCGAGCCCGGGAAGCTCGTTGAGGAGACGCAGGCGCTTGCCCGTTCCATCGCCGCAGGCCCGACATTCGCGCACGGCATGACCAAGCGCTGCCTGCACCAGGAATGGAGCATGGGCATCGACGAGGCGATCGAAGCGGAAGCGCAGGCGCAGGCGATCTGCATGCAGACCAGGGATTTCGAACGCGCCTACAACGCTTTCGTCGCCAAGCAAAAGCCTGTCTTCGAGGGCAATTGACCCTCAAGGCGCGGTGTCCACCAGATTCTCCACTGGAGGAATGATGCGGCTGATGCAGGCGGCGTGGATCAAGGGTGATTGAGCCAGAGAAATGGACGGGATAATCCTGTTAATCCTGTCCATTGGTTTCTTTTAGCCGCGGTCGAAGCGGCGGCACTGGATTGCCTCCGCAGTGTGGATGGCTACCGGCGCCGGTGTCCCGCTCGCGCTCAATCGCAGGATGCGCAATAGGGCACGCGTATTCGCGCTCGTTACAGTATTACCGCGTGTCGTGGACGCGCTACGACTTGTCGCCCAACGGCGACACCGCTATTCCAATCAGGGGATGGCATAGATAACCGGCCGATAACGGAGGGTTCCTATGCTGGATTGATGCGGCTGCGGCGGTCCCGATTGACCGATGATCAGAGCGAACGGCTGCTGGAGCACTTTGTGGCTGGCACGTCGGCGCGTGTGGCGGCCGAGCTGGTCGGCGTCAACCGGAATACGGCCAGACTGTTCTACCACCGGCTGCGCGTAATCATCGCGCAGCATCTCGCGCAGACCTGCCCGCACGCAGGCGAACTCGAGATCGACGACGCCTGCCTCGCAGGCGCACGTGAAGGAGAACAGGGTCGCGGGGGGACGGGAAAAACGCCGATCTTCGGGCTGCTCAGGCACAGTGGCAGAATCCAGACCGTGATGGCGTCGAGCACCGTGCGTAAATCAACGCCTGCCCTGAAAAACAGGGTGCGCCCCGTTTCCATCGTCTACACCGACGCGCCCGATATCCACCAGGTGCTGGATGTTTCCGGATTCCGTCATGAGCGGATCGGCGATCGCAAACGCGCGGTGCGGGGCCGTGCTGAAATCAACAGCATCGAGAATTTCTGGGGCCAGGCGAAGCGGCACCTGCGCCGGTACGGCGGCATTCCGCGGAGGCATTTTCACCTGTTTCTGAAGGAATGCGAGTGGCGTTTCAACTACGGCTCGCCCAGGAATCTGTTGGAGATCCTGAAACATTGGATCAAAACGGGCCCGAACTGATCGTCATCTATGCCGGGCCCTCGATTACATCGCTCGTCCGGGAAATTTTGCGTGAAAATCCGTCTCGACCCGGCGACGAATCGCCCGCAGCATCCGGGAGAAGAAACGCGCGCGCGACGTTTGTCGCGCACCTTTTTCGCGTGCATATTTCACGCGCGTGTCCGCAACGAAATTTTTTCATCAACCGTGACATATGCCATCGCGCCGCGCACCCCTAGCACATAAGATGCGTCCCGATTCCGGGATGTCGAATAACAACGACTGGGCGTCAACGCGCAGCGACGGAATCAAGGCAGGGTCCGCGTTCGGGCATGTCGTGGGCCAGGCATATTGAGTCAAGCGGGAAACGCCGGGCTCGACGGAAACGTGCCGACGCCATGCGGGGGCATATGAAACTTTTTTCGGTACCACCCCAGCCACCGGCCTAGCCGCCGGTTCGCGCTGAATCTGCGAGTCCGGGGAAAGGGCGGCGACTGCACCGCCGCGCGCATCCCGCGCTGAGGCCGCGATCCTCGCCCGCGTTTCCCGACACCTCGCAAAGCCAACGCGTAGAGAACGGGCTCGAGCAACAAGCTCGACGGGCGCCGTGCGCGCGCGAAAGTGTCGCGCGCGGCCCAAGGGAGATTTTTTTCTCGATTTTCGAGTGAAAGGACTTCAAATGAGTATCAGTGTTGATTCGGTTTTCGGACGCAGGCTGCCGGATGCTCTCTTGACCGTTGCGGGCTGCTGGCCCACGACACGCGCGCTGTGGATTGCATTGTTTGCGCTCCTCCTGGGGGCGGCTTTCCCCGCGGCGGCTCAAACCGCGTCGGGCCCCGCCAAGTACATACCGACGTTCCTGGTCTATTACGGCGGGGGGCCGGCGCTCATCGCCTCCGACGCGCCGAAGCTTGCGAAATTCGACCTCATCGACATCGACCGCTTCCGCTACGACGACATCAGCCCGAATACCTGGGCGTCCATCAAGGCGTTCAATCCCGACGTGCAGATCTACCTCTACGAGATGGGGCCGGAGGCGCCCAATTATCTCGATGGTGCGACGCCGCTGTACCTCAACGGCCTCGGCCGCTACAACGTCTCGCGCGGGCATTCCATGGGGAGCCTGAACGGCAACCATTCCGAGCTTTTCCTCCGCGACGCCTCGGGCAATCGGGTCTACAGCGTCGCTTTCTCGAACGTCGGCACCGGCCAATACTGGCACCTGATGGACTTTGGCAGCACCGCCTATCAGTCGTACTGGGTGGAGGCGGTCAAGGCCGACGTCGTCGATCAGCCCTGGGTCGCGGACGGCGTCTTCACCGACAACTGCCTGGCGCTCGCAGGCGCGGGCGGATATAGCGCGACCCCTCAATGGTATTCCACGAACGCCGCGTGGTCCGGCGCCATGAATTCCTTCGCGAGCGCGATCACCGCCGGGCTGCATGTATATGGCCAGAAGCTGTGGTGCAACCGGGGCTCTACCCAGTTGGCCGACGGCTTTGCCGCCTGGCTCGCCCTCGACGCCAGTGCCTATCCTCCGGATGTAGTCGCCGAGGAGGGCGCGTTCGCGGTCAAGTGGGCGACTCAGGCGACCCGGTTCTATCCGGAGGCCGACTGGAAGCGGCAAATCGACGTCATGGGCGCCATCAAGAACTCGAAGATCGCCATCTTCAGTCATACGGCCCTCGCGGAAGGGCAGTCCGGAACGGACAACTGGGGCAAGCCCGTCACGTTCTGGCAGAGCCTCTGGTATTCGCTGGGGTCCTTCCTCCTCGGGAAGAACGACCAGCTCAATAACGCCTACTTCATGTTCCGCGATGGGACCAACTCGTATAACAAGATCCAATGGTACGACGAGTACGAAAAGATCGACCTGGGCAGGGCCATCGGGCCCCATGCCGTGACGACAATTGGCTCGGTGAATGTCTATTGGCGGGAGTTCGAGAGAGGCTACGTGTACGTCAACCCGACTCCCAACGACGTGGCGTCGCTGATTCTGCCGCAGGCGAGCCGGCGGCTTACGCACGACAACCTCAACTCCGCGCTCGACACGATCCCGATCGTGAGCGCGATCGCCTTGAACGGCCATCACGCCGCGATCCTCGTGAAAACCGATCTGGGTTCCACCTTGGATACCACCGCCCCATCGGTTCCCACCGGACTGGTCGGCACCGCGGTGTCCGCGAGCCAGATCAATCTCTCGTGGAACCCCTCCACCGACAACGTGGGCGTCACAGGCTACTACGTCTACCTCAATGACGTGGCTCTTGCCACGACGACAGCAACGTCGTTCGCCCACACCGGCCTCGCCGCGGGCGCCACTTACAACTACCGCGTCAGCGCCTACGACGCCGTTCCCAATCACTCGGCGTGGACGGCGCCTGTTTCGGTGACGACGCCGGTGCCTGATACGCAAGCGCCTTCGGTTCCCACTGGTCTCGTGGGGACTGTGGTGTCCGCGAGCCAGATCAGCCTCACGTGGAATCCCTCCACCGACAACGTGGGGGTGGCGGGTTACTACGTCTATCTAAACGACCAGCCGCTTGCGACCACGACTGCAACCTTGTTCTCGCATACCGGCCTGACCGCGGGCGCCACTTACAACTACCGCGTCAGCGCCTACGACGCCGTTCCCAATCACTCGGCGTGGACGGCGCTTGTTTCGGCGACGACGCCGGTACCCGACACGACCGCGCCTTCAACCCCGACCGGGCTTTCTGCCTCCGGCGCTTCTACCTCGCAGATCGACCTCTCCTGGGCGGCGTCCACCGACAATGTGGGCGTGACCGGTTACCGCGTGTACCGCGACGGCGCCTTGCTTGCCACCCTGGGCTCGGTAACCACCTATCAGGACACCGGTCTTGCCGCTTCCACCGCCTACTCCTACACCGTCCAGGCGATCGATGCGGCGGGGAACGCTTCCGCGCAATCCGCGCCGGCAAGCGCGACCACCCAGGCCGCGCCCGATACCACGTCGCCGACGGTGAGTGTCACCTCTCCCGCGTCCGGAGCCACCGTCTCGGGCACGATCACCGTGTCGGCGAGCGCCTCCGACAATGTGGGCGTGGTCGGCGTCCAGTTCAAATACAACGGCGTCAACCTCGGCTCCGAAGACACCACTGCTCCCTACTCCGTTACCGCGGACACGACCACGGTCGCGAACGGGTCATACACCCTGACAGCGGTGGCGCGCGATGCGGCGGGCAACCTGACCGCTTCGGCGCCGGTCACCGTCACCGTCTCGAACGGCACGCCCGACACCACCGCGCCGTCCGTTCCCACCGGCCTGGTCGGTACCGCGGTGTCCTCGAGCCGGATCGATCTTTCGTGGAACCCGTCCACCGACAACGTGGGCGTGAAGGGCTACTACGTCTACCTCAACGACAGGCCGCTCGCCACGACGACGACGACATCGTTTTCCCACACCGGTCTGGCCGCAAGCACCACTTACAGCTACCGGGTAAGCGCCTACGATGCGGTCCCCAATCATTCGGCGTGGACCACGCCGGTCTCGGTGACCACCCGGCGCAAGGGAGCCAAGTAGTCGCGACCGCCGATGGCACCGATGGCGCGGGCGCCAGCCTCCCCGGGGGCTGGCGCCCTCGTTCAACTGGTGCCGCCGGCGGTCATCATCTCCGGCCTGCCCGGCCTGTCACGCGTGCCGTGCTCAAAGGGCCAAACCGGCGTCCTCTCAATCGGAAAACAATATCTCTATCCCGGGCAGTAGTCCGATCAGCGCATCGGTTCAATCAGGGGACTAAACATGATTGAAGTACAACTAGATTCGCGTCGCGAAACTCTGTGGGGACCGCGCCGTCCGAACGGAGGAAGAAGTCATGTTCCGTGCTTCTATCACTATCGTCCGCAAGTCCACGGCCGTGGCGATGCGCGCTCTCGTCTTTACGCTTTTCCTGGCAGGGGGCTCCCCCTTCCCGGCCCGCGCCCAGACTTGCGTGCCGGGCACGACGCCCGACTGGATAGCGTCGGTCCCGCTGACCACTTCGTCGGTACAAGTACGGCCCGCCGATTGCGCGACCGTCGAACAAACCCCTCCAGACTTCAGCTGGCCTGACCTGAGCGCCGACGCCCAGTACCAAGTCACCCTGACCTATCCGGACGGTCACACCCGAAGCAGAGCCGTGGCGCGCAACTGGATCAACTGGGATGACGTCCTGCCGGCCGGAAGCTACACGTGGCAGGTTCAGGTGACCAACGCTGGCGGAACCCAGTCGAGCCGGTCGCGCCGTTTCACGGTGGGCGCAAGCGCCGTGCCGTTCCTGGTTCCCGATTTCACGGTTCTCTTCGACCGCGCAGTTTCAAAGCCGCGCCCGCGCGCGTTGCCCGATCCCGCGACGGCGCAGACGATCATCAGCCAGCGGCAGGCCGCATTGGCGTTGCTGTACGCCCGCGTGGACAGCAAACTCGCCGATCCCCTCCCTGCCGAGCCGGCGTCCACGCTGAAAGCCGAGATCCTGGCGCTGACGCAGGAGGAGTGCCGGCGCACGCTGGAGGCGGCGCTCGCCTGGCTGGCTACGCTCAGGGAAGAGTATTTCGTGGACGCGTTGCGCCGCGCGCTCAATCTCGCCGCGTGGGACCCGCGCGGCAGCACCTCGTACGCGAACGTGGACCAGGCTTCCCGGGAAATCGCGTGGACGCTCGCGCTGGCATACGACTGGCTGTTCTCCCGGCTGGACGCCAACCAGAAATCCCTTCTGCTGGCTCCGACACTGGCCCGCGCCAGCGACATGTACTACGACATCATCGGCAGCCGCGCGCGCGTCGCCATCTATCCCTACGATTCCCACGGCAACACCACGCTGACCTATCTCGCGGTCATCTGCGTGCTGCTGGCGGGCGACGTGCCCGAAGCCTGGGTCGGGCTGCGCGACACGCTGCCGCTCGCCCTGCACTGGACCAGCCCGTGGGGCGGGGAAGACGGCGGCTACGCGAACGGCACGGCATACGCCGGCTGGGATACCGGCAGCAGGCTACTTCCGTGGTACTTCCTGCGCTGGGCGGTCGGCGTGGACATCGCGCAGAAGGCCTGGGTGCGCAATTACGGGCGCTTCATCGCCTACTTTCTGCCGCCCGGGACGCCGGCTGGCGCTTTCGGCGACGGTGCCGAGCAGAGGCTGACCGAAAACTGGGCGCGCTTCGGCAAGACCTATACTTTGTTTGCACCGAGCCCGCTCGGGCGGTGGTACGCCTCGCAGCTCACGGGCGAGGACCCGACACGGATCGATTACCTGCTCGCCCCTCCCGCCGATCCGGCCCCGGCGCCGTTCCCGGACGGCACGCCCAATTCCTCGCTGTTTTCCTCGATCGGCTGGACGGCGATGCACAGCGACCTCTCCGATCCGGCGCGCACCTCGGTCTATTTCAAAGCGAGCCCGTACGGCTCCTACAACCACAGCCACGCCGATCAGAACGGCTTCGTCATCAACGCCGGGGGCGAGCGGCTCGCGATCGATTCGGGCTACTTCGACGACTACAAGACGCTCCACTGGTGGCAGTGGTACAAGCAGACGCGGGCGCACAACGCGATCACTTTCGACGGCGGCCGGGGCCAGGCCGTCTACGAGGAGAGCGGGAAGGTCGGCAACGGCGTGATCACCGGATACGCGTCCCAGCCCGACCACGACATCGTGTCCGGCGACGCCACGCTGGCCTACGGCGGCGCGCTCACGGAAGCGAAGCGCTCGCTGGTGTACCTGCGACCGAACCTGGTCCTGGTCTACGACAAGCTCGCTTCCGCCACCCCGCGGCGGTGGGAATGGAACATCCACGCGCTCAATATGATGAACGTGGTTTCGGAGCAGACCATCTCGATCGCCAGCAACGGCCAGAGCCTGTGTGTGGACATGCTCGCCGGCCCGACGATGCAGTTTGCGCAGACCGATCTGTTCACCGCCGATCCCTTTGCGGCCCTGCCGCGCCAGTGGCACGGCACCTTCTCCAGCGTAGAGCTGCTCGGCTCGGCGGAATTCATCGCGCTCATGCGCGTGGGATGCACGGCGACCACAGCCGGCGCCAGCAAGACCGACGGCGTCTGGACCGTGGACGTCGGCGCCAGGCAGGTCACGATCGACGGCGGTGGCGCAATCACTGTCCAGTGAGAGCGTGAGCGGGAGGCATGGCCTTCTCCCGTCGAAGCGTCCACGGATTCACTTTGCTGGAGTTGCGGGTCGTCATCGTCGTATCGGCCTGCTTGCCGACTGCGTGGCGCCGCGCTATCTTGACCCGCTGTCCTGCGGCCGTGACGGAAAGCCCGGCGGCACCGGCGAAAACACCGACATCGGGAACCCTTAGAGCGTGTAACAAAATGAATTCCCCTCCTGCCCGGGGGTGAGGCGGGGTTTCCATCCCCTCATCCCTTCCCCTTCTCCCAAGAGGAGAAGGGAAGCAATTGCCTCCCCTCTCCGCTCGGGAGAGGGGCGGGGGTGAGGGATTGAAGGTGCCTGCGCACCTTCTAGCCGCCGAACGCCAGCCGCCTCTGTGCGGTTGGCCGGGCGGGGTGCCCGCGCCAGCGGGCGGGGTGGTGGGAGCAGGCGTGCCCACGTAACCACCCCGTCTGCTGCGCATCCACCCCTCCTTGAAAAGGAGGGGAGTAAAGTTGGGCCGGTCATTTTGTTACGCGCTCTTCGCGTCATGCCCATCTGAAAGGCAGGTTCTTCCGCGAGGCGCAGGCGGGTTCAGGGCTCCCACGCGCCCGCGCGCCCAGGTTGACGGCGCGGGCCTGCCGTGCAAAAGCAAACGGCGGCTGTCCGCCGCCGTCCGCCGCCTCGATGCTCCAATCAGGCTTCAGTTACCGGGATGTCCCAGCCCGCCGCACATCTCGGCTTCGGTCGGCGTGGGGACCGGTCCCGTGGTGGACGGATTCGGCTTGTGCAGCTGGATGTTACCGCCGCCGCCGGTCGGTCCCGGAGGACCCAGTTCGCGCGTCGAAAGGTGGTATCCATTACCCAGCCGCACCCCGAATCGGTCGGCTCCACCCGGTTCGCCGTTGTCCTCCATTCTGACGCGGAAGCGCGTGGTGAAGGTGCTGCCGTTGACGCTGACCTCACCAAACCCGCAGATATCGCGTGCGTTTGGAAACTCCGGGTCCATCAGGTAACCCGTGATCTGGGTGCTTTTCAGGTGGCCGGGCGGGTTGGTGCTGTGGTCGAGCGCGTTTACGTGCCCCCAGAACGCGCCATTCTTGCACCCGCCGTGGGCGCCGAAGTTGACTCGGTCGCCGGAGTTGTTCAATACCCAGCCCCCGCCGGTTATGAAGTCGCATGGGGCGGGAACGAAGTGGGCATAGGCGGAGCCGGCTAAGAGTACCCCTGTGAGTGCTAGCGCTGTTGCGGCTAGCGTAAAGATCGTTTTACGCATTGTTGCTCCTCTCGTATGGCTGTTGCATGACTCAGATACCGGCCTTCGCGGATCCGACGACGATGTCCGTCAAGCCGTCCCAGGTCCTGACCCGCAGGGCGTTGACGACGATGCCGCCGGCCGACTGGGTTTGCTCGTTCAGGATGACGCTCAGACCGGGAATCGAAATCACCTCGTTCGGAGCGCCAGTGGTGGAAACCGGCACTCCGCCGATTACGAGCCCCTCGATGCTCGTCAGGCCGGTGCCGCCCGCGCCCGACACCGCGAGGGCTCTCGACACGATCGAACTTGCCGTGATGCCCGTCCCGGCCACGGTCATGGACAGATTCGCCAGCGAGGCTTCGGAGGCAACCTGATCGCTCCACCCCATCGTGGCAGCGTGCAGGGCCTCCGCGCTGAGCAAACCGGGAATGCTTCCCGTGACCTGGCCGGTGCCGCGCGGGTCGCTGGGATCGGTGAGCGTGCCGGTATCCGCGAGACTGGCGACGGTTCCCAGCACGATCGCTGTGGCTGCGCTCGCCTGGCCGCTGACAGTCTGGGCCGCGGAGACTCCCGGCCACGCCAGTAACCCTGCGAAAACAGCGCCGACTCCGATTGCCCTCCAGAATTGTGAAGCTGGATATTGCATACAACCTCCTTGTCCTTGTTTGGGTGCCAAGCTGATCCTCCTGCCGGGACGCATTTCGCTGCGCGCCCGTCCGAAGTTGGCAACGAAGTTAGCGACCCGGTGTGACAGCAGGTCGCTCAGGATTCCCTCCCACCGTAGCCCGGCTGACCCATGCATGGCACGGGCCGTCTCGTTGAAACGCCTGCGCTTCGCCCATCGCTGGCCGTGGGCGAAGCTCGGTCGAACCAGGGGGCGGCGCTTGCCGCTATCTTCGCAAGCGCGCAGCGACCGGGCGCGCGGCCAGTGCGGGCGACGGCAAGCATGGCCTGTTCGGACTAGCGCCGAGGCGGCGATTCGCGGGTGATCGAGTCGCTCCTGCAAGTCCTGGCGCCGCCGGCAGGCCAGCCGCTCAAACCGGGCAAATCAGGGGGATCGGCACCACGGGAAGTGGGCGCAGAATCGCCGGCCGCGCGGATGCGGCGGCGATCCAGCGCCGGGAGCGGGAAACGGCTTGGGGGAAAAGACTGGACGCGCGGAGCGCCGGACTTACTCGATGAGTTGATGCTTTATCGTGTAATGCACCAGCTCGGCGTTGGTGGCCAGGCCGAGCTTCCTGAGTATGCGTATCCGGTAAGTGCTGATCGTGCTCGGGCTCAGAAACATCTCTTTCGCGATCCGGTTGATCGGCTTGCCCGAGGCCAGCAGCCACATCACCCGGTACTCGCGGTCGGACAGCGTCTCGTGCGGCGGCTTCTGGGAATCGGGCGCCAGCTCCACCGCCAGCTTCTCGGCCAATTTCGCGCTCACATACTTGCCGCCGTTCACCACCTTGCGTATCGCCGCGGCCAGCTCCTCGCCCGCGCTGTCCTTGTTCATGTAGCCGGCAGCGCCCGCCTTCAACACCCGTCGCGCGTGCAGCTCCTCCGGATGCATGCTCAGGATCAGCACCGGCCGCTGCGGGAACTCGCGCTTCATTTCGTTGAGCACGTCCAGTCCGTTGCGGCCCGGCATGGAATAATCCAGTATCGCCACGTCCCAGTCGAGCTTGCGTGCGAGCTCAAGGGCTTCGATGCCGTTTGTCGCCTCGCCCACCACCGTCATGTTGGATTCGGCCGCCAGGATCTGCTTCAATCCGTGCCGGACCACCGGGTGATCGTCCGCAATCAAGACTTTCATGCCAGAGCCTCCCTCGGTGACAACCCTTTCCCCGCGCCGCCGATTACCCTCATGGAATACCCCGCGCCGGAGCCCGGTCCTGGTATAGCGGGATCGACACCATCACCTGCGTTCCCTCGCCAGGGGCGCTGCTGATCTCGATCCTGCCGTCGAACGGCAGCGCGCGCTCCCGCATCCCCAGCAGCCCCAGGGACTTGGGGCTGTGTATGTCCGCTCCGGGAATGCCCTTGCCGTTATCCCTGACTTCCAGCGCGAGTCTGTCCGCGTCGAGCCGCATGGCGACGTCGACCCGGGTCGCATTCGCGTGGCGCGCCACATTGGTCAGCACCTCCTGAAAGATCCGGAACACCGCGGTGGCTCGATCCGGGTCGAGCCCGTTGCTGTCCTGCGGCAGGTCGACCTTGCAGCGGATCCCGGTGCGCAACTGGAAATCCCTGGCCTGCCAGCCGATTGCCGCCGCCAGTCCCGCTTCGTCCAGCGCCTCGGGCCGCATCCCCGAGGCGATCCTGCGCACCGAGTGTATCGTGTTGTCGATCAGACCGAACATCGACTCGGTTTTCTCTTTCAGCGGTCCCTGGTCCGCCGGCAGCCTGCCCGCCAGCCAGGTCAAATCCATCTTCAGCCCGGTCAGGGTCTGGCCGAGCTGGTCATGGATTTCGCGCGAAATCCGGATCTGCTCCTCCTCGCGAACGGTCTGCAGATGGACCGCCAGGGCGCGTAATTTCTCCTCCGATTCCCGCAGGCGCTGCTCGGTCTGCTTACGCCCCGCGATCTCCCCGATCAGCGCCGCGTTCTTTGCATACAGCTCGACAAACACCGAGATCTTGGACTTCAGGACTTCAGGGACCAGCGGCTTGACGATATAGTCCACCGCCCCCGCCTGGTAACCGCGAAATATCGAGTCCACGTCCTCGGAGACGCCCGTGAGAAAAATGATCGGGGTGTATCGCGAGCGCTCGCGCTCGCGTATCAGTTTTGCCGTCTGGAATCCATCGAGCCCGGGCATGCGCACATCCAGCAGGATGACCGCAAAGTCGTCTTTCAGCATGCATCGCAGCGCTTCTTCCCCGGATTTGGCCAGCACCAGGTTCCGCCCCGGGCCCCGCAATAGCTCCTGCACTGCCAGCAGGCTCCGTTTGTCATCGTCCACAACCAGTATGCTGGCAACCGACGCGTCCGACATGGTCTCCCCGCTTACCAGGCTGTTCACGCCCCGCGCACCGACGGGGACCGTGAGGCCGAACATGCTGTCACTCAACATTATCTCCCTCTGCGGCAGCCCGCGAAAGGAGGTATTCCCGGTTGCCCTTCCGTTCCGCGGGGTTTTCTCTCCCCGCCGCGCCCCCTGCGATCGAGATCTGCAACACAGCCCTCTCACTGGGTTATCCAGACCCGCAACAGCGACAACAGCTGCTCGGTGTTGACGGGCTTGGCCAGGTAGTCCGAGGCGCCGGCCTCGATGCACTTCTCGCGGTCTCCCATCATCGCTTTCGCCGTGATGGCAATGATCGGGAGATCCTGGAACTGCTCGAGCTTGCGCATGATGCGCATCGTGTCGTAGCCATCGAGCTCGGGCATCATGATGTCCATGAGGACGATGTCCACGTCGGGATGGCTCTTGAGCATCTCGATCCCGTCCTTGCCATTCTCCGCATTGAGCACGCTCATGCCGTGTTGCTCTAGCGCGCTGGTGAGCGCGAAGATGTTGCGGATGTCGTCGTCAACGATCAACGCCTTCTTCCCGCGCAACTCCTTCGCTGACTTGCCCTGCAGGAACAGGGCGTCGCGCGCCTTCTGCGGCAACTCGGCCACCGTATGGTGCAGGAACAGCGTGGCCTCCTCGAGGACGGCTTCGGGCGTGCTGACGTGCTTGATGACGAGGATCTCCGCGAGCTTGCGGAGACTGTCCCGGTCGCTCCGGTTCAAGCCATCCGCTCCGAACATTACGATGGGCATTTCAAGCGCCTTCCGGATCTTCGCGAATTTCTTGAGCAGGTCCGTCGGGCTCATGTCGAGCAGCGACGGGCCCACCAATATGCAATCGAACCGGTCCTTCTGCAGGACGTCGAGTGCCTCCTTTCCGGTGCCGGCCTCGGTGATCCTCAGGCCGTCGCTGGTCAGCGTGCTGACGATGCTTTCCCGTTGCGCAACATCGCCATCGGCGACGAGCAGCGTCTTGATCTCGCGCTCGATGAATCTGCGTGTCCGCGCCAGGGCCTCCTGCAATACCTCCTTCGCCGCGGACTTGTGCACGACGCCCAGGGCCCCCATGTGGAAAGAGCGGTGCAGGTGATCCGCCACCGAAATGACGTTCACCGGAATGTGCCGGGTTTCAGGATCGTGTTTCAGCAGATCCAGGACCGCCCAACCGTCCATGTCCGGCAGCCTCACGTCGAGCGTGATGGCGTCCGGCATGACCTCCTTCACGAGCGTCAGGGCCGCGCCCGCATTCAGGGCGACCACTCCCTTGAACCCGCCCTGGCGCGCCAGGTCCAGAAGCGCGGAGGCAAACTTGATGTCGTCTTCGATGATCAGAACCACGCGATCACCGGCCCGGATCCTGTCACGGTCGTCGCGCACCACCGGTTGCCTATGCACCAGCGGCTTCATTCTCGACGACCTGCTTTCTTCGTCCCGCCCGGCGGGGTCGGGGTCGGGTTCCGGCGCAACTTTTTTCCAGGCCGTTTTATCCTTGGTTGCCACCTCCTGATAGTCGATCGGAAGGTAGAACGTGAACGTGCTGCCCTTGCCGGGGACGCTTGAGACGCGGATCTCTCCGCCGAGCAGGCGCGCCAATTCCCGGCTGATGGAAAGCCCCAGGCCGGTGCCCCCATACTGGCGGCTGGTTGTCCCGTCGGCCTGCTGGAATGCCTCGAAAATGAGCTTCTGCTTGTTCGCCGGGATCCCGACGCCGCTATCCGTCACGGAGAATGCCACCGCCTCGCCCGCCGCGTCGAGTTGAGGACACCCCGGGGTCCAGCCGGATTTCACCCGCGAGATATGCAGCGACACCCTTCCTTGCTCGGTGAACTTGAATGCGTTGGACAGCAGGTTCTTGAGGACCTGTTGCAGCCGCTTCTCGTCGGTATGAATGACGGCGGGCAGCGCCGGCGCCATGGTCACGTCGAAATCCAGCCGCTTGTCATGCGCCAGCTGGCGGAACGTGCGTTCGACGTAGTCGCTCAACTCGGATAACCGCTCGGGCTCGATGCTGATCGTGACGGTGCCCGACTCGATCTTGGCCAGGTCGAGAATGTCATTGATGAGCGAGAGCAGGTCCGTGCCCGCGGAATGGATGGTCTGCGCGTACTCGATCTGCTTCGGCGTCAGATTACTGCCGGCGTTATCGGCCAGCATCCTGGCCAGGATCAGCAGGCTGTTCAGCGGGGTGCGCAGCTCGTGGGACATGTTGGCGAGAAACTCCGACTTGTAGCGCGAGCTGAGCGCGAGTTGCTCCGCCTTCTCTTCGAGCGCAGCCTTGGCCTGTCCAACCTCCTGGTTCTTGTACTCCACCTGCCGCATCTGCTCCGACAGCAACCTGGCCTTTTCCTCAAGCTGCTCGTTGGTGTGTTTCAGTTCTTCCTGCTGCTGCTTGAGCAGCGTCTCCGAGCGCTGCAGATTTTCCGCCTGCTGCTCCAGCCGGTCGTTGGTCATCTTGAGCTCTTCCTGCTGGCTTTGCAGTTCCCCGGTCAGGGACTGCGACTGCTGCAGCAGGTCCTCGGTTCTCATGCCGGCCTCGATGGTGTTGAACACGATGCCGATGCTCTCGGTCAGCTGGTCGAGGAAGGACAGGTGCGCCTCGCTGAATTTCTTGATCGACGCCAGCTCGATCACCGCCTTGACCTCGCCTTCGAACAGCACCGGCAGGATGATCACGTTCAGGGGCGCGGCGGAACCCAGCACCGAGCTCACCCGGATATAGTCGTGCGGGACGTCCGTCAGCAGAATGCGCTTCTTCTCGTACGCGCACTGCCCGATCAACCCCTCACCGAAGCGCAGCGTTTTCGGCAGGTGCCTGGTCGATTTGTGGGCATAGCTCGCGAAGAGGTCGAGACGCAGTTCATCGCCGCGGGTGGGCTGCGCGTATATCACGCCCTGCTGGGCGTTGACCAGCGGCGCCAGTTCGGACAGCACCAGCTTGGATACGGTATTCAGGTCACGGTGCCCCTGCAGCATGCGGGTGAACTTGGCCAGGTTGGTCTTGAGCCAGTCCTGCTCCGTGTTCTTGAACGTCGTGTCCTTGAGGTTGCGGATCATCTCGTTGATGTTGTCCTTCAGGGCCGCCACTTCCCCTTGCGCCTCGACCATGATCGAGCGTGTCAGGTCGCCCTTCGCCACCGCGGTCGCCACTTCGGCGATCGCCCGCACCTGAGTCGTCAGGTTTGCCGCCAGCTGGTTCACGTTGTCGGTCAGGTCACGCCACAATCCGGCCGCGCCGGGGACCTTGGCCTGGCCGCCGAGCTTGCCGTCGATGCCCACCTCGCGCGCCACGTTGGTCACCTGGGCGCCAAACGTCGCCAGGGTGTCGATCATCTCGTTGATCGTGTCCGCGAGCGCCGCGATTTCGCCCTTTGCCTCGAAAACGACCTTGCGTTTCAGGTCGCCTCTCGCCACCGCGGTCACGACCCGCGCGATGCCGCGCACCTGATTGGTGAGGTTCGCCGCCATCGCGTTCACGTTGTCGGTCAGGTCCTTCCACGTGCCCGCCACCCCCGGCACCTGCGCCTGCCCGCCGAGCTTGCCGTCGGTGCCCACCTCGCGCGCCACCCGCGACACTTCGGAGGCGAACGCACCCAGCTGGTCCACCATGGTGTTGATCGTGCTCTTCAGCTCCAGGATCTCGCCCTTCACGTTCACCGTGATCTTCTTGGAGAGGTCGCCCTTCGCCACCGCGGTCGTCACCTCCGCGATGTTGCGCACCTGGCCGGTCAGGTTCGCCGCCATCAGGTTCACGTTGTCGGTCAGGTCCTTCCACGTGCCCGCCACCCCCGACACCT
>JACPTK010000044.1 GCA_016192825.1 Betaproteobacteria bacterium | reverse complement strand
CCTGCTGTCACTATGAGCGCGCGCACTGCGGCGGCGATTGCTTGCATGAGAGCCGGATGCGGGAAACCTGCACGTCCGGTTCGACGAGGGGGGAGGGGTAGTGTTACTTTGTGACACTACTTCCTCCTCTACTCTACCGGTTCAGTCATTGTCCTTGAATTTCTCTGCGCCTCTGCGCCTCTGCGACTTTGCGGCTAATTTCGAATCAACTCTCGCAGGGCGCATGCTCGCGCCACAGCCCGAGCGCCTTCTGCGCCGGCCGGTCGGAGAAGCTGAACAGCACCGCGTCCGCGTCCGCCTCGTGCTGCACGCGGCTCCAGGACGGCGCGACGAACACGTCCTGCTCCTGCCACTCGAGCACCTTGCCGTCGATCCGCGTGCGGCCGCGCCCCTCGACCGCGCAGTACACGGTGCCGTCGGTGCAGCGGTAGGGCTTGCCGCGGAAGCCCGCCGGCAGCAGCTGGACGAACGCGCCGATGGTGGGCATCGGGTAGCCGCCGGTGGCGGGATTGGAGTACTGGAGCTTGAGGCCGTGGCACGGGTGCCGCTCGCCGCCGCGCCGCAATTGCTCCAGCGCCTCGCGCGTTTCCCGGTACGGATAGCAGAACAGCGGCGTCGTCAGGGATTCGGGCGCGTAATCCACCGGCAGCATGCCCGAGCCGTAGCGCGCGCGGGAATCGCCCTCGCTGCGCGTCACCGGTTGCGTCTCCGCCGGATAGCGCTCCATGAAGCCGGCGTCGAAGTACGCCACCATCGGGACATCGAGGCCGTCCAGCCACACCACCGGCTCGCCGCCGGGGTTGCCGTGGTCGTGCCAGGTCCACGAGGGCGTGATGATGAAGTCTCCCGGGCGCATCGTCACGCGCTCGCCGTCCACGGCGGTGTATGCGCCCGTGCCTTCCATGATGAAGCGCAGCGCGGTCTGGGTGTGGCGGTGGCTCGGCGCGATTTCCCCCGGCAGGATCAGCTGCAGCCCCGCGTACAGCGTGTGCGTGATGGAGGAGGCGCCGCGCAGGCCGGGATTCTCCAGCACCAGCACGCGCCGCTCGGCCTCGGCGGCGGAGATCAGCTCCCCGGCTTCCATGACGTGCGAGCGCACCTCGCGGTATTTCCACAGCGCCGGCACGCAGGGCGTGGCGGGCGTGGGCGGCGCAAGCCTGCCGAGCACCTCCCACAACGGCGCCATGTCGTGACGCGAGATGCGGTCGTAGAACTCGCGGCGCTTAGGATTTTGCGCTGTGCCGGTCGACATCATCAGCAACCTCGGTTAATTCAATGGCCAATCAATACGAAGCCTATTCTATATTGCTCCGCGCAAAATCCTGAATGAAATTCACGTCCGGTTTCATTCATCCCTCGCCGCGCGGCTGCCCTGTTTCGTGACGCAGGCTCCAAGAATACCCAATCTCCGTTATTCGGTGCGGTTCGCGGCGAGGGATTCGCGGTCGTAGCCGGCGATTTTCGCGTAGCCGTGCGTCAGCGCGGCCAGCTCTTCGCGGCTGATCACGTCGTGGATGTTCTTGAACGGCTTGTCGCCGGTCCTGAGGTAGACCTCGCGCAGGATCGCGTCCGGCGGGTTCCTGCGGTTCATCCGCACGATGCTGGCCGTCGCCTCGAGCCTTGCCGCCTCGTATTCCTTGAGCGCCTCCGCGGGGTCCGCCTGGCGGGCCAAGCATTGCGCGAGGGTCCTGGCATCGAGGATCGCCTGCCCGGCGCCGTTCGATCCGCGCGGAACCATCGGGTGCGCGGCGTCGCCGAGCAGCGTGATACGCCCGAAGCTCCACCGCGGCAGCGGCTCCTGGTCCACCATCGGGTACTCGAGAATGGTTTCGGCGGCGCGGATCATGCCCGGCACGTCGAGCCAGTCGAACTTCCAGCCCTCGAAGACGTGGATGAAGTCCTTCAGCTCGCCGGCGCGGTTCCAGTCCCGCCGCTTGTATTTCGGCGTGTAGAACTCGCCCACCCAGCTCACGAGCTGGCGCCCCTGCGCGTCGCGCCGGTTGCGGATCGGGTAGATGATCATCTTGCCGGACTCGAGCCACCCCGCGCGCACGAAGCTTTCGCCGGTGAGGAACGGGCGCCACCACGTCGCGCCGCGCCACATGTTGACGCCCGAGTAGATCGGCTCGCCTTCATCGGGATGGAGCTGCTGGCGGATGACCGAGTGGATGCCGTCGCAGCCGATGACGGCGGCGCCGCGCTGCGGCGGCAGCGCCTCTCCGGCCGCGGTGCCCGTGAAATGGACCGTGACGCCGTCGCCGTCCTGCTCGGCGCGCGCGCAGCGCCAGCCGGTGAAGATCCGGTCCGCGCCGATGCGCGCCCGGCACGCTTCGAGCAGCGCCGTCTGCAGGTCGCCGCGGTGGATCGAGAACTGCGGCGTCTCGTAGCCGGCGTGGCGGCCGCACGGTTCGCTGTACACCAGCTGGCCGTGGCGGTTGTAGAACAGCGCTTCGCGCGTCGTCACCGCGACGCCCGCGAGCGCCTCCTCCAGGCCGAGCGCCGCGAGTTCCTTCGTCGCGTGCGGCAGAAGGTTGATGCCGAGCCCGAGTCCCTTGACCTCCGGCGACAGCTCGTAGACGCGGCAGCGGATGCCGGCGCGGTGCAGCGTGAGGGCGAGCGCGAGGCCGCCGATGCCGGCGCCGATAATAATCACATCTTTCATTTGCCGTTCACGATTGGCGATTACGCGAGCGCGGACGTAATTCCCGGTATTCTATCTCGCGGATGGGGCGGTCAAGGCGCGGCACGAGACTTTGATTTATCCTATACTCCGCAGTTTTTACGGCGACCGTCAATTATGAAAGCCGCGCCTTCCAACGCCCGTCCCGCCGCCGACAAAGTCCTCGTCCAGATCGCCGATTACGCTGACCGCTATCCCGTGAAAAGCGCGCTCGCGCTGGAGACCGCGCGGCTCGCGCTGATCGACACGCTCGGCTGCGGGCTCGAGGCGCTCTCGTTTCCCGGCTGCACCAACCTGATCGGCCCGCTCGTCCCGGGCACCGTCGTTCCCAACGGCGCCCGCGTGCCGGGCACGCCGTACGTGCTCGATCCCGAGCGCGCCACGTTCAACATCGGGATCCTCAACCGCTGGCTCGATTTCAACGACGCGTTCTACGGCGAGACCGTCATCCATCCCTCCGACACCTTCGCCGGCATCCTGGCGGTGGCGGACTGGCTGTCGCGCACGCGCGTCGCGCAGCGCAAGCAGCCGTTTCTCATGCGCGAGGTGCTGGAGTCCGCGGTGAAGACCTACGAGATCATGGGCGGGCTCGCGCTCGAGAACGGTTTCACGCGCATGGGGCTCGACCACACGATCCTGGTGAAGATCGCGACCGCGCCGGTGGTGACGAGGCTCCTCGGCGGCACGCGCGAGGAGATCGTCAACGCGCTGTCGCAGGCGTGGGTGGACGGGCACGCGCTCGCCACCTTCCGCCGCAAGCCCAACACCGGGCCGCGCAAGTCGTGGGCCGCGGGCGACGCCGCGAGCCGCGGGGTGCGGCTCGCGCTGATGGCGGTGAAGGGGGAGATCGGCTGCCCCGCGGCGCTGACGGCGAAGACGTGGGGCTTCTACCACGTGCTGTTCAGGGACCGGCCGTTCCGGTTCCAGCGCCCGTTCAGCACCTACGTCATGGAGAACGTGCTGTTCAAGATCCCGTATCCCACGGCGTTCCACGGGCAGAGCGGCGTGGAAGCCGCGATCAGGCTGCACCCGCTGGTGAAGGACCGGCTGGACGACATCAAGCGCGTCGAGGCGCGGTGCCACAATTCGACGATGGTGATACTCGACAAGAAGGGGCCGCTGCACAACTTCGCCGACCGCGACCACTGCATGCAGTACATGATGGCGGTCGGCCTGATCTACGGGACCATGACGGCGGAGCACTACGAGGACCGCATCGCGGCCGACCCGCGCATCGACCGGCTGCGCGCCAAGATGCACCTCGCCGAGTCGAAGCAGTACGAGCGCGAATACCACGACCCGAAGAAGCGCACCAACGCCAATTCGATCCAGGTTTTTTTCAAGGACGGCACGAAAACACCGCTCTCCGAGGTGCTGTACCCGCTCGGCCACCGCAAGCGCCGCGAGGAGGGCGTCCCGGTGCTGCTGAAGAAGTTCGAGACCAACGTCGCGCGCGTGTTCGCCGCGAAGCAGCGCGACGCGATCCTGCACGCCTGCCTCGATCAGGGGCGGCTGGAGGCGATGCCGGTGAACGAGTTCATGGACCTGCTGGCGGTCTGATGCCGCCATCAGCTGCGAGCTACGAACTGCGAGCCACGAATCGAAGGGAACCTTGTCACAAGCGTGTAACTTACGGCTCATAGCTCATAGCTCATAGCTCATAGCTCATAGCTCATAGCTCGTAGCTCATAGCCAATCTTTGAATGGAGAATTCATGACTCCCACTGAACAGCGCAAGCGTCTGCGCTCCATATTCACCGGGACGAAGTGCGTCTCGCCGGCGAGCGTCTACGACGGCCTGTCGGCGCGGGTCGCCGAATCGGTCGGCTACGAGATCGGCATGCTGGCGGGATCGGTCGCGTCCAACACGACGCTCGCCGCCCCCGATCTCATCGTGCTGACGCTGACCGAGTTCGCCGACCAGGTCCGGCGCATCATGCGCGCGAGCCGGCTCTCGCTGATCGTGGACGCCGATCACGGCTACGGCAACGCGCTCAACGTCATGCGCACGGTGGAGGAACTGGAGCACGCGGGCGTCTCGGGCATGAGCATAGAAGACACCGCGCTCCCGACGCGCTTCGGGCAGACCGAGGGCGCCGACGAGCTGATCTCGCTCGAGGAGATGGTCGGCAAGCTGAAGGCCGCGGTCGCCGCGCGCCGCGATCCGTCGACCGTCATCCTCGGCCGCACGGCGGCGCTCAAGGTCGAAGGCACCGGGGGCGCCGTCAAGCGCGCGAATGCCTTCGCCGCGTGCGGGGTGGACGCGATTTTCGTGGTCGGCGTGGAATCCGTGGACCAGGTGAGGGCGATCCACGAGGCGGCGAAGCTGCCGGTCATGGTCGGATCGGCTCCGGCCTCGATCAAGCGCGAGGACTTCGCGGCCGCCGGCGCGCGCGTCCTGCTGCAGGGCCACCAGCCGCTGCCGGCGGCGATCAAGGCGCTGCAGGAGGTCTATACCCACCTCTACAACGGCGGGGCGCCCGCGGACCTCAAGGACAGGATCGCGTCCGCCGGCGAGATGGACAAGCTCGTCGACGCCGCGGCTTACAAGACCTGGCAGAAGGACTTCCTGGGCGTCAAAGGAAAAAACTGAACCGCCAAGCCTGCCCCGGACTCGATCCGGGGACGCCAAGGCCGCCAAGAGAAGCTGAACGGACCGGCGAATCAACGCAGATACAGGGAAATTCACATGCGTCCAGCGTTCACGAAGGATCCGCTGTTCAAGAAAGGCCTGAAGATCCGCAAGGCGGTGGTCGGCGCGGAATACGTCGAGCGCCGGCTCGCCGCCGCCGACGAATACGCCTGGCCGTTCGAGGAGGCCGCCACCAAGTTCGCCTGGGGCGCGGTGTGGAGCCGGCCGGGGATCTCGCGAAAAACGCGCAGCTTCCTCAACCTCGCCGCGTTGACGGCGATGAACATGCGGCACGAGCTGAAAACCCATATCCGCGCCGCGCTGAGGAATGGGTTGACACGCAAGGAAATCGTCGAGGCGCTGCTGCACTGCGCCGTCTATTGCGGCTTTCCCAAGGCGCTCGACGCACTGCGCCTGATGCAGGAGGTGTTCGAGGAAGTGAACGCCGAGTCCCGCCGCGGCAAGAAGCGCCGCTGAGGCAAAATAGACAGGATTAACAAGATTAACAGAATTAGGACCAAACCAACTCAGCGACTGAGAACGAAGTTGGGGGTTTGTCTTTCGATCTAATCTTGTAAATCCTGTTAATCCTGTCCATTTGGTTCTTGCAGATGTTGAAGCCGCTTGAAGTCCTGAGGCTGTATCCGGGGCACGACTACACGCTGCACGGGGCGTTCGCCAGCCGAGCGGGCCGCGAACCGCGGCGCCCGTTCATGCTGTTCGCCGGCAAGACCTGGAGCTGGCAGGAATTCGGCGCGGCCGTGACCAAGGCGGCGTGCCTGCTCCTCGCGCGCGGCGTGCGCAAGGGCGACCGCGTGTCCGTGATGGCGCGCAACCACGAGGGGCACGTGCTGATGCTGTTCGCGCTCGCCCGCATCGGCGCGATCCTGGTGCCGGTCAATCCCGATTACGGCGTGCAGGAGGCGCGCTACGTGCTGCACCATGCCGAGGCGAGCGGCGTCGTCGCATCGAGCGACACGCTCGACACCGCCCGCGCGGCGTGCGAGGGGCTGGCCAATGCGCCGTGGTTCATGCTGCTCGACGCCGGCCGCCACGACGCGCCGCTGCTGCACGACCTCGTCGCGCGCGCGCCGGAATGCCCGCTGCCGGACGACGTCACGGGCGACGTGACGTGTCTCATCATTTACACCTCCGGCACGACCGGGTTTCCCAAGGGCGCGATGCACAGCCAGAAGAGTTTCGTGCTGGGAGGCGAGGCGTTCGTGCAGCGCATGTACTTGCAGCCCGACGAGCGCGTGATGATCGTGCTGCCGCTGTTCCACGTGAACGCATTGTTCTACTCGGTGGCGGGTACGGTGGCGGCGGGCTGCTCGATGGTCGTGGTGCCGAGGTTCTCCGCTTCCACGTTCTGGAAGATGGCGGTCGAGACCGGCGCGACCGAGGTCAACATCATCGAGGCAATCGGCACGATCCTGAAGAACCGCCCGCGCACCGAGTTCCGCAAGGAGCACCGGATCCGCAGGCTCTTCGGCGCGCGCCAGCCGGTCGTAGGCACCTTCCGCGACGAGTTCGGCATTCCGCATCTCATCGGCGGCTTCGGCATGACCGAGATCCCGGGCGTCACCTGCACGCCCTTCGAGGATCCGCAGAGGGTGGGCACCATGGGGCGTGTCGGGCACCACCCCGACCCCGCGCGGCCGTGGGCGGAATGCCGTGTGGTGGACGACGAGGGGCGCGACGTCCCCGCGAACGAGGTCGGCGAGCTCGCCGTGAAGACGCCGATCATCATGCAGGGCTATTTCCGCGACCCGGAGCAGACGAAAGCAGCGTTCCGCGACGGCTGGTTCCTGACCGGCGATCTGGTGCGGCGCGACGAGGCGGGGTGGTTCACCTTTGTCGCGCGCAAGAAGGACATCATCCGCCGCCGCGGCGAGAACATCTCGGGGCCGGAGCTGGACCGTGTGATCGGCGGGCACCCCGCCGTGCACGAGGCCGCGGCGATTGCCGTGCCGAGCGAGCTGGGCGAGGACGAGATTCTCGCCGCTGTCACGCTGAAGCCGGGGCAATCCTGCTCCGCCGAGGACATCGCCGGCTGGTGCCGGCAGCATCTCGCGCCCCAGAAGGTGCCGCGCTTCGTGGTCTTCGTGGACGAGCTGACGCACACGCCCACGCACAAGGTACAGAAAGCCGCGCTGCGCGCCGACGCGTCGCTCAAGGCGCGCGCGGTCGACCTGCAATCGTAGAGGGGGCGCTCCCTCCTGACGACGCCGTTCCCGGGCCGCTTCCCGCCGCCCTGTAAGAAAACTGCAATCTCTTCCTTGTCACGTCGTGGAAAGCTCATTGCGGCGCGCAACAGCGCGGACCGCGGCGTTCAACCACTCGACCGGGATCGTTCCGCAGCGATGCCTGCTAGAATCCCGCGCGGGAGGGGGCCGCCATGGAGCGCAAGGACCTGGGCATCGCCGTCGTCGGCGCCGGACGCATCGGCGGGCTGCGCGCGCGGCTGGCGGCGGAGCATCCCGCCGTCCGCTACCTGGCGATTTCCGACGCGGACCCGGCGCGGGCGCGCGCGCTGGCGGAAAAGACCGGCGCGCAGTTCCATTCCGGCGACAACGCCGCGATCATCGCCCGGCCGGAGGTCAATGCCGTCATCATCTCGAGCAGCGAGGGCGCGCACGTCGAGTCGCTCGTCCAGGCGATCGAGGTCGGCAAGCCGGTGCTGGTGGAGAAGCCGATCGCGCTCAACCTTGCCGACGCCGACCGCGTGATCCGCGCGGCGGAGCGGGCTGGCACCAGCGTGCGCGTCGGCTACAGCCGCCGCTACAAGGAGCGCTACCTGATCGCGAAGGAGCAGATCGCGCAGGGCCGGCTGGGCCGGATCGTCGGCGGCGCCGCGCGGGTCTTCAACCTGCGCTCGCAGGCCACCGCCATCCTCGAGCGCAATCCGCACGCCACGCCGGTGGTGGACGCGCTGACCTATTACGTGGACCTCATGAACTGGCTGCTCGAGGGCACGGCGGTGAAGGAAGTCTTCGCGAGAGGCCAGAAGGGCGTCCTGAGGGACGCTGGCTTCGACACCGAGGACGTGAGCTACGCGATCCTCACCTACGCCGACGGCGCGGTGGTGAATCTGGGCATCGCCTATTCGCTGCCGGACAAGTATCCGGCGCGCGGGCACGCGGCGCGGGTCGAGGTGCTGGGCACCGGCGGCGTGATGATCCTCGATGACGACCACACCGACAAGTTGATGTACAGCGAGAAGGGTGTGCCGCACGTGTACCTGCCGGACCAGCCGGTGAACATGGTGTTCCTGCAAAGCGGGACGCCGGGCGACTGGGCGCTGGGCGATTTCTGGGGGCCGGTCGCCAACGAAACGCGCGCCTGGCTCGATCATCTCGCGGTTGGCAAGCCATGCGTGCTCGCCACCGCGCGCGAGGCGCGCGCCACGCTGGAAGTGACCCTCGCCATCGAGCATTCCTCTGCCACTGGCAAGCCGGTCACTCTTCCGCTCGCTGGGTAAAGCGTAGGTTGTGATCCAGCTCCTCTCCTGCCCGAGGAGGGGTGGCGCGAAGCGCCGGGGTGGTGGGAGTCGACTTCCTCCTTCCGACTTTCGCCTTCAGCTGGCCGCCGCTGGCCGGGTCCTGTCGGAACGGCCGGCGCCTTCCCGATTCTCCCGGGTGCATCCAGGCATAGCACTTGGCTGTCGTGTTGCCTTGAGTCAGTACCAGTTCCGGGAGAATCGGATCAGTCACCGGCCATTCCGCCACCCGGCCGCGGCAGGTAGCGTCTTATGCCTCACGCCCACTCTCCCGCTCTCCCGGATTCTTGAAAAGGGGCCCACTGAACCGCCCCCACCGCCCACCCTGCACCGCTGACGTGCATCAGCGAG
Organism: Betaproteobacteria bacterium; assembly: GCA_016192825.1. Classification (GTDB taxonomy): domain Bacteria; phylum Pseudomonadota; class Gammaproteobacteria; order Burkholderiales; family SG8-41; genus SG8-41. The sequence goes on along the minus strand of JACPTK010000044.1, from coordinate 208 downwards.
ATGGAAACTTTACACTGACCCTACTTATTCCACTACTTATTCCACCGCCCACCCTGCACCGCTGACGTGCATCAGCGAGATGGAAACTTTACACTGATAATCATCTAGCCGGCCTCCCACCGCCTTGAGGGCGGTGAGGTTAAAGTGAGTTTGCCGACACACTAACCTCGAAGGAGACCGGCATGACAACATTTTGTGGCATTGACCT
>JACPTK010000079.1 GCA_016192825.1 Betaproteobacteria bacterium | reverse complement strand
TGCCCTACCTACCCAACCTACCACACCCATTCAGGTTGACCGCCCCCGCCTGTAAACTGGCGTTGCCTATAGCAGTGTGTCGCCCGCCGGCATCGGCGATCATGATGACCCCGCCCGCCGAGAACCCGTGCGGAACCCAAAGTCCGACACACTGCTAGATCGCCCGATGCTGTTCAATTCCTACGCCTTCATCTTCTTCTTCCTGCCGGCGACGCTGCTCGTCTTTTTCCAGCTCGGCCGGGTGAACGCCCGGCTCGCGGCAGGCTGGCTCGCCGCGGCATCGCTGTTCTTCTACGGCTGGTGGAACCCGGTCTACGTCGCGCTGCTCGCGGTTTCGATGCTGTTCAACTACCGCATGGGCATCGCGATCGCGCGCGCGAACGCGGCGCGCGCCGCGTGGCGCGGGAAGCGCCTGCTCGCCATCGCGGTCGCCGCGAACCTGGCGCTGCTGGGCTACTACAAGTACGCGAACTTCTTCCTCGACACCGTCAACGCGGCGCTCGGCAGCTCCGCGAGCCTGGGCGAGATCATCCTGCCGCTCGGCATCTCGTTCTTCACCTTCACCCAGATCGCGTACCTGGCCGATGCCTATGAAGGCAAGGCGCGCGAGTACAGCTTCGTGCACTACGGGCTGTTCGTGACCTGGTTCCCGCACCTCATCGCGGGCCCGATCCTGCACCACCGCGAGATGATGCCGCAGTTCGGGCTGGCGGAAACCTATCGTCCCGACTACGGCAACATCGCGGCCGGCCTCACCATTTTCGTGATCGGCCTGTTCAAGAAGGTGATCATCGCCGACGGCGTCGCGGCCTATGTCGCGCCGGTGTTCGACGCGCCGCAGGCGGGGCTGACGCTCACCTTTCTCGAAGCCTGGTGCGGGGCGCTCGCCTACACGTTTCAGCTGTACTTCGACTTCTCCGGCTACTCCGACATGGCGGTGGGGCTGTCGCTGCTGTTCGGCATCCGCCTGCCAATCAACTTCCATTCCCCGTACAAGGCGGCGAACATCATCGAGTTCTGGCGGCACTGGCACATGACGCTGTCGCGCTTCCTGCGCGACTACCTGTACTTCCCCCTCGGCGGCAACCGCAAGGGGCCCGCGCGGCGCTACCTCAATCTCATGGCGACGATGCTGCTGGGCGGGCTCTGGCACGGCGCCGGCTGGACCTTCGTCGTGTGGGGCGGACTGCACGGGGTCTACCTCGTGATCAATCACGCGTGGCGCGCGCTGCGCGCGCGCCTCGGACACGACCTCGGGCGCTCGACCGCATGGGGCCGCGCGGCGGGCTGTGCGGTCACCTTTGCCGCGGTGGTCGCGGCATGGGTCGTCTTCCGCGCCGATAGCCTCGGCACCGCCGGCGCCATCCTGCGCGCGATGGCGGGGCTGAACGGGATGGTGCTCCCCGATGTCTGGCTCGCGCGGTGGGGCGGCTTCGGCGAGTGGCTCGCGCAGCATGGCGTCATCTTCGGCGCGACGCCGGCGCTGGCGCGCACCGGCGTCGTGCACTGGATCTGGATCCTGCTCGCGGTCGTCTGGCTCGCGCCCAACACGCAGCAGATCATGGCGGCGACCCGCCCCGCGCTGGGCATCCCGGCGGACTCGGCTTCGTCCCGCTGGCAGTGGCGTCCCGCGGCGGCGAGCGCGGCGCTCGTGGCGGGCATGGCGCTCGCGGTGATCGCCAATCTCAACCGCCACTCCGAATTTCTCTACTTCCAGTTCTGATGAGCGCGCGGACCTACGTATGGCTGGTGCTCGCGCTGTGCGCGGGCTTCCTCGCGCCCGTGATCGGGCTCAACCTCCAGCTCTCGGCCAACAGCCTGGGCGCGGACAGGAACCGCCTCGCGAGCGAGTGGCAGCAGGCGCGCCGCGGCGTGACCTACGCGCCGCCGATCTCGTACAACCGGCCGTTCAAGACGCTGCGCCTGAACGATCGCATCGGGGAAATCAACACGGTGGTCCTCGGTTCCTCGACCACCATGGGGATCGTCGAGGACGCGTTCCCGCCGCCGCTCAAGAGCTACAACTTCGCGCAAAGCGGAAACGCGTTGCGGGCGATGATCGGCGAGGCCGAGTATATCGTCGAGCGCTGGGGCGCAAGCGCAAGACTGCTCGTGGTGCCGCTCGACTGGGCATTGGGTTTCGTCTTCGAGCGCGGCGAGCCGGCGCGCGCCGAGTTGTCGCCGCAGGCCGTGCAGCGCGAGGCCGCCGCGGCCCGCCCGTCGGGGCTCGCGCAACTGACCGACGCCCTGTCGGCGCCCCGACTGAAGATACTCGCGGGCATCGCGCGCGACGTCCTGAAGGCGCCGTCGCCGGCCGCGGCATTCCGCCAGGTTTTTCTCGAGCCGGCGGGGCCGGAGTACCGCTGCGCCGACGGGACACCCGCGCGCGATTTCGACGTGGTGTACCGCGGGATGTGCAACGGCTTTCGCTACGACGGCAGCGCGACCTTTGCCGACCAGAAACGGCTCGACGTGGGCCGCGCCCCCGGGGTGCTGGCTGCGGCCGTCTCCGGGAACGGGCAGTATGCGGCGGCGCTCCGGGACGGCCGCGGGAAGCCGAACCCGGTGTTGCTCGAGCGGCTTGCGCGGCTGGCGCGCCGCGCGCAGGCGCAGGGGGGAACGGTGCTGCTGCTGCTGCCGCCGCTCGCGCCGGGCGTGGAGGAGGGGCTCGCGCGGGCGCCGCACAGCGCCGCGCTGCTGCGCGCGACGAAGGACGCGCTCACGGCCTGGAGCGTACGCGAGCGGATCCCGCTGCTCGACGCGGGGCGCTCCGAGGGCTACGGCTGCGTCGCGGCCGAATTCGTCGACCCGCACCATGCGCTGCCCGAGTGCTACCGCAAGGTGCTGTTGCGTTTCTTCCGCGACAACCCGGCTGTCCTCACCGCGGGGAACCGATAGAATAGCCACGCCGGCCGCGGCACTGCGCGCGGCGGCCCGCCATTTCACGATCAGCCGTGAGCCCCGCATCCCGTCTTCCGGGCGCCGCCCCTCTGTGGGCGCTCTACGCCGTCGCGGCGGCGAGCTTCCTGCCGGCGCTGGGCTTCCATTACGTCGGCGAGGAAGCGATCTTTCCGATTTCCTCGCTCGAGATGTGGTTCCGCGGCGAGTGGGCGGAGCAACTGCTCTACGGGGGCAGCCTCAAGCACAACCCGCTGCTCAACTGGCTGATCATCCCGTTCGCGAGCGCGCTGGGCTGGGAGCACGTTCTCGGCGTCACGCGCGGCGTCGCGATCGTCGCTTCGGTCGGCATCGGGCTGGTGCTGGCGTGGTTATGCGGCGCGCTCTACCGCGACGCGGCGTTCGCCGCTTTCGCGGCACTGGTCTATCTGACGCTCGCCGATCTTTTCTTCTACCGTGGCTGGCTTGCCTACGCGGATCCGCTGTTCGCCTTCTTCGTGTTCGCCGCGCTGGCCTGCCTGTGGCTCGCGTGCGAGCGGGGCAGCGCGGGCTTGCTGGCGCTTGCCGTCGGCTCGCTCACCTGCGCCTTCATGACCAAGGCGTTCACCGCGTACGTGTTCTACGGGGCGGCCGCGCTCACGCTGCTCGCCATGCGCCGCGAGTACCGGTCGTTTCTGCTGGCGCCGTCGTCCTGGGCCCTGCATGCGCTCGGCGCCGCGCTCCCCGCGGCATGGCTGGCGCTCACGCCCTCCAACGTGGGCCAGGGGACGCGCATGTTCGCGGAAATCCTCGCCAAGCTCTCGCCCGAGGGGGTGGCGGAATACGCGCTGAAGCTCGTCACCTATCCGCTCGATACGGCGGCACGGCTGGCGCCGGCATTGTTCCTGGCCGTGTACTATGCATGGCGGGGGCGCGTGTCCGTAGTGGAAGCGGACGATCGCCACGCTCGCATCGCGCTGTGGATCGCGCTCGTCAACTACCTGCCGTACTGGCTCGCGCCGCAAAGCTCGATCCGCTACCTCATGCCGCTCTACCCGTTGGCGGGTCTCGTGATCGCGCGAATGCTGTGGAGCGCGGGCATCGCGGCCGTCGCGAGCACCCGGCGTTGGCTGATCGCGGCGATCGTGATCAAGCTGATCGTCGTGGTGGCGGTATTTCCGTATTACCAGAGCCATTACCGCGGCCGGAACTACGAAGCAGCCGCGCGCGACATCCTGCAGCGCACCGCCGGACAGCCGCTCTATGCCAACAACGTGAGCGCAAGCGGACTGTCCGTGACCGCGCACCTCGACCTCCTGCGATTGCCCGCGCCGCCGCTGGTGTTTCCGCCCGCGCAGTGGGAGTCGGGGTTTGTGCTGTCCTATGCGCCGGATGCGAAGCTGGGGCGCATGGCCGCGGAGTACCGCCTGGGCGGCAACAATCTGTATCTGCTCTGCCGCGGGGCGGCGTGCGGGGCCGCCAGCCGCAACCGGTGATGGCGGCACGGCGGCAGTTGGCGGCCGTCAGTTGGCAGTAAACTGTCCACTGTCCGCTGCAAACGTCCAGTGATGCTCCCCAACACCGTGCCATGAACGCAAAAGTATTCAGCCATGTCGCCAACTTCACCGGCTACATGAAGGTCGTCGCGCGGCATTTCGCAGAGCTGCCGAAAGGACTCAGGATCCTCGATCTTCCCGCGGGCAACGGGCTGCTGGCGGACGCTCTGCGCGCCATGGGACACGAGGTGGTGTGCGGTGACATCAACCGCGAGCGGTCCGACTACCAGTACCTGGACATGGCTGGCCCCCTGCCTTTTGGGGACGGCCAGTTCGACGCGGCGATCTGCCTGGAGGGGCTGGAGCATCTGGTGGATCCGGTGCGGCTCATCGGCGAGCTCGCGCGCGTGACGCGCGCGGGCGGCAGGATCGTCGTCTCGACCCCGAACGTGATGAGTCTCTATTCGAGGCTGCACCAGCTGTTCACGGGCGTGCCCTACCAGTTCAACCCCGCGGCGGCGCCGGAGATCGCGCCGGGCGCCGCGGCCGACCGGGGCCACATCTTTCCGCTGTCCTACTATCAATTGCGCTACCTGTTCGGGCAGCACGGCGCGCGTGTCGAGAAAATACTGGGGGACCGCTACAAGAAAAAGGCCTTGATGCCGCTCTATCTCCTGCTGCTTCCCTTTGCCTGGGTCGCGTCCCGGCTGCTCTTCGTGGGAGGAGGAGACACGCGCCACGGGCAACGCAACCGCCAGCTATGGGAGCACGCGTTCCGCGCGCCGATGCTGTTCAGCCGGTCGCTGATTCTCGTGCTTGAAAAAGCGTGACCTGAAAGGGCGTGACATGGTGCTACGTGACAGGGTGCTGCGTGACGCGACAATGCGTGTTATTTGAAGTAACACCTGGACACCATCAACGCCTCACTAGCAGCCTGTCCCGGGATAGCGACCCTTATTGCCCTGCAAAAGGCGGACGAGTAGGCTCGAAATGAAGTTTTCATTGCTTTTTGCCTCCCTTTTCGTGCAGGCGGTTTTGCATAAGGAGTTTGTCGGAGCCAAGTCCGACAAACTCCTAGGTCACGCCTGATCATGTCACGTAGCACCATGTCACGCTTCATCACGTCACGATTTCCCCTGATCGAGCAATTGCGCGATCTCGGCAATGACTCGCGCCGCCGGTAGTTGCTGCAGGCAGTCGCTGTAGCTCTCCACGTTCCGCTCGCAGCCTTCCTTGTGGCACGGCGCGCAGGGCGCGTTGCCCTGGACCAGGCTGACGCGTCCCGCGGCCTGACGCCCCAGTCGCCGCCACGGGTTGGCGGTAGGGGCGTGGCCCTTCGGCCACGGGCCCCACTTGACCGGGTCGGTCGGTCCGTAGAGCGCGACGGTCGGGACGCCCAGCGCCGCCGCCATGTGCGTGAGCGCCGTGTCCGGGCCCAGAAAGACGGCGGCGCGGGAGACCAGGCAGCCGGACTGGGCCAGCGACAGGCGGCCAGCGAGGTTGAGGGTGCCGGGGGGCATGGCGCGCGCAAGGCCGGCGACGTGGGTGATCTCGGCGGGATCGGGACCGCCGGACAGGACGACGCGGTGGCCGCGCGCCGAGAGCCACCCGGCCGTCTCGAGCCAGCCGGCGCGATGCCACATCTTGTAGTTGAACTTCGGGTGGGGATGCAGCACCGCCAGCGGCGGCGCGGACCCGCGCCCGAGCAGCGCGTCCACCCGCTCAGCATCCTGCGCGCGCCATGAGACAACGACCTCGCCGCGCGGCTCGACGCCCAGCGCGCCGGCGAGCGCGAGATTCATCGGGACGGTATGGGTGTTCCAGTTGTCGAACGGCACCCAGCGGTGCAGCAGCGGCTGCTTCCAGCGCTCCTTGGGCGTGGCGTTGAGCAGCCCGGCGCGCCACCGGCCCGCGAGAAACGCGTAGAGCGTCGGCCGGTCTCCGGGGAGGGTGGAGAGCGCGACGTCGTAGCGCCGCACCAGCCCGGCCACAAACGCAAGATGCTCGAGGCCGCCGGGACGCTCGGGCACGGCGAGCACGCGCCGGATATCGGGATTCGCGTCGATCGCGCCCTGCGTGCCCTCGAACACCAGCATGTCCAGCGCCGTTTCCGGCCAGGCCCGCTTGACCGAGCGCGCGAGCGGGGTGGCGAGCAGCACGTCGCCGATGCGACGCGTGACGATGATGAGGACGCTGCGCGGCGGCGATCCGCCGCTCGCGAAAGCCGGCAGCGCCGGATCGCCGTATTTCTTCATCTATTGTTTTTCATGCTTCTCGCGCTCCGCGAGAAGCATGAGCTTGGCGTAGCGGTAATAGGAGCCCTCGGCATTGGTCACGGCCAGCAGGAAACCCTCGCGGCCGTCGAGAAAGCCGAGGCGCAGGAAGTAGGTGCGGAAAAACGCCCAGCCGCCGTGGAACAGCGCCGTCAGGAGCGAGGCCCGGCGTCCGTCCCGGTGAAACAGCGCGGCGCTGCTGGAAGAGTACAGGTTGACCTTGACGAGCACCTGCTCGAGATCGGTGACGGCTTCGTGCAGGATGGGGGGCTTCAACCGCCCGCGCCTGCCCTCGACGATCAGCCGGTCGTGGGTGTGGTCCTCGGAGAAGCGCGCTGCGCCGCGCCGGAACAAGCGCGTGACGTAGTCCGGCCACCACCCGGAATGGCGCATGAACCGCCCGCAGAAGCTCGAGCGCCTCGGCATCATGAACGCGGCCCTGTCTCCGGGAGCGGCCACGGCGCGCTCGAGCTCGGCGCGCAGCTCCGCCGTGACCCATTCATCGGAGTCGAGGGAAAACACCCAGTCGCCGGTGGCGAGATCGAGCGCCCGGTTCTTCTGAGGGCCATGACCGGGAAAGTCCGCCGTCCGGCTGACCTTGGCGGTGAATTCGCGGCAGATTTCCACGGTGCGATCGCCGCTGCCGGAATCCACCACCACGATCTCGTCGGCCCACGCCACCGACTCGACGCAGCGGCGTATCGTGGCCTCGTTGTTCCGGGTGATGATGATGACCGAAAGCGTCACGGGGCGACGGCGGACGGGCGCGGGATCACGAACCGCTGGCGTTGCAGCCGGTTTCGAAGTTCACGCACCGACCGGTGACGCTTTTCATCCGTTGAGTTCGGAAAAGCGGCCCCGTGGGGGCAGGTCGGCGAGTTCGCATTCGCGCGATTACATGAACGGATGGCGTATCGCATCTTACCAATTCTCGAATGCTAAGTTGCCGAACCCCTGTCTACCTTCAGCCCGCCGAAGAGCAGGCCCGTGAGCCAGGCGTAGAGCAGGCCCTCGGTATGGTCGAGCAGGAAAGAGTTGAAGAGACAGCCGACCGCGACCATGACGACGAGGCCCCGCGCGAGATGGGATTCCAAGACGGGAAGCCGCGGCGCCAGTTGCCACTGCCGCCACAGGAGATACAGGAACAGCACGAGCCCGATGACCCCGGTCTGGGCCATGAGCAACAGGTATTCATTGTGGGGATTCTGCGTGAGCGACATGCCCGTTCCCTTCACCTGCTCCGCGTAGGCCCCGGGAAATCCGCCGGTGCCCACCCCGGCGAACGGGTGCTCGCGCACGATGGCGAGCGAATTGCGGTAGAACTCGAGCCGCATCCCGACGGAGCTGTCCTGTCTCGCGGCGACCGAGGGATCCGAGGCGGAGTACTCCTGGAGCGTCAGGTCGAGGCGGTCGCGCGCCCAATCCGAGGCGCTGAACGCAATGGTTGCGGCGAGCGCCGCAGCCGGGATCGCCCACAGCAGGCCCCTCCAGCGCCACCAGGAGAAACCGGCATAAAGCACCAGAGCTCCGAGAACCAGGTAGGCGGTACGGCTCGGCACCATGAACAACGCGTTTGCCGCGGCCAGCGCCGCGAGCACGAGGTAAACAAGGCGCTTGCGCGGGGAGGCCGACTCTGCCGCATACAGGGCGAACAAGAATGCGCCGTACACCACCAGTATCGAGTGCGTCAGATTGTGCTTGAAGGCGAGGGGGTATCCAAAGACGTTGGGCTTGCTAAGCGCCTGCGGCAGCAGTCCGGCGAAGAACGACAACGAGAGCAGCACGCTCAAGCCGATCGCCGCGGCCAGGGCATACAGACCCAGCTCGCGCGTGCGCGCGCTTCCGAAGAACGCGGCGATGGCGGGGACGAATAACAGGTCAACGTACTTCAACAAGTAATGGGCCGCCTCGCTCCGGGTTGCCGGGCCGTAGGCGGCGGCCAGCGCGATCATGCCAAACAGGGCAAGGGCTGCCGTCACGACGGGGTTGGACGCAATCGCGATGCCTTTCTCCCGGTAGCGGCCGCCGGCGAGATAGCAGAGCAGGATGACGAATAGAAGAACGTTGTCCAGCGCAACCGACACCGGGATGGAAAACCCCAGCGCGATGGCGGAAAAGCGTCCGGTCTTCTCGATGCCTTCCTGGAGCTTCGTGAGCGCCTGATTCTCCATGCGCATCAACATACCACGGTCTTCGCCGCCGAAGTTCGCTCGCCGGTCACGCGTGGGTGTCTGCCTTGCCCAGGCGCCACTGTGCGGTGCGCTCCAGCCCGTGCGCGAGCGTAAAGGGTGGCCGCCAACCGAGCTCATCCCGGATTCTCGCGGTGCTGACTTGCAGCGAGCCGGTGAGTCGCATGATCTCCGCGCTCTTTCCCGTCAACGCAGCGGCGAACTTCAACGCGGCGGGCGGACAGGGAAACAGGCGCGCCTTGACGCCGAGCGCCTGCGCGAGCGCGCGCACCAGGCCGGGCGTGGACACATCCTCGCCGTCGCTTACCAGATAGGTCCGCCCCGCGGCCTGCGGCGCGTCGATCGCCCTGGCGATGGCGTCGACCAGATTGCCGACGTAGACCAGGCTGCGCAGGTTGGCGACGGAGGCGAGCGGCAGCGGCACTCCGCGCCCGACGAACTCCATCAGCCGGAGAAAATTGCCCTTGACGCCCGGCCCGTAGACGAGGGGGGGGCGCAGCACCACGACCTCGAGTCCGGTTTCGGCGGCGACGCGGGCCAGCGCCTGCTCGGCCTCCCATTTCGTGAGGCCGTAGGCGTCCTCCGGCCGCGGCGCGTCGTCCTCGGTGTAGGGAATCGCCGTCGCCTCGCCGTTGACCTTCACGCTGCTGACGAACACCAGCCGCCGCACGCCGGCCGCGCCCGCCTGCCGCGCGAGCCTGAGCGTGCCCTCGACGTTGATGCGCCGGTACTCGGCCAGCGGATCGGCCGCGGTTTCGCGCAGCACGTGGGTGCGCGACACCAGGTGCACCACGCAATGCACGCCGTCCAGCGCGGCGCGCCAGTCAGTATCGGGGCCGACCTCGCCGACCGCGACGGCGCCGGGGAAATCGGGATGGGGTGCGCGGACGGTCCTGCGGAACCCGCGGTCGGATGCGGCGAGCACAGCGCAGAGCGCGCGGCCGACGAAACCGTTCGCACCGGTCACCAGTACGGTGTTGTCAGAGCCCATTTCGAGTGCCGTAAGAGGCGTAAGTCGTGATTCGAAGAGTCAAAACCAGAACGGACAGGATTAACAAGCTCTAGCGAGGTTGCCCCCATCCTACCTGTCGATCCGGCTCGTACGATACACGGTAACCACGGTATCCGCCTGCGATCCGATATCCACCACGACCCGCACAAGATACAGTCCGGGATAATTTTTGGGCGGCAGCAACGGTCTTGAATCCGAGCCCGCTCAAGCCGCTGGTTGAGGTTGGTGGCGCCACCGGAAAGGTGGCCTGCCTCCGGTTTTAGTGCATTGAATATCGAATATTGCAGTTTCGATTTTCAAGGCATAGGATGCCGGCATGATCGCCCGCCCGCAACTCGAGGGACGCATCCGCGCCGCGCTGCGCCGGGCGCGCGTGGTGGTGCTGATCGGGGCCCGCCAGACCGGCAAGACCACGCTCGCCCGCAGGTTCCTGCCCTCTGACGATCCGAACTACTTCGACCTGGAGAACCACGAAACCGAGGCCTTGATGGCGCAGCCGCTGACCGCGCTGCGCGAGCGGCGGGGGCTGGTGGTCATCGACGAGCTGCAGCGCGCGCCCGGGTTGTTCCAGACACTGCGGGTGCTGGCGGACCGCCCCGGGCTGCCGGCGCGGTTCCTGCTGCTCGGCAGCGCTGGCCTCGCGCTGCTGCGGCAAACGGGCGAATCGCTCGCGGGACGCGTCGAGGTGATCGAGATCGGCGGCTTTACGATCGGCGAGGTCGGCGCCGCGCAGGCGACGCGGCTCTGGCGCGTGGGCGGGCTTCCGCGGTCCTACATCGCGAGAACGGAGGCCGCGGGCACGGCCTGGCGCAGGCAGTTCATCGCAACCTTCCTCGGGCGCGATCTGCCGCAGCTCGGCCTGACCGTTCCCGCGCCGGCAATGCGCCGCTTCTGGACGATGCTCGCGCACTTCCACGGGCAGGTGTGGAACGCCGCCGACCCGGCCCGCTCACTCGGCGTATCGGAGCCGACGGTGCGCAAGTATCTCGACTGGCTGACTCAGACTTTCATGATCCGCCAGCTCCCGCCCTGGCACGAGAACCTCGGCAAGCGGCAGATCAAGGCGCCGAAGATTTATTTCAGGGACACCGGCTTGTTGCACGAACTGCTCGGGATCGCGGGCATGAAGGGCCTCCTCGGTCATCCCCGCTCGGGCGCCTCGTGGGAAGGCTTCGCACTCGAGCAGACGCTGCGGGCCGCCGACCCGGACGAGGCCTTCTTCTGGGCGACGCACGCCGGCGCCGAGCTGGACCTGCTCATGCTCAAGCGCGGGCGGCGCGTGGGCGTCGAATTCAAGCGGCTGGATGCGCCGCGCCTCACACCCTCCATGCGCATCGCATCGGAGGATCTGAAGCTGGAGCAACTCGTAGTGCTTTATCCCGGCGCCCGGGAATATGCTCTTTCCGAGCGCGTTCGCGTCGTGCCTCTCGCCAAGGTAGCCGGGGCCGGCATGGACGAGCTCTTCCCGAAGCCGCGTCGAAGCGGGACCAGGATCCGTCGAGGGCAAGGCTTTAGGGGACAGCAACTGTCTTGAAATCGTGGCTCTGTTACCCGCGACGATCGGGTACGGTAAGTGGGTCAATCCTGTTAATCATGTAAATCCTGTCTATTCGCTTTTCACCGCCCTTGGATTCACCTGAGGAGGGCTGCAATTTTCCCGCGATCCGGTGCAGGCACCACGCCTTTCTCGGTGATGAGCGCCGTGACCAGGTCGGCGGGCGTGACGTCGAAAACGGGGTTGCGCACCGCGACGCCGGCGGGCGCCCATTCAACGCCGCCGTAGCCCCGGACCTCGGACGCCTCTCGCTCCTCGATCGGAATGGCGTCCCCGCTCGCGAGCCGCGGATCGATCGTGGAGAGCGGGGCCGCGACGTAGAACGGGATGCCGTGACGGCGCGCGAGGACGGCGATCATGTAGGTGCCGATCTTGTTGGCGACGTCGCCGTTGGCGGCGACGCGGTCAGCGCCGACGACGACGGCATCGATCTCGCCGCGCCCCATCAGGTGGCCGGACATGCCGTCGGTGATGAGCGTCACCGGGATGCCGTCCTGTGCGAGCTCCCAGGCAGTCAGCCGGGCGCCCTGCAGGAACGGGCGGGTCTCGTCCACGACCACCGAGAGCTGTTTGCCCGCCGCCACCGCCGAGCGGATCACGCCGAGCGCGGTGCCATGTCCGGCGGTCGCGAGCGCGCCCGCGTTGCAGTGGGTGAGCACCCGCATGCCGTCCTCGAGTAGCGCCGCGCCGTTCGCGCCCATCGCGCGGTTCGCGGCGACGTCCTCCGCAAGGATCCGATGCGCCTCGTCGAGCAGGCGCGCCGCCATGGCTGCGGGTTCAGCCGGTTCCACGGCCTGGAGCGCGGCGCGCATGCGCTCGAGCGCCCAGAACAGATTGACGGCGGTTGGACGGGAGGCCGCGAGCGCAGCGAAAGCCTGGTCCAGGCCGGCGGCAAATTCGGATGGCGGCGCGCGCTGGAGCCGCGCCGCCTCGAGCGCGACGCCGCAGGCGGCCGCGCAGCCGATCGCGGGCGCGCCCCTGATCGCCATCTCGCGGATGGCGCGCGCGACTTCCGCAGCCGAGCTGCAGGCGAGGTATTCGACGCGCCCCGGCAGCAGGCGCTGGTCGATCAGCTCGAGCCGGCCCCCGCGCCAGCGCAGCGTCTCGACTCTTGAGTGCTGAGTGCTGAGTGCTGAGTGCTGAGACATCAGGGATGAGGGATAAGGGATAATGATCGTGAGAGCGGGAGGGCGTGAGAGCGGGAGGGCGACAAAATCCGTGAGGGCGTTGGCGCGGAGTAAGACTCCCTCACGATTTCCCGACCTACCGATCTCATGGTCTTTCCATCTCCCGATTTCCCGATCTCACGATCTCCCGGCTGTTGCGACTCACGACTCACGGCAGTCAGATGACGCGCTCGTTGCCGCCGTCCACCGGCACCTGCGCGCCGGTGGTCTTGGCGAACAGCGGGCCGCACATCTCGGCGGCCAACTCGGCGACGTCCCGGCTCGTCACCTCCACCCGGAGCACGTTGCCCTTGCGGTACTCCTCGACCGTGACGCCATAGTGCGCGGCGCGCGCGGCGAGCACCTCGTCGGTCCAGGCCGCCGTGTCGAACACGGCGTTCGGATGCAGCGTGTTCACGCGGATGCCGTCCGCGCCCCACTCGAGCGCGGCCACGCGCGCGAGCTGGGTAAGCGCCGCCTTCGACGCCGAATAGGCGGCGGCGCCGGGGCCCGGGGCGGGCACGTTCTTGGAGCCGATGACCACGATGCGCCCGCCGCGCGGGGCGAGCTTGAGCAGCGGATGGCATTCACGCATGAGCGCGAGATTGGCGTCGAGGTTGACCCGCATGACGCGGCGCCATTCGTCCGAGGCGAGCGCGTCGATCCGCTGCCCGCCGGGGAAGACGCCCGCGTTGAGGACCAGCATGTCGAGCCCGCCGTAAGCGCGCACACCGGATTCCAGCGCATCGGCGAGCTCCCGCTCGGAAGTCACGTCGCACCGCAGACCGAGAAAATCCGCGCGCGCGCCCATGAGCTGCGCGATGCCGGGGTTGACGTCGAGACCGATCACCGCGGCGCCGCGGTGGAGCAGCGACTCCACGCAGGCCTTGCCGATTCCCGAAGCCGCGCCGGTCACGAGCGCCACCTCGCCCGCGAATACCGGCGGCGTTCCCGCCTTCTTCAGCTTGGCCTGCTCGAGGTCCCAGTATTCGACGTCGAAGATGTCCCGCTCCGGCAGGGCGCGGTAACCGCCGAGCGCCGCCGCCCGCAGGATGACGTCGAGGGTATGGGAATAGATGTCGTGCACGATGCGCGCGTCTTTCGCCGTGCGCCCGACGCAGCCCATCCCGAATTCCGGGTCGAGGATCAAGCGCGGCGCCGGGTCGAGCATCGTCTTGGGCTCCCGGGCCGCAGGCGCGTGCCGGTTGAAGTACTCGCGATAGGCTGCGGCATAAGCGCCGACGTCCCGGCCGAGCATCGGGATGCGCTTGGTGCGGATCACGTGATCCGGCGTCGCCGGCCCTTGCTGCGAGAGTGTGACGATATCCTTTCTGCGCGCGAAATCGAGGAATTTCGGAGCGGCATGGGTCGCGAGCACGAGCGGGAAGCCGGCGCAGTCTGAAATCTCCCGGCGCAGGCGCGCGAGATCGAGACGCAAAGTCTGTGCGCCCGCGTCGGACTTTGGCTGCGGCAGCGCCCAGGCGCCGTGCCGCGCCAGATACGCCTCGGCGCGGGCGACCAGCGCGATCATGCGCTCGTAGGATTCCCGCGCGGTGCCGCCGAAGGAGAAGATGCCGTGGTTCACGAGCACCATGCCGATCGTGCCCGGCCCGGACTCGGCGGCGAATAGCCGCGCACACTGCCTGGCGAGATCGAATCCGGGCATCACGTACGGAACGATGACCGTGTCCCCGCCGTAGATCTCCCGCGCGCGATGCTCGCCGTCGGTCGTGTTGGTCACCGCGAGCAGCGCGTCGGCGTGCGTATGGTCGACGAACTTGTAGGGCAGGATCGCATGCAGGATCGCCTCCACCGAAGGCGCTGGCGACCCCGCGCGCGTCACCTGGGTGGCAAGCTCGTTCATCATCTGCGGATCCGTGAGCGACTCGAGCCGGGCGAGCCGGGTGAGGTGCGCCATGCGCACCGGCGCGAAACCGGCCTCCTCGATGGTTTCGAGGTCCCACCCGCTGCCCTTCACGAGCAGGATGTCCTCCTCCTCGCCGAGGGCGTTGCGCTGCTTCAGCTTGACCGAGGTGTTGCCGCCGCCGTGCAGGACGAGGGTGGCATCCCGGCCCAGCAATCGCGACGTGTATACACGCAGTCCGGCGTCGGTCGCGAACCGGGCGGCTTCAGCGTCGCTCCACAGGCTTTTCATCCCGACGATCGGCTCCCCTCTTGATAACCGGCTGGGCCTGGCGATGGCCGGCGGCAGCCGGCTGCCTCATTTCCGCCACACCGTGCGGTTGACGTAATCCGTGTAGCTCAGGATGATGCGCACGACTTTTTGCGAGACGTTGTCCGCGGTGTAATCGCCCACCACCCGGAACGGCCGCTTGCGCCCGGAATAATGGGCGACGGCGAGTTCGATCGCGTCCATCACCCGCGCCGGCTTGAGGTCGGCCATGATGACCGCCGCCTCGTCCATGCCTTCCGGGCGCTCGTGCGCCTGCCGGATCATCACCGCGGGAAAGCCGAGGATCGAGGATTCCTCGGTCAGTGTGCCGCTGTCCGAGAGCACGCAGCGCGCGTTCATCTGCAGCTTGACGTAATCGAGGAAGCCGAGCGGCTTGAGGAACTCGATCCGGGAGGAGCGGCGCGCGCCCGCGCCGGACAGCCGCGCGCGGGTGCGCGGGTGCGTCGAGAAGATGATCTTGTGGCCGTAGCGCTTCGAGACCGCCGCCAGGGCGTCGAGCAGGCCCCGCAGGTTGCGCGGATTGTCCACGTTCTCCTCGCGGTGCGCGCTCACGACGAAATAGCGCCCGGGCGCCAGGCCGAGCGTCCGCAGGACCGGGGAGCGCCGGATGCGGGGCTGGTAGTGCCGCAGCACCTCGAACATGGGGGAGCCGGTCTTCATCACGGTTTCCGGCCGCAAGCCCTCCGCGAGCAGGTAGCGGCGCGCGTGCTCTGTGTAAGCCAGGTTGATGTCGGCCGTGTGGTCCACGATCCGGCGGTTGATCTCCTCGGGCACCCGCTCGTCGAAGCAGCGGTTGCCGGCCTCCATGTGAAACACCGGGACCTTGCGGCGCTTCGCGGCGATCACCGCGAGGCAGCTGTTGGTGTCGCCCAGCACGAGCAGGGCGTCGGGCTTCTCCTTCGCCAGGACGCGGTCGGAGCGGCTGATGACGTGGGCGATCGTCTCGGCCACGGACCCGGCGGCGCACTCGAGAAAATGGTCCGGCTTGCGGATGCCAAGCTGCTCGAAGAACACCTGGTTGAGCTCGTGGTCGTAGTTCTGCCCGGTGTGAACCAGCACGTGGGAGACGCGGCGGTCGAGCTCCGCGATCACGCGCGAGAGCTTGATCACTTCCGGGCGGGTGCCGACGACGGTCATCACTTTGATAGGCATGCCGGGTCCCGCTGGAGATTGCTAGCAGCCTGTCGGACTTACCAGTCGGGACAGGCTGCTAAAAGCAAAACCGGCCGGATTTCCGCAAAATATCGTTTCAAACCGCCTCAATCGCAGCACAAGCACGCACTTTCCTCGCGGTTCGCGGCACTGAATGTTGTTTTCGACCTCATTCGGCTGGCCGGTTTTGCATAAGGAGCTTGTCGCATCGCAAGTCCGACAAGCTCCTAGCGCAGGAATTCCTCGCGCCCGGCCGCGCCGCGATCGTCGGGCATCAGCCGGGCGCGCTTGAGCAGCCGAACGGTCGCCGCGAGGTTGAGCACGTTGTCTCCCGAGCTGTACTCGCGAGCGGGGGCGTTCGCCTCGCGCGCCTTCCCGCTGCGCAACTCGGGCAGCATCGGGCGGATCACGTAGTAGTCGCCGCGCTTCACGCAGTGATGCACCTCCTCCTCCGATACCAGCACCTCGTGCAGTTTTTCGCCGGGCCGGATGCCGGTAATGCGGACCGGAATGCGGCGATCGCCGATCAGCGCCTTGGCGATGTTCATGACGGAGGCGGCGGGCGCGCGCGGAACGAAGGTTTCGCCGGCGCGCGCGCCGCGCAGCGCGGCGAGCACCGTGTCCACCGCCTCCTCGAGCGACAGCAGGAAACGCGTCATCTTCGGGTGCGTAACGGTGAGCGGCCCGCCGTTGCGGATCTGATCGTGGAACAGCGGGATCACCGAACCGCGCGACGCGAGCACGTTGCCGTAGCGCACGCAGATGAAGCGGGTGCGGCGGACGAGCACGTTGGCCGCGACCAGAATGCGCTCCTGCAGCGATTTCGTCATGCCCATGACGTTGACCGGCTTGCAGGCCTTGTCGGTGCTGATGCCGACCACGGTCTCGACCGGATAGCCGTTCTCCCCGATCGCGCGCACGATGTTCTGCGCGCCGAGGCAGTTGGTCAGGATCGCCTGCGCCGGGAAGTACTCGCAGGTCGGCACCTGCTTCAGCGCCGCGGCATTGATCGCGATGTCGGTCTCTTTCAGCGCCGAGCAGACGTCGCCATAATCGCGCACGTCGCCGATGCGGAACTCGAGCACGTTGCGGAAGTTGTTGAAGATCACCTCGTCGGTGGCTGCCGCGCGGTGCAGGTAGCCCATGCGCATATCGTGCTGCTTGGCTTCGTCGCGCGAGAACACGATGACTTTCTTCGGGGTTCCGTGCGCGCCCGAGAGCGCGCGGTGCACGAAGGTCCTGCCCATCGAGCCGGTGCCGCCCGTCACCAGTACGCGCTTTCCGTGCAGCATCATCGTGCGGCGCCTTTCAGGATATCGGCCGCGAGCTCGTCCAGCATGGCGCCCCATGCCGGCGGGGCGTAGCCGAACGCCTTGCGGAAACGGGCGGAGTCGAGACTGCGGTCACAACGCACGGCGTCGTCCGGCACGATCTCGATGCCGAGCCGGAGCCGGCGGTTGAGGCCCGCCAGCAGGTCGAATTTGCTGATCGGCGCGCTCGAAACGTGGTAGATGCCGTGCGCATCCGGATCTCCCGTCGCGATCCGTTCGATGATGCGCGCAAGCTCCGCCGTCGTGAAACCGGAAAAAATCGCCTTGCGATAGCCCTTAATCGTCTTCCCCTTCTGCGCGAGAAACCACTCGACCAGCCCCGTCTTGCGTTCCAGCTCCGGTCCGATCATCGAGGTGCGCAGGGTGAGCGCCCCCGGCCCGTCCACCTCGCCCAGCAGCTTGGTCCGATCGTAGAGGTCCAGCGGGTCGGGCCGGTCGAATTCCGCGTAGTTTCCCTTCTCCCCCGAGAAAACGCAATCGGTGCCGAGCTGCAGGAGCCGGGCGGCGCTGGCACGGCATAGCGCGGCCAGGCGGTGCGGAAACAGCGCGTTGATCTCGATCGAGGCAACATGCTCCTGTGCCTCGGGCCGTTGCTTGACGATGCCGACGGCGTTGATCACGGCCTGCGGCCTGAATTCCGCAACGACCGCGGAAACGCGCCTGAGATCGCGCACGTCCACCGCGTCGAACGCGTTTTGCCGGTTGAAGAGTCCCCACCGGTCGTAGTCCGCGAGCCCGCGGCGCAGCGTCACGCGCGCTTCGTGCGCCGGGGCGAGCTGCCTGAGCAGGCGATGCCCCAGCATCCCGTCTCCGCCGAAGATCAGGATGCGCATTGGTGTCCCTTCGCCAGGCCCTGCAGCCACTGCTCAAGGCGCGTCAACAGAAGCTCACGCTCGAAGTGCTGCTCGAAATAGCGCCGCCCGCGCGCGCCCATGGCCTCGCGCTCCGGCGCCGGCATGCGGTGCAGATCGCGCACCGCCTGCGCCAGCGCGCGCGCGTCGCCGGCGCCCACCGCGACGCCCGCCCCGGACTCCCCGATCACGTTCGCGCCCTCGCCGTCGAGCGCGCCGACGATCGGGCGCCCGCAGGCAAGATAGGACTGGACCTTGGAGGGAATGGTCAACGCGAAGATCGGTTCTTTGCGCAATGTGACGAGCATGACGTCGGCGAGGGCGAAAAAGCGCGACATGGATTCTACCGGATGCCTGCCCAGCAGATGCACGGTCCCGCCCAGGTCACGCTGCGCGATTTCCCGCGCCACCCGGTCGTACTCGCGCCCGTCGCCGAGGACCACCCAGTGCACGCCGCGCTCGTCCCCGAGCATTTCGGCGGCACCGAGTATGGTTTCGAAATCCTGCGCCGCGCCGATGTTGCCGGCGAACATCACGCGGAAGCCCTCCGGCAGCAATCGGCGCTCGGGCGCCTGCGGCTCCACGGTGACCGGCCGGTACAACGCCTCGGCCGTGTTGGGGTAGTAGCGGATCCGGTCGGCCGACACGCCCTGCGCCTGCACATGGGGCGTGAACGCCCGCGCCTGGACCAGCACGAGGTCGCAATGGCGGTAGATGAAGCGCACCAGACGGTCCACCAGCGCGAGCATCCAGCGCGCGCGCACGGCGCCCGTTGCGGACAGGGTCTGCGGCCACAGGTCCTGCACCCAGAACAGCACCGGCGCGCGCTTCACCCATTTCAGGACCAGTGCCGGCAGTCCCACCGTGACGGGGGAGACCTCGTAGACCAGGATCGCATCGTAGTTTCCACCGCAGCGGAAAGGCGCGAGCAGCGAGCCGATCAGCGCAAACCAGAGGTAATTGAGAGCCAGCGCGAGCGGCCCGCCCGCGCCACGGGGTATCAACGGAACCCGGATGACGCTCACGCCGTGATAGTCCTCCCGCGCGCGCCCGAAGAAGCCGTAGCCGCTGAAAAACCGCCCGCCCGGATAATTGGGCTTGCCGGTGAATACCGTCACCTCGTGCCCGCGGCCGAGCAGGCCGAGCGCGAGATCGTTGATGCGGAAATTCTCCGGCCAGAAGTATTGGGTTACCAGCAGTATCTTCATGACGCCGCCGTGCTCGGCAGGTGGTGCATGGCAACGCATTATAGAGGGCGCTCCGGCCGGCATCCGTCGGCACGGTTGCAGGGGCGACGCGCGGGCGCCTGCTCGACATCGAGCGACGGAGAAGCGATCGGCCGGAACCGCTTTGACCGGCCCCGAGCGAGCCGCGGATGCGCCTTGCCGCCGCGCGTTGCGGTTTTTCCGTCAACCGGGCATGCCCTTCGACCGTGCCGGCGCCGCAAAGCCTGCGCGGGCCGCTGCGGCAGGCCGGCTCCCGGAGCCGGTCGCGCAGGCAACCCGTCACTAGTATAATAACTTCTTAATTCTTAACGCCAATCTGGCCAGACGGCGCGTCATGATCATCAGCCGCACGCCTTTCCGCATTTCCTTTTTTGGAGGCGGCACCGACTATCCCGCCTGGTATCGCGAAAACGGCGGGCGGGTCCTGGGCACCGCGATCAACAAGTACTGCTGGATCACCTGCCGTTACCTGCCGCCCTTTTTCGAGCACCGCTTTCGCGTCGTCTACTCGAAGATCGAGGACCGCATGAGCGTGGACGAGATCGCGCATCCGGCGGTGCGCGAGGTGCTGCGCCACCTCGGCGTCGAGCAGGGCGTCGAGATCCATCACGACGGCGATCTTCCGGCCCGCAGCGGCATCGGCTCGAGCTCGTCGTTCGCCGTCGGCCTGCTGCACGCGGTCCACGCGCTCAAGGGCTACATGCCCACCCGGGTCGAGCTGGTGCGCGAGGCGATTCATGTCGAGCAGGAACGGCTGCGCGACACGGTCGGTTCCCAGGACCAGGTGTTCGCGGCGCACGGCGGCCTGAACCACGTCGAATTCCTCCGCAACGACGAGATCGTCGTCACGCCGCTCACCTTGCACGCCGAACGCCTGCACGAGCTGAACGACCACCTGATGCTTTTTTTCACCGGCATCAGCCGCACCGCGTCGGCGGTCGCGAGTACTTACGTCGAGAACCTGGGCGCGAAGCAGCCGCAGTTGCGGCTCATGGGCCAGATGGTCGAGGAGGCGCTCGACATCCTTCGCCGCGGCGATCTCCCGCGCTTCGGAGCGCTGCTGCACGAGACGTGGCAGGCCAAACGCTCCCTCGACCGCGGCATCTCGACCGACTACGTCGACCAGCTCTACGAGGCTGCCCGCCTGGCGGGCGCGTTGGGCGGCAAGCTGCTGGGGGCCGGCGGCGGCGGGTTTCTGCTGCTGTTCGCGCGCCCCGCCGACCAGCCACGAATCAAGAAAGCGCTCCACAAGCTGATCCATGTCCCCTTTCGCTTCGATTTCTCCGGCAGCCGGATCGTCTTCTTCGACCACGAGGAGGATTTTTCCGAGGAGGCGCGCGGCAGGGCGCTGCGCGCGATCGAGCCTTTCCGCGACGCCGATCGCCCCGGCCCGGCGCGCCCCGGGGCGAAGGCGACCTGATCAGGCCATGAAACGCGACGAGCTCGAGCTCACGGTCCGCCTTTACCGCTCGCTGCGCCGCATCCGGCGCGTCGAGGAAGAGATCGTGCGCGTCTATCCGAGCGACAGCATCAAGAGTCCCGTCCACCTGTCGATCGGGCAGGAGGCGGTGGCGACGGGCGTGTGCGAAGCGCTCGAGCCCCGCGACGTCGTGTTCGGCTCCTACCGCGGCCATGCCATGTATCTTGCCAAGGGCGGGAGCCTCCCCCGCATGATTGCGGAGCTCTACGGAAAAGCCGACGGCTGCGCCCGCGGCAAGGGGGGTTCCATGCACCTGGTCGACGTCGAGCGCGGCGTGATGGGCACCTCGGCCGTGGTCGGCACGACGATCCCGAATGCCGTCGGCTATGCCTATGCCCTGAAGCACCGCCGCGAAAACCGGATCGCCGTCAGCTTTCACGGCGACGGCGCCACCGAGGAGGGCGTGTTCGCCGAGAGCCTCAATTTTGCCGCGCTCAAGCAGCTGCCGATCCTGTTCGTATGCGAGAACAACGGCTACGCGATCCACACGCACCAGAGCCGCCGGCAGGCGACGCTGGATATCTGCACGCGGGTGCGCGCCTACGGGATACCGGCTGAAACGATAGAGGACGGCGACGTCTTCCGCATATTCCAGGCTGCGCGCGCAGCCGCGGCCGCGGTTCGCTCGGGCAGCCCGGGCCCGCGCTACATCGAGTGCATCACCAGCCGCTGGCTCGAGCACGTCGGTCCGGGCGAGGATTTCGAGCTCGGCTTTCGCAGCCGCGAGGAAACCGAGGCGTGGAGGAAGAACGACCAGGTCGCGCGGCTGGGAGGAATGCTCCCGGCGCCGCAGCGCTCCGTCATCGACGAGGCGATCGAAGCCGAGATCGCCGAAGCCTTCGCGTTTGCCGAGGCGAGCCCCTTTCCGCCTGCCGGCGAATTGTTGATGCACCTCTATCGTTGAGCCGGCCGTGGAGCGAACGCTTTCCTACGTCGACGCGATCCGCGAGGCCACCGACCTGGAAATGGCGCGCGACGCGGGCGTCGTGCTGTTCGGCCTCGACGTCGACGATCCGAAGGCCATTCTCGGCACGACGCGCGGACTCGCCGGGAAGTACGGTGGCGACCGGGTATTCGGCACGCCGTTGTCGGAGGACGCGATGTGCGGCGCGGCGATCGGCATGGCGCTCGCGGGCCTGCGCCCGATTCACGTCCACATCCGGATGGATTTCGTGCTGCTGGCGATGAACCAGCTCGTCAACATGGCGGCGAAGACGCATTCCATGTTCGGCGGGCAGGAGCACGTGCCGCTGGTGGTGCGCTCGATCATCGGCAAGAGCTGGGGCCAGGGCGCGCAGCACTCGCAGGGGCTCTATCCCCTGTTCATGCACGTGCCGGGCCTCAAGGTGGTCGCGCCCTCGACCCCGTACGACGCCAAGGGCTGTCTGGCGGCGGCGGTGCGCGACGATAATCCCGTCATGTTCGTCGAGCACCGTATCCTCTATTACCAGAAGGGTCGCGTGCCGGAAGGCGACTATGTCGTCGCTCCGGGGAAGGCGCGCGTCGCCGTGCCGGGGCGCGAGGTGACGCTGGTCGGCATCTCGTACATGCAGGTCGAATGCCTTCGCGCCCAGCGTTATCTCGAGGAAGTCAGCGTGAGCGCCGAGGTCATCGACCCGATATGGCTCGCCCCCCTCGATATCGGCACCATCGAGGCGTCGGTTCGCCGCACCGGGCGGCTGATCGTGGTCGACAACGGCTGGATGACCTGCGGCGCCGGCGCGGAGATCGTCGCGAGCCTCGCCGAGCGGATGCAGGATGCGCCGGGCTGGAAGCTGCGGCGCATGGGGTTCGCGCCCGTGCCGTGCCCCACCACGCCGAGCCTCGAGGCGCTGTTCTACCCGAATGCGCGGACCATCGCGGCCGCCGCCTTCGACCTCGTGAAGGGCGCGCCACAGGGGTGGCTGCCGGCCGCGCGCGCCGACCTTAAGTTGATCGAGTTCAAGGGGCCATTCTAGTGAACGTCCGCGCCGCGCCGGCCGCGCTCGACTGGCCGCTGATGAAGAACAACATCACCCGCGCCGACCTCGACGCCGTGATCGACTATCTGCGGGGAGAGGACGTGATGCTCACGCAGTCGGGAAACGTGCGCGCCTTCGAGGAGGAATGGTCGGCCTGGCTCGGCGTGCGGCACAGCGTGTTCGTGAACTCGGGCTCCTCGGCGAATCTCCTGACGCTCGCCGCGCTGCGCGAGCTCCACGGGGGCGGAGAAATCATCGTGCCGCCGCTCACCTGGGTTTCCGACGTGGCGGCGGCGCTGCAGTGCGGATACCAGCCGGTGTTCGTCGACATCGATCCGCGCACCCTGGGCATGGACAACGAGGAAGTGCTGCGCAAGCTCGGGCCGCGCACGCGTGCGGTGTTTCTCACCCATATCCTCGGCTACAACGGCCTCACCCAGCGTCTGCTGGACGAGCTCACCGCGCGCGGCATCCCGCTGATCGAGGACGCCTGCGAATCGCACGGCGCGACATTCAAGGGACGCAAGCTGGGCACCTTCGGCCTCGCCTCGAATTTCTCCTTCTACTACGCCCACCACTTGAGTACCATCGAGGGCGGCATGGTGTGCACCGACGACGCGGAGCTCCACGAAGCGGTGCGCATGTTCCGTTCCCACGGGATGGTGCGCGAGGCGGGCTCGGAGGCGCTGCGCCGGCGCTACCGCGAGGCGCATCCCGACCTCAACCCGGAGTTCATTTTCGCGTTTCCCGCCTACAACATGCGCAGCACCGAGATCAACGCCCTCATCGGCCGCTCGCAGCTGAAGCGCCTGGACGCGAACAACGCCATCCGCGCCGGCAACCTGCGCGTGTTTCTGGATCACCTCGACCCCGCGCGCTACCAGACCGGGTTTGCGACCGAGGGCAGCTGCAATTACGCCTTGACGCTGGTGCTCGGGCGCGCCGACGCGGTGCTGCGCGACCACGTCGAGGCGGCGTTGCGCGCGCACGGCGTGGAATTCCGCCGCGGTGCCTCGGGCGGGGGCAACCAGCTGCGCCAGCCGTACCTGAAGCGCGTGGTCGGCGAGCGCGAGCACGAGAAATACCCGCGCGTCGATCACGTCCACTTCTTCGGCTTCTATATCGGCAACTACCCGGATCTCGACCGCGGGAAGATCCTGCGCCTGTGCGAGATCCTCAACGCCTTGCCGACGGGATGAGCGGACCCATGGCCGATCAGCGCGAATTCCGCCGCGTCCTCATCACCGGCATCGGAGGCTCGGGCGGCAGCTATCTCGCGGAACACATCCTGGAGCACTGTCGCGGCGTCGAGGTGCACGGGCTGGCGCGCTGGCACAGCACGACCCAGGACAACCTGCGCGCGGTGACGGGGCGCGCGACGGTCCACGAAGCCGACCTGAACGACTTCGCGTCGGTGTACGCCGTGGTCCGCGACGTCAAGCCGGACGCGGTGTTTCACCTCGCGGCGCACGCCAACGTGCGCGCCTCCTTCACGACGCCGAACGCGGTGCTCTCGAACAACATCATCGGCACGAGCAACCTGTTCGAGGCAATCCGGCTTTCCGGCATCGACCCGTGGATCCAGCTGTGCAGCACCTCGGAGGTCTACGGCCAGGTGGACCCGAAGGACGTTCCGATCCGCGAGGACGCGCCGCTGCGCCCGGCGAGTCCCTATGCCGTCTCGAAAGTCGCCCAGGACCTGCTCGGCTACACCTACTTCGCAGCCTACGGCATGCGCATCATCCGCACCCGGATGTTCGCCTACCTCAATCCGCGCCGCACCGATCTGTTCGCCACCTCGTTCGCGCGCCAGGTCGCGCGCACCGAGCTGGGCCTGCAGCGCGAGCTCACGCACGGCAACCTCGATTCGGTGCGCACCCTCGTGGATGTGCGCGACGGCATGCGCGCCTACTGGGAGGCGCTCCTGCACTGCGCGCCGGGCGAGGCCTACAACATCGGCGGGGCGACGGTCATGAAGGTCGGCGACGTCCTCGACCGGCTCAAGGCCATGGCGCGCTGCCCGATACCGAGCCGGGTCGATCCGCAGCTCCTGCGGCCCGCGGACGTGACGCTGCAGATTCCGAACGTCGAGAAGTTCGCGGCGGCGACGGGCTGGAAGCCGCGCTACTCGTTCGACGAGAGCCTCTCGCACCTGCTCGAGCACTGGCGCAAGCGCGCGGCCGCCGAAGCGGCCGCCGAAGCCGGTTAATCGAGCCGTGAGCAACATACAAAATCTCCGGCTTCGTGCCGCCCGGGCGGGCATCCCTGAGCATGCCCACGCCCCGTCCGCGGGCGCCATCCCGGCGCCGGAGGGCAACGGCCCGCCGCTCAAGGTGGCGTTGGTCCAGATCAACAACAGCTTCTCGGGCCAGAACTATCTGCCCTATGCCGCCGGCCTGCTGCAGGCCTATGCGCGGAAATTCGCCCGTCACCCGCAGCGCTACACCTTCACCCTGCCGGTGTATTCCCGCCTCCCCGTGCAGGCTGCGGTTGAGCGCCTGCTCGGCGCCGACGTCATCGGCTTCAGCGCCTACGTCTGGAACATCCGCATCTCGCTCGAGATCGCCCGCCGCCTCAAGGCGGCGCGGCCGCACACCCTGATCGTCTTCGGCGGGCCGCAGGTGCCCGATCGCGCCGAGGCCTTCCTGCGCGAGCACCCGTTCGTCGACATCGCCTGCCACGGTGAAGGCGAGCCGATCTTCCTCGGCATCCTCGAGAACTTTCCCTCGCGCACCTGGGACAACGTGCCCTCGACGAGCTGGCTGCGGGCTGACGGCAGCTTCGCCAACAATGCGCGGTGCGAGAGGCTGCGCGACATCTCCGTGATCCCCTCGCCCTACCTCAGCGGCGTCTTCGAGCCGCTGATGCGGGCGAACCCCCATGAAAAATGGCTGATCCTGTGGGAGACCAACCGCGGCTGCCCGTTCCAGTGCACGTTCTGCGACTGGGGCTCGGCGGTCGCCGCCAAGGTGAGCCAGTTCGACATGGAGCGGCTGACGCGCGAGGTGGACTGGTTCGCCGAGCAGAAAATCGAGTTCATTTTCTGCTGCGACGCCAACTACGCGATGCTGGCGCGCGACTACGAGATCACGCAGTACGTCGCCGACACCAAGCAGCGCCTCGGCTATCCGAAGGCGCTTTCGGTGCAGAACACCAAGAACGGCACCGAGCGCGCCTACCGGGTCCAGAAGCTGCTGTCGGACGCCGGGCTGAACAAGGGTGTCGCGATCGCGCTGCAGTCGGTGGACGCCGGCACGCTGGATGCGATCAAGCGCCACAACATCTCGACGGAGTCGTTCCAGGAGCTGCAGCGCCGCTTCACCCGCGACCGGGTCGAGACCTACACCGATCTCATCCTCGGCCTGCCGGGCGAGACCTACGACTCGTTCGCCGACGGCGTGTCGAGCGTGATCGAGAACGGGCAGCACAACCGCATCCAGTTCAACAACCTCTCGATCCTGCCCAACGCCGAGATGGGCGATCCGGAATACCGGAGAAAGTACGGCATGGTCACGGTGCAAACCGCGATCATCAACATCCACGGGTCGCTCGCCGAGTCCCGGGAGGAGATCTCCGAGGTGCAGGACCTGGTCGTCGCGACGGCATCCATGCCCGGGGAGGACTGGGCCCGCGCGCGCACCTTCAGCTGGATGACGGCGCTCCTGCATTTCGACAAGGTGCTGCAGATCCCGTTGATCCTGTTTCATGAAATCTGCGGCGCAAGCTATCGCGACCTGATCGAGGTCTTCCTCGGCGAGCGCGCGGAGCGCTATCCGGCCATCGCCGGAATCCGGCGCTTCTTTCTCGACAAGGCGCGCGACATCCAGGCCGGCGGCGCGGAATACTGCCATTCCAGCGAGTGGCTCGACATCTACTGGCCGGCCGATGAATACGTGCTGATCCAGCTGTGCGTGGAGGGCCGCATCAAGGCCTTTTACGACGAAGCCGAGTCGCTGCTCGGTGAATTCCTCGCGGCACGGGACCGCGCGCTGCCGCAGGGCGTGCTGCACGAGGCGATCGAGCTCAACCGCAGCCTCATCAAGCTGCCGTTCCAGACGTCGGACCTGCAGCTCGAGACGCGCTACAACCTCTGGGATTACTACCGCGCCGCGCTGGTCGGCGACAAGGTTGCGCTCGAGCAGCGCCGCACCGTCAACCGCGTCGAGCGCACCCGGCACGTGTATCACTCGTGGGAAGACTGGTACCGCGAGGTCATCTGGTACGGCAACAAGAAGGGCGCCTACCTCTACGGCAATGAGTCGGTCGAGCCCGAGCTCGCCGGCCATTACTGAGCCTTGCGTTACCGCGCGCTCGGGCGCACCGGCCTCGAGGTCTCCGAGATCGGCTTCGGGGCCTGGGGCATTGGCGGGGACGCCGGCGGCGCGGTCGCCTACGGGCCGACCGACCGCGCGGAGTCACTCACCGCGCTGCGCGCCGCCCTCGATCGCGGGATCACCTTCTACGACACCGCGGACTTCTACGGCCACGGCCGCAGCGAGGAATTGATCGGCGAGGCGTTCGCGGGGCGGCGCGGCGAAGTCGTGATCGCCAGCAAGGCCGGGCTGCTCCCCGACGGAAAGCACCACGACTTTTCGCCGGGCCACCTGCGGCGCTCGCTCGAATCGAGCTTGAGGCGCCTGCGCACCGACTACGTCGATCTCTACCAGCTGCACGGCCCGCCGCCGGGCGCGTTCAGCGACGAGACGCTCGACGCGCTGCAGTCCCTGCAACGCGAAGGCAAGGCGCGCGCGATCGGGCTGTCGGCGCGCTCGCCCGAGGAAGGCCGGGCCGCGGCCGGGCGCTTCGGCTTCGCCTGCCTGCAGATCAATTTCAACCTGCTCGACCAGCGCGCGGCCGAGCGCGGGCTGTTCGATCTCGCGGCGCGCGAGGGAACGGGGATCATCGTCCGCACGCCGCTGTGCTTCGGATTTCTCACCGGCCGCTATACGGCGCGCGACCCGTTTCACGAACGCGATCACCGGGGCCGCTGGAGCGCGGACCAGCGCGAGCGCTGGGCGAGCGCGCCCGAGCGGTTCGCGGCCCTGATATCCGAGCTGCCCGGCCAATCCCCGGCGCAGTTTGCCCTGCGCTATTGCCTTTCCTATACTTGCGTTTCGACCGCAATCCCGGGGATGCTGACCGCGTCCCACGTCGAGGAGAACGCCGGCGCGAGCGCGCTGCCGCCGCTGGACGAGGCGGAGCGCGCCCGGATCGCCGGCATCTACCGGCAATCGAGCTTTTTCGCGGGGCGTTGAGGCATGTCTTTGCGCGGCAGGAAAGTACTGGTGGCGGGCGCGACGGGCCTCATCGGCAGCAGCCTCGTCGCGCGGCTCCTCGAGGAGGGGGCGCGGGTGCGCGCCACCTTTCACCGCCGCGAGCCGCTGATCGTCGATCCGCGCATCGAATACCTGCGCTGCGACCTCACGCAGGGCGTCGACTGCCGGCGCAGCGTCGAGGGCATGCAGATCGTGTTTCTGTGCGCCGCCAACACCTCGGGCGCGGCGACCATCGCCGCCACTCCGATGGTGCACGTGACGCCGAACATCCTGATCAACACGCAGATGCTCGAGGCCGCCTACGCGGCGCGGGTCGAGAAGCTTCTCTGGCTCTCCAGCACCGTCGCCTATCCGGTCACCGACCGGCCGGTGCGCGAGGAGCAGATGTTCGACGGCGAGCCGTTCGAGAAATACTATTTCGCCGGCTGGGCCAAACGATTCACCGAGGTGCTGTGCCGGATGTACGGCGAGAAGCTCGCGCGCCGCATGGCGACGATCGTGCTGCGCCCGACCAATGTCTACGGCCCGAACGACGATTTCGAGTTCGCCACCTCGCACGTCATCCCCGCGTTCATCCGCAAGGCAGTCGAGCGCCGGGATCCGTTCGAGGTATGGGGCGATGGCAGCGAAGTGCGGGACGCGATCTACGTGGACGACATGGTCGAGGCGATGGTGCGCGCGGTGGAGCGGCTCGATGCCTACGCGGCGATCAATATCGGACTGGGGCGCGGCTATCGCGTGCGCGAAATCCTCGACAGGGTGCTCGCACTGGACGGTTTTCGCGACGCGCGCGTGACCTACAACAGCGACCGGCCGACCATGATTCCGGTGCGGCTGATCGACACCTCGCGCGCCGAGACGCTGCTCGGATTCAAGGCCAGGATCGGCCTCGAGGAAGGCCTGCGCCGCACCATCGATTGGTACCGCGCCTCGCGGGGGCTGCCGCGGCCCGCGCCGCGAGCGGCGTAAGGCGGCGATGACCGCTTTCAACCGGGAGAAGCGCCGCCTGCGTGGCGGGCGATAGACCCCGGCATCGGCGACATCCGCGCGAACATGAACGTCATTCTTCTCGCCGGCGGGCTGGGCCAGCGGCTGCGCGGCGCCGTGCCCGACGTGCCCAAGCCGCTCGCGCCGGTGGCCGGGCGCCCGTTTCTCGAGCACCTGATGGATTACTGGATCGGGCAGGGCGCGACGCGCTTCGTGCTTTCGGTGGGATACAAGCACGAGATGGTGGAAGCGCACTTCGGAGCGGCGTACCGCTCGCTGCCCGTCGAGTACGCCGTGGAACGCGAGCCGCTCGACACCGGTGGCGCGCTGCTGCTGGCGCTCGCCGGGACGGGCGCGGACGCTCCGGTATTCGCTGCGAACGGGGACACGTTCTTTGCGCTCGACGCTGCAGCCATGCACCGGTATCACGCCGCGCGCGCAGCGCTGTTTACCATGGCGCTGTTCCGCGCCACGGATGCCGGGCGCTACACGCCCGTCGAGTGCGGCGCGGAAGGCCGCATCACGGCGATGCGCGCCCCGGGTTCCGGGGTTCCGCCCCTGGCGAATGGCGGCGTCTACCTGATCGAGCCCGAAGCCTTTTCGCGCACCGGCTTCCGGCCGGGCGACCGCGTCTCGCTCGAGAGCGAACTGCTGCCGGCGCTGCTGCACGCCGGCGCCCGCGTGTTCGGATTCGAGAGCGAGGCGCGCTTCATCGACATCGGCGTGCCCGAGGACTACGCGCGCGCGGCGCAGGTGCTGCCGGCGTGACGCGCCGCGCGGACGGTATAATTCCCGCGCGCGCGGCCATTTGAGCGGGGACTTCCGAGTCATGCCATTCCAGGTACTGGTCACCGGCGGGGCGGGCTACATCGGCTCGATGCTGGTGCCGGCATTGCTCGACGCCGGGCACGAGGTGACGGTGATCGACAACTTCATGTACGGCCAGAACAGCCTCGCGGCCGCCTGCGCCCATCCCCGCTTCAACGTCGTGCGCGGCGACGTGCGCGATGCCTCGCGGGTCGCGCCGCTGCTCAAGCGCGCCGACATCGTCATCCCGCTGGCCGCCCTCGTCGGCGCGCCGCTGTGCCAGCGGGACCCGGTCGGGGCGGTGACCACGAACCACGACGCGGTGATCGACCTGTTCGGGCGCCTGTCGCGGGAGCAGATCGTGATCATGCCGACGACCAACAGCGCCTACGGATCCGGCAACGCCGACAACTCCTGCGACGAGAAATCGGAGTTGCGGCCGATCTCCCTGTACGCGATCGAGAAGGTCAAGGTGGAGAAGGTGCTGATGGCGCGCGAGAATTCGATCAGCTTGCGGCTGGCGACGGTGTTCGGCATGTCGCCGCGCATGCGCATCGACCTGCTGGTCAACGATTTCACCTACCGCGCCGTGACCGACCGCTTCGTGGTCCTGTTCGAGGGCCACTTCAAGCGCAATTACATCCACGTCCGCGACGTGGCGCGCGCCTTCCTGCACGGCATTTCGAACGTGGAGCGCATGGGCGGGCAGATCTACAACGTCGGGCTGTCCGACGCCAACCTGTCCAAGCGCGAGCTGTGCGAGGCGATCCGCAGGCACGTGCCGGATTTCTCGATCCTGGAGGCGCCGGTGGCCAAGGATCCCGACCAGCGCAATTACGTCGTGTCCAACGCGAAAATCGAGGCGACCGGGTTCAAGCCCGCCCATTCCCTTGATTTCGGCATCCGCGAGCTGATCAAGGGCTACGCGATGATCCGCAACACCGTATACGGAAACGTCTGAAGGTGTGCGCAGCGCCCGCAGACCGGCAGCCGCCCTCGACCGGGCCGCGGCCCCCGAATCCAGGCAGTAGCTACGGGGGTTCCAGGGCAAATGCGGCGGCGGGCGTCACGGGGTGCGGCCACCCGCTGCGCGCGTGATCTGTCCGGTGTCGTCGATGAGCGCCGCGCCGCTGCCCACCATCGCCGTCATCGTTCCGAACTGGAACGACGCTCGCTTTCTGCCCCGCTGCCTGCGCTCGGTGCTCGAGCAGGAAACACCCGCCGATCAACTGATCATCGTGGATGACGCCTCGACCGACAACAGTGTGGCGCTCATTCGGCAGATCATTTCCGGCAACAGCCGGGCGGAGCTCATCGTCAACGCGTCGAACCTCGGCGTGTACGGGGCGGTGGACAGGGCGCTCGAGCGCGCACGAAGCGACTACGTGCTGTTTCTGGCAGCCAACGATTTCGTGCTCCCCGGTATTTTCACTCGCGCCCGGGATTGCCTGTCGAGGTCTCCGGGCATTGGCCTGTGGTCGGCGATGGTATGGCGCGTGGACGAAGCGGACAACCTGGTGCGCCTGCATCCGTCGCCCGTGATTGCGCTCCGGGACCGGGTGTTTTCTCCGGAGGAGTGCGTGAAGCTCGCGCATCGCGTCGGCAATTGGTTCACGGGCACCACCCTCATTTACCGGCGCGACGCCGTGCAGGCCGCGGACGCTTTTGATCCGGCGTATCGCGGCGCGGCCGATCTCATCACGGCGCTCGTGGTCGCGAGCCGCCATGGCGTGGCATACACGCCCGAACCCTTCGGCGCCTTCCGCATCCACGCCGGCAGCCACTCCTCGTCCACCCTCAGCGACGTGGCGCGGCTCGAGGCAATGCTGGATCGCCTTGCGGTACGCGGCCCCGAGTTATCCCCGCAATTGTTCACCAAGGCGTTTGTCGAGCGCATTGTGCTGCGTTACCGATTCGCCGCTGTGCGTGAGTCCGCTGGCACGGCGATCTCCACAGTTGCGGCGAGGTTTTCGGGTTGGCGGCGCCTCGCCCTGGATTTCATCGATCGCTGGGTTCCGCGAAAACTTGAGCGGCTTCGGGTTGCGCTGGCTTTCGCGATATTGAGCCCGTTCGATCTCTGGCCGACGCTGATGAATCGATTGCTTGGTTGGGTCATCGTCCGGCTACGCATCGGACTAAGCGGCGAAGCCTTGCCCTGATCCAGCATATCATCGCGGTTCCGGGTAACCTCGTCGAGCTAGCGAGGAAAATCATCTACGTTGAAACGGCCAATCGAGTGTCCGTAGTCCGCCGCAACGTTCTCGCAAACATCGCCGGGAAAGGCTGGGCGGCGCTGTTATCGCTTGCCCTCATCCCGCTCTACGTCCGTTTTCTCGGCATCGAAGCCTTTGGCCTGATCGGGTTTTTCCTGTCATTGATGGCAATCCTTTCGCTGTTCGACCTTGGGCTCGGAACGGCACTCAATCGCCAATTCGCGAAGTTATCGGCGCAGCCCGATTCGGCTCAGGCAATGCGGGATCTGCTGCGCACCCTCGAAATTGTCTATTGGCTGATCGGAATCACCATCGGCTTGGCCATGGTTGGCTTGGCGCCGGTAATCTCAGCGAGCTGGATCAAGCCTCAGCAACTCCCGACCGAAACCGTAACGCAAGCGCTAGCGCTGATGGGCATTTCCGTCGCCGTCCAATGGCCTCGCATGCTTTACACCAGCGGCCTCATGGGCCTGCAGAGACAAGTTGCCTTAAACATGCTTTCCTCGGTTACCGGGACCTTGAACAGTGCCGGCGGCGTTCTGATTGTCTGGCTGGTTTCGCCCACCATCCAGGCGCTTATTGCATGGTACATAGTGATCGGCCTGGCCGATACACTCCTGACAGGACGGTTGCTGTGGAGGTCCCTTCCCGGCGCGCGCTCGCGCCCCGCTTTCAATATGCAATTGCTGGCGGACCTATGGCGATTTGCCGTGGGCATGACCGGAATTTCCATTATGTCGGTCGCGCTGACCCAGCTCGACAAGCTGATCCTGGTCAACGTCTTACCACTGGACGCTTTTGGCTATTACAGTCTTGCGTCGCGCGTAGCAGGTGGGCTGTACTATCTGATAAATCCGGTATCTGCCGCATTTTTTCCGCGCTTTTCGCAACTTCTGGCGGCCAGCGACTGGCAGGAATTGGCGCGTCTCTACCATCGTGGCTGCCAACTGATGGCGGTGGTCCTCGTCCCGGTCGCCGCCGTGTTCGCATTCTTCTCGACGGACTTCCTCGTGCTCTGGACCCGTGATTTGGCGATAGCGGCGAACACCGGAACGATGCTCGGCGTACTTGTCACCGGCACCGCCATGAACGGGCTGGTGAATCTCCCGTTCACCCTCCAGCTGGCGGACGGCTGGACGCGGTTGGTATTTCTTACTCATTCCGTCGCAGTGATCTTGCTGGTGCCGCTCATCTATTTCTTGTCGCTGCATTATGGCGGCGTCGGCGCGGCGTGGGCATGGCTCGTCCTCAATTGCGGATACGTAATGTTTTCCCCGAGGATCATGCACAGACGCCTGCTTATCGGTCATTTGCGCCAATGGATCATGATGGATCTCGCTGCACCGCTCGCGGCAGCGATGTCGGTAGCCATCCTGTGGAGATACTTCGTTGGAGTTCCGGAGACCTTTGGATGGATGCTGCTCAATCTGGTCACGGTGTCCGCGCTGACCTTGCTGGCGGCGGCATTCGCCGCGAACCAAATCCGCGGGCTGATCATGCACTATTTTCCGGGCAAGCCCCAGCCCAATGCCGGGCCGTGAAAGGTCACTGCAGGTTCGATTCGCGCGCACTTGCGCGACCTGTGCCGCTCATTCTGAGCAATATCGCGGCCTTGGAATAGGTAAACAGCATTTTCAGAAAATTCGATTTGCTGGCGCCGTAAGTGCGAGCGCGGTAGATGGCCGGGATCTCGACGATTTTCAATCCACGCCGCTGGGCAAAGTAGAGAAGACGGAAGAAATATTCGCCGTAGCCGTAGAAAATGTCGTCCAGCGGAAGCGAAAGCATCGTCTCCCGCTTCATGCTGAAATAGCCGCCGAGGTTGTCCTGAAGCTGGGTGCGCAGTACTGCGCGAAGAAACCAGTTGTACGCCAAACTGGCGAGGTAATGCGTCCTGTCCTGCATATTGCCACCTGCGCAGAAGCGCGAGCCGCTGACAATATCGTAGACGCACGCGACGTGCAGCATGCGCGGGATTTCGGCCGGGTCGTGCACGAAATCGGAGTCCATCACGATGATCCACTCGCCGGTGGCGAGCTCGATGCCGGCGCGAATCGATTTCGCAAAGCCACGGTCCTCCGTTCGCAAAATCACGCGAACGTTCGGGTTTGCCTGAAACGCCTTTCTGGCGACCTCGCAGGTCTTGTCCGGACTGTCATCGTCGACCACGAGGATTTCCGGATCCACGTCCGGCGGGAAATTTCTCAGGATTTCCTCAACTAGGCTGACGATGTTGCCGGCCTCGTTGTAGGTGGGCAGGACGACCGAGGCCCTCATGCTTTCGTCAATTCCATGAAAACGAGCCCCCCGTCCGCGGCGGCGTCACCGCCTTCGAGCAGCCGGTATCCTGCCCTCGCCACCGGCGTCATGACCCCCCCACGCAGACGGGGAAAGAGCACCCAGCGATTGAGCAGCTTCTTGATCACGAAAGAGACAATGCAGAACGGGGCGAGGAGGTCGTTCAGCAGACAGATTCGCTTCGTGCCGTACGTATGGATTTCGGCCACCGCGAATCCGGATCGCTGCGCAAGGGCAGTCCATCCTTCCGGCGTGTAACAGTGATAATGGCGCCAAAAGCTGTTGAAGAACGAGCGATATTTTCGGGCAAGACCGTGCAATCCCACCGCACAAAATGCCTGATTCACGATGCTGTATTCATCAAAACGGTGCGACGGCACGGTGAGATAGAACTTCCCTCCGTCTGCCAGAAGCCGATGCGCTTCGCGGAAGACGGGCTCAATATCCGGAATATGCTCGAGGACACTGTTTGAGAAGATGGTGTTGTAATATCCGTCGGGCTTGTCGATGGCGTCGCCTCCGCATTCGATCAGTTCCTCGTAAGCGTCAAGCGCGCGCGCCCTCTCGAGTTCGCGCGGATTCGGGTCAATGCCGGTATCGATTTTTTCGCCGAAGACGACTTTGGCAAAGAGACCTTCACCGCAACCCACATCGAGGATCGGTCGCCGAAAGGGGTGGCGCTGGTATATGCGTGCCTCCAGGACGCGTTCAAACGCCAGCGGGATGGGCGCCAGACTCAGGTAGCGCTCCAGGATATTCTCGTTAAATTGCATTCTATGCCCGTAACGCGGCGAGTCTCGAGCAGACGTAATCGATCTGTTGGTCACTGAGCGACGGAAACGTCGGCAGACTGATGACATTGTTCGCCAGGCGCTCACAGTTCGGCAGAGACACGCAATCAGGATAAATGGAAAGCTGGCTCGCCGCATAGAAACCGTTTCGCGTTTCGATTCCCTCGACCGCGAGCTGCTCGATCACCCTGTCGCGCCCTTGCGGATAGGCGGCAGGGTCGAGTTCCAGGGCGAGCGTCCACAAGACCGGATCGACCTCGGAGCGGAAGACCTGAAGACGTATGCCCGCGATGCCCTTCAACGCGGCTGTGTAGGTTCGATGTATACGCTTGCGCTCCCTGACAATCGAGTCGAGCCGCTCGAGCTGCGCGCAACCGAGCGCCGCCTGCAGATTCGTGAGCCGGAAATTATGGCCAGGCAGCTCGTGCCAATAACGACGACCGGATACGCCATGACTGCGATACAGGGCCAGTTTTTTCGCCAGTGCGTCGTCGTCCGTCACGACCATTCCACCCTCTCCCGTGGTGATCGTTTTTGTTGCCTGAAAGCTATAAGTGCCAAGCCCGGAGATCGCACCCGATTGCCGGCCCATGTAAGTCGACGCAAACGACTCGGCGGCATCCTCCAGCACAGGAACCCCTTTACTCCGTGCCAGCGACATGATCTCGCCCATCTCGCAGACATTGCCATAGGTATGGACGACGACAACAAGCCTTGTGCGCCGCGTTAGGACCGCCTCAATCGCCCCGGCGGTGACACAGAACGTATCCGGGTCGACTTCCGCAAAGACGGGCTTAGCGCCCATTTGCAGGGTAATGTTGGCGGCAGCAAGGTAGCAAAAACCCGGGACGATCACCTCATCACCGGGTCGAAGTCCCAAGCCGAGATAGGCAAGGTGGATGGCGGTAGTGCCATTCGAGGCGGAGATGGCAAACGGCAAGCCCGAAAACGCCGCCACATCCCGCTCGAAACGGCCGACAAACGCGCCGCCAGATATCCAGGTCGAATGAAGCGCTTCGACAAGGAACTGCTCCTCGAGGCCCCAAAAGTCCGGTTGTGCCCAGGGAATCGGAGACTTATTTTTCGAGTTCATCTCTTCCTGTTTCGAGCGAGGTCGAGATAGCCGGTGGCGAACGGCGTCCGCTGAATGAGCTGCCAATCATGACGTGCGAGTATTGAATCGACCTCCGATTTCGAGAACCAATACATACCGCGGACATTAAGGAACGGCAGAATGCGACGGATGCGATTTGCCCAATGACTTGGATCCAGGACGAGGCAATAGAAGATCTTTGTGGTCGGCAGAACGTTGTCGTAGAACGGCGCGATTTCCTGGAAGTAAGGCGTTACACCCATCGCCAGGACGGCATCGGAAGCGGGTAGTCGCTGCTTCGAGACGTCCATCAACAAATACTCGATATTACCCACCTTGTCGGGAATGATGCGCTCGACAAGCGCCCGGGTGAGGTCGAGCGATTTTTGCGCAAAGTCAACGGCTTTAACTCGCGCGCCGCGGCGCAGCATCTCCACCGTGAAAATCCCGGTGCCACAACCGACGTCCACAGCGACGCTTCCCTCGCCAATGAACTGCTCGATGAACGACATCGTCAGGCGATAGCGCTCTGTCATCAGTTTCGCTTCATGTGGCACGATGAATTTCTTATAGATGAAATCCAGCCAGCCCGGCGCCTGCAAGGACTCATGCGAGTGGGAGATGTCGAGATAAAGGTCGGCCCACTTGTCGATGTTCTCGTCCCAGTACTTCCGCGTCTTCTCGGGGCTGGCCACGACTATGTGCTCTCTTGAAGATGCCCGCGGATAACGGGAAGCAGATTCTCGTTCGGCATTTCTGTCCCCCACATCAGCGACCCTGTGGAATCACGACCTCGAGCTGCGGCAGAGGGAAAACGAGCCGGCGACCCGCCAGAGCCGGATTGCGAAGGAAAAACTCGCGGAAATGCCAGGGCAGGATCAGCAAATAGTCCGGTGAGGATGCCAGCACTCCTGCCTCGGGCGCGATCGGTATCCAGGTGCCGGGAGTGAATGCGCCAAACTTGTCGGGATTGACGTCGCCGATCGCCTCAATGTCGCCTGCATTGAAGCGGCAATACTGCAGCACCACATTGCCCTTGGTGGAGGCCCCCAGCCCGCACAGCCGCTTGCCGTGACCACGAACATCGGCGACGAAATCGCGCAGCGCGCGACGGCTCTGCTCGATGCGATTGTAAAACGCCTGATAGGGCGCCAGATCGGAAAGCCCGGCCGCCTTTTCGTCAGCCAGCATCCGTGCAACGATCCCGTGCACATCGGTGCGCCGGGAACCGAGGGGCGCGGCGGTCACGGAGAAGCTGCCGCCATTCACATCGTTGATCTCCACATCCACGATCTTGAGTCCCGCCCGCTCCGCCAGCCAGGCGATTTGCTTCAGGCCGTAGTACTCAAGGTGCTCGTGGCAGATGGTGTCATAGGAGTTCCGTTCCATCATCAGCGGCATGTAGCTTTGCTCGAGCACCCAAATGCCCTCGACGGGGTCAAGAACGCTCGCCACCTCTCGTGCGAAGTCGAGTGGACTCTCGAGATCGTAGAACATCGAAAACGAGGTCACGACCTTTGCTTTGCGCCCCGGGAAGGCCCGGGTCAGCAAATCCGCCGAGAAAAAACCGGGAATGAGCTTGACGTGACCCGCATAGTAGTTACGGAACTTTTCGCCGGTAGGGTCGATCCCGACAAGTAGCAGGTCAGCCGGGTATGCGCCGAGCGTGGTCCCGTCATTGCTGCCGATGTCGACAACGAGATCGCCGCGCTGCAGCTCCACGGCGTTGCGGATGCGCGCGACTTTTGCATGGAGATGCCGCACCATGCTGGCGTTGAGACCCGATCGGTAGCCGTAGTTCGCGCCGTACAGCTCCTCGAGATCGTACGTATGCTCCAGCTGGAGGAGGTCGCAGGCATTTTCCCCGTCGTGGCACTTGACCAGCCGCAAAGGGCCTTTGGTGACAGCGTCTGCGGACGGCTGCCGCGGGAACACGCCGGTCAGATACTGTTCTCCCAGATCAACGACCGGGACCAGATCGGGATTGCCGCAGACGCGGCACTTACGGATTCTCCGGTACATGCCGATAGCGGATCTTTATGGAAGGCGCGAAGCCACGACCTGGAATATGCACGCCCCACCTGCGGCAGACACGAGCCCAGATGACATGGCGCGCTTGCGCATAGATCCTGCTAATGCGAGCTCAGAGTTTTGATGCGCTGAACGCAAAGTACTTCCCGAACAGGTTTCTGCGCGGATCCGGTGAAATCCATTTCAAGAACAGGTATTCAAGCGCCATTTTGATCATGATGCGCTGCTTCGACGGGTCGACATCACCATTGTCGTCGAAACCTTCATCGCCGCCTGCCGCATCCTGCCCCTCAACCGGCGCAGTGATCGTGACCAGATACTGAGGGCCCGTCTGAACCTGCGGCGCGAAACTATACCTTATAGTCGTGTCCTCAAGCGCTTGCTCGATTTCTGCCGGTGTCAGTGCCCGGCGGGCGGAGGTGCCCCAGTTATCCAGAATCGCGAGAATACGGCTGTCCGGCCAGATTCGCTTCACCATGCACGACAGGTACGCCGGCCGGAACATCGTTTCCTTGCGCTCAAAAGGGTACGCCATCCAGTGGAGATCACGAATCTTGATCACGGATGCGGTGCTGAGCTGGGCGTTCGCCTTCAACCATTGGACAAGCGCCTTGTCCTTGACCGATACGGCAATGTAAAGAAGGTGGGTCTTGACGATGTACAGTGTGTTCGCCAGCAAGATGACGGGGATCAACGCGATGCCGTATGAGGAGGGCACGAACTGCAACCAGCCGAAGACAACCATTGCAAACGGCAGGTGGAACAGCATTAGATTTTTTGAAGCCCATCCACCTTCCGCCGGGCTCTGTCCAACCAGCATGAACGGCGCGGCGCCAAGGAACAGGAGTGCGTACCCGGTTACGACAATTTGCAGGGCCTCCAGCGCAGGCATCGCCGCACGATTGCCGCTGATTTCGTGCACGAATGATCCCAGCAAAACGCCGGCGACGAGGAGGAACGTATTTTTCGATCGTATCAGTTCCAGGATCGGCTTGATCATCGGGACATCGATGCCGTGCCGGAAGGACAGGAGCCCTACTCTCAGGAGCGATAATGGCGTGACCCGTATCCTGTTGTAGCCATCGTAGTAGCCATGACGAGGCGCATACGCTTCTTTAATGAACCAATACGCCAGTGGCAGCACCGTCAACGACAACAGTTTTGCCAATTCACGAGCATCAAGACCGTCGGGTGACGTGGTATGGAGTACCCAGGCGTAATACAGAAGAAACCCGCAGAAATAGACCAACAACGAATTGGCATTGAATGCGATCAAAAAGAGGGCCAAGGAGAGAGCAAATACGAGGATATCGATTCCGTCAAACGCATTGACAGTTGTGAGTGCAAGAAAGCAACCAGCGTAAAACAGGGCGACCTTGAACGTGTACTGCAGGCTCACGACGCCGTCAAATGTCACTGCATAGGCAGGATACGAGAGTAACAACAGCGAAATTACAGACGCCTGCAGTGGATCAAACGCATTCGTATGCACCGCCGTCAAGAAAACGGACACGGCCATCAGCAAAAGGGAGAAAAACGAGATTGTGCGATAGGCCAAATGACGTCGCGGAAAGCGGCCGACCGTCCAGTGTTCAAGGTAAAGGCTCGGCATGCCGACTTCCGAATAGAAGCGGCGCATGGAATTGCTGTCCTTGTTCTGCTGCCAAAGATCCACCAGCCAACCGTCCCAATACAGCCCGTCATTCAGAAAAATGATCCCATGGGTCAATGTTCCATACCCAAGGATCAGGGCTATCCATGGCGCGGAATTGCTGATGGTTTCCATCATTTGATGACTCAGTAATCGCGATAGCCCATACAACTGCCGGGACGCGCACGTTGGCGGCGCACCGACAAGCGAACACTGCCGGTGTGTTGATGACCCGGCAAGCGACTCATTTCCTGGCGGGATGAGGTAGGGTCAACCGCTCAACCTTCATGCCGCGACAGTATCCTGTGGCCGGCGTCCCTGAGCAGTTTTTCCTTCTTGAATGTCTCGATGTCGCTCGCGACCATCTCGGTTATCAGCTCGTGCAACGTGCGCTTGGGTCGCCAGCCGAGCTTGTGCCTGGCCTTGCTCGCGTCGCCAATTAGGATATCCACCTCCGTTGGCCGGAAATACACCGGGTCAACGAATACAATCTCCTTGCTCGGCTTGAGATGAGTCGGGTCGCTGCCGACAGCCGACACAAACCGGTCACGATCCATGGCATGAACATAGCCGATCTCGTTCAACCCATTGCCGCTGAACGCGATCGACACCCCAATTTCCCCGAACGCCATCTTCACAAATTCCCGGACTTCGGTGGTTACTCCGGTTGCGATGACGTAGTCCTCCGGCGCGCCTTGTTGCAGCATCAGCCACATCGCTTCAACATAATCGCGCGCGTGTCCCCAGTCGCGTTTGGCCGAAAGATTGCCCAGATGGAGCGAATTCTGCAGGCCGAGCGCGATTCGCGCTGCGGCGCGAGTAATCTTGCGGGTGACGAAAGTCTCGCCGCGCGTGGGGGATTCGTGATTGAACAGGATGCCGTTGCAGGCAAACAGCCCGTACGCCTCTCGGTAGTTGACCGTGATCCAGTACGCGTACAGCTTGGCGACCCCGTACGGACTGCGCGGATAGAACGGTGTCTGCTCATTTTGCGGAATCTGCTGCGCCAGGCCGTACAGCTCGCTCGTGGAAGCTTGATAGATCCGGGTCTTGTCGCGACCCAGAAGTCGGATGGCCTCGAGCAGGCGCAATGTTCCCAGCGCGTCCGAGTTCGCCGTGTATTCCGGCGTATCGAAGCTTACGTGCACATGGCTCATGGCCGCCAGGTTGTAAATCTCGTCGGGCTGCACTTCCTGGATGATCCGGATCAGATTGGTCGAATCGGTCATGTCACCATAGTGCAGAAAGAAATTGATGTCCTTTTCTTCCGGATCCCGGGGGTCGCGGTACAAATGATCAATGCGATCCGTGTTGAACAGCGATGACCGTCGCTTTACGCCATGAACGATATAGTTCCTCGCGAGCAGAAACTCGGCGAGATACGCTCCGTCCTGTCCGGTAATGCCCGTAATCAGCGCTTTTTTCTTGCTCATGGTCCGTGTTTCCCGGGAATTCAATTAAAACGTATCTCAAAAATACCGCAAGCTGAGGCCAGAATAGACAGGATTAACAGGATTAACATGACTAAAACTAAAAGCTGTTCGATTGAATCCTGTTAATCATGTAAATCCTGTCCATTTCTTGTTTTTGAGACGGGTTCTAAACCTTGCGATGGCTGGCGCAACTTCAACCTTGCTGCGGCTTCAGGCGCGCCCATACACGTCATCGTAGCGAACGATATCATCCTCACCCAGGTAATCGCCGGACTGAACCTCGACCAGGTGCAATAGCCCGCTTCCGGGATTCTCGAGGCGGTGGGGAACACGGGGGGGAATATACGTTGATTGGTTCTCGCTCAAGACAAACGCTTCCTCGCCCCTCGTGACGCGAGCCGTTCCGCGCACGACGATCCAATGCTCTGCGCGGTGCTCATGAGTTTGAAGAGACAGCTTGCCTCCCGGGCGTATCACCAATCGTTTTACCCTGAATCGGTCGCCGGCATCAATGTCCTGGTATGAGCCCCACGGCCGGTGAACCTTGTGATGAGACAGGTGTTCCTGGCGGCCTTCGGTGGCGAGCCGCGTTGTGGCGAGACGCACGTCTCCGGCTCGCCCCCTGGGAACGACGAGCACGGCGTCGGTGGTCGCAACGATCACCAGATCGCTGACGCCAATTGCCGCCACCAACGGCCCTTCGCTGCGGATATAGCACCCGGTGGCGTCTTCTGCTATTGCCTGGCCGGAGATGACATTGTCCGCCGCGTCCCGGCTTCCGATATTCCACAGTACCGACCATGATCCTACGTCCGACCAGCCCATTTCCGAGGGCACGACGGCTGCGGCGCGCGTATTTTGCATGACACAATAATCGATCGAGTCGTTCCTGGCGCGCGCGTATGCATCGGCGTCGAGGCGGAAGAAATCGAGATCGCGGCGCCCGTGGTCTATGGCGTCGCGGCATGCCCGGACAGTGGACGGATCTGCGCGCTCGAGCTCCGCGATGTAGCTCGACGCGCGCATCAGGAAAATGCCGGCATTCCAGTAATAGGGGCGGCTTTCCGCGAGAAGGGCGGTGGCAATGGCGTGGGGCGGCTTTTCTACGAATCGTTCGACGCTGAAGCATCTTGCGCCGCCCGCAAGCGGGTCGCCTTGGGCGATGTACCCATAGTCGGACACCGGGCCGCGCGGGCGTATTCCGAAAACCACCAGACGGCCCAGCCTGACCGCTGCGAGCCCTGTTGCGACGGACGCGTGGAACGCCGGGAGATCCGAAAGGATGTGATCCGATGGCAGCACCAGCATGATGGCCTCCGGATCGATGTTGCTGAGAAACAGCGCGGCAGCGGCTATGGCGGGTGCCGTATTGCGGGAATGCGGCTCCAGCACGATATCCAGCGGCGTGACGTCCATTTCCCGCAGCTGCTCGGCGACCAGAAACCGATGCTCCTGATTGCACAGGAACAGCGGTGCGTGGAAGCGCGCCGGATCGAGCACTCGGCTCGCCGTTTCCTGCAGCATCGTTTTTTCGGAAACCAGGGGAAGGAACTGTTTCGGGAATAGCGCTCGCGAAAGTGGCCAAAGTCGTGTTCCGCTCCCGCCGGAAAGAATGACAGGAAAGATCTTGGATGTGTCCGGCATGGCCAAAGGGAACGCTGAGTTGGAAGACGCTGGCAATATACACCCGCCCAATTACGCAAAACAATGTTCATAGCCGGCATTGCGGGGCTTCCAGTGAAAGTGCTCCGGAAGTCATGGACGTGCCGGCAATTCATCCCCTAGATATCCGACTCTGGATCGGTGACCGAGTGTTTGTGGAAGAGCGTCCGCAGCGCGCTCGTCTCGACTATACCGCGACGTTACCCAAAGCCATTACATGGGATTGCAAACCGATGCTCCAGCGCAAAAGCGAAAGGAAAAGGCAGTGAAAACCCTGTTTTCAGCCTGCTCGCGCGCCCGTTGGAGGCCAAGAACGGTCGTCATCCCGAATGTTAGTCGAAATTCGCAGGCGGTTTTGCTGTCAGCAGCCTGTCGGAATACCAAGTCCGACAGGCTGCTAGGGGACCGCGTCAGTCCGCGAAACCACAATGAACTCAAGTGTTGCGTGCATCGTCCAAGGCGTATGCAAACGCTGACACGTCGAGGCCAGTCGCGATAGAATGCAGACGAGCATGCCGATATGAGGGCGATTGGATGTCATGGATATCGCACTCGGGTCGGCAACCACCCCCCCTGGCTCGATTGCAATTTAGGTGCAGTTGCACCGCCGG
The DNA here is from genome assembly GCA_016192825.1 of Betaproteobacteria bacterium. Classification (GTDB taxonomy): domain Bacteria; phylum Pseudomonadota; class Gammaproteobacteria; order Burkholderiales; family SG8-41; genus SG8-41. The sequence continues at coordinate 7,536 of JACPTK010000079.1, read as the reverse complement.
ACTTCAGCGCCCGAATGACGCGCGTGGGAGAGCATGAGAACCATAACACATGAATCGATCATCTCTGCTGGTCCCTATCGTGATCTGAGTATTAGGGACGGCGAGGCGCAAATCGCAAGATCGTTGTACCGGTTCATGCTTCGCTTGCGGATGTGCGAGGACGCGCTTGCGCGAGAATATCATCCCGCCGACGAGATGCGATGCCCGGTGCATTTCTGCGTGGGACAGGAGGCAGTGCCGGCCGCGCTGTCGTTGCTGCTTCGTGCGGACGATTACCTCTATTCGCATCACCGCTCGCACGGCTACTATCTTGCAAAGGGCGCGCCGATGAACGCTCTCTTTGCGGAGCTCTATGGAAAGTCCACGGGCGCAAATGCCGGGCTCGCCGGCTCGCAGGATATTTCCTATCCATCTCGGCGATTTTTCAGCGGAGCAGTGCTTGCCGGAGCGGCGGCGATATCCGCGGGGTCCGCGCTCGCCGCGACGCTGCAGAAAACCAATCACGTTGTGGTGGCGGGATTCGGAGAAGCGGCGACGGATGAGGGTGTCTTTTGGGAAACGATAAACTACGCGGCGCTCGCCAAGCTTCCTTTGGTGCTGGTGTGTGAGAATAACAAGTACTCGGTATTCTCCCCGCAATTAAAGCGAACCTCGTCGGACAATATCAGCGAGCGCGTTGCCACGTTTGGAATCGAGAGTTCGACGATCTTCGGCAACGACGCTCCGCTGGTTCATCGAACGCTATCTGCCGCGATCACCCGAGCACGCAATGGCGCCGGGCCGACATTCGTGGAGGCCTATACGTATCGCTGGAGCGGTCATTATGGACCGGCCAGTGATGACCCCATGGGCTACCGCGAACCGGGCGAACTTGAGGCCTGGAAGCGCAACTGCCCGATTGCGTTGCTTGAGCACGAGATTCGGTCGAAGGGAATGCTTGACGACGCGGAAAAAGCGGCGCTGGCCCGTGAATTCGAGGCCGAGATCCAAGCGTGCTTTCAGTTTGCGAAGGGCAGCCCCTTCCCGGTTGCCCCGAACTGGGCAAGTCTGAATTTCGCTAGCGCAACCCCGGAGGCAGACCGATTGCTTACGGACGTCGATGTGAACGAGTTCAACGCGCACCAAGAGTTGGTTCAGGCGAAAGGCTATTGACGGCGACTCGGACATGGGAAACGACGCAACGCGAACTCGACCGGGCGAAGCTTCTGGAATGGAGCAATCGAACTCGCCTGGAATGTCGGGGCGCGCCCACAATGAGATTACCTACGCTGAAGCCCTCAGGCAGGGCCTGTACCAAGCCATGGAGCTCAGCGAGCAAGTCCTGGTGATGGGACAACTCGTGGATTTTGCCCGCGGGGTATTCGGCTCCACGGGAGGGCTTGCCGAGCGTTTTGGCCGTGAACGGGTGCGGGACTTTCCGGTGTCCGAAAGCGCGATGACTGCGCTTGGCATCGGCGCGGCAGTCGCAGGAATGCGGCCGGTGCTCGTGCACCACAGGATTGACTTCATGTTCTACGCGATGGATGCGATCGTGAATTGGCTCTCGTTGTGGCGATTCAAGTCCAATTGCGAGTCGGTGCTGCCCGTCACTATCCGCGCTATCGTCGGCAAGGGCTGGGGGCAGGGACCCCAGCACTCGAAAAGCCCGCATGCCTGGTACGCGCACGTGCCGGGACTGACAGTCGCGATGCCCGCCACGCCGTTCGACGCCAAGGGATTGCTGCTGGAGAGCATCTTTGGGGAAAACCCCGTCATCATGGTTGAACACCGTTCCCTTTATGCGCTAAAGGACCGGGTTCCGGTAAGGCCATATCGTGTGCGCTTTGGTTGCGCTGCGGTGCGCCGCGCTGGAGAACACATCACGCTGGTCGCCGTCGGTGCCATGGTGCCTTTCGCGCTGCGCGTTGCTGATTTGCTGGAGCAGCATAAAGTGCAAGCAGAGGTTATCGATTTGCGCACGATCTCGCCGCTCGACTCGGAAAGCGTCTGCAAATCGGTCGAGAAAACGGGACGCATCGCCGTCATCGATCCGGCATGGCGGTCGTTCGGCGTGTCCGGCGAGGTAATCGCGCGCGTTGCCGAGCGACTCGGTCGCTGCCTGCGCGCCGATCCTTTGCGGATCGGTTATCCGGACAGCCACACGCCGATGAGCGCTGCCCTCGAGGCAATTTATTATCCAAGTGAGGTGGATGTAGCAGCGCAACTACGCAAGCTCTGTCGATGACCCGCACACGGCGGGCGCGGGCGCAACGTCACGTGTCGCTCGCGCGGGAATCAGACGCAGCTACCCTTGATGGAAGTGCTTGAATATTGTGGACGCCTGTCTGCCGCGTCCCGGCCCGCTCCCAGCTGCTCGGCCCGAATCAGGATCCACCCTGCGTTGACGCTGGGCGCCGAAGGAGGCTCACGAGTTTTTGAGGAATCCGGTGCTTGCGATTCCAAAAGTACTTGAGCCGCGTCGCCGCTGGAAATCCCCTGGCCAGATACCGTTTTACCGATCGCACCAAGCCGGCATATCCTCGGTCCCGATCGCTAATTTGCATCAGATTCGCTTTGCAGCGCTCAACAGTCCGCAAGTCCTTTCGCGACGACGCGAGGGCCATCCTGAGCCGCAGGAATTCCGGAAACCGCTCGCACATGCGCGGAAAATTCGCCTCGATGCGCTCCAGGGTGGCCAGTGACCGGCCCGATTCGCCGGCGCGCCAATGGTCCTGCGCCTCTCTAATCAGCGGCCATATCAGGAACGCCGTCTCCTTGTCGGCAAATACCGCATCATCGAAAAATCGATAGCTGGTTGCGCCGGGGCTCAACCACTGGGAGCGCTCCCATTCCCAGCTGCGCACGTCGATGGTCGGATCGAGCGTGGGACCTGAACCACCGCCACGCCCCGGAATCGCCTCCAAACCTTGCTCAAGAAGTCGCATCAGCAACTCCTTTGTCTCGGGTTCGTATACCAGAATCTGGCGCTCCGATCCGAACGGGAAACGCTTGGCGCCGAAATCGATGGTGTAGGCTTTGCAGGCCGCTTGGGTCATCCGGGTAATGAAATACGGAACCTCCGAAAAATACGCCATGGCGGCGAATCCGCTTGACGCCCCGATGAAAAGGTCGCCGCGAAGCATCAGTGTCAATTCGTGCCCGAGGCCGAGGCCCCAGGATCGAAGGCTGGCGACGTTTGGCAAATTTAGCAACTCAACCGGCTTTTCCTGCTGTCGTCCCAGCGCGACAAACTGCACATCCGGATGCTTTTTCCCCGCCTCTCGTAGAAACTCGTACCATTCCAGAAAATCCGAATCACGGGTATAGCTGATTTCCCCCCCGTAACCGATGTCCAGGCGGCGATGTCGCATGTGAATAGTGACGATCCTCTTGCCGGCAAACCTTTTCGTCACCACGCTATCCACGTCCGGCGCGCATCCGGTGCTCGAGCGCAGCCGGGGTATTCTGCCGCGCGCCTCGAAGAACGCATTGATCCCTTGATGGGAGTACGCGTACTTCGTGAAATAGCGGATTAGCGCGGCTTTATCGTCGAGCGCCGCGATTGTCCGCTCATATTCGGTGACCGATTCGGCGATCACTTCATCGGCGGCTGCCAACTCTCGTAGTCTTTCCAGCATCGTTTCCCGGCGGCGATAGAAGTGCACGTTGCCAGGCGAGGGGTGTGTGCCAAATGCCCCAAAAAGCTCGTTAAAAAGCAGGTGGCTGTTCTCGGCGGTTACGAAATCACGCTGGAAAAGGTTCGAAGGTATGGATTCGTCCAGGCAGATGAAGGTGTCCACCCGTGCCCGGCCCCGCTGCTCACAGTGGATTGCACTATGCACGTTCCAGGTCAGGACATCTCCCAGTGCATAGGGCATGAGGCCGAAATCGTAGACCGCGCAATAAGCGTCGCTGATCATGGCTTGTTTTCCCCTCATGCGCCCGATATCTCGCGAAATCTGGGACTCGTGCCGGACCCTTGATTGGTCGAAGCGCCGCACGCGCCGCCTCGACGTGGCGCCGCTGCCAATCCGCGATCGAGCAGGCGCGTCAGCAATTCCAGTGTCTCTGGTTCGTACACCAAAAGTTGCTGCTCAATTGCGAAAGGGAGGCGATCGGCCGCGGGCGCGATGTCGTAGGCAATAGACGATCGCTGAGTCATACGGGTGATGAAATAGGGTATTTCCGAAAAGTTGGCCATCGCGGCAAAACCGCTAGACGTACCGATAAACAAATCGCATCGGAGCATAAGGGTCAATTCGTGCCCCAACCCCAACCCCAGGGTGCGTAGGCTCGTAACATTTGGCAATCTCAGCAACTCCTGCGGCTTCTCCTGCAGACGCCCGACGACTACAAACCGCACGTCCGGATGCTTGCTTCCCGCTTCCTTGAGAAATTCGTACCACTCCAGGAAATCCGAGTCCCGCGAGTAGGTGACCGCGCCTCCGTAGCCCGCATCGACGCGACGGAGTCGTGTGTGAATCGCGACAAGCCTGACGCCCGCGAACTGATTCGCGAGCAGCTGCTCCACGGCAGCCTCGCAGCCTACGCTCGGGCGCAGGAGCGGAATCCGCCCGAACTCTCGGGCAAAGGCATTGATTTTCTCGTGGCGCTGGACGTATTTCGTGAAATATCGGATCAACGCATCGTCGTCGTCGCGGCGCGCCAGCGTCCGCTCGTAATCGGCCAGCGATTCCGAATTCGCCGCATCGCCTTGCGCCAGCTCGCGCAACCGCTGCAGCACCTCCTCGCGCCGGCGATATAAATACACGTTTCCCAGCCTGGGGTGGGTGCCGAATGCGCCGAAGAGCTCGCTGAAGAACAGTCCGCAATTCTCGGCGGTCACCAGGTCCCGCTGGTAAATGTTCGCGGGAAAACGCTCGTCCAGGCAAATGAAGACATCCACCCGGTCGCGGCCCAGCTCCTCACAGCGGATGGCGGTCTGGACATTCCACGTGAGCACATCCCCCAGCGCGTAGGGCATGAGCTCGAAATCGTAGACGGCGCACAGGGTCTGGGCGGACATGATCATGCGCGTTTCACGATACGACCGCGGGCGGCGCAGCAAGCGTTGCGGGCAGACCGGCCAGGCGGCCGCGGATCGCGTCCGCGATTTCGCGCGCGAAGGCGAGATAGACGATCGCGCCCTGCGGGACCTGGGACGGCTTGAAAATCGGCCGCCCGAGGTGCGCGCGGCCCTCGCGCGCGGGATCCTCGTCGACGAAAAACGCGACCGCATCGCCGAGGCCGGCCGCGAGCCAGGTCGCCGCGACCGAAGTGCCGAATATGCCGAAGCGCGCGCCCTCCGCTAACGCGCGCGCATGCTCGAGCATGCCGCCCAGCCAGGCGACTTCGGACTCGACTTTCCCGATTGCCGCGCGCGCGTCGCTCGATTCGGATTTCGATGTCCCGGGTTCCGCCGCGGCCAGCAGCGAAATTTCCTTGTTTACCCAATCGGTCCTTGCCGATTCGGCGCCGTAGCCGGCGCGCGCCGCCATGAACGCCAGCGAACGCGGGGTGAAATGGCAGAGATGGTCGGCAACGACCAGATCGAACGGCTGCCGTTCGACATTATTGACCTCGACAAACAGCCGGCCACCGGGGGCGATCTTCCCCCGCAGCGCGCGCAGCGTCGTGAGCGGGTCCGGGAAATGCTCCAGCGAATGGATCAAGGTGACGAGATCGAATTGCCGGGGCAATTGCTCGATCGGCACCGTGAACAGCCGTTCAAACCGCGGTATCGCGGCGAGGGCCTGTTGCTTGCGGTCATCGAGGTCCAGCCCGAACAGCGTCCAGCCGCGGCAGGCCGCGGAAAATGCCGCGAGCATGGCGCCGCTGCCGGCGCCGACGTCGAGCAGCGCGCCGGAAGCGGGGAGGACGCCGGCCTCCAGCAGGCGCCGCGCCAGCACCTCGCAGCGGCCGCTCGGGCGGCCGCTGACCGGATCGAAGACGGGCTGGTCGTTGGCCGCGGACTGATGGTACATCTCGTAGTCGCGGTAGATCTCCGCCGTCTCGCCCAGCCATTCGGCGTCGGCGATCTTCTGCGCCATTCCGCAGCTCTCGCACACGAAGAGCCGGCCGCCCTGCCGGAACGGCTTGCTGTCGGAGGTCACTCTCGGGAGCTGCCGGAAGCCCGCGATCTCGTGCAGGCGCATTGCGCCGCAGGCCTGACAATGTTGGGACGGTGACATCTTCTTCGCGAATCCAGCTGGCGCCCGCGGGCCGGGTCACGCCCCGCGCATCGGAAACCCGCATATTCGATCGAGTACCTGTCGCGTCCCAGTCTATCACGGTGGACGTTTCAGCTTGGCCGGTCGCCGATACGAGCTCGAACGAGGATTTGGGCGCGGCCGGAGGTGGTAAAATTCGGCCGGTCTTCGAGCGATTCGAGAGATACTGGAACATGCCCCATGCAGAGGAGTTTTTCGAGCAGGCGTCGGCCATCGCCCGGTCGCTGGACCGCGCCGCCGTCGAGTCCATGGCCAGCGCGCTCGCCGAGCTCCGCGCGGCCGGCGGCCGATTGTTCTTCATCGGTGCCGGCGGCAGCGCGGGAAACTGCGGGCACGCGGTGAACGATTTTCGAAAGTTGTGCGGTTTCGAGGCCTATGCGCCGACCGACAACGTGTCGGAGCTCACCGCTCGCACCAACGATGAAGGCTGGGAAACGGTCTTTTCCGGGTGGCTGGAGGTGAGCAAGCTGTCCGGCAAGGACGGCGTGTTCGTGTTTTCCGTGGGCGGAGGCGATCTCGAGCGCAACGTCAGCCCGAACATCGTGCGGGCGCTCGACCTCGCGAAGCAGCGCGGCGCCCGCATCTTCGGCGTTGTCGGACGCGACGGCGGCTACACCCGGAAGGTCGGCGACCACGTGGTGGTGGTTCCCACGGTGGACCCGAAGCACGTGACGCCCCACACCGAGGCGTTCCACGCCGTCGTCTGGCACTGTCTCGTGTCGCACCCCAAATTGCAGCAGAAGGCGACCAAGTGGTAGCCCGTCCTTGCGCCGCGCCGTTTTTCTCGATCGTGACGGCGTAATCAGCCGCTCCGTAGTGCGCGGCGGCAAGCCCTACGCGCCGCGCCGGCTCCAGGATTTCCGCCTGCTTCCGGGCGTGCCGAAAGCGGTGGGCGCGCTCAAGCGCGCCGGCTTCCTGGTCGTGGTCGTCACCAACCAGCCGGACATCGGTCATGGCCTGGTGCCGGCGTCGGTGGTGCAAGCGATGCACGCGAAGCTGAGGGCGCGCATTGCAGTGGACGACATCCGCGTGTGCCCGCACCGCCAGGATGAAGGCTGCGCCTGCCGCAAGCCGAAACCCGGCATGCTGATCACTGCGGCGCGGCGCTGGAAGATCGATCTGCGGCGCAGCTACATGGTCGGCGATCGCGACGGCGACATCATTGCCGGGAATGCCGCCGGCTGCTATACTTTGCTGATTAATAGGCACTATTCCGAACCGCGGCGCGCTGCACCGGCCCGCATCGTGCGCTCGCTGCCGGCAGGGGTTCGATTCATTCTCGCTGGGCGAAAAAGTTAGGGAGTCTGCTCCATGCCATCCATCTCCG
>JACPTK010000078.1 GCA_016192825.1 Betaproteobacteria bacterium | reverse complement strand
TGCTCCTCATCGAGCGGCTGGGACTGACTCTGCCTGAGCGCCTGCGCCCGCCCGCAATGCTGCAAATGTAGTGGCGACCGCAGAGCTTAACTGCTTGATTTACCGCAATTCACACCCGCGAACTGTGGAAGTTGGGCTAGCCGCGGCCGCGGTTCTTGTCCCAGACGTAACGCACGAGCCGCTGCCAGCGGTTCTGCGGCTGCGCGAGCTTGTTGTGCACCTTGCCCGTGGCCTGGTCGCGCGCATGGCTTTTCTTCACGAGCTCGTGCAGCTCGCGCATATTCATGCCACCGGGGCCTTTCAACTTGTCGGTATCGGGTTTGTCCGCCATGGCTGCGCGCCGGTCGTGCGTGCCCCTATGTTAAACTTGTCTTTGAATTATTTCGAGTTTTCGGCAAGAAATGTCTGGAAACACCCTTGGCAGGCTGTTCTGCGTGACGTCCTTCGGGGAGAGTCACGGGCCCGCGATCGGCTGCGTGGTGGACGGGTGTCCGCCGGGCATGGCGCTCAGCGAGGCCGACATCCAGCCCGAGCTCGACCGCCGCAAGCCGGGCACATCGCGCCACGTGACGCAGCGACGCGAGGAAGATACCGTCGAAATCCTTTCCGGCGTGTTCGAGGGCAAGACCACCGGCACGCCGATCGCGCTGCTCATCCGCAACGTGGACGCGAAGAGCAAGGACTACTCGAAGATCAAGGACCTGTTCCGGCCGGGGCATGCCGACTACACGTACTTGCAGAAGTACGGCATCCGCGACTACCGCGGCGGCGGCCGGCAATCCGCGCGCGAGACGGCGGTGCGCGTGGCGGCGGGCGCGATCGCGAAGAAGTGGCTGCGACAACAATACGACATCGTTGTGCACGGGCACATGGTGCAGCTCGGGCCGGTCAAGATCCCGTTCCGGTCGTGGGATGACGTCTACGAGAATCCCTTCTTCGTCGCCAACGCGGAATTCGTGCCGCAACTCGAGGATTTCATGGACCGGCTGCGCAAGTCCGGCGACTCCTGCGGCGCCCTGATCGCCGCCGTGGCCCAGAACGTGCCGGTGGGCTGGGGCGAGCCGGTGTACGACAAGCTCGATGCCGACCTCGCCTATAACATGATGAGCATCAATGCGGTGAAGGGCGTCGAAATCGGCGCGGGCTTCCGCGCGGTGGAGCAGAAGGGCACCGAGCACTCCGACGAGATGACGCCGCAGGGTTTCCTCTCGAACAACGCCGGCGGCATACTCGGCGGTATCTCGACCGGTCAGAACATCGTCGTGCGCGTGGCGATCAAGCCCACCTCCAGCATCCGGCTGCCGCGGCGTACGATTGACACGGCGGGCAAGCCGACCGTGATCGAGACTCACGGCCGGCACGATCCCTGCGTGGGCATTCGTGCGACGCCGATCTGCGAAGCCATGATGGCGTTGACGCTCATGGACCACGCGCTGCGCCATCGCGCGCAGAACGCGGACGTTGCGTGCGACACGCCGCGCATACCCGCCCAGGCGCCGGATGACGTGATCGAGAAGCTCCGCGCCGCCGCCGCGGTCGAGAATCCCGACCCCGACGAAGCGTAGGGACGGGGCGTGACATCAGCCCTGCCTCGCCGGCGCCTCGCCGGTTTCTACTTCTTCTACTTCGCCTATATCGGCGCGTTCGCGCCGTTTTTCAGCCTGTACCTGGACGCCGCGGGCCTGTCCGCGGTGGAGATCGGCGTGCTGATGGCGGTGCCGCAGCTGACGCGCATCGTCGCGCCGCACCTTTGGGGCTGGCTGGCGGACCGCAGCGCGAGCCGCCTGCGCGTCGCGCGCCTCGCCGGTGCCGCCGGCACCATTGCATGGCTCGGCGTCTTCGCCGGCGCGCACTTCGCATGGCTGTTTGTGGTGCTGCTCGCGATGACGTTCTTCTGGAGTGCCGCGCTGCCGCTCGTCGAGGCGACGACCCTTTCCCACCTCGGCGACGAAACCGCGCGCTACGGGCGCATTCGCGTCTGGGGCTCGCTGGGGTTCATCGTGGCGGTGGTCGGTCTCGGCTACGCGCTCGACACCCTGTCCACCGGGGCGGTACTGTGGACCGTGCTCGCGCTGATGGGCGGCATGCTCGGCTTCTGCTGGGCGGTGCCGGATTCCCGGCCCCCGCCGCACGCAACCGACGAGCTCCCGATCGGCCACATCCTCAGGCGTCCCGAAGTGATCGCGTTGATCGCGGCGTGCGCGCTGATGGCCGCGGCGCATGGGCCCTATTACACCTTCTACACGATCCATCTCGTCGACCACGGCTACAGCAAATCGATCGCCGGCTGGTTGTGGGCGCTGGGCGTCATCTGCGAAATCGGCATCTTCGTGTGGATGCCGCATCTCTATCGCGCGTTTTCCCCGCGCCAGATCCTGCTGGCGAGCTTTGCGCTCGCGATCCCGCGCTTTCTCATGATCGGCTGGCTGCCGGGGAGCCTCGCGGTGCTGCTCGTCGCGCAGGTACTGCACGCGGCTACGTTCGGCTCGTTTCACGCTGCTGCGATTGGTATCGTGTACAAGTTCTTCCGCGGCCGCCACCAGGCGCGCGGCCAGGCGATCTACGGCAGTCTGGCCTTTGGCGTGGGCGGCGCGGCGGGCGGATTCGCCAGCGGCTATGCCTGGGCCGGCGTGGGCCCCGCGCTGACGTTCTCGCTCGCGTCGGCGTGCGCTCTGGCGGGCCTGCTGCTGATTGCGTGGAAGCTCAAGCTCAGTGAAGCGTGAGCCGTGAACGGCAGGGACGGCCAGGCGTCCAAACTTGGTGACGGCTGACGGCCCGCGGCGCTTATGTGTGATAATCCAAGGTTTCCATGAGGTTACGAAGGAAACAAATGAGGGAATACTCCCCTCATGCTCCCCTATTCCAGGGGCCGTATCTTTTTCCTGATACGGCCTCTACATGATATGACGGCGCGCACGCTCTACGATAAATTGTGGGACAGCCACGTCGCGCACCAGGGCGAGGACGGCACGGCGCTGTTGTACATCGACCGCCATCTCGTGCACGAGGTTACCAGCCCGCAGGCGTACGAGGGGCTCAAGCTCGCAGGCCGGAAGCCGTGGCGCGTGGATTCCGTCGTTGCGACCGCCGATCACAATACGCCGACGCGGAACTGGGAAAAAGGGCTCGCGGGCATTACCGACCCGGTATCGCGGCTGCAAGTCGAGACGCTCAACGCCAACATGAAGGAATTTGGCGCCAAGGCCTATTTTCCCTTTCTCGACAGGCAGCAGGGCATCGTGCACGTCATCGGTCCGGAACAGGGCGCGAGCTTGCCGGGGATGACCGTGGTGTGCGGCGACTCGCACACGAGCACCCATGGCGCGTTCGCCTGTCTCGCCTTTGGCATCGGCACCAGCGAGGTCGAGCACGTGCTGGCGACGCAGTGCCTGGTGATGAAAAAGACGAAGAGCATGAATATCGTGGTGGACGGCAAGCTTGGCCGCGGCGTTACCGCCAAGGACGTGATCCTCGCGATTATCGGAACCATCGGCAGCGGCGGCGGCACCGGTTACACCATCGAGTTCAGCGGAGAGGCGATCCGCTCGCTGTCGATGGAAGGGCGCATGACGCTCTGCAACATGTCGATCGAGGCGGGCGCGCGCGCCGGCATGGTGGCCGTGGATGAGAAGACGCTCGATTACGTCAATGGCCGGCCGATGGCGCCGAAGGGGGCGATGTGGGACAAGGCGGCCGCTTACTGGCGCACGCTGGTTTCCGATCCAGACGTGAAATTCGACAAGGTGGTGACACTGAATGGGGCGGAGATCCGGCCGCAGGTCACTTGGGGAACCAATCCGCAGATGGTGACGACCGTCGACGGCAAGGTTCCCGATCCCGCACAGGAAAAGGACCCGGTGCAGCGCGAGTGGATGGAGCGCGCGCTCAAGTACATGGACTTGAAACCCAACACGCCCATTACCGAGATTCAGCCCGACAAGGTGTTCATCGGCGCCTGCACCAACTCGCGCATCGAGGACTTGCGCGCGGCGGCGCAGGTGGTCAAGGGCAAGCGCGTCGCGTCGAATATCAAGCTCGCGATCGTCGTGCCCGGCTCGGGCCTGGTGAAGCAGCAGGCCGAAAAGGAAGGGCTCGACAGGATTTTCACCGCCGCCGGCTTCGAGTGGCGCCAGCCGGGTTGTTCGATGTGCCTGGGCATGAACGACGACCTGCTTTCGCCCGGCGACCGCTGCGCCTCGACTTCGAATCGTAATTTCGAGGGCCGGCAGGGCCCGGGCGGGCGGACCCACCTCGTGAGCCCCGCAATGGCCGCTGCCGCGGCGATCGCGGGGCATTTCGTCGACGTGCGGAAAATGTAATATGGAAAAGTTCGTGAGGCAGGAAGGGCTGGTGGCGCCGATGGATCGCGCCAACGTGGACACCGACGCCATCATCCCCAAGCAGTACCTGAAGTCCATCAAGCGCACCGGATATGGCCCGAATCTCTTCGACGAGTGGCGTTACCTCGACCACGGCGAGCCCGGCATGGACCATTCGAAGCGCCCGCTCAATCCCGATTTCGTGCTGAACCAGCCGCGCTACCGGGGCGCCACCGTGCTGCTCGCGCGCGAGAACTTCGGCTGCGGCTCCTCGCGCGAGCACGCGCCGTGGGCGCTGCTGCAATACGGCTTCCAGGCCGTGATCGCGCCCAGCTTCGCGGACATCTTCTATAACAACAGCCTCAAGAACGGGCTGCTGCTGATCAGGCTCGACGCGAAAACCGTGGACCGGCTGTTCAAGGACGCCCAGGGAATCGAGGGCTACCGGCTCGCGGTGGACCTCGAGGCGCAGACGGTGACCGCGCCGGGCGGGGAGGGCTTCAAGTTCGACATCGACCCGTTCGCCAAGCACAGCCTGTTGAACGGGCTGGACGAGATTGGGCTCACGCTGAAGCACGCCGACCAGATCAGGGTGTTCGAGGCAAAGCACCGCGAGCGCCAGCCGTGGCTGTTCTAAACGCGGGACTGAGGATAGAGGGCTGAGGATTGAGCCCGATTGCGTACCCAGGATCGCCTGTCGCGCTTTCTGACACTCAATCCTCAATCCTCAATCCTGATCGCAGATGAAAGTTGCAATACTTGCTGGCGATGGCATCGGGCCGGAGATCGTCGCGCAGGCGGTGAAGGTCCTGAAGGCGCTCGCGCGCGACGGGCTCAAGATCGAGCTCGAGGAAGCTCCGTTCGGCGGCGCCGGCGTCGATGCGCACGGCGACCCGCTGCCCGAGCCGAGCCTGAAGCTCGCGAAGGCGGCCGATGCCGTGATATGCGGTGCGGTCGGCGGGCCCCGCTACGACGCATTGCCGCGCCCGCAGCGCCCGGAGCAGGGGATACTGCGCATCCGCAAGGAGCTGGGCCTGTTCGCCAACCTGCGCCCGGCGCTGATGTTCCCGGAACTGGTCGGGGCATCGAGCCTCAAGCCGGAAGTCGTGTCCGGCCTCGACATCCTGATCGTGCGCGAGCTGACCGGCGACATCTATTTCGGCGAGCCGCGCGGACGGCGCTCGAACGCCCGCGGCGAGCGCGAAGGCTACGACACCATGCACTATTCGGAGCCGGAGATCCGGCGCATCGCCGAGGTCGGCTTCCAGGCGGCGTTGAAGCGCAACAAGAAACTGTGCTCGGTGGACAAGGAAAACGTCCTCGAGACCAGCCGCTTCTGGCGGGAAGTCGTGAACGACGCGGCGAAGCAATTCCCGCAGGTCGCTGTCTCGCATATGTACGTGGATAACGCGGCGATGCAGCTCGTGCGAGCGCCGAAGCAGTTCGACGTGATCGTCACCGGCAACCTGTTCGGCGACATCCTTTCGGACGAGGCCTCGATGCTGACCGGCTCGATCGGCATGCTGCCCTCTGCGTCGCTCGACGCCGCCGGCAAGGGCCTCTACGAGCCCATACACGGCTCGGCCCCGGACATCGCCGGCAGGGACATGGCCAACCCGCTGGCGACGATCCTTTCGTCGGCGATGATGCTGCGCTACACGTTCAACCAGGATGAATGGGCGTACCGTATCGAAGCGGCAGTGAAACAGGTCCTGGCCCAGGGCTACCGCACGGCCGACATTCACGAACCCGGAACCCGGAAGGTGGGCACTCGCGAGATGGGCGATGCGGTAGTTGCGGCGCTCTAGCAGCCTGTCGGACTTTGATGGTCCGACAGGCTGCTGACAGCAAAACCGCCCGCAGACTTACATCAGAGCGGAGTGAAAAGCGTGTTTTTGCCACCAGGAAGTGCAGGAGCAGCGGCGAATTCAGGTATTTCGAATCCAAAGCTGTTGTTTGCCTGCGGGCGGTTTTGCGTAAGGAGTGTGTCGGGGCAAAGCCCGACACACTCCTAGGCGCGCGCCACTGTAGTTTTTTTGCACCAACGCCCCCCCATGGCGCTTAACCCATTGATAGAATAGAGCCTCTTGATGGTGAGGCTGAATCGATGACAACCGTAGGTCTGATCGGCTGGCGCGGCATGGTCGGCTCGGTGTTGATCGAGCGCATGCGCGCGGAATGCGACTTCGACCTGGTCGAGCCCACGTTCTTCTCGACTTCGAAGGCGGGAAGCAAAGGACCGGCGATCGGCAGGGAGGTGCCGCCGGTCGCGGACGCGCACGACCTCAAAGCGCTGGCGGCAAATGCGGTGCTGGTTTCCTGTCAGGGCAGCGATTACACCAGCGAGGTCTACCCGAAGCTGCGCGCGTCAGGCTGGGACGGCTACTGGATCGATGCCGCCAAGACGCTGCGGATGAACGACGACGCCGTCATCGTGCTCGATCCGGTGAACCGGCCGCTCATCGACAATGCGCTGGCCAAGGGGATCAAGAACTACATCGGCAGCAATTGCACTGTCAGCTGCATGCTGATGGGCATGCACGGGCTTTTCGAGCGCGACCTCGTCGAATGGATGACCTGCATGACCTACCAGGCGGCCTCCGGCGGCGGCGCCCAGCACATGCGCGAATTGCTGACGCAATTCGGGCTCATCAACGCCGAAGTCAGGAATCTGCTCGCCGATCCCGCGTCCGCGATTCTCGAGATCGATCGCAGGGTGCTCGCCAAGCAGACCGACGGCACGCTGCCGATGGAGCAGTTCGGGGGTGTCCCGCTGGCGGGCAATCTCATCCCCTGGATCGACAATGACCTGGGCAACGGCGTCTCGCTCGAGGAATGGAAGGGCGGCGCCGAGAGCAACAAGATCCTCGGTCGGGGAGCGGATTACGGCGCGCCGGCGACGCCAATCGACAGTCTTTGCGTGCGCATCGGCGCGATGCGCTGCCACAGCCAGGCGCTGACGATCAAGCTCAAGCGCGACGTCCCGCTCGACGAGGTGGCGCGGATCATTGCCTCGGCCAATGAGTGGGTGCGCGTCGTCCCGAACGACCGCGAAAGCTCGATTCGCGAACTGACGCCCGCCGCGGTGACCGGCCGCATGCAGATCGCGGTCGGCCGGCTGCGCAAGCTTTCGATGGGCAGCGAATACCTCGCCGCATTCACCGTGGGAGACCAGCTGCTATGGGGAGCGGCCGAGCCGCTGCGGCGCATGCTGCGCATTCTGCTGGAGGCCGGCATGCTGTCGCGCGGCAAGGGCCGGACCGGCAAGCGCGGCGCGGCGGCAGTCGGTGCCTGAAATCCCGACTCTCCCGCTCCCGGATCGAGGCTGAACCATAGGACGGCGTCATGACGGGCGGAAAGCGAAGAAGCCGGGCTATCCTGCTGAAATTTGATTAAAAATAGCCCTGTCAGGTGAAAAGTTAGATGTATGATGAGCTTGCATCGCTAACTGATTGATGTTAGCCTTTTTATCCGAAAAAAACCCTAAGGGAGCCGTCGTGCGTGACTTCCGCGTTAAGACATGGCTGGTGGCGCTGGTCGTCGCGCTGCTGCCGTGCATCGCTGGCGCGGCTGGCCTGGGGAGACTTAACGTCCTGTCGGCTCTGGGGCAGCCGCTCGTCGCGGAGATCGAGCTGATCGCGGTAAGCAAGGAGGAACTCGGCTCGCTCAACGCCCGTCTCGCGCAGCCCGACGCCTATCGGCTGGCCAATTTGCAGTACAACACGGCACTGACGGGCGCACGCCTGACGATCGAACGGCGGCCGGGCGGGCAGCCTTACCTGAAGCTCGTCACGACCCGCCCGGTCAACGAGCCGTTCATCGACCTGCTGGTCGAACTGTCGTGGGCGGCGGGGCGTCTCACGCGTGAGTACACCGCTCTTCTCGACCCACCGGGCGTTGCCCCGGCCCCCCCCGCGCCGGCGATTTCCGCCGTGCCGGAGGCGCGTCCGGCGCCTGAGCCCGCCGCGCCGCCAGCGGCCGCCGCACCCGACGTGAGCAGCCTGATGACCAGGCCCAGCGCCCCGGTGGCCCCGATGGCGGGCGGCAACGAATATGGCCCGATCCAGCGTGGCGAGACGCTGGGCAAGATCGCGACAAGCGTGATGCCGGAAGGCGTCACCCTCGAGCAGATGCTGGTGGCGCTGTATCGCAGCAATCCCGAGGCGTTCATCCGGAAAAACCTCAACCTGGTGCGCGCCGGCAAGATCCTGCGCGTGCCGGACAGGGAGGAAATCGCGGGGATCGGGCGCGGCGAGGCGGTGAAGGAGTACCGCACTCACGTCGCCGACTGGAACGCCTATCGTCAGAGGCTTGCCGAGACTGCGGGAACGGTTCCAGCCGCGGGACGCACTGCGGTGAGCGGCAGGATCACCACCAAGGTCGAGGACAAGGCCGCCGCCGGCGAGGCGAAAGACGTGGTGCGGGTGTCGAAGGGCGAGCCCCTCGGCGCCAAGGCCGCCAAGGACAAGCCGCGCAGCACCGCCGAGCGCATCCGGTCGCTGGAGGAAGAACTGGTAGCGCGCGAGAAAGCGCTCGGCGAAGCCAACGAGCGCATCGCCCAACTCGAGAAGACCATCAAGGATATGCAGAAGCTGGTCGAGCTGAAGAGCCCGGGAATGGCCGCCGTTCAGCAGCAGGCGGCGGCAAAGCCGGAAGCCAAGGTTGCGGCGAAACCGGAGCCCGCCAAACCGGAGCCGCCAAAACCGGAAGCGGCCGCGCCGGCGCCCAAGCCTGCGCCCGCGGCCAAGCCGGCGCCGAAACGCGCTCCTGCGCCCAAGCCCAAGGAGCCGGAGCTGGTGGATCAGATCATCGGGGCGTTGACCGATCCGCTCTACCTCGGCGCGGGCGGCGGCGTCATCGTGCTTGGTGGCCTCGCGTTCTGGATGATGCGCCGCCGGCGCTCGCGTGCCGAGACGGCGCCGGAAGAACCCAAGCTGAGCAAGGCGGCTGCCGCCGCAGCGGGGGCAGCCGCTGTGACCGCGGAAGCCGCCGCCGAGCCGTCCGCAGCGGCGGCCGAAGAGGTCGATCCGCTGGCGGAGGCCGAGGTCTACATCGCGTACGGGCGCGATACTCAGGCCGAAGAGATTCTGAAGGAAGCGCTTGCCAAGAATCCCAAGCGCGAGGATGTGCAGCTGAAGCTGCTCGAGGTCTATTCCGCGCGCAAGGACAAGGCCGCGTTCGGCAAGGTGGCCGGTGATTTGAACAAGCTGACCGGCGGCGCGGGCGATAACTGGATCAAGGCGGCGGCAATGGGGTACGCCTTGGATCCCGGCAATGCCCTGTATGCGGCCGGCAAGGGTGCCGCCGCGGTGGTAACCCCAGCGGCGGCGGGCGCGGCCGATCTGGACCTCGATCTCGGTCTGGGTGAAACCGGCACGACTACCGACATCACGCTCGATGCGGGCGCCGCCGGGGAGGCGGCCGGTGCCGAAACCGCCATCCTCGACCTGGGCGCGGGCGAGCCGGCGGCAGCGCCCGCGGCGGCAGCGCCGGACTTCGCGCTGGAACTGCCTCCTGCTGCGGCCGCCCCTGCCGAGGCCGCGGCAGCGCCGGCCCAGGACGCCGGCATGATTGATTTCCAGATCGAACTTCCCAAGGTTGCCGAGGAGCCGGCCACCGCCGCGACACCGCCGGCCGCCCCAAGCGCGGACGCCGGCGGCCTCGATTTCAATCTCGAAGTACCCGACCTTGACCTCGGGGGCGCGGCCAAGGCGGAGCCCGCGGCCGCCGGCGGGGAGAAGGATGGCCATTGGTACGACGTCCAGACCAAGTTCGATCTGGCCAAGGCCTATCAGGAGATGGGCGACAAGGACGGCGCCAAGGAAATCCTGCAGGAAGTCATCAAGGAAGGCGACGCCGAGCAGAAAGCGCAGGCACAGGCCCTGTTGGACAGCCTGGGTTGACCGCAGGGTCCGGACGGATCGAACCGCGGCAGCGCGAGCTGTCGCGGTTTTTCTTTTGGTAAAGGGCGCGGGATAGGATTGTGAGAATCGCACTGGGCGTGGAATACGACGGCAGCCGGTTCTGCGGCTGGCAGACCCAGCCGCAGGGCTGCTCGGTGCAGGACGCCATCGAGCGGGCGCTTGCGGAGGTTGCGGGCGCGCCCGTCGATACGGTGAGCGCCGGTCGCACCGACGCGGGCGTGCACGCGCTTGCCCAGGTGGTGCATTTCGACACCGGCGCGGAGCGGCCCGGTACCGCCTGGGTCCGGGGCGTCAACGCGCTGCTGCCTCCCGCCTGTGCGGTCAGCTGGTCACGGCAGGTGGCGCAGGACTTCCACGCGCGCTACTCGGCGCTCGCGCGATGCTACCGCTATCTGCTGCTCAATCACCCGGTGCGGCCCGCGGCGGACCACGCCCGGGTCGGGTGGTTTCATGTCCCGCTGGACCTGGAGAAAATGCAGCGGGCGGCACGGCTGCTGATCGGGGAGCACGATTTCAGCGCCTTTCGCAGCGCGGAATGCCAGGCACGCTCGCCGGTGCGCAGGCTCGAGCGCCTCGCTGTTGCGCGCCGCGGCCATTATCTGGTGTTCGATTTTCAGGCCAACGCGTTTCTGCACCACATGGTGCGCAACATCGTCGGTTGCCTGGTCTACGTCGGGAAGGGCAAGTATGCTCCGGAATGGGTGGGCGAAGTCCTGGCGGGCCGCGATCGCAAACGCGCGGCGCCCACGTTCGAGGCGGCCGGGCTGTATCTCTCGCGCGTCGTGTACGACGCGCGGTGGGGCCTTCCCGAGGCGCCGCGCGCGACCCTCGGTGACATGACTTACTAACGCAATGGCAACTGCCGTCAAGATTTGCGGTATCACGCGTGTCGAGGACGCGCTCGCCGCGGCGCGCGCCGGCGCGCACGCCATCGGGCTGGTGTTCTACGCCAGGAGTCCGCGCTGCGTCACGCCAGGGCGCGCCGCTGAGATCATCCGCGCGTTGCCCCCGTTCATTACCACCGTGGGTCTGTTTGTGGATGCGCCGGCGGAAGCCGTGCGCGCGACCCTGGCGGAGGCGCGGGTCGAGCTGCTTCAGTTCCACGGGGCCGAAACGCCCGAGTTCTGCAGGAAATTCGACCGGCCTTATCTCAAGGCGGTGCGAATGAGACCGGGGGTGGATTTGCTACAATACGCACGGGATTATCACGATGCCAAGGCGCTGCTGCTCGATAACTACGTCGAGGGGTTGCACGGCGGAAGCGGCGCCGCCTTCGACTGGAGCCTGATTCCACGCGGGTTGCCGCTGCCGATCATCCTGTCAGGCGGCTTGACCCCGGAGAATGTCATGGATGCCGTGCGCCGCGTGCGGCCGAGTGCGGTGGATGTATCGAGCGGCGTCGAGTCCACGAAGGGCGTTAAGGACGCGGCGAGGATCGCGGCGTTCATCAAGGGGGTGCGCAGTGCTGATGTATGATCTCCCCGACGCGAGGGGCCATTTCGGGCCGTATGGCGGCGTGTTCGTCGCCGAGACGCTGATCCAGGCGCTGCATGAGCTGAAGGCCGCATACGCCCGCTACCGTGACGACCCAGAATTCCAGGCGGAATTCGCCCACGAGCTCAAGCATTACGTCGGCCGCCCGAGCCCGGTTTACCACGCGCGGCGCTGGTCCGAGCGCTTCGGCGGCGCGCAGGTCTATCTCAAGCGCGAGGACCTCAACCATACCGGCGCGCACAAGATCAACAACGTGATCGGCCAGGCGCTGCTGGCGCGGCGCATGGGCAAGCGGCGCGTGATCGCGGAAACCGGCGCTGGCATGCACGGCGTGGCGGCCGCCACGATTGCCGCACGCTATGGCATGGAATGCGTGGTTTACATGGGCACGGAAGATGTCAGGCGCCAGGTACAGAACGTCTATTGCATGAAACTGCTCGGCGCGACCGTCGTGCCGGTCGAGAGCGGCTCGAAGACGCTGAAGGACGCATTGAACGAAGCGATGCGCGACTGGGTAACGCACGTCGAGAACACGTTCTACATCATCGGCACCGTGGCGGGTCCGCATCCCTACCCGGTGATGGTGCGGGATTTCCAGTCGGTAATCGGGCGCGAGGCGCGCGAACAGATGCCGGAGCTGGCTGGACGCCAGCCGGATGCCGTTCTCGCCTGCGTCGGCGGTGGATCGAACGCCATGGGCATCTTCTACGCTTACATCCCGGACGAAGCCGTGCGGCTGATCGGCGTCGAGGCCGCGGGCCACGGGCTCGAAAGCGGCCAGCACGCGGCCACGCTCTGCACAGGCAAGCCCGGCGTGCTGCACGGCAACCGCACCTATCTCCTGCAGGACGAGAACGGCCAGATCCTCGAGACCCACTCGATTTCGGCGGGGCTCGACTATCCCGGGGTCGGCCCCGAGCATGCCTGGCTCAAGGACAGCGGACGCGCCGAATATGTTTCGGTGACCGACGAGGAAGCGTTGCAGGCGTTCCACGACCTGTGCCGCCTGGAGGGCATCATGCCGGCGCTCGAGTCGGCGCACGCGCTGGCGTACGCCGCGAAGATCGCCCCGAAGATGGGCAAGGACCAGATCCTGCTGGTCAACCTCTCCGGCCGCGGCGACAAGGACATGCACACGGTGGCCGAGCGCTCGGGCATCAAGCGGGGGGCAAAAAGCAATGAAAACTTCATTTCGAGCCTACTCGTCCGCCTTTTGCAGGGCAATAAGGGTCGCTATCCCGGGTTTCATTCGAAATCCGCAGGCGGTTTTGCTGTTAGCAGCCTGTCCGACACCTAAGTCCGACGGGCTGCTAAGGCGGGGGGCAAGGTGGTTTGTTTAAGGTTCTTCCTCATCCCTCATCCCTCATCCCTCGTCCCTCGGTAGATATGTCGCGCATCGCCGCCACCTTCGCAGCGCTGAAGAAGCAGGGGAGGAAGGCGCTCATCCCCTTCATCACCTCCGGCGACCCTGACCCGAAACTCACGGTGCCGCTGATGCACGCGCTCGCAAAAGCCGGCGCGGACGTGATCGAGCTGGGGGTGCCGTTCTCGGACCCCATGGCCGACGGTCCCGTGATCCAGCGCTCGAGCGAGCGGGCGTTGAAGCACGGCGAATCATTGAAGCGGGTGCTGGATCATGTCGTCGAGTTCCGCAGGACCGACCGCGCGACGCCCGTGGTGGTGTTCGGCTACGCCAACCCGTTCGAGGCGCTGGGCCTGGAGCGATTCGCGGACGCGGCGAAGGCGGCGGACGCCGACGGCGTGCTGGTGGTGGACTATCCCCCCGAGGAGGCGCAATCGCTGGTGGAATTGCTCGACGCGCGCGGTCTCGATACGATATTCCTGCTCTCGCCCACGACGACGGATGAGCGGCTCGGCGAGGTTGCGAAGCTTGGCCGCGGCTATCTGTACTACGTTTCGTTGAGGGGCGTGACCGGTGCGTCGCATATCGATTTCTCCGACGTCGCGAGGCGAGTGCAACACGTGCGCCGGTTCACGGGGCTGCCGGTAGGCGTGGGCTTCGGCATCCGCGATGCGGCGACCGCCAAGGTGATCGCCGCGGTATCGGATGCGGTAGTGATCGGTAGCGCCTTGATTCAGCAGATGGAGAAGGCGCCGCAAGACAAGGTGACTTCAGAGGCCATGCGTTTTCTGACTCCCATCCGCGAAGCGCTTGATGAGCTCTCCGCCGTCAAGACATGAATAAAGGCTGCCGACACGATGCCATCCGGTTGACCGCCGTGATCGCGGAGGCGGCCTTATGAGCTGGCTCCAGAAGCTGCTCCCGCCCAAGATCAAGCGCGACGCCGGCAGCCCCCGGAAGGTCGTGCCGGAGGGGTTGTGGAGCAAGTGCGAATCGTGCGAGGCGGTGCTCTACCGCGCGGACCTCGAGAAGAACCTCTACGTCTGTCCCAAGTGCTCGCATCACATCCGCATCTCGGCGCGCGAGCGGCTCGACTGCCTGCTCGACCGGGAGGGACGCTACGAGATCGGCGCCGAGGTCGCGCCGGTCGACACCCTCAAGTTCAAGGACAGCCGGCGCTACACCGAGCGGCTGGAGGAAGCGCGCAACGAGACTTCCGAGGAGGACGCGCTGGTCGTGATGCAGGGGTCGATCAAGACGATCCCGGTGGTGGCGGCCGCCTTCGAGTTCGGCTTTCTCGGCGGCTCGATGGGCTCGGTGGTGGGTGAGCGTTTCGTGCGCGGCGTCCAGGTCTGCGTCGAGCAGCGGCTGCCCTATCTCTGCATTACCGCGAGCGGCGGCGCGCGCATGCAGGAGGGCCTGCTTTCGCTCATGCAGATGGCCAAGACCTGCGCCGCGCTGACCCAGCTCGACCGCGACCGCCTGCCGTTCCTCACCGTGCTGACCGATCCCACGATGGGCGGGGTATCGGCGAGCTTCGCCATGATCGGCGACATCGTGATCGCGGAACCGGGCGCTCTCATCGGCTTTGCCGGCCCGCGGGTCATCGAGCAGACCGTGCGCGAGACGCTGCCGGAGGGGTTCCAGCGCTCCGAGTTCCTGGTCAAGCACGGCGCGGTCGACCTGATCGTGGACCGCCGCGAGATGCGCGACCGGCTCGCCGGCCTGCTGACGATGCTGCTCAAGCTGCCGCCGGCGGCCTAGCAGCCTGTCGAACTGGGTGCCATGAAAAGTCGGTGTGAACGCATGGGTAGTCGATCCTGGGTAGCGCGGAGCCGACAGGCTGAAATGGGGTATTTATATGCCCTGATTATCCAACGTACCGAAGCCGTTGCGGTTGACTGCAACCCATTCTAACCGGTCGTTCCATTCAGCGGTGTGTCGCCCGCCGGCACCGCAGATCAGGATGGCGGTGGCCTGCGAAAACCCGTGCGGAACCCAAGGTCCGACACACTGCTAGAACGCCGGGTCGCGAAATCGCGACCCTCCTCTCCGTGAGTCGTGAATCGTGAGTCGTGAGTCGTGACCGCTGGTAAGGAGCCGGGCTCGCTCGCGGACTGGCTGGCGTACATCGAGCGGCTGCACCCGCAGGCGATCGCGCTGGGGCTGGAGCGCGTGCAACGGGTGAAGCGGGCGCTTGGGCTGGCGCCGGCCTTCCCGCTCATCACGGTCGGCGGGACCAATGGCAAGGGTTCGGTGTGCGCGATGCTGGAGGGCATCCTGCATCTTGCGGGCTACCGGGTCGGCTGCTATACCTCGCCGCATCTGCTGCGCTACAACGAGCGGGTGCGCGTCTCGCGCACCGAGGCGTCCAACGCCGATCTCGTGCGGGCGTTCACGGCCGTCGAGCGGGCCCGCGGCGCCGTTCCGTTGACGTATTTCGAGATGGGAACGCTTGCGGCGATGTGGTTGCTCGCCCGCAGCCGCCTCGATGCCGCCGTGCTGGAGGTGGGCCTCGGCGGGCGGCTCGACGCCGTCAACGTGTTCGACGCGGACTGCGCGGTGATCACCTCCGTGGACATCGACCACGTGGATTTCCTCGGGGGAGACCGCGAGGCGATCGGCTTCGAGAAGGCGGGCATTTTCCGCGCCGGCAAACCGGCCGTGTGCGGCGATCCCGCGCCTCCGGCCAGCCTCGATCGCCACGCCCGGGAGACCGGGGCGCGGTTGCTGCGGATCGGCGTCGATTTCGGCGCCACACCCCGCGGCAGGGAATGGCAATACTGGGGGCCGCGCGGCAAGCGCGGCGCCCTGCCGTACCCCGCGCTGCGCGGGACGTGCCAGTTGGGCAATGCGGCCACGGCGATCGCGGCGCTCGATTGCTTGCGCGAGCGCTTGCCCGTCGCCGTGACCGACCTCCGTGCCGGCCTGCTGCGGTCGGAAATTCCGGGCCGCTTCCAGGTCCTGCCGGGCCGGCCGGCGGTGATCCTCGACGTCGCGCACAATCCGCAGGCGGCGCGCTCGCTCGCGGCAAGCCTGGCAGCCATGGGCCGCGCGGGTCGCACGCTCGCCGTTTTCGCGATGCTGAAAGACAAGGACATCGCGGGCGTGATCGACGCGATGAAGTCGCGGGTCGCGCACTGGTTCATAGCCGGTCTGGGCGGTACTCGCGGCGCGGACGTCGGCGCGATCGAGCGAGCGCTCATCCTCGCACGTGTGATTGCGATCACTCCGTGTCACGACGTCGCGGCTGCTTACGCGCAAGCCTGTGATATGGCGACGGAAAATGATAGAATTGTGGTGTTCGGATCGTTTTACACCGTGGCCGCGGTGATGCAGCTGACGGAGTCCCGGGGCAGGGGTTAGATCCGACGTGCCCCAAGAGCCCGTTTCTGCACGCGGGCGGAGAAATTGACGGCGGCAGATGGCGCGAACGATCAGCGACGAAGAGCTGCAGCTTAGACGGCGCGCAAGGCGGCGCCTGATCGGCGCCATCGTGTTGGTCACCGCCATCGTGGTGGTGCTGCCCATGGTGCTCGACTCGGAGCCCAAGCCTCCCAGCCAGGGCATCTCGGTCGAGATTCCATCACCCGGCTCGGGCCTCTTCGCCCCCAAGGTCGTGCCGCCAGTTGCGGCGCCGGCCGCCAAACCCGCCCCGACGCTGCCGCAAGGCAAACCGGCGGCCATGCCATCGGACGAGGCCGGGAAGGTCGCCGCCGTGGCTGCCGCACCGGCCCGGATTGCGCCTTCGCAAGAAGCCTCCAAATCGGTCGAGAAGTCAGCGATCGCAGAGCCGGTAAAACCGGTGACGGCCGCTTCAGCCAAGGAGCCGGCCGCGCCTGCGGCGAGAACGGCCAAGCCCGCCGCCCGCTCCCTCGGGAAGTTCGTGGTGCAGGTGATCGCGCTCGCCGACGCCGAAAGGGCCAAGCAGATCCAGGGCCAGATTGCCGCCGCCGGCATCCGGTCCTACACCGAGGTGGTCAAGACCTCGAAGGGTGACGTGACGCGGGTGCGGGCGGGACCGTTCGCGTCGCGCGCTGCCGCGGAGAAGGCGCGCGAGCAGCTGAAGGCGCTGAACCTGAACGGCAATATCACCACGAGATGACGCTTTTCGACATCGCCGTGCTCGTCATCGTCGGATTATCGGTTCTGCTTAGCGTGATACGGGGCCTCACGCGCGAAGTACTGGCGCTCGCCGCCTGGGTGGCGGCGTTCGTCGCCGCGAACCTGCTGGCGGGCATGGCCGCGCAGTGGCTGCCGGAGGCGATACCGACCGAGGGGCTGAGGCTGCTGGCCGGCTTCCTGTGCGTTTTCCTCGCGGTGCTGATCGCGATGAGCGTGCTTGCCATGGTGGCCTCCAAACTGGTAAAAAGCGCCGGTCTCGGCCTGGAGGACCGGCTGCTGGGGGGGCTGTTCGGGCTCGCCCGGGGCGCGCTGGTGGTGCTGATCATCGTATTGCTGGCGGGGCTGACGTCGCTGCCCCGCCAGGCCGTATGGCGCAATGCGCTATTGAGCGATCCGCTGGAGGCGTTCGCCGGGAGCATCAAGGCGTGGCTGCCGGCGGATTTGTCGCAACGCATCACGTATGATTGAGAGCCACTGAGGACGCGTCATGTGCGGGATCGTCGGGGTCGTCGCCAAGAATGCGGTCAACCAGCTGCTCTACGACGGGCTGATGGTGCTGCAGCACCGCGGCCAGGACGCGGCCGGCATCGTCACCGCCGAGGGTTCCACCTTCCACATGCACAAGGGGCCCGGCATGGTGCGCGACGTCTTCCGCACCCGCAACATGCGCGCGTTGGCGGGTTTTTCCGGCATTGCCCACACGCGCTACCCCACGGCGGGTTCGGCCTGGTCCGCCGCAGAGTCGCAGCCGTTCTACGTCAACTCGCCGTTCGGCATCGTGCTCGGCCATAACGGCAATCTGACCAACACCGAGCACCTCAAGAACGAGCTGTTCCGCCAGGACCTGCGGCACGTCAACACCAATTCCGACTCCGAGGTGCTGCTCAACGTGCTCGCGCACGAGCTGCAGGAGAACGCCACCAACTACAAGCTCGATCCGGCGACCATCTTCGCCGCGGCATCCGGCGTCTATCGCCGGTGCCGCGGCGCCTACGCCGTCGTGGCGATGATCGCCGGCTACGGGTTGCTTGCCTTCCGCGACGCCCACGGCATCCGGCCGCTTGTCTTCGGGCGCGCCGAGACCGCGCAGGGCGCCGAGTACATGGTCGCCTCCGAAAGCGTGGCGCTCGACGCCCTCGGCTTCCAGGTCGTGCGCGATGTTGCACCGGGGGAAGCCATCCTGATCGATCCTGAGGGCAATTTCTACAGCCGGCAGTGCGGGCCCGACCCCTCGCTCAATCCGTGCATCTTCGAGTTCGTCTATCTGGCGCGGCCGGACTCGGTGATCGACGGCATCTCGGTCTACGAGACGCGGCTGCGGATGGGGGAGAGCCTCGCGGAGAAGATCAAGCGCCAGTACCGCCAGCTCGACATCGACGTGGTGATCCCGATCCCGGATTCGAGCCGGCCGGCGGCGATGGAACTCTCCAAGCGGCTCAACCTGCCTTACCGCGAAGGTTTCATCAAGAACCGCTACATCGGGCGCACGTTCATCATGCCCGGCCAGGGCATGCGCCGCAAATCCGTGCGCCAGAAGCTCAACTCGATCGCGATGGAATTCAGCGGCAAGAACGTGCTGCTGGTGGATGACTCCATCGTGCGCGGCAACACCAGCCGCGAGATCGTGCAGATGGCGCGCGAGTCGGGCGCGCGCAAGGTGTTTTTCGCCTCTGCCGCGCCGCCGGTGCGCTACCCCAACGTCTACGGCATCGACATGCCCACGCGCGAGGAGCTGATCGCCTGCGGACGCAGCGAGGCCGAAATCGCGCGCGAAATCGGATGCGACGAGCTGATCTACCAGGACCTGGAAGCGTTGCGCGAGGACGTGCGCAGCGTCAATCCGAAAGTCGCCAACTTCGAGGACTCGTGCTTCTCAGGCGTATACATCACCGGCGACATCACCAAGGAGTACCTCGACGGCGTGGAGGCCCAGCGGCGCGACGGCGCGAAGATGACCGACATGGAGGCGGCGAGCGCCCAGCTCGATCTCGGCCTCGAGCTTGTCGAGTGACCATCACTGTTCGCTCGATGAGCATCAGCTTGCGGGCGCGTTACAAATACAGCTAAAGCGACGGAGAACCCGGTCCGCGCAAGCTGGCCGGGTTTTTTGCTTTTGGGGCCGTCCGCGGGGCGGCGCGGTCCCCTGGAGGGAGCCAGACCATGAAGCGCGGATTTACCACCACGATCCTGCACTCCGATCTCGAATCGCCGATCGAGCATCATTCGGTGCACAAGCCATTGCACGTGGCCGTGGCGTACGGCTATCCCGACGCGCGGGACCTGGCGAGAGTGTTCAAGGGCGAGCTGCCCGGCTACGTTTACGGCCGGCAGGGCAATCCCACCACGGCCGCGCTGGAAGCGAAGGTCAGCAAGATGGAGGACGGCATCGCCACCGCCTCGTTCAGCACCGGCATGGCCGCCATTGCCGCCACTTTCGTCGCGTTATTGCGCGCCGGCGACCATGTGGTATCCAGCTCGTTCCTGTTCGGGAACACCAACAGCCTGTTCGACACCTTCCGCGCTCTGGGCTGCGAGGTCAGCTTTGTCGACGCGACCGACGTGGACAACGTTGCCCGGGCCATCCGCCCCAACACCCGGCTCGTGTTCGTGGAGACCATCGCCAATCCATGCACCCAGATCGCCGACCTCGCGCGCATCGGAGCGCTTTGCGCGAGCCGCGGGCTGCTTTACTTCGTCGACAACACGATGACATCGCCCTACCTGTTCCGGCCGAAGCGGACCCAGGCGGGACTGGTCATCAATTCACTGACCAAGTACATCGGCGGGCACGGCAACGCCCTGGGGGGCGCGGTGACGGATACGGGCCTGTTCGACTGGACGCGCTTTCCGAACATTCACGACACCTACAAGACGACCAAACCCGCCCTGTGGGGCTTGCTGCAGATCCGCAAGAAGGGCTTGCGTGACGTGGGCGGCACCCTTGCCGCCGAGGTCGCGCATCGCCTCGCGACCGGCGCGGAGACCCTGGCGCTGCGGATGGAGAGGTCCTGCGCCAATGCGCTGCAGCTAGCCCGTTTCCTGGCCCGGCATCCGAAGGTGAAGAAGGTGTACTACCCGGGCCTCGAGGATCACCCGCAGCACAAGCTCGCCGGGGAGCTGTTCAGGGCCTATGGCGCGTTGATGAGCTTCGAACTGGCCGATGGCATCGACTGCTTCGATTTCCTCAACCGGCTGAAGCTGGTCATCTCGTCCAGTCACCTTGGGGACAACCGGACGCTTGCGATCCCGATCGCCCACACCATCTACTGGGAAATGGGACCGGCGCGCCGCGCCGAGATGGGCATCGCCGATTCGCTTATCCGGCTGTCGATAGGCATCGAGGACATCGACGATCTCATGGACGATTTCCAGCAGGCACTCGAACAGGCCTAGGCCGCTGGACGGCGCCAGGACGTGTGGCCGGCGTCGCGGCCGGCCGAGCGGCTACACGCTGGCTGGTCTGCGCTTGGGCGCCGCCGCGGCGCTGGGCGTCCTCGATGCGCGACGCCCGATTCGGGGCGCTGGCCGACGGGCGCGGCGCGGGGCCGCTTGCCACCGGCCGCGGAGGGGGCGTGATTCGGCGCGCCATGTCGGGTCGCCGGCTATAGTCGCTGCCATTGCGACTCGGGACGGAGCGGGCGCGTTCCAGCGCCTGCCGCGTGGCGGCTTGCATGCCCACAGCCGGGGTGTCCGTACGCCGCTCCGAACGCGCAACCGGAGCCGCGGCGACGGGGGAAGTCACGGCACGGGTCACGGTTGCGGCGGCAGTCGTCCGCGGCAGGACGGCGGGCGCATGCGGGCGCGGCGCCGGCCCAAGCTGGCCGCGCCGGTCAGTGGCAGCTTGCGCGAAACGCTCTGGACCCCCCGGCCGCGCGCGGCGATCCCCTTGAGCACCGCGTCCTTCCGGCTGCGCATTGCGCCTCTCCCGAAGGGCGTTGCGGCGCTCCTCCACTCGCTGCTGGCGGATATCCGCCGGACGGTTGTCGCCGGCGTGCCGCTCGGGCCGTGCCACAGTGCTTCGGACCGCGTCGCGCCGCGCGCCGGGGATCCCGCGCGGCTCGAATCGCGCGTGCGGGGCGGTGTAGCGGAACGGCACCCCGCGGCGATGGGCCGGATCGTGCCGCCAGGCCGAGTGGATGCGCGCCGGGTGACGGTGTTGCACGTGCACCACGGTCACTTGCCGTTGCGGCCAGTCGAAGTGGCCGAAGAAAAATCCGGCCGAGATCACGATCCCGGTGCCCCAGAAAAACGCGGGCCGGTGCGCGGGAACGGCGTAGTACGCCAGCGGCTCAGTCCAATACACAGGCGGGTAGGCCGGCCACCACCACGGTCCGTAGACCACGGCCGGGCTGTAGTGGGGAACGTAGACCACGTCGGGCGCGGGCGGCTCGATGACGATGGCTTCTCCCTGCCGCACGACCCGCATCCGGTCGCCCGACCGCAGGTTGCCCGCCGCCTCCGCGCGCCGGCGCAAGCCTTGCACCGTGTTCATCACGTCCTCTTGCTGCGCGAGGAAGGCTTCACCGAGGCGCTCGGTCCAATCGAGTTTCTCGTCCATCATCGAGAGGATCTGGGGAAACGCCGTCAGTGACTTGACGCTGGGGTCCCATTCCATCGGTTCCACGGCCGTCACCGCGTCCTGTCCCTCGAGGCCGGGATTCGCGCGCAACCAGCGCGCGGCCTGGACCACTTCGAGCGGATAGGTTGCCGCCATCAGGATCTGCGAGAGAAGGGAATCGGGGTGGAGCGCGACCGGCGCCAGCATCTGGTCGAGCTCTTCCTGCCTGAACGCGGTACGATCCTGCGCGAGCGCCACCGAAGCCGCGAGCAGCAGGGCGAGCGATCCGGTGATCGCCGATTTATAGAATGTTCTCATCGTTGCCTCCTCGTGCCATCGCTCCGCCCGGCACGGGCGTTGCGAATCGCGCCAGGCGGGGGCCGTACCCGTATGAACGTTCCCGGGCCGTCCCCGTTCACAGCTTGCACCAAAGGGCGTGTTACAGGATGTAAGACTTTGTAAGCCGGGGTGTGCCCGACCCGCAACGGGGCGCGCCAGGACGGCGCGCCGCCCGCCTCACCGCATCATGACGACTTTCTGGTACAGCCCTCCGAAATAGGTCTTTTTTTCCAGCGCGACGGGCCGAGCGGTTGCCGGCACCCACTCGAGGATGTCCTTGATCCACATCTCGAGAGCGAACGGCTCCAGCATGCTCAGCACCGGCATCATGAGGTAGCGGAACGGGTTGCTCCAGGCCGGCCGGTGGTAGTCGACGAAGATGGCCCTGCCCCCGGGACGGACTACCCGAATCGCTTCCTGGACGGTCCGGGCGCGGGCGGATTCCGGCTGCTCGTGGAGGAGGAAAAACACGATCACGTCGTCATAGCTGGCGTCGGCGAAGGCGAGGTTCGCCGAATCCTGGTGGTGCAGCAGGACACCTGGTCGCGTGCCGATTTTTCTGCGCAGATTGTCGAGCTGCACCGGCGCGACATCCACGACGTCCAGGCAGCCCTCCGGAGCGATGCATTCGGCCAGCCGCGCGGTGAAGTCCCCATAGACGCAGGCGACCTGCAGTACCTTCCTTCGTGCCGGCGCGCCCATTTCGGAAAGAACCGCATCGCGCAGCCTTGCGTAGTTGCCCCAGAGAATCAGGTTGACCAGCCACTGGCGCTCGAAGAATCGCACGCCCCTCGGATGGAGGTAGGCCCACCAGTAGGTCTGCTCCAGGTAACGGGGCAGGGGAACGGTCGCGGGGCATCCCGCTCCGCCCGGCCCCGCGGGGTGCACATCGACGTTCGCGCTTTCCGTAAGCATTCTCATGATTCAGATGCGCAGCAGATACACGGCGGCCGCCACGGATCCCGCGAGGGCGGCGGCATAGGCTACCACCGCGACCGGCGTGTCGCTGCGGACGCCCAGATCGTGCAGCGTGATGCGCAGCCGGTGGGCGGCGTGCCACAGCGAGAGGAATACGATCGCGAACAGCAGCGACTTGCCGAGCCAGTGGGAGGCGAAGGCGTGAAGCCCGTCATAGGCCAGCAATCCGACCACGTGTCCCAGTGCGGCGAGCAGCGTCAGCAGGACCAGCACCGGCGTCACGAATGCGGTGACCGTGCCGCCGGCCGCGAACAGGCCCCAGACGACGGGTTTGCTGGATTTCGCCATTTCAGAGCGCTTCCGCCAGGACCAGCACGAGCACCGTCACCGCCGCCCACCCCGCGTAGTGGGCGCCGATGATGACGCCGCCCGGCACGAACGCCTCCCCGATCTGGATCGGCATGGCTTTGGGCGTCACGTTGAACCAGGTAACCGTGTGGTAGAGCGCGAACGCGAGCGTGACGGCCTGGAACACGATGCCGGCGGGGCTCGCCAGCGCCTGCAGGAAGGCCTCGTACGCCTCGCGCCCTTCCGACAGCCGCTTGAGGGCGACAAGCAGAAGCACGGAATAGGCGCCGATGAAGACACAGGTCAGCTCGCGCGCCATGTAGCGCAGGTAGCGCGGCTGGCCGAGGAACCAGCGCGATTTCGAAACCTCACGGACGTAGGGGCGGCGGCTCATTTCTTCTTCCACGGCATCAGATGTTCCCGGTACCAGTCCACGGTGCTTGCGATCTTCACCTGCTGGAGGGCGCCCGCCGGATCGACGTGCTCGGGGCAGACCTCGGAACAGGCGCCGACGAACGAGCAATCCCATACCCCCTCGGTCGCGGCGATCTCCTCCTGCCGCTGGTCGCGTCCGCCGTCGCGCGAATCCTGGTTGTAGCGGTGCGCGAGTGCGATCGCCGCCGGGCCGATATATTTCGGGATCAGGCCGTACTGCGGACAGGCCGCGTAGCACAGCATGCAGTTGATGCACAGGGTGTACTGCTTGAATTTTTTCAGTTCCGCCGGCGTCTGGCGGTACTCGCCATCGCTGACCGGCTGTTCCCGCTTCGGGATAAGGTACGGCTTGACGCGCGCCAGCTTGTCCATGAAGTCGTCAATTACGGTCACCAGGTCGCGCTCGATCGGGAAATACGCGAGCGGTTCGACCCGGATCACGCCCACGTAGTCCCGCAGGAACGATTTGCACGCCAGCTTCGGCTCGCCGTTGATCATCATGCCGCAGCTGCCGCACACCGCCATGTGGCAGGACCAGCGGTAGCTCAACGTCGGATCGACGGTTTCCTTGATGTGGTTCAGGGCATCGAGAACCACCCATTCTTCCCTGCAGCCGACCGAATAGCGCTGAAAGCGCGGCTCTCGGTCCGTTTCCGGGTTGTAGCGCAGGATCTCCAGCTCGACCGGGCGCTCGCCCATTACTTGTGGCCTCCCGAGTAATCGCGCACGCCAGGCTGCGACTTCGTGATCACCACGTCGCTGTAGTCCACCCGAGGCGCCTGAGTCGGGTGATAGAACGCGAGCGAATGGCGCAGGTAGTTCCTGTCATCGCGCTCGGCGAAATCGAGCCGCTGGTGCGCACCGCGCGACTCCTTGCGCGCGAGGGCGCTCTGCGTGACCGCCTCGGCGCAGTCCAGCATCGAGCCCAGCTCGAGCGCCTGCAGAAGGTCCGTGTTGTAGACGTTGGTCTTGTCGTGCAGTTCGATCCTGGCGTAGCGGCGGCGCAGGTCGGCGAGCTTGCCGCAGGCCTCCGCGAGGCCGTCGCCGGTCCGGTAGATGCCGGCATGCTGCTCCATCGTATGCATCATCTCCTTGCGCAGGCCCGCAACCGTTTCGGTGCCGCCGCCCCTCTGCATCAGGTCGCGGATGCGCGCCTGAGCCGCAACCGCGGCCGCCGAAAGGGCGGCCTCGGCCCCCGGTCGCGCGCCCGACTGAACGTATTCCATCGCGCTCAAGGCCGCGCGGCGCCCGAACACCAGCAGCTCGGTCAGCGAATTCGAGCCCAGCCGGTTGGCGCCGTTGATGCTGACGCAAGCGCACTCGCCCGCCGCGTAGAGTCCCGGCAGTGAGGTCGCCGCCCTGATGTCGGTATGGATGCCGCCCATCATGTAGTGGACCACCGGGCGCACCGGCACGGGATCGGTCACCGGATCGACGCCCATGTAGCTGATGGACATGTCCCGCACCAGGGGCAGCCGCTCGTTGATCTTCTTCTCCCCCAGGTGCCGCATGTCGAGCAGCATCGCGTCCCCCCACTGGGTGGGCACTGCGTTGCCTTTTCTCTGCTCGTGCCAGAACGCCTGGCTCACGCGGTCGCGCGGGCCGAGTTCCATGGTCTTCAACACCGGGTGTCCGAGCGGCGTTTCCGGTCCCATGCCGTAGTCCTGCAAAAAGCGGCGGCCGTTCCTGTTGAGCAGCACGCCGCCTTCGCCGCGGCAGGCCTCGGTCAGCAGCGTGCCGGTGCTGGGCAGCCCGGTCGGGTGGTACTGCACGAACTCCATGTCCTTCAGCGGCACACCGGCGCGATAGGCCAGCGCCATGCCGTCGCCCGTCTTGATCGCGCCGTTGGTGGTGAACGGGAACATACGCCCGGCGCCGCCGCCGGCGATGATCACCGCCCGGGCGTCGAAGCGGTGAATCTGGCCGCTGCGCATCTCGATCGCGGTGAGGCCCGCGCAGCGGCCCTCGTCCGCCAGCAGCTCGGTCGCGTAAAACTCGTCAAAGCGCCGGATCGAAGCAAACTGCAGCGAAGTCTGGAACAGCGTATGCAGGATGTGAAAGCCCGATTTGTCGGCGGCGAACCAGGTGCGCTGCTTAATCATGCCGCCGAACGGGCGCACCGCCACGGACCCGTTCGACTCGCGGCTCCAGGGGCAGCCCCAGTGCTCGAGCTGGATGAGCTCCTTTGGCGCTTCCCGCACCAGATACTCGACAGCGTCCTGGTCGCACAACCAGTCCCCGCCGCCCACGGTGTCGTTGAAGTGGTGCTCGAGGCTGTCGTCGGCCTTAA
This sequence comes from Betaproteobacteria bacterium, assembly GCA_016192825.1. GTDB lineage: Bacteria > Pseudomonadota > Gammaproteobacteria > Burkholderiales > SG8-41 > SG8-41. Next base: position 8,327 of record JACPTK010000078.1, on the reverse strand, counting down.
TGACGCCTGCGGCGCCCCCCTCGGCTGCGCAGGTGTGACTGCGCATCGGGTAGACCTTCGAGATCAGTGCAATGCGCAGCGCGGGATCGGCTTCAGCAAGCGCGATGGCGGCGCGCAGGCCCGCGCCGCCAGCACCCAGCACCACAACATCCGCCCGGATAGTCTCCATCGATACTCTCGCCAGCCCCGCAAGCCCAGGGGCGGTTGCCTGCCCCGAAGTGCTGATGATGCCCTACCGGGGAGCTCTTGCGTTTGACCTGGATCAACGCGCGCCGGGCGCGGATGCGTCACAGCGCGACCAGCGTGCAGCCGGCGGCGTCGCATCGGAGGTAGCCGGCGCGGCCGTACCAGTCGGTCAGCACCCAGCGCTCGCAGGCGCGGCCGTCCACCACATGAATGTGGCGCGCTGGGCGATGGGTATGGCCGTGAATCAGGCGCGTACAGCCGGATTCGCGGAACGCCTGCTCCGCGGCAGCGGGCGCCACGTCCATGATCTCGGCGCTCTTTTCCTGCTTGCTCTTTTCGCTCTCCGCCCGCATGCCGAGCATTTGCTCCCTGCGCGCGTCCAGGGGCAGCGCGAGAAATCGGCGCTGGTTCGCCGGGTCATGCGAGTAAACGCGGAATTTCTGGTACTCGACGTCATCGGTGCACAGCGAGTCGCCGTGCATGACGAGCGACTGCGTCCCGTAGAGATCAACGATCGTGGGATCCGCGATGAGCTTCGCCTCGCAGCGCGCGGCGAAGGCCTGGCCGATCAGCACGTCGCGGTTGCCGTGCAGGAAATACAGCGCGGTGCCCTTGCCGCTCAACGCGCGCAAGGCGCCGGCGATCGACGCGTTGAAGGCGTCGCCCAGGTCATCATCGCCAACCCAGTACTCGAACAGGTCACCGAGGATGTAGAGCGCCTCGGCTTGCGGCGCGGCGCACCCGATGAAATCGAAGAACAGCTCGCTGGCGCGCGGCCGGTCGGGAGTGAGGTGGAGGTCGGAGACGAAAATGCTGTGCGACACAGGATTCGGGAATCCGGTTTCAGCGTCCTATCGCGACCGGCCTGACCGCGATTCTTCCCACCGTGCGAGTCCCGGATCCTGAATGATCGACCCTGGCTTACACCACTTCCGCTTTCTCGATGATCACGTCCTCCAGCGGAACGTCCTGGTGCATGCCGCGCCGCCCGGTCTTGACGGCCTTGATCCGGTCCACGACCTCGGTGCCATCCGCCACGCGCCCGAACACGCAGTAGCCCCACCCCTGCGCGTCGGGGGCGGTATGGTCGAGGAACGCGTTGTCGGCGACGTTGATGAAAAACTGGGCGGTTGCGGAATGCGGCTCGGAAGTCCGCGCCATGGCGATCGTATAGGCCGCGTTCTTGATCCGGTTGTCCGCCTCGTTCTTCACGGGCGCGCGCGTGGGCTTCTGCCGCATCCCCGGCTCGAATCCGCCGCCCTGGATCATGAAGCGGTCGATGACGCGGTGAAACAGCGTGTTGGCGTAATGGCCGTCCTCGACGTACTTGAGAAAATTGGCCACCGTCCGTGGCGCGCGCTTGTCGTCGAGCTCGATCGCGATGGTGCCATGATTGGTTTGCAGTTTGACCATGTTTGCCGAATGGTGGGTGATGAGTGATGGGTGAGGAGTCAACGCCGGAAACCGTGCCGGATCACCTTCATTTTGCGGCGGGTTTCGCCGGCGCTTCCAGGACCTTTGCCGATTCGATGACGACCGGCTTGACCGGGACGTTCTGGTGCGGCGCGGGTCCGGGGCCGGTGCGCACCTTCTCGATGCGCCGGACCACGTCCATGCCCTTGACCACCTTTCCAAACACGCAGTAGCCGTAGCCTTCGGCGGTCGGGAACCGGAAGTCGAGCGGGACGTTGTCCGCCACGTTGATGAAGAACTGGGCGGTCGCCGAATGCGGATGCGGGGTCCGGGCCATTGCGAGGGTGCCTGCGGTGTTCTTCAGGCCGTTGGCGGCCTCGTTCCTGACCGGCGCGCGCGTCGGCTTCTGCGTGAAATCGGCGGTGAATCCGCCACCCTGGATCATGAATCCCGGGATGACGCGGTGGAAGAGGGTCCCGTCATAATGGCCGCCTTTCACGTACTGCAGGAAGTTTTCCACCGTGAGCGGCGCCTTGTCGGGGAACAACTCCACGACGATGGCCCCCATGCTGGTTCTGATCTCGACCTGCGGATCCGCCGCATCCGCCGCTCCAACTTGACAGCAAACGATCAGTGCGAGCGCTGCGCAAACGATTCTGGACATGAATGTGAAAGCGGCGGATGAACGAAGAACGACGTCCAAGAGTCAATTAACATCAGCCCGCATGTTCCCGGGCGTTAATTCGCCGCGCAAGCTTCCACAATCCGTCGCGTGCCGACGACTCGTGAAACATGCGGGCTAAGGCGGCGCTCAAGCGCTGCCTTCATTCAGGATCCGCCACGCGCCGCGTTCCCGGATCCAGTACTGGCGCTTGCGCATCTGGTTGACGAGGTTGCTGCTCGCGTAATCCTGGTCGAAGCTCACCACCGCCAGGTCGTCCCGCCCCGGGTAGAGAAAGATGCTGGCCTTGCCGAGCTTGAGCTTGATCCAGGACTTGCCGGCGTTGACCTTGCGCTTCTGCTCGGACCACTGCTCGAGGTCCATCTTGCCCGCGGAGAAGCCGGAGGCGTAGTGCGTGAGGTACTTATCGGTATCCAGGCTTTCCCAGTCCCGGCGCCAGCTCTCGATCCGCTGGACGAGTTCCTGGCGCACGGCCCGGGTGGCGCCCGGCGCGACCCAGTCCACGCCGTTGGCGATGATGACCGGCGTGAGCCCGGTCTGCACGCCCCTGGAGACCGCCGTGAAGTCCTCGTTGGTGAGCGCCACACAGCCGTTGCTTGCGCGCGGCGGCCGGCTGTAGGTGTCGAAGGGCACGCCGTGGAGCCAGATGCCGTAGCCGTTGCGCCCCTCGCGGCGGTCCCATTCGTTGGGATAGCTGATCGGCAGCGCCCCGACGCCGTACTGCTCCGCGAGCTTGCCGTAGATCGAGTTCAATCGGTCGCGTGAAAGGCTGCCAGTGACGTGGTAGACGCCGAGCGGCGTCTTGTTGTCGCCCTCGCGGAACTTGTCGATCCCGTTCTTGCCGATGCTGACGTAATAATCGGTGACGTAACGCGCTTCGCCGCCACGGTTCTCGAACACGTAGAGCGTGGATTTGGCGGTGTCCACAACCAAGGCATGGCGCTGCTCCGGCTGCATTTGCACCAGGTAGCGCGGTGTCAGGCCGACGGGGCGCTGGTGCTGGAAGCGCGCCAGCCGGGCGCGCGCCTCCTCGCGCAGGTCCTCGAGCTGGTCCTTCGGTGCGCCCGCCGCATTGCCCACCGTGGTGAGCGGTCGTGTCCGCGCGAGCAGCAGGTCGCCCTTGATGAGGTGCGCCAGTCTGAAATTGGGATAGGTGCTGATGATTTTGTCGACCTCCGAAACGGCGGAGTCGAGCCGCTTGTTGCTGACCTCGTGGAGCGTTCTGAAGAGCAGCGCCTCCGGGCTGATCGCGGCCTCGCGACCGTTGATCCCGGGGGCCGGCACGGCGGAGACGGCAGGCACCGCCGTCACCGCCTGGCCGGTGCGGCTGATCATGACGAGCACGCCGCCAGCAACCGCCGCCACCAGCAGCGTTGCCGCCGCGTAGCGCAATGGGCGCGAGCCGCGCAACGTTGGCAACTTCAACCGCCGACCCTTTCCTGCTGGATAAGCCACTTGTCGCCCGCCTTCACCATTACCAGTGTCTTATTGCTGGAAATCTTGAGGGTGCCCGAGCGGTAATGCTGGCGGAAGGTCACGGTCACACGGCCGTTGTCCTTGAACGCGACCTTGGGCGACTCGATGTCCACCTGGATCTTGCGCGGCTTGGCGATGCGTGCCTGGCGCTGGCTTTCCCATTGGCTGCGCGACTCGCCCTTCGGCGTCTGAAAGTCCGTGGCGTAGTGCCCAAGATAACCGGCGACGTCGTTGTCCGACCAGGCCCTGGCCCACAGCTGGACCGTTTTCAGCACTTCGTCCGGGTCGCGCGCGGGCTTCTTCGCGGGCTCCTTGGCCGGTGCGGGCTTGGCCGCTACCTTGGGTGCCGGTTGTGATACCGGCGCGGGCGGCTTCCGCGGGGGCGCAGCGACAGCGACCTGGGTCGAATCCGGCCGGGTCGCCGCGACTTTCGGGGGGCGCGGACTGCTCGAGAACAAGTCCTTGATGAGGTTTAGCTTGGTTTGCAGGGGGGCATTGCCCTTGTCGAGCTGGAGCGCCTTGTCGTAGGCCTGGCTCGCCATCTTGGCGTAGATGTCGCCCAGGTTCTCATGGGCGGTCGCATAGCTCGGGTGGGTGCGGATCGCCATCTCGAGCGCGGCGCGCGCCTTGTCGTACTGGCCTTGCGACGCGTAGAGCACCGCAAGATTGTTGTACGGCTCCGGCAGTTCCGGAAACTCCTGGGTGAGATCGGTAAAGACCTTGATCGCGTCGTTCGGCTTGTCTTGCTCGGCGAGGATAATCCCCTTGAGGAAGCGGCCGCGCGCGTCCTTGGGCCGGCTCTTCAGAAAGACGTCGACACGATCGAGCGCCCGGTCGAACTGTCCCTGCTTGAACAGCTGGTTCGCTTCCTGCAACTCGTCGCTCTGAGCGATCGCCGGCGCCTCCGGGAGAAGGGCGATGAGGAGCGTCGAAACGATCGCGAGGGTGCGGGCGGCGGAACAAATCATTGTGCTATACTTTTCCGAGAATTTCAGTGGCTTAGTCGCTAAATCCTAGAAATTTTACCAAGAACGCCGGGCAATTCAAACTGCGCATTCCAGCCACGGTTGGCGCCCAGCGCCCGCCGTGGTGGCGGACCCGCGGGGACCGGCCGGGACGCCCCGACAGCGGGCGCGAGCCATGCTGAGAATCTACAACTCGCTCACCCGCGACAAGCAGGAATTCGTTCCCATCACGCCAGGTCGCGTCCGCATGTACGTCTGCGGCATGACGGTCTACGACTACTGCCATCTCGGCCATGCGCGGGTGATGGTGGCGTTCGACGTAGTGCGGCGCTGGCTGCGCGCTGCGGGCTTCGAGGTCACCTACGTGCGCAACATCACCGACATCGACGACAAGATCATCAAGCGCGCCCAGGAGAACGGCGAGTCGGTCGAGGCGCTCACCGCGCGCTTCATCCGGGCGATGGACGAAGACAACGCGGCGCTCGGCGTGGAGAAGCCCGATTACGAGCCGCGTGCCACCGAGCACGTGCCGGGCATGTTGAAGATGATCGGATTGCTCGAGCAGAGGGGGCTTGCCTACCAGGCGGCGAACGGCGACGTCAACTACTCGGTGCGCAAGTTCCCGGCCTACGGGAAGCTCTCGGGCAAGTCGCTCGATGACCTGCGCGCGGGGGAGCGCGTGGAAGTGGATGCCACGAAGCAGGACCCGCTCGATTTCGTGCTGTGGAAGCAGGCGAAGGAAGGCGAGCCGTCCTGGGATTCGCCCTGGGGCAAGGGGCGGCCCGGCTGGCACATCGAGTGCTCGGTGATGTCGAGCGCGCTGCTCGGCAGCCACTTCGACATCCACGGCGGCGGGCAGGACCTGCAGTTTCCGCACCACGAGAACGAGATCGCGCAGTCGGAGGGCGCCAACCGGGAAACGTTCGTCAACTACTGGATGCACAACGGCTTCGTGCGGGTGGACAACGAGAAAATGTCGAAGTCGCTCGGCAACTTCTTCACGGTTCGCGAGGTGCTCGCGCGCTACGACGCCGAGGTGATCCGCTTCTTCATCGTGCGCGCGCACTATCGCAGCCCGCTCAACTATTCCGACCAGCATCTGGAGGATGCGAAGCAGGCGCTGACGCGCCTCTACACGGCCTTGAAGGGCTTCGACGTCAGACCGGGGACGGTGGACTGGAGTAACGCTTATGCCCACCGTTTCCGCGACGCGATGAACGACGACTTCAACACGCCGGAAGCAATCGCGGTGCTCTTTGACCTCGCGAACGACGTTAACCGGACGCGGGATCCCGAGCACGCGCGATTGCTTGAGTCGCTCGGCGGAATCTTAGGATTGCTGCAACGGGATCCTGTGGCATTCCTGCAGGGAACCGTGACCGGTTATGGGAACCTCGCGGCCCGGCCGGCAACGGTGCACGGATCGGGGGTTGTCAGCCACACGCGCGAATCGATCGAAAAGCTGATTGCTGCCCGTGCCGCCGCGAGGAAGTCAAGAAACTTCGCCGAGGCCGACCGCATTCGTAAGGAACTGCTCGATGCGGGAATCGTGCTTGAGGATTCCCCGGACGGCCAGACAGCATGGCGGCGCGGCTAGTCCATGATTCTGCCGGTTGTTGGGGTTCATGCAGGACGGATTCGAGGCCGGAAAATACCCAGTCAGGCGAGACCTTGAAAAGAGGCAAGAAGACGCGTGTTATCCGTCCTGCATAGCGCGTTTGGCTTTCTCGCCCTGTGCGCGATTGCCTGGCTGATCTCGGAAGACCGCCGCGCGGTGCCGTGGCGCATCGTGATCTCCGGCGCGCTGATGCAGATCGTGCTAGCGGCCGTCCTCCTCAAGGTGCCGCTGTTCAGGGACCTGTTCCTGGCGCTGAACGAACTGCTCTCCGCCCTGGAAAAGGCGAGCCAGGAGGGCACGCGCTTCGTCTTCGGCTTTCTCGGCGGCGGGCCGCCGCCGTTCGAGGAGCGCCCCGGCACGTCGAGCTTCGCGCTCGCGTTTCGCGCGTTGCCGCTGGTTCTCGTCGTCAGCGCGCTCTCCTCGCTCCTGTTTTACTGGAGAGTGCTGCCCGCCATCGTGCGCGCAACCTCGGCGGTGCTGGAGAAGGCGATGGGCGTGGGCGGGGCCGTCGGCCTGTCGGCCGCTGCCAATATTTTCGTGGGAATGGTGGAGGCGCCGCTTGTCGTCCGACCCTACCTCCGGGAAATGAGCCGCGGCGAGCTCTTCATCGTCATGAGCTGCGGCATGGCGGGCATCGCCGGCACGGTGATGGTGCTCTACGCGGCGATTCTGGGGCCGGTGGTGCCGGACGCGATGGGGCACATTCTGTCCGCGTCCATCATCAGCGCCCCGGCTGCGATCCTGGTCGCGGCAGTCATGGTGCCGCCGCGCGGAGCGCCGACCTCCGGCCGGCTGGCGCCCCCGCAGCCGGCGACGAGCAGCATGGATGCCGTGACGCGCGGCACCTTCGACGGATTGCAGCTGCTGCTCGGCATCGTCGCGATGCTGATCGTGCTGATCGCGCTGGTGACGCTCGTCAACCTCGCGCTGGGGATGCTGCCGCAATGGAACGGCGTTCCGGTCACGCTGCAGCGCCTGCTGGGCGCGTTGATGGCGCCGCTCGTCTGGCTCGCGGGCGTGCCGTGGAGCGAGGCCGCCACGGCCGGCGCCCTGATGGGCACCAAGACGGTTCTCAACGAATTCATCGCCTACCTCGACCTGGCGAAGCTGCCCGCGGACGCCTTGAGCCCGCGCAGCCGCCTCGTCATGACCTACGCCCTGTGCGGCTTCGCCAACTTCGGCAGCCTTGGCATCCTGATCGGCGGCATGGCAACGATGGTGCCGGAGCGGCGCGACGAGATCGTCGCGCTGGGCCTGCGCTCGATCGTGGCCGGCACGCTTGCCACGCTGATGGTGGGGGCGGTGGTCGGAATGCTGGTGACGGAGTGACGCAGTGACGAGGGACGAAGCGAACGCCAGGGATCGGATTACCATTTCTTCCCCGTCGTCCCCGGCCTGGCCCGGCGGGATCACGGGCAGATTGAATTTCCTATCGCTCGCTCGGTTTAAGGGCGTGCGCCGGCAGCGCATTGCTATAGTTATCAGCAGATGATAATATAGGAACCGCGTGGTAAAGCGCCAGACTGACCTGGACACGCTGCTCGATCTCCACGGGGAAATCCTTGTCCAGGAGGGTGGCCATTGGATCAAGATCGAGGCATGGACCGTCGAGCCGAGCGAAGGCATACCGCATGGCATTCGCTATTCCCTGACGCTCCACGATCCGAAGGGAAAGCGGATTCTCGGCTACGACAACGCCCATGCCGTCGAGCCACCCAAGAGGGGCTTTGCCGGCCGTCGGCTTGAGTACGACCACGTCCATCGGCACGCGAAGGACAAGGGCGTGGCGTACGAGTTTTCGTTCGCTGGTCAGCTATTGACGGATTTCTTCAACGAGGTGGATAACGTTTGGCAATGTTTCACTTAATGGGTAAACGCTGCGTCGAAGACACCAGCCGCTTAAGCATAAACGCTATGAAATCGGTGTCTTGTGGCATGCGATGCTTGATGTCAGCTTCTGCGAGATATCTCGGCAGGTGTTTGGGGC
>JACPTK010000009.1 GCA_016192825.1 Betaproteobacteria bacterium | reverse complement strand
CCCCAAACACCTGCCGAGATATCTCGCAGAAGCTGACATCAAGCATCGCATGCCACAAGACACCGATTTCATAGCGTTTATGCTTAAGCGGCTGGTGTCTTCGACGCAGCGTTTACCCATTAAGTGAAACATTGCCAAATTCATTGTAAATGAATTTTGGGGCGATCATCATCGGCGACGAGATCCTGTCCGGCAAGCGCAAGGACGGGCACCTCGCGAAGACCATCGAGACGCTCGGCGCGCGCGGCCTGCAGCTGGCCTGGGCCCACTACCTGGGCGACGACCCGCAGCTCATCACCGATACGTTGCGGCGGACGTTCGCGGGAGATGACGTGGTGTTCAGCTTCGGCGGCATCGGCGCGACCCCGGACGATCATACGCGGGCCGCGGCGGCCCGGGCGGCGGGCGTCGCGCTCCGGCTGCACCCGGACGCGGAGGCCGAAATCCGGGCGCGTTTCGCCGACAACCCCGCGGGCGTGACGCCGCAGCGCCTCGCGATGGGGGAGTTTCCGGAAGGCGCCGAAATCATTCCGAACCCCTACAACCGCATCCCCGGTTTCAGCTACCGGCGCCACTATTTCCTGCCCGGATTCCCCGAGATGGCGTGGCCAATGATGGCGTGGGTGCTCGACAGCCACTATGCGCACCTGTCCGCGCCGGGCAGCATCGCCGAATCCTCGATCATCGTGCGCGAGGCGGGCGAGAGCCAGCTGATCGACCTGATGAACGACTGCCAGAAACGGCACTCGGGCATTAAGGTCTTCAGCCTGCCGCGCGTGCAGCCGGAGCGATACATCGAGCTTGGCGTTCGCGGCGAGCCCGGCTCGGTAGCGCAGGCCATGGCCCATTTGAAGCGCGGCGTCAGCGCTCTGGGCTTTCCCTGGGGCGAGCCGGGCTGAATCCCGAAGGAGGGTTCGCCGCTCGGCGCAGCGAAAGACGAGTACGTGAAAAAAGCCCCCGGGAATCGCCCGGAGGCTTCTTGTGCTGCTTGCTGCGCGTTGAACGGTAACCGTTCTATCCGTTCGAACGCGCGGAGTCAAACCGGCGCGGAGCGTCCGGTTTAACGGAATTTAGGCGGTTTTCTTCGCCTTCTTCACCCCGCTCACCGCCTGCTTGGCGACGGCTTCGATGTTCGACTGCGTGACATCCTGGAACTGCTTGGCAACTTTCGACAGGTTGTCATAGGCGGAATTCACCGCGGCGATGCCCGACTTGAATGCGGCGATGCCGACTTCTGAGCCCGCCGGGGCGTTTTTCACCATCTTGTCGAGCGCGGTCACGACCTGCTTGTTGAACTCGGAAACCTGCTCTTCGACGAGCTTGCCGAATTCGGCCTGGGTGGCCGTCGTCACGTCGTAGACGCTCTTCGCGTAGGCGGTCGCTTTCTCGAGGGTCGGCTGCGCCATGCTGTCCTTCAGCGCCGCCAGCTGCTGCAGGTCCTTGACCGCCGCGATCGTCTTCGCGTTCTCGACGGAGTCGGCGAATGCGGTCTTGGCAGCCTTCAGCTGCAGGTCCAGAATGCGTTCGGTGCCTTGGAGCGCGACACCGGCAAACTTCATTGCCACTTCGAGGTTGGCCTTATTGAGGGCCACCAGTTGTTCAGGGGTCTGATACATACCAATCTCCTTGTAAACCAACAGGTTAATCTGGTGTCCGGCCAGTATTGGTGCACCGCACAATACAAATTATATGCTTAGAAACCGAGATGTCAAGGGCGCTAGATCAAAAATATATTGCATTGCGGTAACGTACTGATTTAAGTGGATACTTACATTGAGCCATGGCACGGCGGCGGACAATAATAAAACTCAATAAATCAATGAGATAAAACCATGACGACGATTTTTGGGAAGGTCGTTCGCCGGGAAATACCGGCGGACATCGTCTACGAAGACGAGGTTTGCCTGGCCTTCCGGGATATCAACCCGCAGGCTCCGACGCACGTGTTGATCGTTCCCAAGAAGGAGATCGCCAAACTCTCTGACGCCGGCGCCGGGGACGAGAGCCTGCTCGGGCACCTCATGCTGGCGGCGGGCCGGGTTGCGCGCGATCTCGGCGTCGGCGACGCCTTCCGTCTGGTCGTCAACAACGGCGCGGAAGCCGGGCAGAGCGTATTCCATCTCCACCTGCACCTGCTCGCAGGACGCAAGTTCCGCTGGCCACCGGGGTAAGAACAATGGCAGAGTGCAGGGTAAGGAGCAAAAATAATCGTAAGGAGGAGGGAACGATGAAGAACAGGATCGGTTGCAGGGCGGCCGGTGCCGTGGTGCTCGGCCTGGCGGTGGCCGGGGGCGCGCAGGCGCAAGCCTATCCCGCCAAGCCGGTGCGGATCGTAGTCCCGACCTCGCCCGGCGGCGGCAACGATTTCGTCGCGCGGACGGCCGGACAGAGGCTCAGCGACCGGCTCGGCCAGCAGTTCATCGTGGAGAACCGGCCCGGCGCCGGCGGGAGCATCGCCACCGGCCTGGTGGCGAAATCCGCCCCCGACGGCTATACGCTGCTGCTTGGCTTCGTGGGGCAGCTCGCGATGTACCCCCACGTCGAGCAGACGACCTACGACCCCCTCAAGGACTTCATCGGCGTCAGCCTGCTCGCCTCGTCGTATCACGTGATCGCGGTGCACCCCTCGCTTCCGGTGCGCTCGATCAAGCAGCTGATCGCCTTTGCCAAAAAGCGCCCGGGCGAGCTCAACTACGCGTCCGGCAACCCCTGGACGCCGACGCACCTGGTGCCGGAGCTGTTCAAATCGGCGACGGGCACCAATATCGTCGCTATCCAGTACAAGGGCAGCGGGACGGCGGCCGTCGGCGTGCTCTCGGGGGAAGCCCAGGTGATCATGGCCAGCGTCACGGCGGTGATGCCGCACGTGCGCTCGAAACGCCTGGCCGCGCTTGCCGTCACCAGTCCCACGCGTTCGCCGATCGCTCCGGAGGTGCCGACGCTGGTGGAGCTCGGCGTGAAGGGCGTCGAGGCGCCCTCGTGGTACGCGATCGCGGCGCCCGCGGCGGTGCCCAGGCCCATCGTCGACAAGCTTCACGGCGAGCTGGCCGCGATCGTCAAGTTGCCCGATTTCCGGGCGTTGTTTCAAAAGCAGGCGCTGGAGCCGACCTCGACGACACCGGAGGAGTTCGCGGTGTTCCTGCGGGGCGAGCACGACAAGTGGGGCAAGATCATCAAGTCACTGAAAATCCAGTAGCGCCGCGGCGCCCCGAAATTACGTGAGAGCGGGAGGGCGGGAGAGCGGTAGAGCGAGATAAAGCACTCTTTCGATCTCCCGATCTCCCGGTTTCTAGGTTTCCAGCGGCAGCCGCTCCGCCTTCCCCGTCTTCAGCGCGCTTAGACCGATCCATAAGGCCCGTTATGCATATTGCGGCAGCTTTTCTGCCCCCGCTCCCGGCGCCTCGGCTTGGCGCGGCGGGATGGCGGCCGGATTGAATTTCCTATCGTTTATCGTTTCGTTTCGTTCAACATTGCTCGAGGCGTATCCACAACTGACCTCCGGCGATATCCGGGCGGCGCTCGCTTACGCGGCTGAGGTGACGCGCGAACGCATTATCCCGCTGCCTACCTGCCCGGACGGCGTGAAATTCAAGCTCGACGAGAATCTTGACGCCCGGCTGGCATCGCTTGTCGCTGAAGGCGGTCACAAGGCTGATTCGGCCGTTGCAGAGGGCCTGCGAGGCAAGCCCGGCCAGGGCCATGGCTCAAATGGATGACTGCGTACCCACAAGAAACGCCATCGAAGCCGATGCCGCGCGTCGCGAGGGGCTGCAGCTCTATCTGGTCATGGACGGAAATCCCAACTGAATCGAGTGGATCAGATTCCAACGGTCACCGCGCAGCGCTAAATTGAATAGCAGTGGCTTGCCACACACAATATTGACAAGTCGAGCATTTCCCTGTATCGCCGACATCAGTAACTGCCGAAACTGTATTACACAAACATATCAGCGCACTGGTACGAGCCCGTGTGCACGGACTTAGATGTTAACAATGTTCGGGGGGGCGCTATGTCAACAAATGCTTTTCAGTTCATTCAGCGGAGCGCGTTACTGTTCGTTTGCAGTGCTATTCTTGGCGCCGTTCCGCGGCCTGCGCTCTCGTCGGGCGCATTCGTCCATCTCGCCGCGGCTGAGAAAGCGCGATCGGAGGTCAAGAAATCGGTAAAGGACAATCTCACGGGGCCTTACGTAGCTTGGTACTACGCGGGTGTGGCCTTCCCGGACGCGATGCTGCAGGTCAACAGAAGCACAGGGAGTTGGGCCCACTTCGGCAGTTTCCTGCAGAATGCGGCGCAACAGATGAGCGAAAACTGCCCGAGCGTCGGCGCAAAGTATGCCGGCGATGTCACCTGCAAAGAGTTGATCGCCTTCTACTTGGGCGTCCTGAGCCACGTAATGGTCGACTATCGCTTCGACTCGAACTTCGTCAGGAGGACCAAGAACTCGTGCCCTGCTTTCAAGGACTACACTCTGTCCGGTGATGTTCAGGAATGGACCGATGAGGTTCTCGATGCAGTCGCGGCGTGCAAGCAGCGCGGCTACTTCTCCGATACCATTTTCGGAAAGGACCGGAAATTCGTGGTAAGGTATCCGACGGGTTTCATTTCGGATGTGGCGAGAGTCACGAAACGTGCCCTGACCGAAAAACAGATAAGAGATGGGTACCGGAAATGGCTTGACGCGACCATCAAGGGGGAGAGGGATCTCGTAAGTGCGGGAGTATTTTGCGAGACCGCTCTCGCCACCGGCGTCGGTATGCCCTTTTCCAAAAAAATCTCCGGGAACCCCTGGAATAAGTGCGAATGGGCGACTAAGGAATCGAACTACTGGAAGAATAAGAAAGTCAGCGGAAGCGTCGCCGACATGGCGAAGGACTTTCTTCCGCCTCTTCTCGAGGCGACGTACGACCGGCTTGTGGCGTCATTCGGCAAGAAGGCCGATTGGCCAACGTTCTATCACAATAAGAAAAGTTGGCCGGACGAAAGGTTGTGTCTTGCCTGGACGCGCGTTAGTTCTCAAAATTGCCCAAAGTAGCAGAAGGCGGCGCCCATGAGCTTTTTCCGCACCAGCGCAGGGCCAAGCCTGTAAAACGAACTTGAAAGAGGGACTGTCGGGCGGGAATATGCGAAGGGCGCAAGGGAGCTCGCGAGTCGGCGGCGGTCAAGAAAGAATTGGCGGCGCGGACCGCTCAGCGGGGCTTGCGCAGTAAATCGACGCGCACCGGGTGCGCGAACTCCACGCCCTCGGGCCGCATGTGCTTGTCAAACAGCGCCCTGACGGCATCGCGCTGCGTCTGGCTCACTTTGCGCTCGCTGAAAGTGACCTGGAAGTGCCTCTTCTCGAATTCGCCGAAGTCCCTGTAGTTCGCGGGCACGAGGAAGAACGTCTCGCTCGCAAGCTCGAATAGGCCGCTCTCCACGGCGCGGCGTGCGGCGTCGAACGCGGCGCGCCGCGCCGCCTCCTCGTCGTTAAAGATCCGCATCATCTCGTTCAGCTCGCCCGCGAAGATCGGCTCGGAGATATAGACGCAGCCGCCCGGCTTCAGCACGCGATGGATCTCGCCGAAGGCGTCGTCGAGTCGCGCAATGGGCACGTGGTGCAGCGATCTGAACATCATCACGACGTCGATGCTCGCGCCGGGAAGCGGGATGGCCTGCGCGCCGAATTCCGCGAAGCTGAGGATCGCGGGCCTCGTCGAGGCGAGGTTTTGCGCGTGCTCCTGTATGGCGAGTGGGTCGAGGAGAACGTTCTTGCGCCCGTGCCTCACCGGCAGTACGTCTTCACCCTGCCGCGGCTCGTGCGCCACTTCTTTGCCAGACGCCGCGAGTGGCTGGGGGAGCTCTGCAGCATCGCGGAGCGGCTGCTCTCGCGCGCGTATCCGGCGGCGCTGCCGGGAGGCAGGCCCGCATTGATCGAATTTGTGCAGACGTTCGGTGACCTGGTCAACTTCAATCCGCATCTGCACGTGCTTGCCGCCGACGGGGCGTTTCTTCCCGGCGGTCGCTTTGTCGCGCTGCCGCGGGTGCCGGCACACTTTCTTGCCGAGGGCTTTCGGCGCGCGGTGCTCGATTTTCTGGTGCGGAACGGAGCGGTATCGGAAGAGCTTTGCTGCCGTATGCTCGCCTGGCGCTATAGCGGTTTCTCGGCGCATAACGAGGTAAGCGTGGCGGCCGAGGATGCCGAGGGGCGAAAGAAACTCGCCGGCTACATGCTGCGCGCCCCGCTGTCCTTGCAGAAGATGACCTACGATGCGGCCACGGGCACGGTGATCTACCGCTCGAAGATGCACGCCGGCTTGAAGCGCAACTTTCAGGTCATGCCCGGCGCCGAGTGGTTGGAGTTGCTCTGCAAACACATCCCCGACCGCTACGAGCACCTGGTGCGCTACGCGGGGTGGTACTCGAACCGTGCGCGGGGTGAGCGCGCGAAGAAAGCTTTGCCCCATGACGGCCTCTTCCTGCCTTCTTCGGGCGAGGCGCCGGTAACTGAATTTGCGGCTCGCGCAAGAGCCACCTGGGCGCGGCTGATCCGAATGGTCTACGAGGCCGATCCGCTGGAGTGCCCCAGGTGCAAGGGGCCTGCCTGCGGTAGGCAGGCCGATGCGGGTCATCGGCTTGATCGAGGATCTGGGCGTCATCTGGCGTATCCTCGAGCACCTCGGATTATGGGCGCCGCTCGCCACCGAGAGAAGTTCGCCGCCCGGTGCGGCGAGTTGGCCCCGGCATATCAGCCTGCCCCTGACCTATCACCCGGTTCCCGACATCGCCTGAGCTGTGGTACGGAAGAAGCTCCTCGGAGCAGCCGGGGCGCCTGCCTGCCGGTAGGCATGGCGCGAAAGCGCTTGCCGCGCGCTCGCGGCTGGATCGTTTTAAGTTTCGAGCGGCAGGCGCACTGCTTTCCCCGTTGCCACAGCGCGCTCGATGGCGATGGTGGTCTCGAGGTTGATGCGCGCCTGCTCGGGCGTCGTGTGGGCGGTGGGGGCGCCGGTGACGAGGTGATCGAGCCAGGCGCGTGTCTCGTTGCCGATCGGCCCCCAGAAATCGCCGACCGCCCAGTCGCCCGCGGTATTGCTCCCGAGGAAGGCGAGCTTCAGGCTGTGCCCCGGCACGTAGGGGTGCGGGATGCCCTTCTCGGTGTACAGCAAGTGGTCCTTGTGGTCGTCGTCGATCAGCATGGTACCTTCGGTGCCGAGCAGCTCGACGCGGTCGGACTGCCCCTGGGTGGGAAACTGCGCCGGCAGGGCGTAGCTGATGCCGAAGTTGACGACCGCGCCGTCGGCGAAAGTCACGATCGCCCAGGTGGCGTCGTGGGCGCTGTAGCCCGCGTCCCTGAAGATGCCGTGCTGTCCGCGCGCCACCACTTCCACCGGCCGGTTGCCCTCGAGAAACCAGCACATCAGGTCCACGTAATACGTGAGCACGTCGAGCACCGGCGTGGCGTGGGGGTCGCGCTTGAGAATGGCGAAGGTCTGGGCGCGGGAGTTGTAGACGCGGGCGAGACCGCCGACCACTTTCCCGAGGCGGCCGTGGATCATCTGCTCCTTGGCGCGGAGAAAGCATTCCTTGTAGCGGCGGCTGTAGCCGATGCGCAGCGTTCCGCCCGTCGCCTTGAGGGTCTCGAGGATGTCGTCGGCGTCCTTCAGCGACAGCGCGATGGGCTTCTCGCACAGCACCGGCTTGCCGAGCTCGAGCGCGCGGCGCACCGGCGCGGCGTGCAGGCTCTCCGGCGTGGACACGAAGACGGCGTTGACTTCCGGCCGCTCGATCGCCTCGTTATTATTTCCGGTGTGGAAATCGGCGCCCGCCAGCTCCGCGAGCGCTTTCGCGCGCTGGGGATCGGCGTCGGCGATCGCCATGAAGCCGACGGCGGGGTGTTTGGCCGCCAGCCGCGCCCGCAGCGTGCCGATGCGGCCGGCGCCGACGACGGCGATGCCCAGCTCCTTCCGTCTGGTCTCCCGTTTCATTCAGTCTCTCCCCGCGACACGTCGCTGGCGCCGGCGTGCACGCCGGGCGTCCAGCCAGGAGTTTGTCGGACTCGATCTCGACAAACTCTTAATGCTTATCCAACGTACCGAAGCCGTTGCGTTTGGCTGCATCCCCTTCCAACCGGTCGTTCCATTCAGCAGTGTGTCGCCCGCCGGCACCGCGGATCATGATGGTGGTGGCCTGCGAAAACCCGTGCGGAACCCAAAGTCCGACACACTGCTAGGGCGCGAGATGCTCGTCGGCGAACGCGAGCGCTTCACGCTCGATGGGCGTGGCGAGCGTGATGTTCCAGCGGTTGAGCCAGCCGAGGAGCGCGATGACCGCCACGATCTCGATGACGGCGTCCTCGCTGTAGTACTTCCTGAGCTCCGCGAAGTGCGCGTCGGTTACGCGCGGCGGGCAACTCCCCGCGGCATGGGCGAGCTCCAGCGCGGCGCGCTCGGCCGGGGTGAACAGGGGGCTCGTCCGGAACTGCGACAGCGCTTCCACCTTTTCAATGGCCGCGCCCGCGATGTGCGCGGCGTTCTCCGCATTGTGCGCCGCGCAGTAGGGATCCCCGCAGGCGCGGCTCACGACGTGCGCGACCATGAACTTCAGCGCCTTCGGTATTTCGCCTTCCTCCATCATCACGGCCGTATGCAGGTCCCGGTACGCGCGAAATACACCGGGCTTGCGCACCATCGTGTGCCAGCTGTTGGGTGGATAGCCCTTGGTCCGCCGCCAGCGTTCCATGATGTCGGCGACCTGCGCAAAGCGCTCGGGCGGCGCGGGTGAAACACGGGCCATAGGGTTCTCCGGCTATCCGCTCTCAGCTACCAGCCTTCAGCCAAGGGCAACAACTTTCCGATGCTCGGCTCGCCGCTGATAGCTGGCGGCTGGAAGCTAGTAGACACGGTTGAGCGGCGCCTCGCCCTTGACCAGCACGCGCTCGATGTTGGCCCACGCCTCGCGGAAGAGCGTCGCGGAAGCCTGGCGCGTCACCCCCGCGACGTGGGGCGTGAACAGCACGCGGCGGGCCGCTTCGCCTTCGAGCGCGAACAGCGGATTGTCGGTGTCGGGCGGCTCGGTCGCGAAGACGTCGACCGCCGCGCCGCCCAGATGGCCGGAGTTCAGGTGGGCGGCGAGCGCAACCTCGTTCACGATCCCGCCGCGCGAGGCCTGGATCAGCACCGCCCCCGGCTTCATCATCGTGAGCTGGCGCGCGCCGATCATGCTCCTCGTATGCGGCAGCAGCGGCACGTGCACGGTCACGACGTCCGCCGTCTTGAGCAGCTCGTCGAGCGCAAGCGCCCTGGCCCCGATCCTGGCGGCCTCGTCGCGTGGCGCGGGATCGTGATAGACGATCCGGCAGCCGAAGCGGTGGAACGCCTCGGCCACCGCGAAACCGATGGTGCCCAGGCCGATCACGCCCACGCTAAGACCCTCGAGCCCGGGCAGATTGTCGGACACCATGCGCCCGCGGAAGGAAACGTAATTGGCCTCGCGGATCTCCGCGTCGGACCACGTCAGCCGGCGCAGCAGCACGATGGCGCAGCCCACCGCGTACTCGGCGACCGCGCTGTTGCTGCCGCCCGGCACGTTGGCCACCGCGATGCCGAGTTTTTTCATGGCCGCCTCGTCGAGGCGGTCCACGCCGGCGCCGGTGACCTGCACCAGCTTGACCTGGCTGTTCTCGAAAAACGCGCCGGACAGCCTGCCGCCCACGGCGGGGATCACGAGCGCGCGGGACTCCTTGATGAACGCGGCGAGGGTGGGATCATCGGGCCGGCGGTAGACGATGTTCAGCCCCGCGGGCGGCGTCACCCCCACCCGCGTGAAATCGACCTCGGGGCGCAGGCACAGGACGTCAGCGGCCATGAATTCGTGAACGGTGAATGGTGAATGGCGAACGGAAACAAACGCGGCGCCAACGAGCCCGGTTGTTCGGTTCACAGTTCACTGTTCACGCGGTTCCCTCCTGGGTTCGTTTCGAAATATCGGCCACCGGGAAAAAGCACAGCAGCACCAGCGGCGCGCCGCCCGTGTTGCGGGTCACGTGCCGCTCCCCGGACGGTATCAGGATGGTGTCGCCTGCCTTCAGCGGAAATTTCCCGCTGTCGGCCTCCGTGCAGCCTTCGCCCGACATCACGAAGATGCATTCCTCGAATCCCTTGTGATAGTGCGGGCCGCGCGGGGTTTCCCCGGGGCGGGGCACCGGAATCTCGACCAGCCGCAGCGTGACCCCCTGCGATCCCTTCTCGCCGGAGACGATCTCGAGCGACTTGCGGCCGGGCAGCCCCATGCTCTTCGCGTCGGCCTGCGACAGAACCCTGGCCATCAGCCGGCCTTCTTCAGCTGCTTGATTTCCGCAGTGCCGCCTTGCGCCTCGTCGAGCAGGCGGAAGATCTCGCCCGCCTCCTTCGCGATCGCGTCCGCGATGTCGTCGAGCATCCGGTTGCCCTTGTTGGCCGTGGCGTGCTGCGGGCTGCCGTACCAACCGGTCGGCGCGATGGTCCTGATGTCGCGCAGCACCGGCTGGTAGCTGCGGGTGCGGCGCAGCCGGTCCCACTTGCGGCCGTGCGAGTGATCGGACGAATAGTCTATGCGGTCGAGGTGAACGAGGTCCGGCCGGTACGCGAGCACGGCCAGCGCCTCGATTTCGCCGCCGTGCGTGAGACCGCCGCAATCCTGGCCGTAGAGCTCGGCCGCCACGTAGCACGCCTGCACCACGATCACGCTCATGCCGATATCCCGGTGCAGCTTCTCGGAGGCGATGGCGAGCGAGGGGATGTTGCCCTCGTGCCAGTTGAGGATCAGCAGGCGCTTCGCGCCGTGCTTCGCCGTCGACTCGCAGGTCTCCACCACCACGCGCTGGTAGGTCTCGGGCGCCAGCGTGAGGGTGGCCTCGAACGGCATGTGCATGGGGGTGACGCCGAGCGGCCCGCCCGGCAGCACCAGGCCGTCCATGCGCTCGGCCACGGCGTGCCCGATCACGTTCGCGGCATGGATGTCGGTCCCCGCCGGCAGGTGCGGCCCGTGCTGCTCGACGCTGCCCGCCGGCAGGATCACCAGCGGATTCTTCCTCAGCTGCGCCGCGATTTCCGGCTGGGTGAGGTCGATGAAGTAACGCGTCATAAAAGCGTGATTGGTGATTAGTGATTGGTGATTAGTGATTAGTGAGCAGATCGCTGTCAATGCCCGCATCGGCCATGGGCAAGGGGTTTTCAGTCCATTCACCAATCACTGTTCACCATTCACGCCGTTGGCGTGGCGTCTATGCCGCCGCGCGCAGTCTGGCGCGCGTCTCGTCCAGGATGTCGGCGATGCGCACGCATTGTCCCTTCCGGTCGATCGACCGGAGCGCCGCGTAGACCACGGCGACCGCGACGTTGCCGTTGTGGGCGGTCAGCTCGTTCGGCTCGCCGCTCGCGCAGCTCCCCGCGAACATCTCCAGCTCGGCGCGGAACATGTCGCTCTCGGGTAGCAAGATGTCCTGGCGCTTCGCCCAACCGTCCGTGCCGCGCTGCAGGTAGAGCACCGACGCCTGGTGCAGCAAGTGCGGCGTATCCCAGGTGCCGAAATCGATCTCGTAGTGCATGAGGCCTTTGGAGCCGAACACGCGCACGGAAAAGATGCCGGGGGATGTCCAGCAGGAACCGACGTAGCCGAGCTTGCCGTCGGCGAATTTGAGCGTCGTCATTGACTGGTCGTCCACTTCCGCGCCGACCGGGGAGAGCTTGGACGCCATGGAGGAGACCTCGGCGATCTCGCCGCCGAGCAGGTGCAGGACGTCGAACTGGTGGATCGCGAGCTGGGACAGCGGGCCGCCGGGCGCGCGGTCCTTGTACCAGCGCCAGGTCTGGGGCGTGAGCTCCAGCGCGCGCTCGTTGGAGAAGTTCGCTTCCATGAAGGCGACGCGCCCCAGCTCGCCCGCGTCGATTCGCTCCTTGATGATGCGGATGCCGGCCATCAGCCGCGCGCTGTGGCCGACGGTCACGGTGACGCCGTGCTGCCGCTCGAGGTCGGCGATCCTCAGCCCGTCTTCCAGGGTCTGGGCGATGGGCTTCTCGGTGTAGACGTGCTTGCCGGCTTTTGCGACCTGCTCCGCCAGCGGCAGGTGCTGCTCGTTGGGCACCGTCAGGATCACGCCCTTGATCTCGGGATTCGAGAGCAGGCTCTTCATGTCCGGCGCTGCCGGCACGCCCATCTCCTTCTCGAACGCCGCGCGCTTTTCCTGGGAGCGGCTGTAACCGGAGACGATCTTGAGCCTGTCGGACTGCTTCGCGGCGCGCGTCAACACCTTGGCCCATCGGCCGAGACCCACGATGCCCAGTTTTACGGGGGGGGTGCTTCCCACGGCATTCCTTTTTTCTGTCGTTGGATCCAACATTCTACAACGTGCGACCCGGTAGTGCGGGAATCACGGCTTTCCGCGATGTCGCTTGACCCTTGGAATGCAAAGATAATCTATCACGCGCCGCCCCTTGCCGCTGCCTGCGCGACGCGGACCCGAGTCGAGGTGTCGACGCCCGCCTAGCCGATTCGGCGCGTGATCCACGGCATCAATACTTTCTCTGCGATGACGGGACTCGACCACTGCGGGGATCGCCCCATGTGCCCGCCCTCGGGGTTGATCCACGCCTCCTTGGCGTCGCCATGCTCCAGCAGCGCGTACGCATCGGCGATGGGGATCTGCGTATCGCGCGCGCCGTTGACCACCAGCATCGGCGCCGACGGCCGGTCGAGCAGGCCCGCTTCGAGCAGCGAGAAGCGGCGCGCCCGGTCGAGCAGCTCGTCCAGGCCCGCCGCGCCCATCATCGCGCATTTGGCTGGAAGGTAGTCGTACAGGTATTCACCGGTGGCGAGCGAAGGCTCGAGCCAGTCGCGCTGGAAGTAATGGTGGATCGGCCCGCCGTGCACGACCGCGCCCCGCAGACGGGAGCGCTCGGTGATCGCGAGCTTGGCGGCCCAGTAGCCGCTCCAACTGCGGCCCTGCGCGACGATGCGGCCAGCGTCCACCTCCGGGCGGTGCGCGAGATAATCGAGCGCTGCGGAGAAGATGCAGTCGCTGCCGGTCCCGGCGGCCGCGTGCGGCGATTCACCCGTGCCCGGCAGGTCGACCGCGAACAGGCCGAGGCCTTGCTTCAGGTAGCTGTCGCTGTGCGCGGCAACATCCTCCTTGCGCGAATCGAGCCCGGCGATGCCGAAGACGAGCGGGGCGGGCCGGGGCGCCGCAGGGAAGCGGAGATAAGCGACAATTGCCGCGCCTTCGAACGGGATGCGGGCGATTTCAATCGGCGGGTCGAGCAGCCGCGCGTAACTGCGGAACGCTTCCAGCGCGCGCTGCCTGGCGCGCCGTTTCGCCGGCGCGTTCTCGGTGGGCCAGCGCGCGAAGTGATGGAGCCGCCAGGCCTGCCAGTACTCTCCCGCCGCGGCGGCGCGGTCGGCGGCCTCAAGGGCACATGCCCGTTCCCAATGCCGGTCGGCGACGGCGCTGAACGCGAGCGCCCATTCGTCGCGGTCGAGGCTGGTGATCTGCGCGAGAGCCGCGCGGGCATCTTCCGGCGCGATGCCGCCCAGCGGTGGCATGTTGCGATCGGCGCGATGCTGCACTTCCTCCTTCAGCCGGGCGAGATCGCGTCCGCCGCCCGGCACCAGCGCTTCCCCGGCGTCGTTTGAGCCGTGTCGCGCATTCATCTCGAAAAAGAAAAGGGCGGCCGCAGCCGCCCTTGAGAGTCAGTAGCCAGCCGATTCACGAATCACGATTCACGAATCACGCCGTGGCTTGAATCAATTGGCCGTGAGCCCGAGCGACTTCACCAGCTTTTCGTTCTTGACCATGGACTCCCGCACGACCTTGCGGAATTGGTCCGGCCCGAGGATGACGATCTCCGTGGCCTGGACGGCCATCCCCTTCTTGACCTGGGGCGTGCTCATGGTTTTCTCCATGGCTGCGCGAATCTTGTTGATGACCGGCCTGGGCGTGCTCTTCGGCACGAAGAAACCCATCCACCCGCTGTAGTCGAAGCCGGGGATGGTGTCGGATACCGGCGGAACGTTGGGGAGCAGCGACGTGGGTCTGGGCAGCGTATGGGCCAGGGCGCGCATGCGTCCGGCGTTGACATGGTTCATCGCTGCGGGCGCGGGGATGAGCGTCCACTGGGACTCGCCGGAGACCACCGAACCCGAGGACGCGCCGCCGCCCTTGTAGGGCACGTGCAGGGAATTGATGCCCGCGACCTGCTGGAAATAGGCGCCGGACAAATGGCTCTGCGAGCCGACGCCGGCCGAGGCCATGTTGAACGGCTTTTTCCCGCTCTTCGCGTAATTGAGGAGCTCCTTCACCGACTTGATCGGCAGCCTGGGATTGACCACCAGCACGTTGAGCGTGACCGCGAACTGCCCGACGTAGTCATAGTCGTTAACGGGGTGGTAGGGGGGCTTCTTCAGAAGCAGCCGGGCGATGGTGGTGGCAGCCGTGGTGGCGGTGATCATCGTGTAACCGTCCGCGTTCGCGTTCTTGGCGATTTCCATGCCGATCACGCCGGCCGCGCCCCCACGGTTGTCGATCACGAGCTGCTGCCCGATCACGTTGGACAGCTCGTTCGCGACGATTCGGGTCAGGGTGTCCACCGCGCTGCCCGGCCCGTTCGGCACCAACAGCCTTATCGGGCGGTTCGGGTAGTCCATCGCTGCGTCCGCCGCCACGCACGGAAGCGTCACCAGTCCCAGTATCAGTCCCAGGAACAAATTCGATCTCATGGGTTTCCTCCTAATACGCTTATGTTGTTGTGGCGGGCCCGCATTGTGCAGCCGCGCCCCAGACATTCTGTCTGTTTTGATTGTTGAGCGCAACTCGCCGGGGCGGCCGCAGCCACGGCCGCGACCCGGTGCTCATATTGGAGGCGTTGTCGCCGGCTGAACGCTTTGAGACAATCCCCGCCATCATGCGCAAGCTCGTAGCCGTCCTTGCCGCCGCGCTGCTTGCGGCGTGCGCCCTGCTGTCAACCGACCACAACGGCGCCGGCGCGCCACGCCAGGCTGCCGTCGTTCCCCTCAGGTCGGAGGGGCCGCTGGTGGCGCTCGCCCTGGGCAGCGGCGGCGCCCGCGGCTTCGCCCACGTCGGCGTGATCAAGGCGCTGGAAGAGGCGGGTATCGTGGCGGACATCGTCACCGGGTCGAGCTCCGGGGCCGTCGTTGCCGCGCTCTATGCCAGCGGCCGCCGTGCGTTCGAGCTGGAGGAGATCGCCCTCGGGGTCGAGAAAGCCGATCTGGTGGACTTCGCGCTGTTCGGCAAGGGCTGGGTCAAGGGCGAGGCCTTGCAGGAGTTCGTCAACCGCATGGTGGGCGCGCGGCCGATCGAGCGGCTGGCGAGGCCGTTCGCGGTAGTTGCCACCGAGGCGAAGAGCGGCCGCCCCACCGTGTTCAACCGCGGCGACACCGGGCTCGCCGTGCGCGCATCGGCGAGCGTGCCCAACCTGTTCGTCCCGCCGGTGATCAACGGGGAGGAGTACGTGGACGGCGGGCTGACGAGCCCGGTGCCGGCGAAGCTCGCTCGCGCCATGGGCGCCGACATCGTGATCGCGGTGGACGTGTCCTGGTTTGCGCAGGGGCGCAACCTTTCGGGCGGCGCGGGAGCCCAAAGCGGCCGCAGCGGGCGTTACGCGCTGCTCGCGGACGAGCTCGATGCGGCCGATGTCGTCATCGTGCCGCGAACGGTGCGCACCCGCATGCTCGATTTCGAGAACAAGGGAGCCAATATCGTCGCCGGCGAGTCGGCGGGACGCGAGGCGGTGCCGCGCGTGCGCGAGCTGATCGCGAGCGTTGCGGCGGCGAAAGTGCCCGGTCGCCGCACCGCTGAACAAATCAGACAGGATTAACAGGATAATCCTGTCCATTTTCTTGCAGGGGTAGGGCGTGGCGTGGTCTGATCGCCCGGCCGCGCGCCGGGCGATTAGAATATACCCGCATATGAGGTGGTTGATTTAGGCGTGCACGGGGGATTTTATGAGGGTCCAGTTCGTCCGCATCGGCGTCAGCATGCTGCTCGCGCTTTCTGGAGCGCTAGGCGCAGTGCACGCCTGGGCGCAGGGCGCGAAACCGGGCGGTTACGCCAACGAAACCCGCGACTGGGGCGTGCCGCCGACCGTGCAACTGCGCACCGTCGGCTACCACGCGCCCACGCCGCTCAAGATCCCGGGCGGCACGGTGGTGACCACGCAGGCGCTCAAGGTGTTGCTGGAAGCCGAGCCGCGGCCGTACCTGATCGACGTGCTGGGCGGCGGCATCCACCGCACGCTCGCGGGCGCGTTCTGGATGATCGGCGCGGGCGCCGGGGACATGAACCGGGACGAGGAGAAGCGCTTCGCGTCCGCCGTCGCCGCCTTTGCCGGCGGCGACAAGAACCGGCCCATGGTGTTCTTCTGCGTGAACGCGGAGTGCTGGCTGTCCTACAACGCGGCGCTGCGCGCCATCGCGCTCGGCTACACCAACGTCATGTGGTACCGCGGGGGCGTCGCGGCGTGGCGCACCGCGGAGCTGCCGATGGCGCAGTCCGATCCATTCTTCTGGTAACAGCCCGAAAACACGGGAGATCGGGAGATCGGGAGAGCGGGAGGTCGGGAGGTCGGGAGGTCGAGAAGACGGGAGATCGGGAGATCGGGAGATCGTGAAATGGAGGTTTTTCCCTCTCCCGCGCTCACGCTCTCGCGCCCTCACGGCTTCGCTCGCTCTCCCGCGCTCACGCTCTCCCGCTCTCACGTGTAAGCCGGCGCCGGTAACGACGCCGCCCTCGGCACCCGGTCCAGCCGCCAATTTCCGATTGCCCAATTCCAGAGTTCACCGACTGTTCCGCGCGAGAGTTCGCGCGGAGGTTGCTGGCCGAGGAACGAGAGCGCTGCGATGAGAGCAGGAAGCGGCTTCTTCGCGTCGAACGGCGCGGCGAGAGTCTGCTTGGAGAGCTTTTCGCCCGCTGCGTTGACCGCGACGGGCAGGTGGGCATAGCGCGGTCGCGGCAGGCCCAGCCGCTGCTGCAGGTAGATTTGCCGCGGCGTGGAGCCGAGCAGGTCCGCGCCGCGCACGACGTCGGTGATGCCCTGCTCGGCATCATCCACCACGACGGCGAGCTGGTAGGCGTAAACGTCGTCGGCGCGGAGCAGCACGAAATCGCCGAAGTCCTTCTCCAGGTCGTGCGCGATGTGTCCCTGCAGCGCATCGTCGAACGCGACGCGGGCGCCGCGGGTGTCGAGGCGCAGCGCGCGCGCGATCTTTGCGGGCGGCAGGCCCGCGCGGCAGGTGCCCGGATAGACCGGCCCGTCGACGCCGGCGACGGCGGAATCGGCGATTTCCCGCCGGCTGCAGGCGCAGGGATAGACCAGACCTTTCTCGCGCAAGCGGTGCAGCGCGCCGTGATAGGCGTCGCGTCGCGCGCTCTGATGCGCAACCGCGCCGTTCCAGCCCATGCCGCAGGCCTCGAGCGTGCGCAGGATTAGGTCCTCCGTCCCCGGCGCGATGCGCGGCGGATCCAGGTCCTCGATGCGCACCAGCCACTCGCCGCCGTGCGTGCGCGCCTCGAGAAAGCTTCCGACTGCCGCGACCAGCGAGCCGAAGTGCAGCGGCCCGGTGGGCGAAGGCGCGAAGCGGCCGCGGTATTTTCCTTCCTTCGCGAATGCCGCCGTGATCATCAAGGATCCGTCTGTGGCAATGGCTTGCGATCTTGGAAAGGCTCGGGAAGGAAAATAGTTCTCAAACCACCAAGAACACGAACCGGACAAAGGGGATGCGTGCCTTTTGTCGGAGGAAAGGTGCGCCTGATTGTTCGATGACAGTTTATAGTATCGATCACCGGACGCTCGCGGCCGGTACGACCGCCGCCGCTGCATGAGTCGCAACGTACGGTGTACCCGTCGCTCATGGAATTCTGATAGGAGTGGACGCATGAAGACGAAGGCGGCGGTTGCGCACAAGGCCGGCGCGCCGCTCACGATCGAAACGGTGGATGTCGAGGGGCCGAAGGCGGGCGAGGCGCTGGTCGAGATCAGGGCGACCGGCATCTGCCACACCGACGAGTTCACGCTCTCCGGCGCCGATCCCGAGGAGCTGTTTCCCGCGATCATGGGGCACGAGGGCGCGGGCGTGGTGGTGGACGCCGGTCCGGGCGTCACGACGCTGAGGAAAGGCGATCATGTCATCCCGCTCTACGTGCCCGAGTGCCGGCAATGCGAGTACTGCGTCTCCGAGAAGACCAACCTGTGCCAGGCGATCCGCGTGACGCAGGGACAGGGCGTGATGCCCGACGGATCGAGCCGGTTCTCGCTCGGCGGAAAAAAGATCCACCACTACATGGGCACGTCGACGTTCTCCAGCTACACGGTGGTGCCCGAGATCGCGCTCGCGAAGATCCGTGAGGACGCCCCCTTCGACAAGGTCTGCTACATCGGATGCGGCGTCACCACCGGCATCGGTGCCGTCATCAACACGGCGAAGGTCGAGCCCGGCGCGAATGTCGTGGTGTTCGGGCTGGGCGGCATCGGGCTGAACGTGATCCAGGGCGCGCGGATCGCGGGCGCCGACAGGATCGTGGGCGTGGACATCAATCCCGCGCGGCGGGCGCTTGCGGAGAAGTTCGGAATGACCCATTTCGTCAACCCGAAGGAAGTCGAAGGCGACCTCGTCGCGTACCTGGTGAACCTGACGAAGGGCGGCGCGGACTACAGCTTCGAGTGCATCGGCAATGTCGACGTGATGCGCCAGGCGCTGGAGTGCTGCCACAAGGGCTGGGGCGTTTCCACCATCATCGGCGTCGCGGGCGCGGGGCAGGAGATCAGGACGCGGCCGTTTCAGCTCGTGACCGGGCGCGTGTGGCAGGGCACCGCTTTCGGCGGAGCCAAGGGGCGGCGCGACGTGCCGAGGATCGTGGACTGGTACATGGAGAAAAAGATCAACATCGACGACCTCATCACGCATACGCTCAAGCTCGACGAGATCAACCAGGGGTTCGAGCTGATGCGGCGGGGGGAGTCGATACGCAGCGTGGTCGTTTTTTAGTCAACAACCATTGAACCGCCAAGATGGCATGGACGCCTCCCGCCCCTTCGGGGGAGTCGAGCATGCCATCTTAATGGGAAGAGCGATGGTTGGGGAAGATGAGGAGGGGCTCTCACAATCCTGACGGCATCGAGTGCCAGGAGTGATAACGCATCGACTCAACGGAAAGGAGAGCCCCACATGGATCGTACTCTGTATGCGCTGGATTTGGCAAAGCAGGTATTTCAGGTGTATTGGGTAGAGGGACACGAGGATCATAGGGGTCAAAGATCATAGGGGTCAAAAGATCATAGGGGTCAACGCTTTACTTTATAGTATAGGATCATAGGGGTCAACGCTTTACTTTATAGCGAAACATAGGGGTCAACGCTGTGCTCGACCGCCGCTACGCGCCGGCGTATCGTTGTGCAGTTTATCTGCTGAGGCGAATATTGAACGAACCAATCGCCAAGGTTGCGCGGTGTGCCGGAATATCCGCTCCACGGGTGTCGCCAATTCAGGCCGAGGCAGAAAGCGCCAAGCCGCAAGGGCCGCTGCGGATGCTATTGGATTGCTATAAGATAAAGCGTTGACCCCTTTGCCGTTGCACGGTACGCCGGGAGTGGGGGAACGAAATATCGGTCTGTGTTTTTGATTTTTGTATAGATTCTCTTGGCGTTCTCGGCGTCTTGGCGGTTCGATTTGAAGTTCTCGGATCTTCGCGTCCTGGCGGGTCAGCCTTCGGATCGCGAGATCGCGTTGTCCGGAAAACCTACACTGGCCCTGTTTACCGGCCGAAGCGCTTTCGGCTTCGTTGCGCGAGGCTTCCGAGCTAACGGGTTGCCACTGCCAGGAGTGCCGTTGCTGGGAAGTAGATCCCGTCCGCGCGCTGATGCTGACGTGCCCTCTCGGCGAGCGCTGTTCGTACCCGCTCGACCTGGACGGCGTCCAACGCATCGAGCGCGCGCCTGAATCCAGTACTACGAGCCTGACGCCAGTACTCCTCGACATCTGCGTAGCGAAATGATTGCGAGTCTGCTCGTACGTCCACGTTGGTGAAACCGGCACGCGTCAGGAGCTGCGAAAGTACATCGGGTTCGCTGATCCACCCCGGCGGTTCGGGTGCCTTCAATTCCAATGCGACGAAGACCTTTTTGAACTCACCGGCCTGATCGATACTCCAGGTTGACAGGGCCAGCCGGCCGCCCGGTTTCAAGACACGCCGGAACTCTGCCATTGCGCGATCCTGATCGGGAAAGAACATTATGCCGAATCCGCACAGCACACGGTCGAACGCTCCGTCGGGAAATTCGAGAAGCTCGGCGTCCATGACTCGAACTTGGGCCTTCACGCCCCTTCGAACCGCCTCCTCGTTTGCGGCCCGTGCCATTTCCTCCGCAAGCTCGATTCCGACTGTGTAGCCTGTAGGCCCAACCAGTTCGGCTGCAGGAAACAAAACGGCGCCGCGGCCGCTCGCGATATCCAGCACGCGCTGTCCCGGTTCAATGCCTGCCACAGCCGCAAGACGCCGGCCGAAATGCGCAAAGCAACCGGGTCCGAAGTCGTAATCGGCGACGATTGCGTTGAACTGCGCTCTGGTCTGGGCCTTGCGCCCTGTTTGATCGTCGTTCACGTGGGCCTGCCTGGTACCGCAGTTTTCCTCGGTGCAATCTGTTGTAATTCCTCGGTGTCCTTCGACTATTTGCAGTGACCGTGTTTACTGGTGTGTGCCTTTGATTTTTGTATAGATTCTCTTGGCGTTCTCGGCGTCTTGGCGGTTCGATTTGAGGTTTACGTCTTGTAATCCGGGAACAGCTTTTCCACCAGCGCCATGCTCGCCACCCAGTCGCGGCTCGTCCTGTCGTAGATGCCGATGCGCCCGAATTTCTTGACGCGCTCCGCGCACGTCTCCGGCGCCGGCATGACGAGTTCCGCGCCGCTGGCCGCTGCCCCGACTTGCGCGCGGCAGGCGAGCTCGAAGAAGTGGTGATAAATGTAGGCTTCGGGCAGCGTGGTGCCGCACACCAGCGCACCGTGGTTCTCCAGGATCATGACCCACTTGTCGCCCAGCGCCTCTGCCAGCAGGTCCGCGCCCTCGCGCACCGTGTCGTCGACCTCGTTCGGGTAGTAGGCGATGCGGTTGTAGAAGCGCATCGCCTGCTGCGTAATCGGCAGCAGGCCGCGCTTCTGCGCCGAGACGGCGAGATTGGCGGGGGAGTGCGTGTGCACGCAGGCCTGGATGTCGGGGCGCGCCTTCAGCACGGCGGCGTGCAGGTTGTAGGCCGCCGCGCTCG
Organism: Betaproteobacteria bacterium; assembly: GCA_016192825.1. Classification (GTDB taxonomy): domain Bacteria; phylum Pseudomonadota; class Gammaproteobacteria; order Burkholderiales; family SG8-41; genus SG8-41. The sequence goes on along the minus strand of JACPTK010000009.1, from coordinate 33,396 downwards.
CCTTGGATTCCCCGTCCGAGATGCGATTGCCGGTCACGTCGTACTTGACCAGGCTCGACGCGGTCACCTGCTCCATGAACTGGTTGTCGGGCTTCACCAGGAAGTGGCTCGGATTCTCCTTCAGGCGCACGGAGATGTGGTTGTAGGTCATGTCCACGAACACGAAGTGCGCGATCAGCCGGTGCGCCGCCGCCAGCTCGCAGCGCAACTGCCATTCCCCCGCACTGACGCTCGCTCGCACGGAACGCCTTGCCCTGCCGGCAGCCTCAGGTTTTTTTCTCATCACTCATCACCCATCACTCATCACTCGACCTGCGCCAGCAGGGCGCGGGTGGCTTCCGCCCCTTCGCGCGCCACTTCCACCGCCGGCCGCGACCAGTGCTCGGGATTGGGCGCTTCGTAGCTCAGGTATCCCGGGTATCCCTTTTCCTTGAGCAGGGAGAGCACCTCGCGCCAGCGGACGACGCCCTTTCCCGGGGCGAGGCGATCGGTCGGCCGGCTCGCGGCCGCGGGCGTGCCTGCCGGCACGTCGCTGTACTGGAACGCGTAGATTTCCGCGAGCGGCATCGCTTCGAAGCTCCGCCCTCCGTCTCCGCAGCGCTGCATGTGATAGGCGTCGAGCAGGATCCCGCAGCTCGGGTGCTTCGTGAGCGCGAAGATCTCGCGCGCGGCCTTCAGACTGTTGATGACCTTGTGCTGCGAATTGAACTCGAGCGCGAGCCGCACGCCGTGCTTTTTCGCGACTTCGCCCGCCGCGCGGTAGTTCGCCGCTCCCTCGGCGAGCGATCCCGGGGGATTCTGGCCCGGTGCGATCATCACGAGATCGCAGCCGAGCGCGACGGCGTTGCGGCAGGTCTGGTCGAGCACCTGGAGGAGGCGATCCCGCTCCTCGCCCTTCGCGAAGATGACGCCGTATTCGGTTCCCACGCAGGCGACCTTGACGCCGCTCGACTTCACGAGGCCGAGAACGTCGTCGTTGGTCATGCCCTGATCGAAACAGCGCGTGAAATCGACGCGCCTCAGCTCGACCGCGTTGAACCCGCCCTCGCGGGCGGCCCGCAGCGCGTCCGCGAGCGGTGTCGTGTCCACGGTCCAGGTGTGAAGCGCGAGCCGGTCCTGCATCTTCGCCACGGGGTCTCCTCGGGGCTCGTTATCGCGGGTGGTTCGGGCGAGTCTAGCACCGCCAACCGCAAGGATGAAGGATGAGGGATGAGGGATGAGGGATGAGGGATGAGGGATGAGGGATGAGGGATGAGGGATGAGGGATGACCCCCAGCTACGCTGGAATTGAGAATGTCCCGACCTCTCGTCTCCTTCGGTCGGTAGCCGCCGGCCGGGCGCCAGCGAAAGGCCGCGACATGGATTTCACGCGAAGCGTGGGGAACGGCCTCCGATATTTAGCGCGATGAATTGATGCGCATCGCGTCGGCCGTTCTGCGCGTCACCGGGGGTCGCATCCCCGGAAACCGGGGCCCCTGCTCCGCCCCTCGACGCGCTATCCTTCCACGTTCATCCTTCATCCTTGTTGAGCCCCCGGGAGTAAAATCATGCGGTGCGTCCGCCTTTGCTGACAGAGCTGCCCTATCACGAAGACAGCGCGTGCCTGTTCGAGGCGATCGCGGACCTGCCGTGGGCGGTGTTTCTCGACGGCGGGCCGCATCATCCCGGGCAGTCGCACTACGACATCCTGGCAGCCCAGCCCTTCGTGCGCCTGGTCACGCGCGGCGCGCTGACGGAGGTCTACGCCGACGACATCCGGCTCTCGCGCGAGGACCCGTTCTCGCTGCTCAAGGCGCAGCTCGCCTTCGACCCGACGTGCGGCGGCGGCATGCCGTTCTGCGGCGGGGCGATCGGCTACTTCGGCTACGACCTCGCGCGCCGGCTGGAGCGCCTGCCGGCCGTCGCGGAGGATATCGAGCGCATCCCGGAGATGGCGGTCGGCATCTACGACTGGGCGGTGGTGGTGGATCACCGCGAGCGCAGGAGCTGGCTCGTCGGCCAGGGCCGCGATCCGGAAACCGACATCAGGTGGGGCGGACTGGTCGAGCGCTTCAGCGCGCCGCCGCCGGAAAAGCCGCGCGCGCCGTTTCACATCCTTACGCCCGTCGCATCCAACATGACGCACGAGGCCTATGCGCGCGCTTTCCGCAGGATACGCGGCTACATCCACGACGGGGACTGCTACCAGGTCAATCTCGCGCAGCGCTTTTCCGCGACCGCGACCGGTGACCCCTGGCTCGCGTACCAGCGGCTGCGCATCATCAACCCGGCGCCGTTCTCGGCCTACCTCAACACGCCGTACGCGCAGGTCCTGTCGGCTTCACCCGAGCGTTTCCTGAAGGTCGAGGGTGGGCGCGTCGAGACCAGGCCGATCAAGGGTACGCGCCCGCGCGCGGGGCACGCGCGCCTCGACGCCGAGCTGATCGAGGCGTTGCGCGCATCCGAGAAGGACCGCGCCGAGAACCTGATGATCGTGGACCTCCTGCGGAACGATCTCTCCAAGAACTGCGCGCTCGGCACGGTCAAGGTCCCGAAGCTCTTCGACGTCGAGAGCTTCGCCACGGTGCATCACCTGGTCAGCACGGTGACGGGCGAGCTGCGGCCGGACCGCGACGCGCTCGACCTGCTGCGCGGATGTTTTCCCGGCGGCTCGATCACGGGCGCGCCCAAGCTGCGGGCGATGCAGATCATCGAGGAGCTGGAACCGCATCGCCGCGGCGTCTATTGCGGCGCGATCGGCTACGTCGGCTTCGACGGCAACATGGACGTCAATATCGCGATCCGCACGCTGATCCATTCCCACGGCGTCATCCGCTGCTGGGCGGGCGGCGGCATCGTCGCCGACTCGAAACTCGAGGAGGAGTACCAGGAAACCTTCGACAAGGCAGCAGCGATGCTCAAGCTCCTGCAGCAGAGCAGCGTGGACCAGCGCGAGGCCTAGCGTCACGCCTTGCCATGTCACCCGCCTCGTGAGTGATCCACACCGAATCGTGATCGTGGGCGGCGGGGCGGGTGGACTGGAGCTTGCCACGCGCCTCGGCGACACGCTCGGCCGCAGGGGCCGCGCGCGCGTCACGCTCGTTGACCGCGCGCGCACGCACCTGTGGAAGCCGCTGCTGCACGAGTTCGCGGCCGGCAGCATGGACCTCGATCATCACGCGCTGTCCTATCTGGCGCAGGCGCGCTGGCATCATTTCCGTTTCCAGCGCGGCAGCATGGACGGGCTCGATCGTGCACGCCGCATCGTGCTGGTGGCGCCGACGTTCGACGAGGATGGCCGCGAGCTGATCCCGCGCCGCGAGATTCCCTACGACACGCTGGTGATCGCCGTCGGCAGCCATACCAACGACTTCGGCACGCCGGGCGCGCGCGAGCACGCGATCAGTCTCGACATGCCGGAGCAGGCGGAGCTGTTTCACAGGCGGATGATCAACGCCTGCATCCGCGCCAACGCGCAGGTGACGCCGTTGCGTCCCGAGCAGCTGAAAGTCGCGATTATCGGCGCCGGCGCGACCGGGGTGGAGCTGGCGGCGGAGCTTCACAAGACCACGCGCGAGCTGGTCGCCTACGGTCTCGACAAGATCAACCCCGAGAAGGACGTTCAACTCACGCTGATCGAGGCGGCGCCGCGCATCCTGCCGGCGGTGCCGGAGCGGCTGTCGAAGGCGGCCGAGGAGTTGCTGCGCGGGCTCAACGTGCATGTGCTGACCGGCGAGCGCGTGACGGAAATCGCCGCGGACGGCGTGAAGACCGCGACCGGGAAAAAGATACCCGCGGAACTGACGGTATGGGCTGCCGGGATCAAGGCTCCGGATTTCCTGAAAGACCTCGACGGGATCGAGACCAACCGCATGAACCAGGTGGTGGTGGGCGAGACGCTCCAGTCCACTCGCGACCCCGACATCTTCGCCATGGGCGATTGCGCGAGCTGCCCATGGCCGAGACACGACCGGCCCGTGCCGCCGACCGCGCAGGCGGCGCACCAGCAGGCCACGCACCTCGCGCGGATGCTGCCGCGGCGCCTCGCGGGCGAGCCGCTCAAACCGTGGCGCTACCGCGATTTTGGCTCGCTGGTGTCGCTCGGGGAGTACTCGACCGTCGGCAGCCTGATGGGCGCGCTGCTCGGCGGCACCATCTTCATCGAGGGCCTGTTCGCACGGCTGATGTACGTCTCGCTCTACCGCATGCACGTCTATGCGCTGCACGGCTTCTCCAAGATGCTGTTCGACACGCTCGCCAAGCTCATCACGCGACGAACTGAGCCACGAGTGAAGCTGCACTGACGTGCAGCTTCACTGAGGGATGAGGACCACCCCCACCCTCAGTTCCCTCCCCCCAGAGGGAGGGAGGCAGTACAGCGCTTGGCGCCGTGAGGATCGAGGGATGAGGGGCGTGATAAAATGCGCGACTTTTTTGAGCGGAGACCGCGATGGCCACGGTTGAGTTGACCAGGGAAAATTTTGAGGAAATCGTGACCACGAACGACATGGTCGTTGTTGACTTCTGGGCGTCGTGGTGCGGGCCGTGCAAGAGCTTCTCCCCGGATTTCGAGGCCGCGTCCGAGAAGCATCCGGACATCGTGTTTGCCAAAGTCAACGCCGACGATCAGCAGGAGCTGGCATCGGCGTTCAACATCCGCTCCATACCCTTCGTGATGTTTTTTCGAGAGAAGGTGGTCCTCTTCGCCCAGGCCGGCGCGCTGCCGGCGGAGGCGCTGGAGGGCATCATCGGCCAGGCGCGCGCGCTCGACATGGCGAAAGTCCACCAGGAAATTGCCGAGCAGCAGGCGCAACAACAGCAATAAAATGGCGCCTTTCCATCGTTGCCCGTGCGGTTTCGCTCCCGGTTCGTCATGCAAAAAAAATCAATGATTCTGCGCCGGCTTGGCGGGGTCCTGGTCGCGTCTCTCCTCGCTTTCGCGGTTACCGCTTCCGCGCAGCCGCCCAAGGGCAAGCCCATGGGCATGCCGGTGAAGGCGGCGCCGGTGAAGGTCGGCACCGTCACGCACGATGTCTCGGCGGTCGGTTCGCTCCTCGCCAACGAGTCCGTCGTGATCCGTCCCGAGGTCGCGGGGCGGGTGGCCGCGATCCAGTTCAACGAGGGCCAGGCCGTCGCGGCGGGCGCGCGCCTGGTTTCACTCGACTCGACCGAGGTCCAGGCCCAGCTTGCGGCGAGCCGGGCCGATGAGCGGTTGACCCAGCAGCGGGCGGAGCGGGCGGCCGAGCTGTTCAAGAAGAACTTCATCAGCCAGCAGGCGCTCGACGACGCCCGCGAGGCGTACAAGAAAGCCACCGCGCAGCGCCAGGAGAACGAGGCCCGGGTTGCCAAGACCGAAATCCGCGCGCCGTTCTCCGGCATCGTGGGCCTGCGGCAGGTCAGCGCCGGTGCTTACCTCAAGGCGGGCGAGGACATCGTGCGGCTCGACAAGATCGACGTGATGAAGCTCGATTTCCGGGTGCCCGAGGTCTACCTGGGCAAGATCCGGCGCGATCAGCCGGTTGCGGTGCGGGTAGACGCGTTTCCCGGCGAGCAGTTCGCCGGGCGGGTGTACGCGGTCGAAACCGCGGTGGACGAGAGGACGCGCACCGTCATGCTGCGCGGGCGCGTGGAAAACAAGGGCGTGAGGCTGCGACCGGGAATGTTCGCGCGCGTCACGCTGGAGCTGGGCAGCAACGACAAGGCGACGCTCGTCCCGGAGCAGGCGATCGTGCCGCGCGGGAACAGGAACTTCGTGTTCCGCGTGGTGAACGGGAAAGCCGCCCTGACCGAAGTCGGACTGGGCGCCCGCAGTCCCGGCCAGGTGGAGATCACGAAGGGCCTCAAGCCCGGCGAGGTGGTTGTCACCGACGGTCAGCTGAAATTGCAGGACGGAACGCCGGTGATGGTGCTTCCCGACAAACCTCCGCCAACGGCCGCGCCGTCGGCGCCGAGGGGGTCTTGATTTTCCCTCATCCCTCATCCTTCATCCCTCATCCCTCGCATGTTCCTTCCTGAGTTATCGATACGCAGGCCCGTGCTGGCGACGGTGATGAGCCTCGCCATCATCCTGCTCGGGGTGATCTCGTTCCTGCGCCTGTCGGTGCGCGAGTACCCGAAGATCGACACGCCGGTTGCGTCGGTGCGCACGGTCTACACCGGCGCCAGCGCGCAGGTAATCGAATCGCAGGTCACGCAGCCGCTCGAAGACTCGCTCTCGGGCATCGAGGGCATCCGCACCATCAAATCGGTCTCTCGCGAGGAGGTCTCACAGATCACGGTCGAATTCATACCCGAGCGCAACATCGACGCCGCGGCGAACGACGTGCGCGACCGCGTTGCGCGGGTCCGGGGGCTCCTGCCGGAGGAAGTGGACGAGCCGGTCGTGTCCAAGATCGAGGCTGACGCGCAGGCGATCCTGTGGATCGCGTTCTACAGCGACCGGCACGACGCGCTTTTCATCACCGACTACGCCGACCGCTACGTCGCCGACTCGCTCAAGGCGCTGCCGGGGGTGGCGAGCGTCATCATCGGCGGGGCGCGCAAGTACGCGATGCGCATCTGGCTCGACCGCGACCGGCTCGCGGGCTTCGGTCTGACGCCGCTCGATGTCGAGAACGCCCTGCGGCGCCAGAACATCGAGGTGCCCTCGGGCCGCATCGAGAGCCGCAAGCGCGAGTTCACGGTGCTGACCGAGACCGATCTCCGGACGCCCGAGCAGTTCAACAGCCTCATCATCACCGAGGCGCGCGGCTACCCGGTGCGGCTGAAGGACGTCGGGCGCGCCGAGATGGGGGCCCAGGACGAGCGCGGCGTCGTGCGCGTCAACGGCAACCCGGCGATGGGACTGGGGATCGTCAAGCAGTCCACGGCTAATACGCTGGCAGTGGCGCAGGCCGTCAAGGCGCAGCTGCCCCGCATCCAATCGTCGCTGCCCGAGGGCATAACGGCGTTCATCGCGTTCGATTCATCGCTCTTCATCGAAGCCTCGATCAAGGCAGTCTACCGCGCGATCTTCGACGCCATTCTGCTGGTGACGCTGGTGATCTTCCTCTTTCTGCGCTCGTTCCGCTCGACGCTGATCCCCTTCGTCACCATCCCGGTGTCCCTGATCGGTGCCTGCTTCTTTCTCTGGGTCTTCGGCTTTACCATCAACATCCTGACGCTGCTCGGCATCGTGCTCGCGATCGGACTGGTGGTGGACGATGCCATCGTGGTGCTGGAGAACATCCACCGCCACATCGAGGACGGGCTGTCGCCGTTCGAGGCCGCGGTCAAGGGCAGCCGCGAGATCGCCTTTGCCGTGGTGGCGATGACGGTATCGCTCGCGGCGGTGTTCGTGCCGCTCGTGTTCTCGACCGGCAACACCGGCAAGCTTTTCACGGAGTTCGCGCTGACGGTAACGATGGCGGTGCTGGTTTCGGGCTTCATTTCTCTGACGCTGACGCCGATGATGTGCTCGCGGCTGCTGAAGCATCACGCGAGGCACGGCGCGATCTACAACGCGACCGAGCGCTTCTTCACCGCGATGAACGCGGGCTATCGACGCTCGCTTGCTTGGGCGCTCGGGCATCGCAAGGTCGTGGTGGCGGGGTACGCCGCGGTGCTGGTGGCGATGATCGGGATGGGCGCCGCGCTCAAGTCCGAGCTCGCGCCGCTGGAGGATCGCGGCTTCATCCTCGGCGTGATGCTTGCCCCGGAGGGCTCGACGCTGGAATATACCGACGGCTATGCCCGCATCTGGGAGGAAATCTACAAAGGCGTGCCGGAGATCACCAGCTACTTCGTGGTCGTCGCGCCGGGGCTGGAGCGGCCGAACCCGGTCAACTTCGCGCTGTCCTTCGTGCGGCTCAAGCCGTGGGGCGAGCGCAGCCGCAGCCAGATCGAGATTTCGCGGGAAGTGGGTCCGAAGATGTTCAGCATGATGCCGGGCGTGCTCGCGTTTCCCAACAACCCGCCCTCGCTCGGGCAGAGCTTCCGCAGCCAGCCGGTGCAGTTCGTCGTCTTCGCGCCGTCGTACGAGGAGCTCGACAAGCGGGTCGAGCGGGTCCTGGTGCGCGCGCGCAAGAACCCGGGGCTCGCCAACCTCGATTCCGACCTCAAGCTCAACAAGCCGCAGCTCGCGGTGGACGTGGACCGCGAGAAGGTCGCCGCGGTGGGGGCGGAGGTGGACGCGATCGGCCGCACGCTCGAGACGCTGCTCGGCGGGCGCCAGGTGACGCGCTTCAAGCGCGAAGGGAAGCAATACGACGTGATCGTGCGCCTGGAGGACAAGGACCGCGTGCAGCCGACCGACCTCACCTCGATCTACGTGCGCGCGAAGGACGGGCAGCTCGTGCAGCTTTCCAACCTGGTGCAGCTCAGGGAAACGGTGGCGCCGAAGGAGCTCAACCACTTCAACCGGCTGCGGGCGGCGATCGTCACCGCGAGCCTGGCGCCGGGCTACACGCTGGGCGAAGCGCTGGATTTCCTGGAGCAGACGGCCCGCGAGGAGCTGGGGCAGACGGCGCAGACCGCGCTCGACGGGGGGTCGCGCGAGTACCGCGAATCGGGCGCGCAGCTCTATCTCATCTTCGTGCTGGCGCTCGCGTTCATCTACCTCGTGCTTTCCGCCCAGTTCGAGAGCTTCGTCTCGCCGTTCGTGATCATGCTCACGGTGCCGCTCGCGATGACCGGCGCGCTGGCCGCGCTGTGGCTGCTCGCCTTCACGTTCGGCGCCGGCGGCACCCTCAACGTCTACAGCAAGGTCGGCCTGATCATGCTGGTCGGCCTGATCACCAAGCACGGCATCCTGATCGTCGAGTTCGCCAACCAGCTCATGGAACGGGGCCGGGGCAAGTTCGAGGCGGTGGCCGAAGCCGCGGCGCTGCGCCTGCGCCCGATCCTGATGACGACCGGCGCCATGGTGCTCGGCGCCATACCGCTTGCGGTCGCCTTCGGCGCCGGGGCGGAGGCGCGCCGCCCGATCGGCTGGGTGATCGTCGGAGGGCTCCTGTTCGGCACGCTGCTCACGCTCTACGTCATTCCCGCCGCCTACACGCTGCTGATCCGCGAGCGGCGGCGGCCGGCGGACGAGGCGGCCGGCGGCAGCGTGGCGCATGCACCCGCCGAAAAAGCATAGTCACTTCCCGTCCCCGCTGGCCGGGTCCTGTCGGAACGGCGGCCGGGTCCTGTCGGAACGGCCGGCGCCTGCTCCGTTCTCCCGAGCGCATCCAGGCATAGGACTTGGCCGTCGTGTTGCCGTGAGTCAGTACCAGCACCGGGAGACCGGATCAGTCACCGGCCATTCCGCCACCCGGGCGTGGCTGGTGCATTCGTCCCACAGAGTGGGGTTGGGCCCACTAATGAGCGTCGTAACAATGCTTGACGCCGCTCATCCCTCACCCCCGCCCCTCTCCCGAGCGGAGAGGGGAGATTCGAGGTGTAAATGCCTCGTCAGGCATTTACACGAGGATCACATTGCCGCCCCCACCACCCGCCCTGTTTCGCAGGGGGCATCCTCCATCCCTCCGCCCACATCCCTCGGGAGCGACCATGACCTTGGACAACTTGCTGGGCATCGGAAGGCTCAAGCCGCATGAGCCGTCGCGGGCCGGGGTCGCCAAGCCTTCCGAACCCGGGTTCTTCGACGGGCTCGCGGCTGCTGTACGCTTGACGTATTACGAGGTGCGTAATACCCTTGTCTCGTGATCAAGTCCTTCCGGTCGCCGGAGGTCGAGGCACTGTTCAACGACCGCATGGTTGCGCGCTTCAGGGCGATCGAGCGCCCGGCGCGCCGGAAGCTGCTGTATCTGCACCGTGCGCAGACGCTTCGCGACTTGACGGCGCCGCCGGGCAACCGGCTCGAGGCCCTCAAGGGCGACCGCAGGGGCCAGCACAGCATCCGCATCAACGACCAGTGGCGGATCTGCTTTCGCTGGTCGGAAGGACACGCATACGACGTCGAGATTGTCGACTACCATTCCTAGGAGAGATGTCATGGCTGCCAAACTGCTCGAACCGATTCCTCCCGGCGAGATCCTCTACGAGGACTTCATGAAGCCGATGGGTGTGAGCATCAACGGACTCGCGCGCGAGATTGCGGTACCACCCAATCGCATCAGCGATATCGTCAACGGCAAGCGCTCGATCACCGCCGACACCGCGCTGCGCCTCGGCAAGTATTTCGGGGTGTCGCCGGAGCTTTGGCTCAATCTCCAGGTCGACTACGACCTGAGGGTCGCGAAACGCACGACCTGGCTGAAGGCCGAGCCGCGGGTGCGGGTGCACGCGGACTGAGGGCCGACTGAGCCGAAGGCAAAAGGATTAGAGCAAAACATGGGCTGGGCCGGGTCCTGTCGGAACGGCCGGCGCCTGCTCCGTTCTCCCGAGCGCATCCAGGCATAGGACTTGGCCGTCGTGTTGCCGTGAGTCAGTACCAGCACCGGGAGACCGGATCAGTCACCGGCCATTCCGCCACCCGGGCGCGGCTGGTGCATTCGTCCCACAGAGTGGGGTTGGGCCCACTGGACCGCCCCCACCACCCGCCCTGTTCCGCCGCCAGTAAATGGTTTGTATGACTTGGAGGTGAATTGAATCGCAGTCGGCGGTATTCAAAGGTCATTTCCTCCGGCTGGTCACTGGCAGCGGGGCACCGTATCATTCTTGGACTGGGAGGGGGAAAGTCGATGCCGACACTGGAATTCAAAGGGAAGTCGTTCGTCTACGCGCACCATCTCTCGGTCCCGTTCCGCGAGCTGGTGATCGACGCCAAGAAATCATCGCCCGCCAAAGGGCAGAAGCCCTCGCTCGACGACAACCTCATCATCCACGGCGACAACCTGCACGCCCTCAAGGCGCTGCTTCCGGTGTACGCGGGAAAGGTGGATTGCATCTACATTGACCCGGCCGCGGCCCCGCTGTCCGCTTCGGGTTCGCAAGCAGCGGGTTGATTCCTGCCGCCGCAGCCCCATTTTCGGTGGATGCTGGACGAAGCCATTCAATCGTCCAATCCCGAGAGCGGTTCAGGGTCTTTATCCGACGCAGCCCTGCTCGACGCATATTCGCGCACGGTCACTCATGTCGCGGAAAGCGTTGCGCCCGCCGTGGTGCGGCTCGACGTCAAGCGGCGCGTGCGCGGGCGCGACGCGCGGGGACGCGAAGTCGCGCAGGAAGTCGCAGGCAGCGGCTCCGGATTCATCTTCGCGCCCGACGGCCTGATCGCCACCAACAGCCACGTCGTGTCGGGCGCGGCCGGGATCGGCGTGACGCTCAACGACGGGCAGGTGCTCCAGGCGAGCCTCATCGGCGACGACCCCGACACCGATCTCGCGGTGGTGCGCGTCGACGGCCACAAGCTGCCGTCGGTCGCGCTCGGGGAATCGCGCGGCCTGCGCGTCGGGCAGCTCGTGATCGCGATCGGCAATCCGTACGGCTTCCAGTGCACCGTGACGGCGGGCGTCGTCTCCGCGCTCGGCCGCTCGCTGCGCTCGCAGACCGGGCGGCTGATGGACGACGTGATCCAGACCGATGCCGCGCTCAATCCGGGCAATTCCGGGGGACCGCTGGTGTCCTCGCGCGGCGAGGTGATCGGCGTCAACACCGCGATCATCCTGCCGGCGCAGGGCATTTGCTTTGCCACGGCGATCGACACCGCGAAAGTGACCATTGCGCAGCTGCTCAAGCACGGTCGCGTGCGGCGCGCGCGTCTGGGGCTCGCGGGGCAGAACATCGTGCTGCCGCGGCGGATGGTGCGGCAGCACGGACTCGAGCGCGAGGCCGCCGTCCAGGTCGCCTCGGTCGAGCGCGGCGGGCCCGCGAGCCGCGCGGGCGTGGAGCAGGGCGACATCATCGTCGGTTTTGCCGGCCAGCCGGTTGGGGGCTTCGACGACCTGCACCGCTTGCTGACCGAGGAGAAGCTCGGCAGCCGCGTGCCGGTCACAGTACTGCGCCGCGGGCGCCGGCTGGTGCTCGATATTGACCCTGAAGAAATCCGATAATCCATCGGATTTCTTATATGCAACCACCTGATTAATATATTCATTATCGTTCAAATAATCTGACGGATCATGTCAAATTATTCCGATTTGATGGCGCGCCGCCGCGCCCTATCATGCGGTTATCCGGTCCACGACGACCCACGGAATACCGACAAGGAGGCAACATGCTGACGGTCAGGAAAGCGGAGGCGCGCGGCCATGCCAATCACGGCTGGCTCGACACCTGGCACACGTTCTCGTTTGCCGATTACCACGACCCGCGCGAAATGGGTTTCGGGGCGCTGCGCGTGATCAACGACGACAAGGTGCAGCCCGGGCAGGGCTTCGGCATGCACGGCCACCGCGACATGGAGATCATCACCTACGTCCTGGAGGGCGCGCTCGAGCACAAGGACAGCATGGGCAACGGCTCCATCATCCGGCCCGGCAACGTGCAGCGCATGAGCGCCGGCACCGGCGTGCGCCACAGCGAGTTCAATCCCTCGCGCGAGGAGCGCGTGCACCTGCTGCAGATCTGGATCGAGCCGAAAATCACTGGCGTGCGGCCGGGCTACGAGGAAAAGCAGTTCGGCACCGCCGAGAAGAAGGCGCAGCTGCGCCTGATCGCCTCGCCCGACGGGCGCGAGGGCTCGGTCACGATCCATCAGGACGCCTACGTGTATGCCTCGGTTCTCGACGGCGGGGACGCGGTCGCGCACCGGCTCGCGCCGGGGCGCCGCGCCTACCTCCACATCGCGCGCGGAACGGTCAACGTGAATGGCACGCCGCTCAAGAGCGGCGACGGCGCCAGGATCGCGAGCGAGGCCTCGATCGAACTGAATGACGCGCGCGAAGCCGAGGTCTTGCTTTTCGACTTGCCATGAAACAAGCTGCCAGCTTCCAGCCGTCAGCCGCCAGCTTGAACCTTAGCGGCGCCGTTGGTCTTACGCTGGTAGCTGACGGCTGACTCAAGCCCATGCCTTCGCGCCGGCGAATCGTTCGGCGAGAAAATCCACGAACGCGCGTATCTTCGCCGCCAGGTGGCGGCGGCTCGGGTAAACGGCATAGATCGGTGAGACCGGGGCCTCGAACGACTCGAGCACGCGCACCAGGCGCCCCTGCGCCAGCTCCGGGCCGACGATGAAGTCGGGCTCCAGCAGTATGCCCACGCCCTGCGCCGCCGCCGCGGCGAGCAGGTCCCCGTTGTTCGAGCTGAGATTGCCCGCGACGCGCACGGCGCGCTCGCGCCCTGATGCATCCCTGAACGTCCAGGCATCGCGCAGCGCGTACTCGTACGTGAGGCAGTTGTGGCGCGCGAGATCCTCCGGCGCGGCCGGCGCGCCGTGCCGGGCGAGGTAGGCTGGCGCGGCGCAGGTCACGAATCGCGTCTCGCCGAGCTTGCGCGCGACGAGATTTTGCGCGCCCGTTCCGCCGACCCGGATCGCGAGATCGAATCCTTCCTCAAAGAGGTCGACGATCCGGTCGGAGAGCGAGACGTCGAACTTGACGTGAGGATGACGTGCCATGAACGACGCGATCGCGGGCGTCAGCTGGCGCGTGCCGAAGTTGACCGAGGATGTAAGGCGGACCGTGCCGTACGGCTCGGCTACCTGCTGTGCCGCCTCCCGTTCGGCTTCGTCGAGATCGGCCAGTATCTGCGCGCAGCGCTCGTGGAATCCGCGACCCGATTCCGTGAGGCTGATGCGCCGCGTAGTGCGGTGGAACAGCCGCGTATGCAGGTGATCTTCAAGTTCGGCGATCTGCCTGGACACGGCTGTGGTGGACAGGTCTAGTCGTTCAGCTGCCCGTACAAAACTCTTGGATTCAACAACTTGTGTAAAAACACGAAGCGACCGGAAGAGGTCCATGCCCGCTATTATCCCGATAATTGGGATAATAAATCAATCTCCAGTCTGTTTATCCCGGACGCCACGTACCCCAGACTGTGCGGCGTGGACTTCGTCACGACCATTTTCAACTTCAAGAGAGGCACGGCCATGACAACGGTTGCAGTCGTGTATCACAGCGGATACGGCCATACGGCCGAAGTGGCAAAGGCGGTTGCGCGCGGCGCGGCCGGCGTGGACGGCATCGACACCCGGCTGGTCCGGGTCGAGGACATCGAGAAGCACTGGCAGGACCTCGACGAGGCCGACGCGATCGTCTTCGGCGCGCCGACCTACATGGGCAGCGCCTCCGCGCCTTTCAAGGCGTTCATGGACGCAAGCTCGAAGGTCTGGTTCACGCAGGGCTGGAAGGACAAGATCGCGGCGGGCTTCACGCATTCCGGGAGCCAGAGCGGGGACAAGTTCAACTCGCTGGTGCAGCTGTTCACCTTCGCGATGCAGCACGGCATGGTCTGGGTGGGGCTGGGGCTGATGCCGGGAAACAATTCGAGCAAGGGCAGCGTCAACGATCTCAACCGGCTGGGCGGCTTCGGCGGCTCGATGACGCAGTCGGCAGTGGACCAGGGCGCGGAGGCGATCCCGGCGAGCGATCTCAAGACCGCCGAGGAACTCGGTCGGCGCGTCGCGCGGGTGACGCTGCAGTTCGCCGGCGAGCGTGCGCTAGCAACGGCGTAATGCCAAAAGCGCTCACGCGGAACGCTTGCCCGCCTATCGATCGCAGGCGGGCTGCTGTTCGTGTTCGCGCGCGGCTTTTATCGGCCGCGCTTTCGATCGCCTTCAGCGCGGGCGCGGTCGCGCAGACGGCTTCACCGATGACGCCGCCGCCGCGGTTTCCCCAGCCCGTGCCGTTCGACGCGAAGAGCGCCCCCGAATCGGCCCGGCAGCACGCCTCCATGGCGCGGATCCCGGGAGGCACCTACACCATCGGCTCGCCGGCACAGCACCCGCTCGCCAACCGCGCCGCGATGCCGGAGCACCGCGTGGCGATCAAGCCGTTCCGGATCGACCGGACCGAGGTCACCAACGCGCAGTTCGCCGAGTTCCTCAATGCGCTTCCAGCGAAGCCTGTCGGCGCCGCGCTCGGCGGCAGGACGCGGCCCGAGAACTTTGCCCCGCAGGACCGGCGCTTCTTCCTCGAATTCTCGAGCCGTCCCTCGCCCTATACGATCATAGACACGGACGATGAGGACGCGCGCATCGGGGTGCGCGGCGGGCGCTTCGTTCCCAATTCAGGCCACGACAACCATCCGGTGACGGAAGTCACCTGGGCCGGCGCTCTCGCCTATTGCGGCTGGCGCGGCGCGCGCCTGCCGACCGAAGTCGAATGGGAAGCCGCCGCCCGCGGGATGCAGGGACGCCCCTTTCCCTGGGGCGACGCGATGCCGACGGCGGGGCTCGCGGTAATCGGGCTCCCGAGCGGCACCACGCTCCCGGCCGGCAGCCGCCCGCGCGGCGCGACCCCGGAAGGTCTGCTCGACATGGCGGGGAGCCTGCTCGAATGGACCAGCACGTTCGACCGCCCGTATCCCTACCGCGCAGACGACGGCCGCGAGGACCTGGCTGCTCCTGGCGAGCGCATCGTGCGTGGCGGCAACTATATCTTCGACGATACGCCCGATAAGCTCGTCAGCTGGAACCGCACCGTCGCTTTCCGCAATCCCGCGACCGGCCACCGGCAGATCGGGTTCCGCTGCGCTGCGGACGGATAGAACTCATTGACGCAAACTGTTATTGTCTTATCCGGTGTAATGAGTGCGCCGCTAAGTCACTCATCACTCATCACCCATCACCCATCACCCATCACGACAATGGGCTATCTCGAAAACGGTGCCTGGCGCGAAGGCCACGATGCGCGAATGGTCAGCGGCGAGTTCGTGCGCCGCGACAGCCAGTTCCGTGACCGCGTGACGGCGGACGGCTCGAGCGGGTTTCCGGCGGAGGCGGGCCGCTACCACCTCTACGTCTCGACCGCGTGTCCGTGGGCGCATCGCACCCTCATCTTCCGCAAGCTGAAGGGACTCGAACAAGCGATTTCGATCTCGATCGTGGACCCGGTCATAGTGGACCAGGGTTGGCCGTTCGGGGAGGGGCAGGGCTGCGTGCCGGACACCGTAAACGGATTCCATCACCTGCACCAGCTCTATACGAAGGCGAAATCCGACTACACCGGTCGCGTTTCGGTGCCGGCGCTGTGGGACAAGCGGAAGGGCACGATCGTCAACAACGAGTCCTCCGAGATCATCCGGATGCTCAACAGCGAGTTCGAGGCCCACGCCGGCGCGCACGAGGACTACTATCCAAAGCCATTGCGCGGGGAGATCGACGCGGTCAACAAGGTGGTCTACGGGGGCATCAACAACGGCGTGTACCGTACCGGCTTCGCGACGACGCAGGAGGCGTACGAGCGTGCGTTCGACGCCCTGTTCGCCGCGCTGGACGAGATGGAGGCACGGCTCGACCGCTCGCGCTACCTGGTGGGGGACCGGATCACGGAGGCGGACTGGCGGCTCTTTCCCACGCTCGTGCGCTTCGACTCGGTGTACCACGGTCACTTCAAGTGCAACCGGCGGCGCATCGAGGACTATCCCAACCTGTCGAATTACGTCCGCGACCTCTACCAGGTGCCGGGCGTCGCGGAGACGGTGGACATGGACCACATCAAGCGCCACTACTATGCGAGCCACCGCCACATCAACCCGACCGGCATCGTGCCCAGGGGGCCGGCGCTCGATTTCATGGCGCCGCACGACCGCGCGCGCAAGTTCGCCCGCGCCGCTGCGTGAGCGTCGCCTGTTCAAGAGAGCCAAAAAAAATTACACAGGATTAACAGGATTCGACAAGATTTACAGGATTAGACCAATAAAGACGAATGGCTTCGTGTTGTCAGTATCCTTTGTTTCTATCTTGTTAATCCTGGGTAATCTTGTAAATCCTGTCTATTTTTTAGCGCGACATGAAACGCTGGCCCGCGATTTTCGTCTCGCACGGCTCGCCGACGCTGCCGCTCGAGCGCAGCGCGGCCGTCGATTTCCTGCATGGGCTCGGCGGCTCGCTCGGCCGGCCGGACGCGATCCTCGTCGTTTCGGCGCACTGGGACACCGCGCGACCGGCGGTGAGCGGCGCGGCGAAGCCGGAAACCATTTACGACTTCTACGGCTTTCCGCCGGGACTCTACCGCCTGCTCTATCCCGCGCCCGGCGCGCCCAGGCTCGCCGAGCGTGTCGCGGGTCTGCTGCAGGAGCGTGGCCTGCAAACCGACATCGACCCCGCGCGCGGCCTCGACCACGGCGCGTGGACGCCGCTCTTCCACATGTACCCGACGGCCGACATACCGGTCACGCAATGCTCGATCCAGTGGCGTGAAGGACCGGCGCATCACGTGCGGCTGGGCGAAGCGCTGCGGCCGCTGCGCGACGAGGGCGTGTTGATATTCGCCTCGGGCGGCGCCACCCATAACCTGCACGAGCTGAGCCACCAGCGGGGCAATCCGGTGCCGCAGCCGTGGACCGTCGAGTTCAACGAATGGCTTGCGGACGCGCTGTCCGCGCGGCGGCGGGATGACCTGGTCGATTACCGCCGGCGCGCGCCGCACGCGGTGCGCAACCATCCCACGGACGAGCACCTGATACCACTGTTCGTCGCGCTTGGCGCGGGCGATCCCGGCGGCGCGACGCAGCGGCTGCACTCGAGCATCCAGTCCGGCGTGATCAGCATGGATGCCTACCGCTTTGATTGAGCCGCCAGCTTCCAGCCGCGAGCCGCGAGCTTGAACCATAATTTCCCACCGGGTCTGACAGTTGCTGGTAGCTGGTAGCTGGTAGCTGGTAGCTGGTAGCTGGTAGCCGGTAGCTGGTAGCTGGTAGCCGGTAGCTGGCAACTGGTAGCTGGTAGCCGGTAGCTGGCAACTGGTAGCTGGTAGCTGGCAACTGGTAGCTGGTAGCTGGCAACTGGTAGCTGGTAGCCGGTAGCCGGTAGCTGGTAGCTGGTAGCTGGCAACTGGTAGCTGGTAGCTGATAGCTGGTAGCTGGTAGCTGATAGCCGAAAGCGAGAATCGCGATGGAAGAGATGACCGACCTGCTGGCGCAGCACGGGCTCGCGCTCGTTTTCGCCAACGTTCTCGTTGCCCAGGCCGGCGTCCCGGTGCCGGCCGTGCCGCTGCTGGTCGTCGCCGGCGCGCTGGTGCAGCAGGGACAGCTGGCACTGCCATGGCTTGTAGTAGTGGCGGTCGTGGGATCGCTGCTGGGCGACATCCCCTGGTTCCTCGCCGGGCGCCGCTACGGCTATCCGATACTGAGCACGCTCTGCCGCGTCGCCATCGAGCCTGATGTGTGCGTGAAGCAGACCGAGGGCATCTACGAACGCTGGGGCGCGCCGTCGCTGGTGTTCGCGAAGTTCATCCCCGGATTCTCCACCGTGGCGCCGCCGCTCGCCGGGGCGATGCGGCTTCCGTTCGGCCCATTTGTGTTCTACAGCGCGGTGAGCGCCGCACTCTGGGCCGGTGTCGCCATCGCCGCCGGCATGCTGTTCCACGCCGAAGTCGAGCGGGCGCTCGCGTGGCTCCGGGACCTGGGCGCCGGCGCGCTCACCGCGATCGCGGTGGTCGTCGCTTTCTACGTGGCCGTGAAATGGATCGAGCGCTGGATGTTCATCCGGCTGCTGCGCTCAGCGAGGATCACGGTCGGACAGCTGAAGGAATTGATGGCGAGCGGCGAGCGGCCTGTGATACTCGACGTGCGCTCGGAGACGGGTCGCCAGCTCGACCCGCGCCGCATTCCCGGCGCGATCCCCGTGAACATCGACGCGCCCGCGCGCAATCTCGGCCCTGTCGCGACCGACCGCGAAGTGGTGGTGTACTGCAGTTGACCGAACGAAGCGAGCGCGGCGCGTGTCGCCCGCCTGCTGATGGACCAGGGCTTCCGCAAGGTGCGGCCGCTCGCCGGCGGGCTCGAGGCGTGGATCGAGGCGGGCGGGCCGGTCGAGGGTTTCGAAACCATGGAGTGAATCACGACGGAAGGAGGGCGCATGAATGCGTTGTGTGAGGCAGTGAAGACGTACGGGCCGCTGGCCGGCCGCATCCTGCTGGCGCTGATTTTCGTGATTTCCGGCTTCAACAAGCTGGCCGGCTTCGAGGGCACGGTCGGCTACATCGCCAGCAAGGGCCTGCCGCTGCCGCAGCTCGCCGCAGCCGGCGCGATCGCGGTGGAACTCGTCGGCGGCATCCTGCTCGTCATCGGCTGGCAGGCGCGCTGGGCGGCGACCGCGATCTTCCTGTTCCTGATCCCGACGACGCTGATCTTTCACCCGTTCTGGGCGGTGACGGCGGGGAAACAGATGGAAACCATCCAGTTCATGAAGAACCTCTGCATCATGGGCGGGATGCTCTACGTCATGGCGTTCGGCGCCGGGCCTTTAAGCGTCGATAACCGCAAATCCTGAGCTGCCAGGAGTCAGTCGTCAGCGGTCAGCCTTTACCCGCGAGTTATGTAGAATGCGCATTCCGAACAACCCGGGAAGAGGGAGCCGCACGATGTCAGACCGAATCGCACAGACCAGCCGTCCCATACACGATCTCCTTGCGCGCCGCTGGAGCACGCGCGCGTTCGACGCGGCGAAGCCCGTCAGCCGCGAGCAGCTGATTACGCTGCTCGAGGCCGGCCGGTGGGCGCCGTCCTGCAACGGTGACGAGCCGTGGCGCTATCTCGTCTGGGACCGCAAACGCGATCCCGAGGGCTTCCAGAAGGCGTTCGACTGCCTGTCGGAGAACAACCGCAAGTGGGTCAAGAACGTGCCGCTGCTCATGCTGTCCTGCGCGGGCTCGAATTTCGCCGCCACCGGCAAGCCCAACCGCTGGACCCAGCACGACACCGGCGCGGCGAGCACCAGCATGGCGCTGCAGGCGGCCGCCCTCGGGCTCGCCTATCACCAGATGGGCGGATTCGACGCCGACAAGGCGCGCGCCGCGTTCAACGTCCCGGCCGAGTACACGCCGATGGCGATGATTGCGGTCGGCTACCAGGCCGGCGCGGACGTCCTGGACGAGGAAACGAAGGCCAAGGAACTGAGGCCGCGCGGGCGCAAGCCGCTGGCCGAGCGCTTCTTCGAAGGCGGCTGGGGCAAGGGCGTCACTGCGTGACGCGAAGGATGAAGGCCGAAGGCGGATGGATGACCCAGGACGGCTTCACCTGAAGGATTGAAGGCTGACCTGGTTTCACTTCCGCACTGCGGATGTCATCCTTCATCCTTGGCGCGGAGACAGAAATGAAAAAGCCCGCCATCGGCGGGCTTTTTTGCTCCCGGGCGCGCGCCGCTAGCGTAGGTTAGCGCCGGCGGTGGTGCCGAGCGGCACCGCGTCCGGAACGCGCTCGTTGAGGAAGTTGAATTCGAGCTTGGTGCCGACCGGGTCGTAGAGGAAAACCTGGTAGCCGGCGTTCTCGATGTTCTGCTCCTCGAACGCGATGGCGAGCTTCTTCAGCCGCTTGCGGAAGTCCGCCGCGCCGGAGGCCTTGAACGCGATGTGATCCACGCTGCCGCTGTGCTTGTCCTTGACGAAGGAGCCCTTGGGGAAGCGCGCGCCGACGTGAATGATCGGATCCTCGCCGTCATAGAGCCAGAGCCCGCCGAACTTGAAGTTGGGCCGGTAACCCGGCTTGAGTCCCAGCACTTCGCCGTAGAATTTCTCGATCGCCGGCAGGTCCTCCTTCGAGCAGCGGATATTCAGATGCAGAAATCCCTCGAACTTCATGGGCGCCCTCCTTGGCGGCAAGTCTACCGGGGAAAATCCTAGCACAAAAGAGCGGCACAGCCGGATTCCCGGACGCCACGCTTTCCCTTCCGCGGTCGGCGAGGCAAAATGAGCGTCTTTTCATCCGAAGTCGCAACCCAGGAGATCGAAATCATGGCCCGGACCCCGCTCAGCTTGACGATGCTCTCACCGCTTCCCATGTACCTGGACGGCGCGAATTCCGGCAGCACGCTCGCGCCGCGGCCGGCGACCCTCGACGGCAAGGTGCTGGGCCTGCTGCCCAACTGGCGGCCGTCGGCGGTCCACATCCTGAAGTCGGTCGGCGCGCTGCTCGAGGAGCGCTACAGGCTGAAGGCAGTGGTGCTGGAGCAGCCCGTCCGGGAGCTGCCGATCCGCACCGGGAAGCTGCTCGACACGATGCGCGAGTTGCTCGATGGTTTTGCGCAGCGCGTCGATGTGGCGATCACCGCGACCGGCGACTGAGGGTCCTGCACGACGTGGTGTAGCCACGTCACGCCCGCCCTGGAGTCCCGCGGCATCCCGACGGTGATGATCGTGACGGACACCTTTTCCCGCTTCGGGCGCCGCATGTCGTCCACGCAGGGCTGCCCCTACGTGACCATCGCGGAGACGCCTAACCCCATCCGCCAGCTCGACGAGGCGGCACTGCGGGTGCGCGCGGAGGCGATGATCGGCACGGTCATCGACGGGCTCACGCTCCCGCCCGGGGAGCTCGAGCGCCGCCTGCGCGGCGTGGCCGAGGAGCAGATCCGGCCGGCGGGCGTCGTGCGCGCCGCAACGCCGGTCTGAAAAGGAGCAGGAAATGCCGCAAGCAGAAGTTCAACTCGCAGCGGATTCGGCCGCCGATCTCATCTCGCGCGCATACGAGCACGCCTACGAGCAGGGATGGACAGACGGCCTGCCGATCATCCCGGCGACCCCGGAAGCGGTGCAGCGATTCGTGGCTGCATCGGGGCGCGCCGCCGGCGAGGTGATCGGGCATCTGCCGCCGCGCAAGGGGCGCGCGACGGTGGAGGCCCTCGCGGTGAACGCCGTCATGGCGGGGTGCCGCGCGGAATACATGCCGGTCATCATCGCGGCGGTCGAGGGCATGCTCGATCCGAGCTATCCGCTCGAGTTCATGCAGGTCACCACCAATCCCATGACGCCGTTCCTGCTGGTGAACGGCCCGGTGCGGCGCGGGCTCGAGATCAATTCCGGCACCGGCTGCCTCGGCCCCGGCTGGCGGGCGAATTCCACCATCGGCCGCGCGATCCGGCTCATCATGATCAACGTGGGCGGCGCGCTGCCGGGAGTGTACTCGAAGGTCAGCTTCGGATCGCCGCTGCGGTACTCCTATATCTGCGGCGAGAACGAGGAGGAGAGCCCGTGGGAGCCCTTTCACGCCGGGCGCGGCTGCGCGCGCGGGGACAGCGCCGTGACGGTGTTCAAGGCCTCCAACTTTTGCAATATCTCGGGGGGCGAGGGCGTCGGCCCCGAGGAAATCCTGCGCCAGATCGCGACCAACATGCCGCCGATGTACGGCGGCGGCGACGGCGTGCTCCTCCTCCTCGGCGTCAATCATGCCCGCTCGCTCGCCGAGGTCGGTCTCGGCAAGCGCGACATCCAGCAGCGGCTGTGGGAGCTCGCGCGGCTCCCGGTCTCGTATTTCGCGCCGGACTTCGCGCGCACGGAGATCGCGGCGGGCCGCGGCGACGCGGACACCGTATGGCGCGCGCGCAGCCCGGACGAAATCTACCTCGCCGTCGCGGGCGGCCCGGGACCGCAGGACGTCTACATCGGCGCGGGCATGCCGCAGACGCGGCGCATCGGCGGGCGCCGATAGATCCTAACCGCCAAGACGCCAAGATGGCATGGACGCCTCCCGCCCCTTCGGGGGAGTCGAACGATAAGGGGGTCAGGTCTTGCATCAGCGTACGTCAAAGAACGGTAAGGGGGTCAGGTCTTGCATCAGCGTACGTCAATGCAAGACCTGACCCCGTTCCGAGAATGTTGCGGTATTCAGTCAAAACTCCAGTCACGAGTCACGAGCCGCGAGTCACCTCTTTAGACGTACGGAAAGCCTTCCCATGGCTCAGGACCCCGCCATTCGCACCGTCGCCGTCGTGCTGTTCGAGGGCTTCACCGTGCTCGACGCGTACGGCCCGATACAGGCGTTCAGTTCCTGCCGCTGGCGACAGGCCGACGGCACGCAGCGGCGCTTCTTCCAGACGATGACCCTGGGCGTCCGGCCCGGCCCGGTGCGCAGCGGCGACGGCCCGGCCACTGTCGTCGATCATGCGTTCGACGACGCGCCGCCCTGGGACATCCTTGTCGTGCCCGGCGGGTTCGGCACCCGCGCCCTGGTGAACGACGCGGCGTTCCTGGACAGACTGGGCCGGGCCAGCGGGCGCTCGGCGGTCACTTCAACGGTGTGCACGGGATCGGCGCTGCTTGCCCGCACGGGGCGGCTCGATGGCCGGCCGGCCACGTCCAACAAGATCGCGTGGGACTGGGTGGTGCAGCAGGGGCCGCGCGTGCGATGGCAGCGGCGCGCGCGCTGGGTGGACGATGGCGACATGTTGACGTCCTCTGGCGTGTCCGCCGGCATCGACATGATCCTTGCGCTCATCGCCCGCCTCAATGGCCGCGACATGGCGGTCGCGGCGGCGCGCAACATGGAGTACGTCTGGAACGAGGACGCGTCGAACGATCCCTTTGCCTAATTCTCGTGACTCGTGACTTGCGAATTGCGGCTCGTGGCCGGCGCCGGGTTGAAAGCGGAGCGGGCGCAGGTGCAAAATACGCGCCATTGTCGACCAGGAGCGGATGACCATGCCGATTTACGAATACCAGTGCAAGCAATGCGACAACCGGTTCGAGACGCTCGTCCGGGCGTCGACCACCGTGGAGTGCCCTTCGTGCAAGAGCACGTCGCTGGAGAAGCAATTGTCGGTGTTCGCGATGGGGACGTCCCCGTTGACGTCGACGCCGATGAGCCAATCGGAAGTCGCCGCGTGCGGCATGTGCGGCGACCCGCGCGGGCCGGGCGCCTGCTCGCTGGACTAGGTGCCGCCGGGAGAGCGACAGAACCCGCGAGAGCGTGAGAGCGGGAAAACCGTTCTATCGATCTCCCGATTTCCCGACCTCCCGATCTCCCGTCTTTTAGTGTTGTCGGGCGAGGGGCGTCGCCTCGAGCCCCTGCCAGCCGCCGCCGAGCGCCTTGACCAGGTCCGCCACCGCCGCGCGCTGCACGCGCAGCGCGTCGCTCCGGTTCAGCTCCGCCTGCAGCAGGTTCCGGTCCGCATCGATCACTTCCAGCTGGGAGACCAGCCCGTTCTCGTAACGGATGCGGACGAGCCGCGAGGCGTCCGCCAGCGCGACGGCGCGCGCGTTCTCGGCCTCGTACGCCTCGCGCGCCTTGACTTGCGTATTGAGCCCCTGCCGCACCTCGCCGAACGCCTGCTGCAGCGCCTTCTGGTACTGCGCGACCGCCTGCCGCTCGCGCGCCTGCACCGCCTCGACCTCGGCGAACAGCCGCCCGCCCTGGAAGATCGGCTGCGCCAGCCCGAACGCGAGCGACCAGATGCGCGCCGGCGCCGAGAACAGATCGCCCAGCGACGCGCTCTCGCTGCCGAGGTAGCCGGTCAGCGCGATGCGCGGGAACAACGCCGCGCGCGCTTCCGCGATGCGGGCGTTGGCGGCGATCAGGCCCTGCTCGGCCTGGACCACGTCGGGCCGCCGCAGCAGGAGATCGGAGGGCAGGCCTTCCGGCACGACCGGCGCCGCCGGCGCGCCCTGCTCGCCGCGGCGTGCGACCGTGCCTTTCATGATCGCGCGCGGGCTGCGGCCAAGCAGAACCGCGAGCGCTGCCTCCTGCGCGGTGCGGCCCGATTCGAGCGTGGGCAACTGCGCCTGCGCCGCGGCCACTTCCGCCTCCAGCTGGCGCAGCGTGAAGTCGTTGATGAGCCCGGCCTTGTGCCGCACTTTCTGCAGCGCGAGCCCGTCACCGCGCAGCGCGAGCGAGCGCCGCGTGGCGGCGACCTGGGCGTCGAGCGCGACCAGCGTGAAGTAGGCGCGCGCTACCTCGGTCGCGAGCGCGATGCGCACGGTTTCGCGCGCGGCCTGCGTGGCGAACAGGTCGGCGCGGGCGGCGTCGCTCGCGCTCCGCAGCCGTCCCCACAGGTCCACTTCGTAGGAAACGTTGAGCTGCGCGCGGTAATCGTTGCGCTCGAGCGGCACGCTGGGCGGCAGCGGGATCGCCGAGCGGTCGGAGGAGCGCGCGCGGTCGCGCTGGAAGGTGGCGTCCACCGCGGGGAGAAGCTGGGAGTCGGCGACGCGCGCCAGCGCGCGCGCCTCGTCCACGCGCGCCGCCGCGAGCGCGAGGTCCTGGTTGTGCTTCAGCGCCTCCTCGACCAGCTTGTCGAGCGCGGGGTCGCCGTACAGCGCCCACCAGCGATCGCCGGTTGCGCGGATGCCCTGGGACGGGACGTCCTGCCACGCCGGGGGAAGCTCGACGGCAGGCCGCTGATAGGCGGGGCCAACCGCGCAACCGGCGATTAACGCCGCCAGGGCCGCGGGGCCGATGATCCTATGTTTCATCGGCTTCTCCTTGCGCGAGCGGATGATGGTGCGGGACGGTAGCCGCGCGCAGCGCCGTTTCGCGATGGTGCTTCGCTTCCTCCTCGATCTCGGCGGTCGAGCGCGGCTCGGCCAGCTTGCGGTCCACGATCAGGTGGAAGAACCACGGTATGAAGAAGATCGCGAGGAACGTCGCCGCCAGCATCCCGCCCATCACGCCGGTGCCGGCGGAATGGCGCGCGCCGGCGCCCGCGCCGGACGAGAGGACGAGCGGCGTCACGCCGAGGATGAAGGCGAGCGAGGTCATGAGGATCGGCCGGAAGCGCAGCCGCGCCGCCTCGATCGCCGCGGCCGACGTGGACAGCCCTTCGTGCTTCTTCATCACCGCGAACTCGACGATCAGGATCGCGTTCTTCGCCGCGAGGCCGAGCAGCGTCACGAGCCCGATCTGGAAGTAGACGTCGTTGCTCAAGCGGGCGATGCCGGCGAGCGGTGAGAGCAGCCACTGCAGCCACGGCACGCCCTGCGCCATGTAAAAGGGGATCGGCAGCAGGTTGTTGATGAAGATCGCCGCCAGCGCGCCGAAGGTGCCGAAGGGCAGGGCGAGCATGACCGCCAGCGGCAGCGACCAGCGGTCGTACTGCGCGGCGAGGATCAGGAACACCATGAGCGCCGCGAGCCCCAGCGCGAGCAGCGAGGTGCCGCCCGAGCGCTTTTCCTGGTACGAGGCGCCGCCCCAGTCGAAGCTGAACTCCGGCGGCAGCGTCTCGCGCGCGATCTTCTCCATCCGCTCGATCGCCTGGCCCGAGCTGTAGCCGGGCTTCGTCGAGCCGAAGATCTTCACCGAGGGCAGGTTGTTGAAGCGATCGAGCGAATCCGGCCCGGAGGAGTAGTCGACCTGTGCCAGCGACGCGAGCGGCACCATCGCGCCGCGCTCGGAGCGCACGTACACCGCGCCGACGTCGCCGGGGCGCTTGCGGTAGGCCGGCTCGGCCGACATCAGTACCTGCCAGGTGCGGCCGTACTTGTTGAAGTCGTTGACGTAGAACGTGCCCAGCGTCGCGGCGAGCGTGTTGTAGAGCTCGTCCAGCGGCACGCCCAGCGCTTTCGCCTTCTCGCGGTCGGTCTGGACGTAGAGCTGCGGCACGTTCGCCCGCCACAGCGTGTTGACCTGGCCGAACATCGGGTCCCGGGCGACCGCGCCGAGCAGCTGCTGCGTCATTTCGGCGAGGCGCTGCGGGCCGCCCTCGCCGCGGTTCTGGATGTAGAACTCGAAGCCGCCCGCGGTGCCGAGGCCGAAGATGGGCGGCGGCCCGAAGGCGAGCACCAGCCCCTCCTTGATGTGCGCGGTCTTCATGAAAAACTCGCCGACCAGCTGCGGTGTCGAGACCTTGCGCTCGTCCCAGTGCTTCTGCGTGACGAAAATGGTCGCGGCGCTGTTGCGGAAGCCGCCGCCGAGAAAGTCGAAGCCGGTAAAGGCGACGGCGTTCTCGTTCGCGGGATTCGAGCGGATGGCGGCGACCACCTCGCTCACCACCTTGTCGGTGCGCTCGAGCGTCGCGCCGTCGGGCAGGAACACCGCGGCGATGTAATAGCCCTGGTCCTCGTCGGGCACCAGCGATCCCGGCGTGGCGCGCCACAGGCCGAGCGTCAGCGCGACCATGCCCGCGAAGAGCGCGAGTGCGATGCCGCCCCGGCGCACCATCCAGCTGACGCCGTCCACGTAACGCCCGGTCATGCGACTGAACCAATTGTTGAACCCTTGGAAGAAGCGCCCGGGCTGCTTGTGCTCGCGCTTCAGGATCAGCACGCACAGGCTGGGCGTGAGCGAGAGCGCGACGAGGCCCGAGATCACCACTGCGATCGAGATCGTCACCGCGAACTGGCGGTAGAGCTCGCCCGTCAGGCCTCCGAGGAAGGCGATCGGCACGAATACCGCGCACAGCGTCAGCACGATGGCGATGATGGGGCTGGTGACTTCCTTCATGGCCTTGATCGCCGCCTCGCGCGCCTGCAGGCGCTCCTCGTGCATGATGCGCTCGACGTTTTCCAGCACCACGATCGCGTCGTCCACCACGATGCCGATGGCGAGCACCATGCCGAAGAGGGTCAGCGTATTGATCGAGTAGCCGAGGATCACCAGCCCCGCGAAGGTGCCGATCAGCGACACCGGCACCGCGGCGAACGGGATCAGCGTGGCGCGCCAGTTCTGCAGGAATACCCAGACCACCAGGAACACGAGCAGCATCGCCTCGGCGAGCGTGATCACCACCTCGCGGATCGAGACCTCGACGAAGCGCGTGGTGTCGTACACCACCGTGTGCTCGAGGCCCGGCGGGTAGCGCTGCGCGAGCGGCGTCATCGCCGCTTTCACGCGCCCGGCGGTGGCGAGTGCATTGGCCCCGGGCTGCAGGAATATCCCCACCAGCGTCGCCGACTTGCCGTTCACCCGGCCCATGAACTCGTAGTCCCGGGAGCCGAGCTCGACGCGCGCCACGTCCTTCAGCCGCAGGATCGAGCCCTCGGGGTTCGCCCGCACCACGATGTTCTCGAATTCCGCGGGCTCGGAGAGCCGGCCCCGCGTGGTGATGGTGTAGACGAGCTCCTGCGGCCCCCCGGTCGGCGACTGGCCGATCTTGCCGGCGGCGAACTGCGCGTTCTGCTCGTTCAGCGCGCGCACCAGGTCGGAAGGGGAGAGCTTGAGCTGCGCGAGGCGGTCGGGGCGCACCCAGATGCGCATCGCGTAATCCTTGGCGCCGAAGATCTGCACGTTGGTGGTGCCCGGGATGCGCTTGAGCGCGTCGAGCACGTTCAGCGTGACGTAATTCGAGATGAAGAGATCGTCGCGGCTGCCGTCGGGAGACGTGAACGCGAGCACCTGCAGGAACGAGGACGAGCCCTTCTCGACGGTGACGCCCTGCCGGCGCACTTCCTGCGGCAGCCGCGGCTCGGCCTGCTTGACGCGGTTGTTGACGTTGAGCGCGGCGGTGTCCACGTCCGCGCCGATCTCGAAAGTGACCTGGATCTCGATCGCGCCGTTCGAGGTCGAGGTCGAGTTCATGTAGAGCATGTTCTCGACGCCGTTGATCTGGTTTTCCAGCGGCGCGGCCACGGTCTGCTCGAGCACCTGGGCGGAGGCGCCCGGATAGACGGCGCGCACCGTGACCACGGGCGGCGCGATCTCCGGATACTGGGCGATCGGCAGCACGCGCATCGCGGCGAGCCCCGCGATGACGATGAAGATCGAGAGCACGGCCGCGAAGATCGGCCGGTCGATGAAGAAGCGCGAGATCATATGCGGCTGCCCTTACTTTTCCGCCGTTGTCTTCTTGTCCGTCGATGCCTTCCTTGCTGCCGGTGTCCCGGGGGCAGCCGCATTACTCGAAACCTGTACAGGGGCGCCCGGCCCCATCAGCTGCAGCTTGACCACGCCGTCCACGATCACTCGGTCGCCGGGCTTGAGGCCGCCGTTGATGATCCAGCCGTCGGCGGTCCAGTCTCCGACTTCGACCGGGCGCGCCTCGGCCTTGCTCTCGGCGTTCACGGTGAAGACGAACTTGCCTTTCGGGCTTTCCAGCACGGCGCGCTGCGGCACCACGATCGCGCCGGGGCGCACCGCGCCGCTGAGCGTCACGCGCGTGAACTCGCCCGCGCGCAGCACGTTGCCCGGGTTGGGGAACTCCGCGCGCGCCTCGCTCGTGCCGGTCTGCGTGTTGACCCGCACGTCGGTGAAATCGAGCGTGCCGCCCTTCGCATAGGCGCCGCCGTCGGCGAGCTTGAGCGTCGCCTTGAAACGCCCGTTCTGCGGCAGCTTCAGCCGTCCCGCGTCGACGTCGCGGCGCAGCGCGAGGTGATCGCGGTCGGGAATCCCGAAGATCACGTACATCGGGTTGGTCTGGGTGACGGTCGTGAGCAACACATTGGGTCCCGACACCAGCGAGCCTTCCGAGACGACCGCGCGGCTCGCGGTGCCGGAGATCGGCGACTCGACGCGCGTGTAGTCCAGGTTGAGTTTCGCCTCGCTGACGCGCGCGCGGGCGCTCTTGACCTCGGCTTCCGCCACCTGCTCGGCGGAGGTTGCGTCGTCGAGCTCCTTCTGGCTCACCGCCCGGGATTCGAGCACCGGGCGCAGGCGCGCCACCTCGCGTTTCGCCTGCGCGAGCCGCGCCTCGGCCACCGCGAGATCGGCTTCCGCGCGGGCGAGGGCGACCTGGAACGGTGCCGGATCGATAGTGAACAGCGACTCGCCTTTCCGGATAGCCGTGCCCTCCCGGTAGTTGCGCTTGAGCAGGACGCCGGTGACGCGCGCGCGCACCTCGACCTCGCGGTAGCCGGCGGTCTGGGCGACGTATTCGTAGGCGACCGGCACGTCCTTCGGCTCCACCGTTGCGACCGTCACGAGGGGCGGGGGAAATCCGCCGCCGGGAGGCCCGCCGGCGGGCTGGCAGCCGGCGGCGAGCAGCAACAGCGCGAGCGGCGCCGCGGCGCGTGATCCGATGCGTGAAATGCGGGTGAGCGTGATCATCGTTCTCGTTCCAGTAGGTCGGCGCTGTACGGAATTTTTCGCCGCAGGGGGGCATGTCTATTGCAGGGAGCGGGCAGTTTACATACAATCACGTATGTATGTAAAGGGGGTCGGCGGGCGCTCTCGCCATTCCGGCTCCATGCGATAACAGGAATGTGACAGTGGGAGTCGCGATGGCAACGGGCTCCCGCATCTTGCAGGGGACAATCACGACGTGGCACGACGCACGAAAGACGAAGCGCAGGAGACGCGCAACACCATTCTTGACACCGCCGAACGGGTATTCAGCGAGCGCGGCGTGTCGCGTACCTCGCTCGCCGACATCGCCGAGGCCGCGGGCGTCACGCGCGGCGCGATCTACTGGCACTTCCGGGACAAGGCGGACCTCTTCTGCGAGATGGTGGCGCGCGTCACGCTGCCGATGGAGACCGCGCCGTGCCAGGTCAACCACGGCGCGGCCGCCGACCCGCTCGGAAGCATACGCACGATGATGGTCGCGATCCTCAGCCGCATTTCGGAGGATCCCCAGGCGCGCCGCGTTTTTCATATCGTTTTCCACAAGTGCGAGTATGTGGACGAGATGAAGCCGGTATGGAAACGGCTCTCCGACATGCAGGTGGGCTGCCTCAAGAACATCGAGCAGGGGCTGTGGGCTGCCGTCGCGCGCGGCCAGGTGCCGAAGACCCTCAACACCCGCCACGCGGCGCTGGGGCTGCACGCGCTGTTGGACGGCCTCATGAGCAAATGGGTGACCGACCCGGACTACCGGCCGCTCGAGCGCGAGGCGGAGCGCGTCGTGGACTTTTTCCTCGGCGGGCTCGCGGGCCAGTTGCCGGCGCGTCAGCCTGCGCCGCCGCGCCCGCGCGTAGCGCGACGCCGAGCAACGCGATGATACCGTCGCACCCGACACGGCGCACGCCTTCCGGCCGAGCTACCGCAAGGAAGCGGCCACCGACGGCTGGAAGCGGGCGACGGAGTAGTTCAAGAAGAATCTTGAATAAGGCGTGATGAGTGACGGGTGATTAGTGATAAGTCACCCGCGCTTGCGCGGCCATTGGCCCCTATCGCCTATCACCCAAATCGGCGGGCTTCGTCCCGCCGATTGGTTTTTGGCGTAGGATAGCCGCTGCGTTTCAACCCACAATTCGAAACGTATCCCACTATCCTGGAGGAGAAAACAATGAAGGCATTGCTCGTTGCGATCGTGGCCGCGATCGGATTGACAACGGCGGCCCATGGCCAGCAGGTCAAACTCTCGATCTCGACCGGGGGCACCGGCGGCGTCTGGTACCCCATGGGCGGCGCGATGGCGAACGTGCTGACGAAGCACATGCCCGGCGGCGCCGCGGTGACCGCGGAGGTGACCGGCGGCAGCGTGGCCAACATCAACCTGCTCGCATCGAGGAAGTCCGAAATCGCCTTCTCGATGGTTGACGCGGCGTGGGACGGGCTCCACGGCACCGGCAAGTTCAAGGAGAAAGTGCCGATGCGCACGATCGCGGTGGTCCACCCCCTCGTCATGCACGTTGTCACCGCCGAGGGGAGAGGCATCGAGACCATCGCCGATTTCAAGGGCAAGCGCATCTCCACCGGCTCACCGGGGAGCGGGACGGAGGTCATGGCCCTGCGCATACTCGAAGCGTACGGCATCAACCCCGACAAGGACGTCGTGCGCGAGCGGCTGGGCGTCGCCGAGGCGGGCAACGCGCTCAAGGACCGCAAGATCGACGCATTCATGCACGCGGCCGGGGTGCCGCTGCCGGCCGTCACCGACGTCGCCGCCACGCCCGGCGTCCAGATCAAACTGGTCGACCACGCGGGCGCCCTCAAGGCGATGACCAGGAAGTACGGCCCGATCTACGCGGCGGGGAAGATCCCGGCGGGCGCCTACTCCGGCCAGGCGAAGGAGAATCAGACGGTCAACGTCTGGGGCGTGCTGCTCGTGCACGAGAGCATGGACGAGAAACTGGTCTACGACATCCTCAAGACGCTGTTCGGGCGGCACCAGGACATCGTCGCCGCGCACCGCGAGGCGACGAACATGACGTTGGAGAACCAGACGATCGGCGCGTCCGCCGTGCCCTGGCACCGCGGGGCGCTCAAGTACTTCGCCGACCGGGGAGTGACCGCCAAGTAGCGCCGATGGCGCGCCCGAAGCCGGGGGCAGGCCGCGCCGCGCGCATCGCGCGGCGCATGGAGGACATCCGGCCGTTTCACGTGATGGAGCTGCTCGCCCGCGCGCGCGAGCTGGAGGCGCAGGGCCGCTCCATCGTCCACATGGAGATCGGCGAGCCGGATTTCCCGACGCCTGAGCCGGTGTTGCGCGCGGGCCGGCGCGCGCTCGAAAAAGGCGAGCTGTTCTACACTGCGGCGACGGGCCTGCCGCAGCTGCGGGAAAAGATCGCCGGCTATTACCGTTCCCGCTACGGCGTCGAAGTTCCGGCGTCCCGCGTCCTCGTCACCACGGGATCCTCCGGCGCGCTGCTGCTCGCCTGCGCGGCCTTGCTTAATCCCGGGGACGAGGTGCTGCTCGCCGATCCCGGCTATCCCGCCAACCGTCATTTCGTGAGAGTGGTCGAGGGCGTGCCCCGCTCGGTGCCGGTGGACGCGGCGAGCGGCTACCAGCTCGCGCCCGATCACCTCGAGCGGCAGTGGGGGCCGCGCACCGCGGCCGCGCTCGTCGCCTCGCCGTCGAACCCGACCGGAACGATCGTCACGACCGAGCGGCTGTCGGCGATGGCGGAGATTGCGCGCGTTAAGGGCGGCACGCTGATCGTGGACGAGATCTACCACGGCCTGGTGTACGAGGGCCAGTGCACCACCGCGCTCGCGCTCGCGGACGATGTTTTCGCCATCAACAGCTTCTCCAAGTACTTCAACATGACCGGCTGGCGGCTCGGCTGGATGGTGGCGCCGGACCCGTACGTGCGCGAGCTGGACAAGCTGATGCAGAACCTGTTTCTCTCGGCGCCGACGCCGGCGCAGTTCGCGGCGCTCGCGGCGTTCGAGCCGGAAACGCTGGCGATACTGGATACACGCGCGCGGGAGTTCAAGGCGCGGCGCGACTACCTGGTGCCCGAGCTGCGCAAGCTGGGATTCGACATTCCGGTGATGCCGCAGGGCGCGTTCTACGTCTATGCCGGCTGCGGCAAGCTGACGAAAGACAGCTTCGCCTTCGCGCGCGACCTTTTGGAGCGGGCGGGTGTCGCCGTCACGCCGGGTGTGGACTTCGGCGCGAACGCGCCGGAGCGGCACGTGCGGTTTGCCTACACCAGCGCGATCGAGCGGCTGCAGGAGGGCGTTGCCCGCATCGCTGAATTCCTGAAAGCCTAGCAGCCTGTCGGACTTGGCATCATGAACGGTCGGTGTGAACGCCTGGGTAGTCGCTCTTGGTTAGCGCCGAGCCGACAGGCTGTAATCAAATCGGCTCATCACCCATGCCTCACAATCGATATGCCCTGCTTGCCTAACGTACCCACGCCATTCAGGTTGACTGCAGCCCAGCGCAACCTGTCGTTCCATTTAGCAGCTTGTCGGGGCGAAAGTCCGACAAGCTGCTGGACACAGAGAGCAACTGCGTTAAAAGTCAAGGATGGTGTGAGGCTTTCCAAGGTTTGCCGGATCTGAGCATGGCATTGAGGATGACGAGCATTTTGCGCATGCAAGCGGTGATGGCCACATAGTGATGTTTACCAGCTTGGACCAGAC
>JACPTK010000077.1 GCA_016192825.1 Betaproteobacteria bacterium | reverse complement strand
TCGTCGAACCATCTCACGACGCTTACGTTCAAGGGAGCTTTTTTAGCCATGTTCAACCTACTCCAAAACCCCTTACCCTATCTCAAGTGTTGGACGAACGCTGAGCCTTAAGTGTTGGACAAACGCTGAGCCTTGGCCGATAAGGGATAAGTAGCAATTCTCGCCTCAAATAGAAAAGGGCGGCAGAGCCGCCCTTTTTTTGTCCGCCGCGCTCGCGGCGGGGGACCTATCACTTATCACCCGTCACTTATCACGCCTTTCAGGCAGAGGCGTCGGCGGTCAGCCCCGCCGCCTCGATGCCGGCCACGCAGCAGGCCTCGTCCTCGTCCCCGGTGCCGCCGCTCGCGCCGGCCGAGCCGATGATCGTCCCGTCCTTGTCCTTGATCAGCACGCCGCCGGTCTGCGGCAGGAACTTGCCGCCCGCGGTCGCCGCGAGCGTGATGAAGAAATTGGGGTTGTCCTTGGCGCGCTTGCCGAGCGCCCGGCTCGAGGCGCCCATCGCCACCGAGGCCCACGCCTTGCCCTTCGCGACGTCGAGGCGGAACATGCTCGCGCCGTCCTCGCGCTGCGCCGACTTGATGTTGCCCGCGTCGTCGAGCACGACGATGCCGAGCGGCTTGATCTTCATCTCGCGCGCCTTGGCGAGGCCTTTTTCGATGATGGTGTTGGCTTGCTTGAGCGTGAGCTTCGACATGATGTCTCCATGATTCAAGGTTTCGAAATATTGCTGCGTGCGCGCATCGCCTGCCCCGGGGGGAGGGCAACGACAGCCGGGCGAATATACAAACCGCTACACGCGGTGTCAATCGAACAGGCGCCATGTAGAATGCAGGGAACTTCTCCACTCCGTATGGACGGCCTCCCGTACCGCCTCCGCGCCCGCCCGACTCCGCATGAATGAACTCCATTTCCTGACGCTCGCCGCCGCGGCGGCGATGATCGAAAAGCGCAAGCTGTCGCCGGTGGAATATGCCGACGCGCTGCTGCGGCGCATCGAAGCGCTCGATCCGCAATTGAACGCGTTCATCACCGTCACCGCCGAGCTTGTTCGCAGGCAGGCGGAAGAGGCCGAGCGGGAGATCACGAACGGCAACTACCGCGGCCCGCTGCACGGAATCCCGTTCGGCCTCAAAGACATCTACAACACGAAGGGCATCCTGACCTCGGGCGGATCCCGGGTTTGCCTGGAGAATATCCCGGCCGAGGATGCCGCCGCCATGCGCAAGCTGCGTGCGGCGGGCGCCGTGCTGCTCGGCAAGCTGCAGACGCACGAGTTCGCGCACGGCGGCCCCTCGTTCGACCTGCCATGGCCGCCGGCCCGCAACCCCTGGCATCTGGAACACTTCACCGGCGGGTCGTCCAGCGGCGCGGGCGCGGCGCTCGCGGCGGGACTGGTGCCCGCCGCGCTGGGCTCCGATACCGGCGGCTCGATCCGCGGCCCCGCGTCGCTTTGCGGCATCACCGGGTTCGTGCCGACTTACGGCCTGGTGAGCCGCGCCGGCGTGATCCCGAACTCGTTCACCTTCGACCACTGCGGCCCGATGGCGCGAACCGCGGAGGACTGCGCCATCCTGCTGCAGGCGCTCGCGGGCTACGACCCGCAGGACGCCGGCAGCATCGAGCAGGCCATCCCGGACTATCGCGCCGCGCTCGAGGGCGGCGCCCGGGGGCTCAGGGTGGGCGTGCTGCGCCACTACTGGGAGGAAGACCTGCCGGCGCACGAGGACCACAAGCGCGCGCTCGAGGAGGCGATCGCCACCTTCGTCAAGCTCGGCGCCCGGGTCGAGGACTGCCGCGCCCGCCCGATGGGCGACGGGCTCGACATCAAGATCGTCATAGCCGAATCCGAGATCTTCTCCATACACCACGACAACCTGGTCGCGCGGCCGGGTGATTTCGGGCGCGACTTTCTCGGGCGCGTGCTGCCCGCGTGCCTGTTCCAGTCGGTGGACTACGTGCAGGCGCTGCGCGAGCACCGGCGTTACATGGCCGAAATGAAGCCGCTGTATGCGAAATACGATGTCCTGCTCACCTGCGGCATGGGCCCGGCGCCGCGGCTCGACGCGCACCGCACGCGCAACTTCTGGCAAAGATCCAACGTGTTCACGCCGTCCAACGTGGCCCGCAACCCCGCGCTCGAGCTACCCTGCGGCTTTTCTCGGGCGGGACTGCCGGTGGGGATGCAGATCATCGGCCGTCCGTTCGGCGACGCGACGGTGCTGCGCGCCGGCCACGCTTACCAGGCGGCGACGGACTGGCACGAGCGCCGGCCCGCCCTGGTCCCGGGCCAGCCGCAACCCGCCGTCACGCCCGGAGGCAACGAGCCCGCGGCGCCCGATCTCGATGCCGCCACGCGCGCGCACGTCGAGC
Source organism: Betaproteobacteria bacterium (assembly GCA_016192825.1). Classification (GTDB taxonomy): domain Bacteria; phylum Pseudomonadota; class Gammaproteobacteria; order Burkholderiales; family SG8-41; genus SG8-41. The sequence goes on along the minus strand of JACPTK010000077.1, from coordinate 25,128 downwards.
ACATGGCCCGCCGGGCTGGATTGAAGCTGAACGAGCGCCAGATGGCCATGCTGCTGGAGACCGCGCCCTTCGCCCTGGCGATGGCGGCGCGCGTGCACAAGCCGCGCGATCGCATGGACGAGCCGTCGCTGGTATTCAGGTTCACCGATTAGGCATGCACCGGAAGGAGTTGCGATGAAGTCGGGACCGGCCCCGTTGTGGGCCAACGAGAAGCAAGGCCGCTTTTTCACGCGCATCGACGTGACCACCATGTTGAACGGCGCGGTGCTCGCCGTGCCGCTGCACGTCATTACGGGGCGCGAGCCGGGCCCGACCTTCGGCATCATCACCAACACGCACGGCGATGAGTTCCTGGCGACGATCGCGATCCGCGAATTCGTCAACGCGCTCGATACCGCGCGGCTCAGGGGACGGGTGGTCCTGGTTTCGGTCGCCAACCCGATGGCGACGGCGGGCTTCGGTCGGCAGACGCCCGAGCAGCACGGCCGCACCGACCTGCACGAAGTCTATCCGGGAAACGCGCGCGGCAACACGACGCAGATGATCGCCGCGACGATCGCCGCGAACGTGCTGCATCATGTCGATGCGCTGATAGACTTTCACTCCGGGGGCAGCGGCGGCCGCCTGCAGGCGCGCGTCGACTACAACGCCAGGACGGACGACGAGCTGAAGCGGAAGAATCTCGCGCTCGCCCGCGCGTTCGGCGCGACCTTCGTGCACGAGAACGAATTCGCGGGCTCGGCGGCGCACTATCTCAACTCGCGCGGCGTGCCGGCGGTCAATCCCGAGGTCGGCGGCGCGTGGCTCGGCCCCCACAGCACGAATTACTACATCGGGATGATGGCGAACGGCCTGAAAGGGATGATGCAGCACCTCGGCATGATGGATGGCAGCCCCGAGCCGCGGAGCCAGCTGCACTTCGATCTCAAGGCACGGCGCGAAATCCGGCCGAAGAACAGCGGCTACCTGGTGTCGCGCTTCGAACGCCCAGAAGACCTGGGCGAACTGATCAAGGACGGCACGAAACTGGGCGAAGTCATCGATCTCTACACCTACCAGGTGATCGAGGAGCTGGTCGCGCCCCACGACGGCTACCTGTTCTTCTCGCGCTATTCGGGCATGGTCGGCGGCGGCACCCAGGCTTTCGCGCTCGCCGAAGCTGCCGCCACCCGGCGGCTGGATTGAAGCCGTAACGCGGAGCGATGGCGGATTCCGTCCGGATGCGCCATCGTCATGCCGGAACGACCCGGCTTGGCGCGGCGCCTTGTTTGCCTTTCACCTCTTGCCTGGTCATGCCTCACGGCTTCGGGGCGATCAGGCCTTCTTTCTCCAGCAGCGGGTAGATCCCGCCCGCTTTCACCAGGTCCATCAGCTTGGACGGCATCCTGCGCCCTTCGAGCGTGACGATGCGCGTGACGTTGCGCACCACCGACGCCTCGAAGTCCACCTCGGCAACGTCCCCCTCATCGAAGGCTTCAGGGACGCCCGGGCACTCGATCGCCGGGAAGGCGAAATTTACGCAATTCCGGAAAAAAAGCCCGTTGATCGAATGCGCGACGAGGCAGGCGAGACCGAGGTTCTTCAACGAGCGCGCCGCCGGCCGGCTCGAGCCCATGCCGAAGTTACGGCCGCCGATCACGATGTCGCCGGGCTTCACCTGGTCCACCCAGCCCGGGCGGTTGGCGTGGAACACGTAGCGCGGCTGCTCCGCCGCCGGCAGGTAGAACGCCTGGATCGGCAGGATGAGGTCGGTGTTGATGTTGTCGCCGAACTTCCAGACTCTCGCCTTGAATTTCATCTTGACCCCGTGATTGGTGATTGGTGATTGGTGATTGGAGCCCCCTCACCCTTCCCTCTCCCCCGCCTCCGGGGGAGAGGGATGAAGTGACCGAGTCCATTCACTACTCACCATTCACTATTCACGCCTTTGTCAGTTGATGAATTCGCGCGGATCGGCGATCGCGCCCATGATCGCCGACGCCGCGACCGTGGCGGACGAGGCCATGTAGATCCTCGCGCTCGGGTCGCCCATGCGGCCCTTGAAGTTGCGCGTGCTCGCGGTGATGCAGGTCTCGCCCGGCCCCAGGATGCCGAGGTGCCCTCCGCCGCACGCCCCGCAGGTGGACGGCGTCACCACCGCGCCGGCCTCGGCCAGCGTGGTCACGATGCCCCGCCGCGCGGCTTCGCGGAACACCGCCTGCGAGCCCGGCGTGATCAGCAGGCGCGTGCCGGGCGCAACGCGCCGCCCCTTCAGGATCCGGGCGGCGAGCTCCAGGTCGTCCAGCGTGCCGTTGGCGCACGAGCCGATGAACGCCTGGTCGATGCGCGTGCCCGCGGCCGCGGCGACCGGCTTCGAGTTCTCGATGACCGTGTCGGGAAACGCCACCAGCGGCTCGAGCGCGGCGAGGTCCACCTTGCGCACGGCGGCGTACTTCGCGTCCTTGTCCGGGACAACGGCCTCCAGCGGCTGCGCGCTTTTTTCGGTCCGGCGCGCGCGGATCCAATCGAGCATCGCGTCGTCGGCCTCGAAGGTCGCGAACTCCGCGGACAGCTCCGCGCCCATCGTGGTGAGCGTCTTGCGCGCCGCGATCGAGAGGCCCGCGATGCCGGGGCCGCCGAACTCGATGTTCTGCGTCGCGTGATCGCCGTGCGTGCCGGCGATCTGCAGGAACGCGTCCTTGGTCGTCACCGCGGGGGAAAGCCTTCCGGCCAGCTCGTAGCGCACCGTCTCGCCCACCCGGAACCAGGTCTCGCCCTTGATCGCCGAGTAGATCACGTCGGGCTCGCCCACGCCGCGCGCGATGCAGTTGAACACGCCCGCGCTGCAGGTGTGGGAGTCGCTGCACACGAGCACGGTGCCGGGCAGCGCGTAGCCGTGGTCCGCCACCAGCTGGTGGCTGATGCCCTGGTCGTAGCCGACGTCGTGGAAGCGCTTGATGCCGAACTTCTGGACGAAGCGGCGCCCGGTGCGGTGCGCGGCCGCGCTGTCCTGCGTCGAGGCCGGCACGCGGTGGTCGAACACGACGACGATGCGGTCGGGATCCCGGACCTTCAGGATCTCGCGCCACCGGCTGGCCGTGAAGCTATTGTCGATCAGGACCACGGTGTCCACCTCGACCGTCACCAGGTCGCCCGGCCCCACCTTCGCCTGGCCGCTTTTCCTGGCCAGGATTTTTTCGGCAATGGTCATTCCCACGTGCTGCCTCCGATCGTGTCTCGCTAGATACCCGCCTTATCGCGTCGGCAGCACGTATCACGCCCACGGCGCCGAGAAATCGAATGCTCCGTACTCATATTTCAAGATAATAAACTGAATTCTCATCCCGATGCCTGCGACAGCAGGCATCATTACGTTTCAACGGCGGCGTCCTTCAGCCGCCGTTGAAACGTCGCTCGAGCTCGTCCAGCTCCTTCATTCCCATGAGATCGTTGATCTCCTCGAACCCGACCTGCAGGTCGTCGCGTTCCACCAGCCGGTGCTTGTCCACCACCTCGTTCTTGAAGACGGTCATTGCGTTCATCATGCCTTTCACCGCGGCCGTCGTCAGCAGCCGGGGATAGCTCACGACCGCGACACCCAGAGCCTCGAGCTCCTTCGGCGTCATGAGCGGCGTGGTCTTGCGCGTGCGCATGCCCAGGCCCATGTTGACGATCAGCGGCTTGGGCACGCCCTTGGCGACCTTCGCGATATCCGTCTTCGACAGCAGCGCGTCGGCGTAGAGGCAGTCGGCGCCCGCCTCGGCGTAGAGGTTGAGCCGGCGGATCGCCTCGTCCACCCCGATCGGGCCGGCGGCGTCGGTGCGCGCGATGATGATGAAATCGGGATCGAGACGCGCGTCGCAGGCCGCTTTCACTTTCTGCACCATTTCGTCCGCGGCGATCACGCTTTTCCCGGCCATGTGCCCGCAGCGCTTGGGCCAGACCTGGTCCTCGAACATGACCGCGGCGACCCCCGCCTTCTCGAACGCGCGCGTCGCGAAATAGACGCTCATCGCGTTGCCGTATCCGGTGTCCGCGTCGGCGCGCAGCAGCAGGCTGCTGCAATCGGCGAGCCGCCTCGCGTTGGCGACGTTCTCGTCGAGTCCCATCACGCCGCGGTCGGCCCAGCCGAGGCGGCTCTCGGAAGTCCCGGCGCCGGTGATCGAGCCCGACTTGAAGCCCGCCTTCTCCACCAGCCGCGTGCTGTAGCCGTCGTAGACGCCGGGCGTGACGAGAATCTCGGGAGCGTTGATGAGTTGCCTGAGCTGGCGGCCCTTGCTTGCCATCGCGGCCTCCTATTGATTGTTGCGGAAAGGGTTGTCACACCATTTTCGCACTGTACATTCCCCCTCGCCCCCCCGGGAGAGGGGGAAGGGGTGAGGGTCGAGCGGCGTAATGCATTTGTGCAATGCTCGATAGTTCGTTTCTCGGAGGAAGGCCGAATCTTATCATTCCGCCGCGGCGTGAATGCCGCCGGCGCGAGGCGTTGCGTCGTGGAGCGGTTATGATCATGTCCGCACGCCACGCTTCGATGACACCGCCGCTCCCTCTCCGCGCCTCACCGGTCAACCGGCGACAGACATGACGGACTTTCTCGATCTCGGAGCCGCCGCGCTCGCGGCCTGCGTCGTCGCGATGCTGGCCGGCGGAACCGTCAAGGGCGTGGTCGGCATCGGGCTGCCGCTGGTCGCGCTGCCGGTGATGGCGAACTTCATTCCGATCCCCAAGGCGATGGCGCTGCTGATCCTGCCGTCGTTCGCGACCAGCGTCTGGCAGAGCTTCCACGGCGGCCTGTTCGCGCCCTCGGTCAAGCGGTTCTGGCCGCTGCTCGTCGGCATCGGCGCCGGCACCGTGATCAGCGTGCGCATGCTCGCCACTTTCAACGTCACGGTGCTGTACGCCATTCTGGGCACGATCGTCGCCGTCTTCGCCCTGGTCCTGCACCGGCGCCTGGTATTCACGGTCGCCCCGCGCGTCGAGCCGTGGCTCGCGCCGGCCGCAGGCGTGGTCTCGGGCCTCGTCGGCGGGCTGTCGATGCTGTTCGGCACGGTCTACGCGATGTATTTCTCCGGCCTCAGGCTCGGGAAGGAGGCGCTGGTCGCCGCGATCTCGCTCTCCAACGTCTGGGCCACCGTCGTGCTCGCGGTCGCGATGGCGCGCTACGACCTCATTGGCGGCACCGACCTCGTGGCGTCGCTGCTGGCGCTGGTACCGGCGTTCGGCGGCGTGCTGCTCGGCACGTGGCTGCGCCGCTACATCGACGAGGACCGCTTCCGCAAGACGCTCGCGGTGGTGCTGTTCCTGATCGGGCTCAACCTCATCCGCAAGGCCCTGGGCTGAGCTGGGGCGAAGGCTCGCCGGCCGCGCGCCAGCCGACTTGCCGTATCAGTGCGGCTTCAATGGCCTTCCAGCGCGGCGAGCCGCTGTTCGAGCTGCTCGGCCTCGCGCGACAGGTAGCGTTCGGTCTGCGGCGTGACCCCGTGCTCGGCGCAGGCGCGGCGGTGATTACCGATCTTATCGGACCATTCACCAGTCACGAGTCACGAATCACGCGCAGCCTCGATGCGCGCGTCGGCAAGCAATCACGAAGTCGCGTCGGCTGCGTGACCGCCTCCACGGTCCCATCCCCGCAAGCGGGGCCCCTGCTCCTCGTTCCGGCGTTCTACCAGGCAATGGCGCCGCCGTCGACCGGGATGATCGCGCCCGTCATGAAGTTGGAGGCGTCGGAAGCGAGCAGCACGGCGAGGCCCTTGAGATCGTCGGGCCCGCCGGTGCGCGCGAGCGGGATCTCGCGCAGAATGGGCGCTGGATTACTTTCAAAAAGCTTCTGGTTGATCGGCGTCACGAAGAATCCCGGGCAGATGCAGTTGACGTGGATGTTGTGCTGCGCCCACTTGATCGCGAGATCTCGCGTGAAATTCACCAGCGCGCCCTTGCTGGTGCTGTAGACGATCGAGCTGTATGCCTTCGGGTTGCGCCCCTGCAGCCCCGCGATCGAGGCGATGTTGATGATCTTGCCGCGCTTCGCCTTGATCATCTCGCGGCCGAACACCTGCGAGCAGATGAAGGGCGCGGTGACGTTGAGATCCATGATCTGGTTCCAGCGCTCGAGCGGCATCTCCTCCGGCGGCGCAACCCAGGCGCGGCCCGCGTTGTTGACGAGCACGTCCACGCGCCCGAATTTTCTCAGCGTCGCCTCCTTCACCGCCTCGACCTGCTCCGGCTTGGTGACGTCGGCGGCCACGGCGAGCGCCTTCACGCCGAGCTTCTCGATCCCCGCCGCCGCCTGCTCGCAGTTCTCCAACTTGCGCGAGCAGATCACGATGTTGGAGCCGGCTTCCGCGAGCCCGGTCGCCATCTGCAGGCCGAGGCCGGTCGCGCCGCCCGTCACCACGCTTACACGACCCTGGAGATTGAACAGTTCTTTCACGCTTGCCATACTTCCGTGTCTCCTTCAGTCAACTGCGTGACAGGGGATAAGGGATAAGGCTCCCGCGCGAAGCGCGGAAAAACCAGCCGCGCCCTATCCCCTATCCCTTATCCCGCGCTCTTGGCCTCACGCATCTTTCAGCAATTGCGCGGCAATTATGTTGCGCTGGATTTCCGAAGAGCCTTCGTAAATGCGCGTGATGCGCGCGTCCCGGTACACGGTCTCGATGCCGGCCTCGCGCATGTAGCCCATGCCGCCGTGGATCTGCACCGCGCTGTCCACCACCTTCCCCAGCGCCTCGGTGGCGTAGAGCTTGGCCGCCGAGGCCTCCAGCGTGCCGCGCTCGCCGCGCACGATGGTTTCGATCGCACGCTGAGTCAGCAAACGCGACGCGTCCCGCGCGACGCCCATGTCGGCGAGCATCCACTGCAGGCCCTGGTGCTCCGCGATCTTCTTGCCACCCTGCACGCGGGTCTTCATGAAGTCCACGCTGCGCTCGATCAGTTTGTCCATCATGCCGCAGGCGCGCGCCGCGATGGTGACGCGACCCATGGTGAGCGTCTTGAGCGCCTGGACGTAGCCGATGCCTTCCGAGCCGAGCAGGTTCTCCGCCGGCACCTCGCAGTCATTGAACGCGAGCGGCGCTGTGGTACAGCCATGCATGCCCATCTTGAGCTCGTTCCTGCCGATGCTGAATCCCGGGAAGCCGCGTTCGAGGACGAACGCCGAGATGCCCTTGATGCCCTTCGCCTTGTCGGTGACCGCCATCACCGTGAACACCTGCGCGATGCCGCCATTGGTGCAGTAGATCTTTTCGCCGTTAAGGATGTAGCGGTCACCCTTCTTCACCGCGCTGGTGCGGATGTCGGCAGGGTTGGATCCGGCGTGCGGCTCGGTCAGCGCGAAGCACCCTACCCATTCGCCGGTCGCCATGCGTGGCAGGTATTTCCGCTTGAGCGCTTCCGACCCGAGCGCGACGATGCCGGTCGTCCCGATGCCCGTGTGGTTGCCGATGACGGTGGCGAAGCCGTAGTTGGTCCGCCCCATCTCCTCCTCGACCGCGCACTTTCCGGCGAGGTCGAGCCCGATGCCGCCGTATTCCTCGGGGATCGTGAGGCCAAACAGCCCCACCTCGCGCGCGGCGCCCAGCAGCTCCTCGGGAATCGCGTCGTTCTCTTCGATCCAGCGCGAGCGCGGATCCACTTCCTTGCGGATGAACCGGCGCACTTCCTCGCACAGGCTGCGGACTTCGGGTGTCAGGTTCATGAATGGACAGGATTGACCCGATTTACAGGGCGAGTCCCTGCTCCAAAGAACAAGGAATGGACAGGATTTACAAGATTAACAGGATTAGAGCAAACCAAAACCGCAAAGGATTCGGGGGTTGTTTGAATCTTGTTAATCCTGTTAATCCTGTCTATTTCCTGGTTTCGGCGGTTTTAGGGCGGATCAGGGCATCCGCCGCCTTGACCCCGCGTCCCGCGGGGAGCACGAATAACGGGTTCACATCGAGTTCGGAAATATAGTCCTTCAAGTCTATCGCCAGTGCGGAGAGGTGCGTGATCGCGTCCACCAGCGCGTCCACGTCGGCGGGCGGCCGGCCGCGCGCGCCTGCCAGCACCGGGTAGCCCGCGATCTCCTCGACCATTTCGCGCGCGACTGAGGCTGTCACCGGCGCGAGCCGGAACGACACGTCCTTCAGCACTTCCGCGAAAATGCCGCCGAGCCCGAACATCACCGCAGGGCCGAACAGCGGATCGTTGGTGACACCAAGAATGGCTTCCACGCCATTCTTGATCATTTCCTGGACCAGGACACCCTCGATTTGTGCGCTTTCTTTATAAGCGCGCGCGTTCGCAAGCACCTCGTCATAAGCGGACGCCAGTTCTCCATCGGACGCGATATTGAGCCGCACCGCGCGCGCTTCGGTCTTGTGCGAGATGTCCGGCGACTGCACCTTGATCGCGACCGGGTAGCCGATCGAGCGCGCGGCCTCGAGCGCCTCATCCTTGCTCCTGGCCAGCGCTTCGCGCGTGACGGGAATGCCGTACTCGGACAAGACCCGCTTTGCGTTGTACTCGGTAACGTCGGCGGTTATTCCCTTCAGCATCTTTCGCGCCGTGGCGCTGCCTAACGTGAGGGCTTTTTCCGTACTCTGACGATCCCGCCGACGTAGCGCTTCCGCGTACCACGAGAGCGCCGCCATCGCCCGCCCGCAGCGCACCGGCGACTTGTAGTGCGGGATGCGCGCCGCGTCGAGCATCGCGTAGGCCTCGGGCGCCACCGCGTCGCGCGCGCTCCAGCAGATGAACACCGGCTTGTCGGTGCGGGCGGCGCCCGCGACGATCTGGGTCGCGACCTTGGCCGCGAGCTCGCCCTGCAGCGAGGCGTTGATCATCGCCACGCAGTCCACGTTGGGGTCGTCCACGATCGCCTGCAGCGTCAATCCGATCAGCTCGGTGTTGTTGAAGATCGCGGCGGTGACGTCCACCGGATTGAGCAGCGAGCCGTAGGCCGGCACGAAGCTGCGCAGCTTGTCCCCCGTCTCCGGCGCGAGCTTGGGCACCCGCATGCCGCGCGCGATGCATTCGTCGGTCATGAGGATGCCGGCGCCGCCGGAGATGGTGATGATGGCGAGCCGGTTGCCCCGCGGCAGCCGGCCGCAGCGGAACGCGCGGCCGTAGTCCACCACGTCCTGGATGTCCTCGACCTGAAGAATGCCGGACTGCCGAAACGCTGCCTGGTAGAGCGCCATCGCGCCGCCGAGGTTCGCGGTGTGCGAGCGCGCCGCCAGCTGGCCCTGCTCGGTGTTGCCGACCTTCCACATGAGGACGGGCTTCCTCGCGGCGAGCGCCTTGTTCCCCACCTCGAGCAGGCGGCCCGCGTCCCTCAGCCCCTCGATGTAACCCACGATGATTTCAGTCTTCGGGTCTCGAATGTAGTAATCGATGAAATCGAGCGTGGACACGCCGATTTCATTCCCGGTAGTGACCATCTGGCGGAACGGCAGACCGCCGTCCTTGGACGAAAGATTCAGCACCGAGAAGCCGAAGCCGCCGCTCTGCGACACCATGCTGACCGTCCCCGGCTCGTAATCGGCGTTGAACACCGATCCGAAGCCGGCGAACACCTGGTCGGCGATGTTCATCATGCCCTGGCAGTTGGGGCCGATCACGCCGATACCGTGCTCGCGCGCGATGGCGGTCAGCTCCTGCTGCAGCTTGACGCCCTCGCCGCCCATCTCGGAGAAGCCGGAGGTGAAGATGATCACGTACGGCACGCCCTTCGCGCCGCACTGGCGCAGCACGTCGGCGACGCGCGACGCATTGACCAGGATCAGCGTCAGGTCCGGCACCTCGGGCACCTCGGCGAGTGAGGGATAGCACTTGACGTCCGCCACCTCCTGGTAGCGCGGGTTGACCGGATAGAGCCGGCCCTGGTAGCCGTGGCTCTTGAGGAATTTCAGCGGCTGGCCGCTGATGGTATTCAGGTCCTGCGAGGCGCCGATGATTGCGATCGCGCGCGGGTTGAAGAAGCGTTCGAGATCGGTCCGCATTTCGTGTAACGCTGGTGCTGCCGGAGCAGTTCTTAATGTGGAAAACGCGCGTTGAACCGCGACCAGTACGCCGGTTCGAACGCGCGTAGTTAAACCGGCACGAAGTGTCCGGAAATCGCGCATTGAACCGCGATCGATTCGTCGGTTCGAATGCGCGAAGTCAAACCGGCACGAAGTGTCCAAATTTAACGGGAATTATACGACGCCTGATCTTTGTCGGGCGCGCCGGCCGATGCTATGATTCGCCTGCCTTCCGCAACCACCAGACCGCATCGTGAACACCGTCGCCGCCGCCTCCGCCTCCGCCTCCGCCGCAGCCCCGCGCTCCTTCAGGGACGTGTGGCTCATCTCCTCCGGCCACGCGTTCACGCACTGGTACACCGCGACCTTCTTCCTGCTGCTGCCCCTGATCGGCAAGGAGCTCGGGCTCTCCTATACCGAGATCGGGCTCATCATGACCGTCCAGCACGCCGTCGGCGCGATCTCCAACCTGCCGGGCGGACTGGTGGTGGACATGGTCGGCAAGAAAGGCTACCTGATGGCCCTCTCGCTGTTCTGGGTCGGCTTCCCGTACGCGCTGATGAGCCTCACGCACAGCTACTGGCCGCTGCTGGTGTGCGTGACGCTGGTCGGCATCGGCAACAACCTCTGGCACCCCGCCGCGATCTCCGCGCTGGCCCATCGCTACCCGGACCGCAAGGGGCTGATGCTCTCGTTCCACGGCATGGGCGGCAACGCCGCGGACGCGCTCGCGCCGCTGGTGGTCGGCGCGCTGCTCGCGTGGTTCAGCTGGCGCAGCGTGGTGGTGATGAACGTGGTGCCGGGCATCGTGATGGCCACGATGATCGTCGTCATGCTGGGCGCCTTCACGACCGCATCCCGCGCCGACTCCATCAACGCCGGCGGCAAGTCGCGCGGCATCCAGGACTACCTGAAGGATTACGTCAGCCTGCTCAAGAACCGGGCGCTCATGCTGGTGTGCACGAGCTCGGCCTTCCGCACCATGACGCAGGCCGGCTTGCTCACCTTCCTGCCGGTCTATCTCGCCTACGAGCTCGGCTACTCGCCGTTCCTGGTCGGCGTGTGCCTGGCGGTGCTGCAGGTGGCGGGGTTCGTGGCGAGCCCCTTCGCGGGGCACCTGTCGGACAAGATGGGCCGCAAGCGCATCGTCATCTCGGCCACGATCCTGACGGGCGTCATGATCGTCGCCATGGCTTTCGCCGGCGACAGCCTGCTGTTCGTGCTGTTCATTGCGCTCGTGGGATTCTTCCTCTACGCGATGCGTCCGGTGCTCCAGGCCTGGGCCGTCGAGTCCACGCCCGCGCATCTCGCCGGCAGCGGCGTCGGGCTGCAGTTCGGCATCACGGCGGTGGGCGCCAGCGTCTCGCCCGCGCTCTTCGGCATGATCGCCGACGCGTACGACATCCACACCGGGTTCCTGTTCCTCGCCGGCACCATCGTCGCGTCGAACTTCCTGATCTTCTTCATGCCCGGCGGCGAGCCGCATAAGGCGCGAGCAACCGCCATCGCAAAAGTATAGACGGTCCACACCCGGCACCGTCATCGTCACCCGTCGCCGTTCGCCCCTCGCGCCTTGACCGACACCCCGTGTCGCGCCCTCCCCACGAGTCGTTGACGCGCCGGAGTTCGTCACCGGCCCCGCCCGCTTCGCGACCCCGGCCCTGGTGTAAGCCAGGTATCGCGCGGGCGCGATTCAGCGCCGCGTCGAGTCCGAAAGCGTCTTCTTGACCGTCTCCAGCACCGCCGCCTCGTAGGCGCGGATGAAGTCCAGGCCCTGGTCGTTCCGGAGGCCGTGCCGCTTCACGACTCTGGCGCGGTCCGGCTTGATCGCGTCCACCTGACGGAAAAAGGCAACCGTTTTCCCGAGATCGCGGCCGAGCGCGTCGTGCACGCTTTCCAGGAACGGGAAGTGCCGGCTGTAGGTCATGTCGTTGGCGATGCCCACGTTATTGAGCGAGCCCTTCTCCCACGCCAGCGCCGTTTCGGCCTTTGCGAAAATCCCCGCGCGCGCGGCCAGCAGCGCTTCCGTCGTCATTTCGTCCCGCTGGTGGCGCCCGTAGAGCGCGGCCAGCTCATCGTAGAAGGCCTTCGCCATGCGGGTGCGCTCGGATTCGCGTTCCGCGAAGCGATTCATCGCGACGCGCTCGATGATCGCGGACCCGGAGAGGCGCCGGTCCCGGCCGAACGCCGCCATGGCGTGGTAGGCGATGACGTTGCACAGCGCCTCCTCGATGCCCTGCGGCAGCCCGAACTGATCGTGGCAATCCTCGTGAAACACCAGGTAAACGAAGCGCGCCAGCGTGCCGGCCAGCATCGAGGGGGTCACCGGCGTCCCCGACTCGCCGACCGCCTCCGTCTGGCCGAAGTACACGTCCGCGCCCGCGCCGGCCGCCGATTGGCACTCCTCCTCCGTGGGTTCCTCACCCCAGTGAATCGCGGGGTCCTCGTAGGAATACGGCAGGTAGAGGCGCGATACGTAGCCGCAGAAAGGATAGGACTCGGTCTCATGATCCAGGTCGGCAAAATTGTCCGTTTCCTTGAAGCCGATGCGCTGCTCGAACGCCCTGATCTCGCCGATGACCGCCGCGGCCTTCTCGTAGTACCGCGGGCCCGGCAGCCGGGTCGCGGCGTCCCGCAGCAGGGTGCATCCTGCGACCGCAAGCGCCACCAGCGCGGGCAGCGCCAGCCAGCGGCCGAGGCGTAGGATTGCATGCGTTTTCTTCAAGCCACCCCTTTTCGTTTCCGCAACATTAACGCACGAGTCGGTCCGCGCGATGACATGTGATATCCTTGTTGCCCCCGCGGATTCGACGGGCGCGGGGCCCGGGATGCGAATGGAAGTCCACGTTCACGGCAATGTCTTCCTCGGCAGGGGCGTGCGCCTGTCGCAGGTCGAGCACGCGCTGCGGCCGTGGCTCGAGTACCTCGACGTGGACGCGATCGCCGAGGCGCACAGCATCGAGCGCGAGGAGCCGGGCATCCAGCTCGAGCCGCGCGAGCGCACCGTGAACATCTGCTGGACCGGGGAAGTCGGCCGCAGCTTTCACGCCCGGCTGGCGGAAGCGTTCCAGAACCTGGGGCCGCTCACCGAGTACGCCTCCGAGGTCGAGGTCACCTATTACGCCGAGAACGGCGAGGACGAGTTCTACCAGATGTTCGTCGGGCCCACGCCGGAGGCGATCCACGAGTTCCGCCGCCAGTGCGTGGTGGAGGACGTGTCGGGCATGCTCGCGCGCCACCTCGACAAGGCCGAGGTCGAGCAGGTCAGCGCGCTCATCAACCAGCTGTTCGACCAGGACTGGGCAACGAAGAAGATCACCGGCGAGCACGCGGCGAGCTCCTCGACCGTCATTCCGCTCCACCCGCGAAATAAGCATCTACATTGATCGGGCCCCGGCCCGCGGCCGTGCTTTCAGGCCGGCTGCGCGGTCTCGATCAACCAGTCCAGGAACGACGCGACCTCGGCCCGCCGGGTGCCCTCGGGCGGGCTGATCGCGTAATACGAGCACTCGGAGGGAATGCTGGTCTCGAACAGCTGCACCAGCCGCCCGGTCGCCAGGTCGTGCTCGACCAGCGTGCTGCGGGCGAGCGCGACGCCCTGGCCCTGCACGGCCGCATCGAGCATCAGCGCGGCGTCGCTGAACAGGGGGCCGCGGTCCGGCTCCTCGCAGGGCAGCCCCGCCGCCTCGAACCAGGGCTTCCACGGCTGCCGTGCCAGCCGCAACAACGTCGCGCGGACCAGGCTCCGCACCTCCGGCGGCTCACCGAGCGCGGTCCGGTAACCGGGGCTGCAGACGGGGAACACGTCGCTTCGCATCAGCTCGACGCTACGAAACCCGGGCCAGTCCGCCTCCGAACCGTAGCGGATCGCCACGTCGGCTTCACCGCTCTTCAGGCACGCGAGCTTGCCGGTCTGCGCAAGCTTGATGGCGTGCACCTCGAGGTCGACGTCGCGGTGCGCCCGGTAGAAGCCGCCGAGCCGCCCCACCAGCCAGTTGCGGGCAAACGCCGGCCCCACGCTCAACCGCACCACCTTGCGGTCCCCCGACAGCCTCGAGCATGCTCTTTCGAGTGTCGACAGCGCCTCGATCACCACGCCGAGGAAGTACGTGCCTTGCGCCGTGAGCGTGACGCCGGCGTGGCCCCGCACCAGGAACCTGGCGCCAAACTGCTGCTCGAGCGTCCGGATCCTGTGGCTGACAGCGCTTTGCGTCAGGCAGAGCTCCTCGGCCGCCTTCGCGAAGCTCTGGTGCCGCGCGACCGCCTCGAATGCGGCGAGCGCGTGCAGCGGGGGGAGTTTGCGGAACATCAATGAAAAATTTTCACCGTTCCATGAACATCGCTCAACGAGCGGGCGCCATGGCTGGTTACAATAAGCAAATCAGGGGTATGCGACCCGGCAATCATAGCACCGGTGGTCCGCCTCGAAGCGGACCACCGGGTACCTCCGTTCTTAACCGCAAACAGGTCTCTATCCGAAGGAAAGATCCATGCCTCGAATGAACGGGGGAAAGGCGCTTGTAGAATCCCTTTACGCGAACGGCGTCGAAACCGTGTTCGGCGTCCTCGGCAGCACGTTGTTGCGGCCTTACGACGCGCTTTGCGACAGGACTGACATCCGCCTGATCGCGCCGCGCAGCGAGGACGGCGCGCTGCACATGGCCGACGCTTACGCCCGGGTAACGGGCAAGGTGGGCGTTGCGATGGTCACCGTCGGAGCCGGGGCGGCCGCCAGCCTCTCCGCCATGGGCGAGGCGTATGCCGAATCGTGGCCCGTGCTCAACATCGTCACGCAGGTGCCGACACCGTATTTAGACCAGGAGAAGGGCGTCTACCACGAATCCCCCCGGCAACTCGAGATGTTCAAGGCGGTCACCGGCTGGGCGCACCGGATACGGCGAATGGAGGAGATTCCCGAGGCGGTCAACGAAGCGTTCCGCCGCATGCGCACCGGACGGCCGCGTCCGGTGATGCTGGAAATCCCCGCGGATCTGCTCAATGCCGAGAACGACGTAAGCATTGCGCCCCCTTCCCCTCCTGCAATTTCGCTGGCGGACCCCGTCCTGATTGCGCAGGCGGCGGATCTGCTGGCGAACGCCAAGCGGCCGCTTCTCTGGGTAGGCGGTGGCGGCGTGAAAGCGGCCGCTGGCCCCGAATTGAAGGCGCTCGCGGATTTGCTCCAGGCGCCGATCCTCGCCACCAACGGCTCGAAGGGCATTGTGTCCGAGGACGAGCCGCTGATGCTCGGCAATATCCTCACGATGTGCTCCACCATAGAGGAGCGCGTGCTGGAAAAGTCGGATGTGATGCTGGCGATCGGCACCCGCTTCTCGGAGCGGGCAACGCGCACGCGGCGCAAGGAAGCCGAGGCGGATGTCACCGGCCGCTCGGCAAAGGGCTGGACCATCCGGATGCCCGCGACCCTGATCCATGTCGACATCGACCCGGGCGAGTTCGGCAAGAACTACGCGCCCTCGCTTGCCATACAGGGCGACGCGCGCGATGCGCTGCAGAAATTGCTCGCCGCGCTGCGCGCAAAGATCGCGTCCCCGCGACCCTCGGGGGCCGCGGAAATGCGGGAATTGAAGGATGCGGCGCGCACGGAGCTCATCAAGCGGGTGCCGGACGAGATCGCGCTCCTGGACAGCATACGCGCGGCGCTGCCCCGCGACACGATCGTATCCGGCCAGTCGATAGTCGGGCACTGGGCCCGCTATGCGCTCGAGATGTACCGGCCGTCGAGTTTTCTCTTCGCCAACACCTTCGGCTCGATGGGCTTCGCGTTCCACGCCGCCATCGGCGCCAAGATCGGGTGTCCCGACCGGCCGGTGGCCGCCTTCTGCGGCGACGGCGGGTTCATGTTCGGCTGCGGCGAGATGGCGACGATCGCGCACTACCGGCTGAATATCCCGGTCGTGGTCATCAACAATGGCGGTTACAAGATCCTCAACAACACGCAGAAGCGCCGCTTTGGCCGGACGATCGGCACGGAATTGACGAGCCCGGACTTCGTGAAACTCGGCGAATCGTTCGGATTCCGCAGCCTGCGCGTGGGCGGCGCAAAGGAGCTGGCGCCCGCGCTGAAGGAGGCCGTCGCGGCGAGCACGCCGACCTTGATCGAGGTGCCGATCGAATTCAAGCCGTACCGTTGAGCAGGAACGACGAAAATATCGAGGAGGAAGCGACGATGAAACGGATGCGAAGCGGGACAAGGCTGCCGGGGTTCCACTCGCTGCTCGCCGCCGCGGCGCTCGCGGTGGCGACGGTGGCTCCGGTTGCGGGTGCGGACTGGGCGCCGACCGAGGCCGTCGAAATCGTGGTCGCCGCATCGCCCGGCGGCGGCAACGACAATATCGCGCGCGTGATGCAGAAGATCATGCAGAACGAGCGCCTGGTGGAGGCGCCTCTCAACGTGGTCAATAAACCCGGCGCGGGCGGTGCGATCGCCTTCGGCTACGTCGGCGAGCGCAAGGGGAACGGGCATTACGTGGCGGTGGCCTCCAACACCCTCCTGACCAGCCACATCGCGGGCATCAGCAAGCTCCACTACGCGGACCTCACCCCGCTCGCTGTCATGATCAACGAATACATCGGCTTCGTGGTCAAACCCGACTCGCCCCTCAGGGACGGCAGGGACCTCGTTGCGCGGCTGAAGAGCGACCCTGCCGGCGTGACCTTCGGCATGGCAAGCGCCCTCGGCAACATCAACCACATTGCGATCGGCACCGTCGCACGCGCCGCGGGCATTGACCCGAAAAAGCTCAAGATCGTGGTGTTTCGCGGCTCGGGGCAGGTGATGACCGCCGCGCTCGGCGGCCACGTGGACGTGGCCGTGGGCCCACCCAGTGTCGCGGCGCGCCACGTCGAAGCGGGAAAGCTCCGCGTGCTTGCCATCACCTCTCCCAAGCGGCTTGGCGGCGTCCTTGCGGAAGCCCCGACGTGGAAGGAACTGGGCCTGGACGCGCTGGTCGTCAACTGGCGCGGCGTGCTCGGGCCGGGCGGTCTGAACGGCAGCCAGACCGCGTTCTGGGACCGGGTCTTCTCAAGGCTCGCGCGAACCGAAGCCTGGAACGAACGGCTTCGGAAAAGCCTCTGGGAAAATGCCTATCTCGGCAGCAGGGAAACGCAACAGTACCTGAAGACGCAGTACGACGATTTGAAGCAAGCCTTGACCGACCTCGGATTCGCCAGATAGGGCGTCCCGTCCCATGAACATTGCCATGCACCTTGAGCGGGCCGCGGCATTCGAGCGGGCCCTCGCCCGGCTCGACCCGGTCGAGGACACCGAGTTGTTCGTCGTATTCCTCATGCGGGCGGGCACCCACCGGGTCAACGCCGCGCTTCACGCGCTCGGCCTGACGAGCGGGGTCATGGGCGGCGCGGCGGGGAAGATCGGCGACCTCAACCATACCTACAAGCCGAAGCTCGACGTCGCACTGCCGCCCGCCATGCAGCAAGCGTTCAAGCATCTCTCTTTGCTGGAGAACTTGCGGCCGGAGTTCGTGCGCGGTCCCAGGGTGCTCGACCACGCGATGGCCGACGCCTGCCGCGCGGCCTACGCCGGCATCCGGGCGCATACCGATTCGATACTCGGGGCCGGGGTGACACCATGACGCACGACGAGCACCTGGTCAAGGCGCGCCGTATCGTGGCGAGCCTCGAGAAACTCTCACTCGAGAGCGATGCCATGTGCGTGATAGACGGCGCGGTCATCGCCGGCTACAACCTCGGGAACGCGCTGCTGCACCGCCATGGGGTACTGCCGGACGTCGAGCACGCCAACACCCCGTCGAAGCTGCCAGTGGCGCCCGCCCAGCTGCCCACGGCGATCCAGCCGGCATTCGCCGCTTTCACCGAGCTGGAAAGGCTCCGGCTCGAACACGTGCGCAGCCCCGGCGCGTGCGACACCACCCTCGCAAAGCGCGCCTGGCAGCTACTCGACGAGATACGGCACGCGGCTTCGTGACGCGGCCGTGCCGTTGACCATCGCCGGAACGTCCATCCTTGCCGCGAATGCGGGCGCGCGGGGCGCGGTCACCGATCCGTGTGGATGTCCTCTGCCCGGATCCCGTGCGCCACGGCTTCGGGCGCGCAGCGGGCCACCTCCTCGTTGGTCAGCACCTGCTCGCGGCCGCAGCCCTCGCACTTGTAGAGCGCGACCTGGACCACGACCTTGAACGGGGCGGCGTTCTCGAAGCTCGCGTCGAGCACGCACTCCGACTTTTTCGTCGGCACCGCGGGCAGCTCGGCGTCGCACCCGTTGCAGTGATAGCGCTTCCTGAACCAGCCGCGCCTGGCTGCGGGCGGCTGCGGCGCGACCTTTTCGGCGTCGGCGACGAAATCCATTAGCCGGTCGGCGAACCCGGGGTACAGGAAACGCTTGTGGCCCTGGTCGCAAACCAGCGCAGGCATGCCGTTCACGATCACCACCACCGGCCCTTGCTCGCCGCGAAACGAGCCGAGCGTGGTAATTTTTGTCGCGCTGCCGCACGTTTTGCAGGGTTCCGGCGCGTTCGTCATGGCGTTCTCCCGGGGAAATCCAGTCCGCCTTCGAAGCGTTTGCCGAGCCCGAGGGCCTGCGCTCCGTACGTAGCCCCAACCCGTGCGACGAGCAAGCGGGCAGGCTTGCTTGGCAGCACCTGGGCACGATGGCCCGACATTGCGGGCTCTGCGCCTGAACGCTCACTCGCCGTCCGCCGATAAGACCGATCCTACAACCTTGGCCACAGAACACAGAGAAAAGCCATCAGGACAAAGCGTTCTCGGCAAGCTTCGCTTGCTACGGGGTTTGAGTTGTCTGATTTTTATCGGCGTTTATCTGAAGTTCATCTGCGGCTAATATGTCTCGATTTTATCGTGTATAACCGCGGTATTCATCTTGCCCATCAACACGCCCAATCCGCCGTCGCCGGTGAGTGCGATCACGGTGCGGCGATTGCCGCGCGATGTCTCCGTTGCGCGGAGTTCCGCTCGCGCCACGCGGCCTGTTGTGATGAAGGCATCCGGTCGCCGGTGTCCCCCGCTGCTGCCACCAGCCAATCGATGAATGAAGTCACTTCGGAATGCGCCGCAGAATGCGGAGAATAGATCGCGTAATGCGCGCCGCCCGAGGGGATGCTGATGTCGAACAGTCGAACCAACCGCCCCGTTGCAATCTCGTAATTGACCAACACACTGCGCGCTAAAGCGATGCCTTGTCCGTTCGCCGCGGCATCCAGCATGATGCCGGCATCACTGAAGATCGGTCCCTGGGTCGGCTCCTTCCATGTGAGGCCAGCCGCACGAAACCACGGCACCCAGGGCTGCCGCGACAGCCTGAGCAATGTAGCGTCGCGAAGCGCTGCCAGCCGGGCAAGTCCCGGGTGTGCCGCCCGGTATCCTGGACCGCAGACTGGGAAGACTTCACTCTGGAGCAGCTTCACACAGGCAAACCCGGGCCAATTTTGCTCGGAACCATAGCGGATGGCGACGTCCGCCTCGCCCGACTTCAAGCAGGTCACCTTGTCTCCGGGCGCCAGCCTGACAGCATTGATCTCGAGGTCAATCTCGCGATGCGTGGCGTAGAACGCGCCGAGCTTGCCGATCAGCCAGCTACGCGCAAGCGCCGGGCCAATGCTCAGCCTCACGAGCTTGCGGCCGCTGCTCGCTAGCCGGGTGGACATGGCCTGCAGGGCGGACATCGCGTCGAGCACTCCCCCTAGCAGGTGGGTGCCCTGCGCGGTGAGCGTTACGGCGCCGCGGCTGCGCACGAGAAGGCGCACTTCAAAATATTCCTCAAGCAACCGGATGCGATGGCTGATCGCGCTTTGCGTCACGCAAAGTTCTTGCGCCGCGTTGGCGAAACTTTGAAGGCGTGCCACGGCCTCGAACGCCACAAGCCCGTTGAGCGAGGGCAACTTGTGGAACATCTGTGAAAAAGATTCAACGAAGCATGAAAAAAATGCTCGGTGGTCCTGCTGGGATGACTCTAGAATCATTATTAACCAGACCGCGCCATGTATGCAAGATATTGCCCGTGCGGCGGGGGCGGCGGCCTTGAGCCTGTCGCCCGGCGTGGAGGAAACGAAAGCTGCGAAAGGTGGGTCCCATGCAAGCAATATTCCCTTGCTACCGCTGTAACGGCGTGCCGTCCTGGTTTGCAGTCTCGCTAACTTTAGCTGTCCTCGCAACGATATCCGCCCTTCCAGCCCATGCCGCGGAGTCGACGTGGAGGCCCGCCGAAAACGTGGAGATCATTGCCGGGTCCGCGCCCGGAGGCGGCATCGATTTCCTCGCCCGTCAGATGCAGAAAGCCTTGCAGGATGGGCGGTTGGTCGAGAGCTCGATCAATGTTGTAAACAAGCCCGGTGCCGGCGGCGCGATCGCCCTCGGCTACCTCGGGCAGCATAGAGGAAACGGGCATTACATCGCCATCGTTTCTAACACCCTGCTTACCAGCTACGTCACGGGAATCAGCAAGCATTATTTTGCGGACTTCACGCCGCTGGCGATACTCCTCAACGATTACGTCTCGTTTGTTACCAGGACCGACTCCCCGCTCACGAGCGGCAAGGACCTGATCGCGCGGCTCAAAGACGACCCGGCAAGCGTCACTTTCGGGATGGCCAGCGCGCTCGGGAATATCAACCACATCGCGATCGGGGGCGTCACGCGCGCCGCGGGCGTCGACCCGAGGAAGCTGAAAATCGTGGTGTTCGGCAGCGCTGGCAAAGGGATGACCGCAGGGCTCGGCGGGCACGTCGATGTCGTGGTCAGCTCGCCCAGCATCGCGGCGCGCCACGTGGAAGCGGGAAAGATGCGCGCGCTCGCCGTTACTTCCACACGGCGCTTGTCCGGCGTGCTGGCGGACACGCCAACATGGAAGGAACAGGGCATAGACACCGTGCTGACCAACTGGCGCGGCGTAATCGGTCCTCCCGGCATGAGCGAAGGACAAACGGCTTTCTGGGATCAGGTGTTTGCCAGGCTAGCGCAGATAGAGGATTGGAACGACCAGTTGCGAAAGAAGATGTTGGAGAGCGTCCATATGGACAGCAAGAGCACGGCGAACTACATGAAAGAGCAATACGACACAATGAAGCGCGCGCTCACTGACCTGGGCTTTGCGAAGTGACCTGGCAGCCACGGGGACCTCAACATGAAAATCGCAGAACATGTGAAAAAAGCCGAGGCCTTCGATCGTGCGCTATCCAAGTTCGATCCGATAGAAGACAGCGCGCTCTACGTGGTGTTCCTGATGCGCGCATGCACCAACCGCGTTAACGCGGCGTTGCACGCGCTCGGGATCACCACCGACGGCCCGTCCGCGGACGGACGCGTCGGAGACCTCAACCATACCTATAAACCCGCGCTCCCCTCGGCGCCACCGAACGTGCTGCGGGAGGCGTTCAAGCAACTGAAGTTCATCGAAGACCTGCGCCCGGATTTCGTGCGAGGGCCCAAGCCGCTTGATCGGGATACCGCGGAAGCCTGCGACAAGGCGTACGCCGAGATACGCCGATCCACGGAACGCATTCTTGAGGGCTCACGATGACCCCCGACGAGCATGTGGCAAAAGCCGAGCGCATCATCACGAGTCTTCGCAAACTCGCGTTTCCCGATGACTACCTGGCGATCGTGGACGGCGCGATGATCGCGGGCTATCACCTCGGCAATGCGCTGCTGCACCGCCATGGCGTGCTTCCGGTCACTGCGCACGCAAACTCGCCATCACTGCTGGAAACTCCGGTTGCGGCGCTTCCGGCGTCGCTGCAGCCGGTGTTCCACGCGTTCGCTGAGCTCGAACGTCTACGTTCTGAATACGTGCGTGGCCCGTCCGACTATGGTGCCGAGCTCTCGGGCGCAGTGTGGAAACACCTGGAAGTCATGCGGCGCGCAAACTGACGAGGCAGCGGAAGCCAGCGTTGTCACAACGACCACGCGGTATCGATCAATAGCGCGCGCCGGCTCCCTACTTTCGTCAAGGCGTTGGTCCGGCGTTCGTGAGTGCCACTGCGCCAAGAACGCCCGACTTGGCCGCAACTCGCCAGCACGCGTACGTTGAATCCAGAAGGCCCGGAAACAACACCAACAAGGAATTTCATAAAGGAACACGCGCATGCGTCTCATGATTTACAACCATCACGACGAATCGACCCGGCTCAAGCGTATCGGCGTTCTGGTGAACGACCATTTGGTAGGTGATCTTCGCGCCGCCTATGCTCGATATCTGGTGGAAAAGGCAGGAAATAACATAGGAAGAGAAATCGCCGCGCTGTGCTTCCCAAGCACTATTACGGATTTTCTACGAATTGGGCCCGCTGCCTGGGAAATGGCAGCGTTGACGTTGAATTGTCTGACCGAGTGGGCGCACAGCGACGTCACCGCCACCGGGCTTGACGACGAGCGGCTGTTGATCCGTTTAGGCGATTGCCAGCTCCACGCTCCGGTGCTGCCCGGCAAGCTGATCATGGCCGGCCGCAATTACGCCAATCACTTGAAAGAAAGAGGTCACGCCCCGCCGATGAGGGTTCCGACTTCCTGGATCAAGGCCAACTCGGCGGTCATCGGACCCACGCACGACATCTGCAGACCCGCAGTGGAAAAGCGGCTCGATTACGAGACGGAACTTGCCCTTGTCATCGGCCGCAAGTGCAAGAACGTTCCCGAGCATGAAGCGTACGACGTCATCGCCGGATACCTGATTCTCAACGATGTCACGGCGCGTGACATATTGAAGGTCGAGCATGAGGAAGGAAACAAGCTCCTGGGCAAGATGTCGGACACGTTCGCTCCCACGGGGCCGTGGCTCGTCAGTAAGAACGAAATACCCGACCCGATGAATTTACGGATCGTGACGCGCGTAAACGGCAAGATCCGGCAAGACAGCAGCACACGCAACATGATCTGGTCTATCCCGAAGCTGATCGCGTATCTGTCACAGATGACGATCGAGGCGGGGGACATTATTGCAACGGGAAGCCCGGAAGGTGTCGCGGGTGGCCGCAAACCGGGTGAAACGCCGTGGTGGCTCAGCCCCGGCGACATACTCGAGTCGGAAATCGAGAACATCGGCGTGCTACGCAACAGAATAATCGACGACTCGACACCGGGAAAGCAGTGGACCTGGAATCTTTGATGCCGCTATGTCGGATGTCGAGACAGCCGTCCCGAAATGGCCTCACCCGGATTCATGCAGCCGGAGGAGCCGCGGTGCCGGGCTTACCATCCTGCACGCCGCCCAGCCGGCGCTACGGCGCGCCGGCCATGTGTCACTTTCCTTGCCGGGGCCACACCTCACCCGCGGGCTTGCCACAACGCGCTAAGCGCCGCGCTTCCTGAGCGCGTCGGTGCGGAAGCTCAGCACGGCTTCCGGATCCACTTTGGCATGGATCACCGCGGGCTTGCCGTCCTTCATCGCCTGGCTCACCGCGTCAGCGGTCTCGCCCGGACCGGTCGCGTAGTAGCCGTTGCCGCCGCAGAGCTTCATCACCTCGTCGAAGCGCGGGCTGTGGACGTGCGCGCCGATATAGCGCTGGTTGTAGAAATCGCGCTGGTAGGCGATCTCCGCGCCCCAGGTGCCGTTGTCCATCACCAGAGCGATGGTGTTGATCTGGCTCTGCACCGCGGTCGCCATCTCGCCCATGGTCATGCCGAAGCCGCCGTCGCCCATCAACGAGATCACGGTGCGCTCCGGCGCCGCGACCTTCGCGCCGAGCCCCGCCGCGTAGGAGAAGCCGATGTTGCCGCAGTCGAGCGGCGCGATCAGCGACGGCATCGTGTGGCACGGCAGCTTGTCGGTGGCCTGCAGGCAGGTGGTGCCGGCGTCGATGGTGAAGAGCGCGTTGCGCGGCGCGATCTTGCGCAGCTCGGCGTAAATCGTCTCGGGGTGCAGCGGCCTCGCCCCGCGCCCGGCGATCTCCTCCCGCCCCTGCCACAGCTGCTGGCGGTCCTTGACGAACTTCTCGTTGCGCGCCCGCCAGGGCGCGCGGCCCGCGGAAACCGGCTCCACGAGATCCGCGAGCGCGCCGGCCACCGCGCCGGCGTCCGCCACGATGCCGAGCGCGACGGGATAGTAGCGCCCGATGGCGAGCGGGTCGATGTCCACCTGCACGATCTTCGCCCTGGGCGTCACGATCTCGTCGGTGAAGCGCGCGGTGTTGAAGCCCAGGCGCGTGCCGAGCGCGAGGATCACGTCCGCCTCGCGCACGAGGCCCGTTGCAACGGGATTGCCGCGCGGCCCCACGCCGCCGGCGTAAAGCGGGTGGTCCACCGGCGCGACGTCGGTGTGGCCGGCGGAATTGGTGATCGGTAGCTGCAACTTCTCCGCGAGCTTCACCAGGGCCGCCGTGCCGCGGCCCCACTTGATGCCGGCGCCGGCGTGGATTACGGGCGCCTTGGCCTCGAGGATCAGCGCCTTCACGCGATCCAGCGCCGCGCGCTCAACCGTGCTCGCCGCGACCTCCGGCTGTCCCCCCCTCGCCGGGATCGCGACATCCACGTCGTAATTGAGCAGATCGCGCGGGATCTGGACCACGACCGGACCGCGCCGGCCGGCGTTCGCCACGCGAAATGCCTCCAGCAGGAACTCGGGCACGCGCTCCGGACGCGTCACCGTCATCACGCGCTTCGCCACCGGCAGGAACATCGTGTGCTGGTCGATCTCCTGAAACGTGTCCTTCCCCAGGTCGGCCGTGGACGGCTGCCCGGCGATCGCCACGACGGGGGAATAGGCCAGCTTCGCCGCGACGAGCCCCAGCATCATGTTGGCGGTACCGGGACCCGCCTGGCCGCAGATGAAGAGCCCGGGCGTCTGCGTCACGCGCCCGTAGGCATCCGCCATGTGCACGCCGCAGTTCTCGTGGCGCACGCCGACGTAGAGCATGTCCTTCGCGTCGTAGAGCGCGTCGTAGATCTCGAGCGTGCTCGAGCCCATCAGCCCGAAAACCCGGCTCACCCCCGCCGCGCGCAGCGCTTGCACCGCCGCGACTCCGCATTTCATCTTCGCCATTGGTCCTCCGTTAAAACCTCAAATTAGCCGGTAGAGTAGAGGAGGAAGTAGTGTCACAAAGTAACACTACCCCTCCCCCCTCGTCGAACCGGACGTGCAGGTTTCCCGCATCCGGCTCTCATGCAAGCAATCGCCGCCGCAGTGCGCGCGCTC
>JACPTK010000076.1 GCA_016192825.1 Betaproteobacteria bacterium | reverse complement strand
TGGCGCGATTCGATCGCAGCCAAGCAAGCGAAAAAACGGGCGCGATGGCGCCGGCAGGACGGCAGCTAAAGAAAGAAGCACAACAAAGTTGTGAGGGAAAACCGTCACCATTGGACACGGGCCGGCTAATGGGTGACCCTATTTATTAGCTCCGCGGTTGTCCAGGACGCGCTGCGGCAGGCGCGCATCGAGCGCCGGCTGCAGGAACTGCGCGGCATCCAGGGCTACTGGAGCCGGAAGGCCCGCGACAAGGGCATCCTCACCGAGCGGGACCTCGAGCGCTATCTCAACTCTTAGAAGCGTTGGCCGGTGAAGGTCGTCTTCGACACCAACATACTGGTGTCGGCCCTGGTCTTCCCGGGCGGCCGGGCCGAGGCCGCCCTGCTGCGCATCATCGAAGAGCACGACCAGTTGCTCCTGTCCAAGCCCATACTCGACGAACTGCTCGGCGTCCTTGCGCGCAAGTTCTCGCGCGACGCCGAGGAGCTGGCGCGTACCGCCGTGCTGCTCTCCGAACTCGCGTTGACCGTGTGGTAAATAGGGTCAGGGTGACTTTTTAGCGGCGTCGATGTTGCCTGCTGACAGAAAAGTTACACTGATCCTATTTATTAGCGAGTCCTTAAGCATTCACGGGAGGCCTCCCCATGATAGA
This sequence comes from Betaproteobacteria bacterium, assembly GCA_016192825.1. Classification (GTDB taxonomy): domain Bacteria; phylum Pseudomonadota; class Gammaproteobacteria; order Burkholderiales; family SG8-41; genus SG8-41. The sequence continues at coordinate 7,516 of JACPTK010000076.1, read as the reverse complement.
TCTTCGTGATTTTCGTGCATTGCGATTCGCGATCCCCTCGGCTTGCGTGCTGGCTGCGGCTGTGGGCGGCGGCCCGGCATGGGGCGCCTATCCGGAAAAGGCCGTCCGGCTGATCGTGCCCTCGCCGCCGGGCGGCGGCAACGACATCATGGCGCGGCTGGCGGGCCAGAAGCTCGCCGAAGCCTGGGGCAGGCAGGTGGTGGTGGACAACCGCCCCGGCGCCGGCGGCGCCATCGCCTTCGAGATGGCGGCGCGCGCGGAGCCGAACGGCTATACGCTGGTGCTCGGAAGCACCAACCTGACGGTGCTGCCGGATATTCGGAAGGTGAATTACCATCCCATCAAGGATTTCGTGCCCGTCTCGCTCCTGGCGAAGTCCATGAATATTCTCCTCGTGCATCCCACGGTGCCGGCGAAATCGGCGAAGGAGCTGATCGCGCTTGCCAAACAGCATCCGGGCAAGCTCAACTATGCGACCAGCATCGCGACATCCGTGCATCTCGCCGCCGAGCTGTTCAAGGCAAAGGCCGGGGTGAATATCGTGATGGTGCCGTACAAAGGCATGGGCCCGGCCCTGGTGGACCTTGTCGCAGGCCAGGTGGATATCGCATTCGCCAACCCGGCTGCGTCGCAGGCGTACGTGCGCTCCGGCCGGTTGCGGGCACTGGCCGTGACCGGCGAGAAGCGTTCCGCCTTGCTGCCGGACGTGCCGACGATAGCGGAGACGGCGATCCCGGCATTCGAGGCGAGCACCTGGTGGGGAATATTGGCTCCCGCGGGCACGCCGGCAGCCATTGTCGCGGAGGCCAATGGAAAACTTGCAGCCGCGCTCACGCACCGCGACGTAATGGATCGCGTCGCCGCCCTGGGCGCGGACCTGGTCGGGGGGCCGCCCGAGCGGCTTGCCGAGCACCTGAACGCCGAAATTCCCAAGTGGCGCGAGGTCGTTCGCGTGGCGAACATCCGGCTATAGAGTTTACCAATCGCAAATTCACGGACAGGAGAATACCGAGATGAGCATCGAGCGCCACGATATCAGCGGGCACCTGAGCAGGGTGGTCGAGCACAACGGCACCGTCTACGTTGCCGGCACGACGGCCGAGGACAAGTCGGCCGGGATGAAGCAACAGGCCGAGCAGGTGCTCGCGAGGATCGACGGATTGCTCGCCAAATGCGGCACGAACAAGTCGAAGCTGCTGTCCGCGACCGTCTATATCTCGGACATGGCGCAGAAGCCGGCGATGAATGAAGCGTGGCTCGCCTGGATCGACCGCAAGAATCCTCCAACGCGCGCCTGCGTTGCGGTCGAGCTCGGCAGCCCGGAGACGCTGGTGGAAATCGTCGTCACGGCCGCCAAGTAGCGGCTGCCGGCTGCGCGAGACAGATCGAACGAAACGGAGTCCGCCATGAAAAGCAGCGATCTCGGTCTCTGCAATATCGAGGACCTTCGGCAGATAGCGAAGAAACGTCTGCCGGGTCCCATATTCGAATACATCGACGGCGCGGCGGAGGATGGAATCGCCCTCCAGCACAACCGCGAGGTGTACCGGTCGCTCAAGATCAGGAACCGGGTCTTGAAGGACGTGTCGAAGCGCTCGACCGCCACAGAGATTTTCGGCAAGAAGATCGCGATGCCTTACGCCATTTCGCCGACGGCATCGGCGGGCCTGATGTGCGAAGGCGGCGAAGTGGCCCTGGCCAGGGCGGCGGCCAGGATGGGCGTGCCGTGCACCGTGGCCACCAATTCGCTCACTCCGATGGAGGAAATAGTCGAGGCCGCGGGCGGCAACCTCTGGTTTCAGCTCTATATGTGGGTGGACAAGAAGCTCCGGGCGGCCTTCGTCGAGCGAGTCAAGTCGGCCGGATTCGACACCCTGCTCGTTACCGTCGATGGCTCGGTCGGCGCCAACCGCGAGCATGACCGCAAGAACGGCTACACCATGCCGCTTCGCTATACACCGAGGCTGATCGCGCAGGTCCTCGCCAATCCCGGCTGGTGCCTGCGCGTCCTGGCCCCGCAATACCTCAAGCGCGGCGCCTTCAGGAAAGCGAACTTTCCGCCGGAACTCTCGAGCAAGCTCACGGACAAGCCCACCGACCACGAGCTCACCAAGCCCGACACCCAGTGCTGGGACGACATCAAGCGCATCCGCGATATCTGGCCGGGCCACATGCTGGTCAAAGGCCTGCAGAGCTGGGAAGACGTCGTGATCGCCGCCGACTGCGGCATGAACGGTGTCGTCCTGTCGAACCATGGCGGGCGCTACCTGGATAGCGCGCCGGCGCCTCTTCAAGTGGTGCCGGAGGTCCGCAGGGCCGTCGGCGACCGGCTCAAGATCATCATCGACAGCGGTGCGAGACGCGGCTCGGATATCGTGAAGGCCATCGCCATGGGGGCGGACCTGGTCATGTCCGGCAGGCCCACGCTCTATGGCGCTGCCGCCGCCGGCGAAGCCGGCGCCTACCGCGCGCTCGAGGTTTTCCAGACCGAGATGGACCGGATCATGGCGCAGCTCGGGCTCAACCGCGTCGATGAAATCAGCCCGCACATTTTCTGGAATCCGCCCGACTGGGTTCCCAGGCCCAAGGCTGCCCGGGTCGTCGAGCAGATTGCTTCTCGCGCTTCCGCCGTGTTTCCGGAATCTGTGAGGTAATAACTGGGGTCAGTGTGATTTTCGAGAGGTGGAAAAGTTACACTGACCCTGAGGTCTCGTAGCTGATTAGCTGGCGGCTGGTAGCTCGTAGCTGATAGCTCGTAGCTGGCGGCTGATGGCTCGTAGCTGGCGGCTGGTAGGTGGACTCCCGCACTGCGGGTGCCATCCCTCATCCCTCATCCCTCATCCCTCATCCCGCATCCCTCATCCCGCATCCCTCATCCAAACCTCAGGGTCTGTCCCCGTTCGTCCCTGTCGGGCACGGCAGCGCCCTGGGGTCCGGTCACTCGGCCTTGATGCCCGCGGATTTCACGAGCTTGCCCCACTTCTGCGCCTCGGCCCGGAGGTAGCGCGCGAACTCGGCCGGCGTGTCGCCGATCGGGTCGAGCGCGGACTTCGCCATGCGCTCGGCAATCACCGGCTCCTTGAGAACGTCCGCGACCGCCTTCTGCAGCAGGTTCACGATCGCGCCCGGGGTGCCGGACGGCGCCACGATGCCGTTCCAGTTGTTGGCTTCGTACCCCGGAACGCCGGACTCCGCGATGGTCGGCATTTCGGGAAACAGCGGCGAGCGCGCCCTGGTGCCGATGCCGAGGCCGCGCAGCCGGCCAGAGCGGATGTGCGGCTGCGCCGTGGTCAGGTTGGCCATCATGAGCGAGAGCCGGCCCGCCACGAGATCCGTCACCGCGGGCGCGCCGCCCTTGTACGGGACGTGGACGGCGTCCACGCTCGCCATGTGCAGAAACAGCGCCATCGCGAGGTGGCCCGCGCCGCCGACGCCGCTCGAGCCGTAGTTGTACTTGCCCGGGTTGCCTTTCAGGAGCGCGATCAGCTCGCGCGTGCCGGCCGCCGGCACGGACGGATGGACCACCAGGAGGTTGCTCGACGCGGCGACATTGGTGACCGCGGTGAAGTCACGATTGAGGTCGTACGGCACCTTGCGCAGCGACGGGTTCACGACGAGCGGCGGCGTCGCCATGAAGAGCGTGTAGCCGTCGGGCGTCGCCCGCGCCGCGATCTCGGTGCCGATGACGGTGCCGCCGCCGAGGCGGTTGTCCGCGACGAACTGCTGCCCGAGCCGCTCCGTCAGGCGCGCGCCGACCAGCCGCGCGACGGTATCCGTGGAGCCGCCCGCCGAGTACGGCACGATCAGGCGCACCGGCCGTTCGGGATAAGCCGCCGCGGCGCTCGATGCGGCGAGCACCAGGATGGCCGCCAGGAACCCTCTATGACGCAAGTTCATTGCTCTCTCTCCTATAGTCAAACGAGGCGCGCGCAGGCTCATGCGCCCGCGCCCTGCTTCGAGGCCGACCACCACTGCTTCAACCAGCCCGTGTTGCCGCCCAGCGCCACGATTTCCTGCAATGCCTCGGGCAGGGGCGGATACTCCTTGCGGATGTCGCGCGTGCGGTTGATGAACTGGCCGCTCTGGAAATCGACCTCGATCTCGTCGCCGGTCTCGCACAGCTCCGTCACGTTGTGGCAGTCGGTCAGCACGCGCAGGCCGCATCCGATCGCCGCGCGATAGGCGAGGTACGGCATCGACTCGCAGATCAGGCCCAGGCCGAGCGCCTGCATCGCGATGTAGCCGTTCATCTTCGGGCCCATGCCGAAGTTGCGGCCGGTGACGATGATGTCGCCCGCCCGCGCGCGCTGGTGAAAGCCCGGGTCGCTCTCCTCGAACAGGTGCGGGATCAGCTTCTGCGGATCCATCTCGCGGCCGGTGATCAGGCGGTCCGGGATGACGCCCCCGGCATGGGAGACATTGTGGCCGAGCTTGTAGCAACGTCCTTTCAGCAGCCACGGGAAGTCTTTCGTGCCGGCCATGTGCCTCCCTCAGGCGCCGCGGGGGTCGGCGATCGCGCCCGCGACGGCCGACGCGGCCACCGTCGCCGGGCTGCCGAGGAACAGCCTGGCCTGCTTCGACCCGAAGCGGCCGGCGTTGGAATTCGAGGCGGTCGAAATGGACACTTCGCCGGCATGCAGCGGGCCGACCACCGCGTCGTTGCACGGGCCGCAGCCCGCCGGCAGCAGGATGGCGCCGGCCTCCACCAGCACGTTGAGGAGCCCGTCCGCGGCCATGCGGCGCGTGGTGCGCTCCGAGCCCGGCGCGACGAAGAGGCGCACGTTCGGCGCCACGCGGCGCCCCTTGAGGAAGCTCGCCGCCGTGGCGAGGTCTTCGTACATGCCGGAGCCGCAGGAGCCGATGAACGCATGGTCGATCGGCTGGCCGACCGCCTCGCTGATGTCCACCGAGGTCTGTATCTCCCCGGGCAGCGCCACCTGCGGCTCGATCCCGTCGATCGCCAGCGTGGCTTGCTTCTCGTACGACGCGTCGGGATCGGGATAGATCGGGGCGAACGCATGCTGCGCCCGCTCCCTGGCGAACGCCAGGATCCGCTCGGAGGGCGGGAAGAACACGCCGTAGGCGCCCAGCTCGGTGGGCGAGTTGCACAGGGCCGCGCGCTCGGCCAGGTCGAACGAATCGAGGTCGCCCGCGAATTCCAGCGCGCGATAGTCCATCTCGAAGGGAATCGTCCCCTGCCGGATCAGCCGCGCGAGGTAGAAGCCGACGTCCCGCGCGTAGACGCCGCGCCCGAGCTTGCCCTTGAGCACGAGCCGCAGGGTGGCGGGCACCGTGACCCAGTTGGTGCCGGTTGCCAGCACGCGGCTGATCTCCGCCCCGATGCGGAAGCCGAACGCGCCGATCGCGCCCGCGTTGGTGGAATGGCGATCGTTGTCGAAATAGAACATGCCGGGCAGCAGCATCCCCGACTCCATCGGGAAGATGTGGCCGTGCCCGCCCCGGCCCACGTCGAAGAACTGCTTGACGCCCCACGCCTTGGCGGCATTGCGGTTGATGACGCCGAACTCGGCCGCGCGCGGGCTGCCGTAGATCACCTCGTGGTCCGTCACCATGACCACCTTGTCCGGCCGGGCGAGACGGTCGATGCCGAGCGAATCGAGCTCGCGCTTCGCGCCGCGCACGAGGCCGTCGTGGATCATGATGAAGTCGGGGTCCGGGTAGACCACCTCGCCCGGCTGGAGCGAGGCGCGACCCGTCTTGCGCGCGAGCACCTTTTCAACCGCTGTCATTCCCATTGCGCGCGCTCGCCTCTCGCTTTCAGTCCCAACCTTACCGCGGCGTATCCGATATGGCAATTGCGCGAAGCGCGTGCCGCGGCTTGGCGGCAGGGACTGTTAGCGGTCTGAGCTGACCCGGTACGGGAACAGATCAGAAACCAGGCACAGACCACGTTTTTCCTAATCATCCGGCCCGCGATGCGCGGTGGCTTCTTCGTCCACCCAATCTTCCTCTTCCCAGGTCATGCCGTTTCGTCCGGGCACTTTGCGGGTCGCGCCGGCGCGATACGATGGGCAGGATTTCGCGCCGTAGCAGAATGTCTCGAAGCGGTACTCCCGGGTTTCCGGGCTCCATTCTTAGGGGACAGACTGAGGCGTCCCCTAAGGTTTTGTACGGCACCCGGTAGTGGCGGAAATTACCGTAACGTGTTACGATAATTACATGGCACCCTCTCCCCGCCGCGGTCCGGGACGGCCGCCCACCGGGCAGGCGCTGACCGCGGCCGAGCGCATGCGGCGCTACCGCGTCCGGCAGCGCGCGGCGGGCCTGCGGGCAGCGACGCACTGGCAGCCCGGGGCCGCCGCCCGGCTCACCCCCGGTCTTCTGAAGCACCGCATCATCGAAGCGCGCAGCCTCGCGATGCACTGCCTGATCGCGCGGAAGATCGCGGCCGACCCTGCGCTGCTCGACGTTGCCCGGCGCAATCTCGGGACATGGATCGCGCGTTACGGCAACGAACCGCCGCGCGCGCTGGAGGAGTGGCGGGCGATCCTCGCGCGCCCCTGGCCGGAGATCGCCGCGCTCATCACAGACCCTGGCGAATCGGCCACCCGCCTGCGCCAGTCCTCCCCGTTCGCGGGCGTGCTCACGAAGTCGGAGCGGCGGCGGGTGTATGAAGCGTTCGGAACTTGAGCACCTGATCCGGGCCGCGGGCAGGATCGCCGGCGAACGCGAGTTCGTGGTGATCGGCAGCCAGGCGGTCCTGGGGCAGTTTCCCGACGCCCCGCCCGCGCTCCTGAGATCCATGGAGTGCGACCTGTACCCGAAGCGCGATCCCAAACTGGCCGACAGGGTGGACGGTGCCATCGGCGAAGGCTCGAGGTTCCACGAGCAATTCGGCTACTACGTCCAGGGCGTCGCGCCGGACACGGCGACGCTGCCGCGCGGCTGGCAGCGCCGGCTGGTGCGCGTGGAGAACGCCAACACCGGCGGCTGCGCGGGCCTGTGCCTGGAAGTGCACGACCTTGCCATCTCCAAGTACGTGGCCGGCCGCGAAAAGGACCTCGAATTCACGCGTGAGCTGGCCCGGCACGGCATGACGCAGAAGAAGACGTTGCTCGCGCGGCTCGCGGCGACGAGGCTCGATACCACGCTCTCCCGCGCGGTCCGGGGGCGGATCGGCCGGGACCATCCTGCCGGGAAATGAGGGCCGACGGGGTGCTGAGTTCCCAGTGCTGAGCGCGAAGTGCGAGTCTGCCCAAGCCGTCAGCCATGCACAAGAGGCGTGAATGGTGAATAGTGAATGGTGAATGGACCCGGAAGCTGTCAGTTGTCAGCCGTCAGCAGTCAGCAAGTTCCTCCTCTCGCCTCTCGCCTCTTGCCTCTCGCCTCTCGCCTCTCGCCCTTTGCTTTGCCTCTAGCAGCTTGTCGGGCTTTCGCTGTCCCGACAAGCTGCTAAATGGAAAGACGGATTGTAGCGGGTTGCTGTCATCCGGAATGGTGCTGGTACGTTAGTCAGGCAGGACCCGTTAATCGTGAGGCATGGCCGATGAGCCGA
>JACPTK010000075.1 GCA_016192825.1 Betaproteobacteria bacterium | reverse complement strand
TTGCGCGATTTCGACCGCCCCAACACACTGCCCGGTCACGCTCACAGCGCGCGTTTCACTCTGCCAAGCCGCTGTCGCGTTCGCGCAACCACCCGCCGCCATCAGCGATAACGATCCACAAGTGTGGAAGCTAGGCTAGAAGACGGGAGAGCGGGGGCGCGGGAGGGCGGGAGGGGGGAAAGACCGGAAGGATCGTTACCAGGACGTTGAAGAACCCGCCTCAGTTCCGCGTAGGCGGCAGCTCAGAAAATCGGTCGCAAATCAGCATCTTGCTGGATTCCCGCTTGCGCGGGAATGACGAACTGCTTGAAATCGGCCCGCGTTTTCAAAAAATCCGTTAATAATCCGAGGAAATTCTTCGCTTTCTCGCTCTTCCGATCTCGCGATCTCCGGGGGTTTTCCCCTCTCCCGCTCTCACGCGCTCCCGTCCTCCCGGGTTCTGTCCCTCTCCCGCTCTCCCGCCCTCCCGCCCTCCCGTGTTTTGTCAGCCGAGCAGGCGTTGCACTCGCCGCGAGGCGGCGATGTGCCCGCCTGCGAGAAAGCGCTCGTGGTTGCGGTCCACCTCGTCGAGATCGTAGCGATAGCTCGCCATGATGCCGCAGGACTGGCGCATGCCGCGGGCGGAGGTGTCGGCAAGCCAGAAGATGCGGCTCACCCGCGCGCCGTTGTCCAGGTGAAAGTGCGCGACCGGGTCGAGCGGATGCGCGCCCGATTTTTCCTGCAGCAGGTAGCGCGCGGCGAGCTTCGTCATCGGCTCGCGCAGCGCCTCCGCGAGCCGGGCATCGCCCGGCCATTCGGGGCGCGCCAGCGCGTTGGCCAGCGCGATTTCGGGATCAGGATGCCCGAGCGATTCGGCGAACTTCGCGGTCTCCGCTGCCGGCAGCAGCGGCCGTTTTTCGGCGAGCGCCTGCTCCAGCCACTTGCGGAAGCCGGGCAGCGGCGAGAGCGTGGCAAACACCTCCAGTCGCGGCAGGTCGCGCCGCAGATCCTCGATCACGCGCTTCAGCAGCAGGTTGCCCAGGCTGATGCCGCGCAGGCCCTTCTGGGTGTTGGAGATCGAATAAAACACCGCGGTGTCGGCCGCGTGCGGGTCCTGCACCGGCGCGTTCTCGTCGAGCAGCAGCTGCACGCTGTCCGGGGTGCCGCTCAGGAGCGCGATCTCGACGAAGATCAGCGGCTCGTCGGGCAGTCGCGGGTGGAAGAAGGCGTAACAGCGGCGGTCGGTGTCGAGGCGGTTCCTCAAGTCGTTCCACGACTCGATCGGATGCACGGCCTCGTAGGCGATGAGCTTTTCGAGGATGAGCGCGGGTGAATACCAGGTGATGCGCTTCAATTCCAGGAAGCCCGGGTCGAACCAGCTTTCGAGCAGCCCGTCGAGCTCGACGCGCAGCACCTCGAGGGCCGGCTCCTGCGGCAGGGCCGCGAGCAGGTCGGCGCGCAGGTCAATGAGAAACTTCACGCCCTCCGGCAGCAGGTTGAACTGCGCAAAAAACTTCGCGCGCGGCGCATTGAGCGCGATGCGCAGCCGGGCCTCCGCCTGGCTCAGTTCGGCGTCGTTGGCCGCGCCCTGCATCGCCGCGATGGCGCTTTCGAGCGCGGCCCGGTCGGGCGCGAAATCGCACGTGATGAGGTTGAGGATGGCGGCGCGCTGTGGCAGGTCGGCGCCGCGGTAGAGCGCCGCGATTCTCCCGGCCCGCTCGCGCGCGGTGACCTCGCCGCCGCGGTGCGCCCGGATTTCCTCGAGCAGCGGCTCGATCCGCTCGATCAGGCGCGCGGCGGCGCGATCGGCGGCGGTCGCCCCGGCTGCGGGGAATACCGACGCGGTGAGCCGGCGCCACCAATAGCGCAGCCGCTCGAAGGCGGTGAGTGGATTCGGCTTGCTGGCGACGCGATTCATTGACGTACTTGCCCGATTTCCCGACTATCCCCATTCTAGCCAGTCGGTGTGACAGTTCCAACGCATGGCCGGGCAGGCTTGATCTGGGTCAAGGGAGGCGTTGCCGAAAACAGACAGGGGTGCCTGCCAGATGCGCCGCAGCGGTGCGACCGTTGCGTCACCCCCTTTTGATCCCTGCGGAAATGGTTGACACGCCGTTTCCGCACTGTACATTCCCCCTCGCCTTCCCGGGAGCGGGGGAAGGGGTGAGGGTCGAATGGCGTGGAGCATATGCGCAATGTTCGCCAATTAATAATTAGATATCCCATGCAATTGAGCGTTCTCGACCAATCCCCCGTCATCAGCGGCCATACCCCGGCGCAGGCCGTGCGCGAAACCATCCGCCTGGTGAAGGTGGCGGAGCAGTTCCGGATGCTGGAGGCGCTGTACCCCGGGCGCATCGATCTCGGTATCGGGCGCGCCCCGGGCGGCGACCAGACGACCGCGCTCGCGATGGGCGAGGGGCGCTATCCGGGCGCCGAGCAGTTCCCCGAGCAGGTGCAGTATCTCGTCGCCTACCTCGACGGCACTCTGCCAACGGAGCATCCGTTCGCCGGGGTGAAGGTCATGCCGGAGGGGCCCACCGCCCCGCAAGTGTGGCTGCTCGGCTCCTCGGATTACAGCGGCGCGCTCGCGGCGCAGCTCGGCCTGCGGTTCGCCTTCGCGCATTTCATCAGCGCGGACGGTGGAGACGCCGTGATGCGGGACTACAAGCGCCGCTACCAAGCCTCGCCGCGCGAGCCCGTGCCGCAGGCGCTGCTGTGCGTGTTCGTGATCTGCGCCGGCACGACGGACGAGGCCGAGCGGCTGGCGGCCAGCATCAACCTGCGCCGGCTCAATATGGATTACGGCGCCAACGCGCCGGTGCCGAGCCACGATGAGGCCCGCGCCTATCCCTATACCGAGGCCGACCGCCGGCGCATCGCCCATCACCGCCGCCGGTTGGTGCTGGGCACGCCGGATCGCGTTCGCGACCGCTTGGTGGAGCTGCGGGAGACGTTCGCGGCCGATGAACTGATGGCGATCACCATCACGGGCGATTATGACAGCCGGTTGAGGTCCTACGAGCTGCTGGCCGGGGCGTTCGGGCTGTCGGGCGCCGGTCAGCGCGGCTGAAGCTCGCGCGTTAATCCTGGGGTCGGGCGTCCCGACGCCGGTTTCCGCCCGGGTGAGCGGATATCGTTAATTCATTGATCTGAGGAGCCAAAGATGAACAGGCTGATCGCAGCGTTGTGCTGTCTGATGCTGGCGGCATCGCCGCTGGCTTTCGCGCAGGAGAAGGCCAAAGGCGAGGCGAAGAGGAGTGCGCCGGCGGTGGAGAAGAAAGCCGAGAAGGCGAAGAAGGAGCCGAGCGCAAAGCAAAAGGCCCACCAGCAGAAGCTGAAGGACTGCAGCAAGCAGGCGGGCGACAAGAAGCTGAAGGGCGACGCGCGCAGGAAATTCATGAGCGCGTGCTTGAAAGGCTGATCGCGGCCGGGGCTGATTGCCCCGGACCGGGGCGAGGGGCATACTGGGAAACCGGTATGCCCCGGGGTTTTTTTGCAGGCCGGGCCAGGAAACAGGAACGAGCCCGTGAATTCTTCTGGAAGGGGCCCCTTGCGCACGCTTTGGAGTTGCCTGGTCGCGCTGGCCGGCGCCTTGATCCCGACCGCGGGGGGGATGATGGACGCGCAGGCCCAGGACGCCTACGACCTCCAGCGCAAGCGCATGGTGGAGGAGATCGCGGGGCTCGCGCGCGAGACGCGCTTCGAGACCGGCCGCGCAGCGCTCTCCGAGCGCGTGATGGTGGCGATGGCGAAAGTGCCGCGCCACGAGTTCGTGCCGGCGGGCGAGCGGCGCGATGCCTACGCCAACCGCCCGCTGCCCATCGGCCACGGGCAGACCATCTCGCAGCCCTACATCGTCGCGCTGATGACCGACCTCATGGAGGTCAGGCCCGGCGACCGGGTGCTCGAGATCGGCACCGGCTCCGGCTACCAGGCGGCGGTGCTCGCCGAGCTCGCGGGCACGGTCTACACCATCGAGATCGTCGAGCCGCTCGCGCGCGAGGCGGCGCAGACGCTGAACAGGCTGGGTTACCGCAACGTGATGACCAGGACCGGCGACGGCTACCAGGGCTGGCCCGAGCACGCGCCCTTCGATGCCATCATGGTGACCGCCGCGCCGCGCGAGGTGCCGAAGCCGCTGGTCGACCAGTTGAAGCCCGGCGGGCGGCTGGTGGTGCCCGTCGGCGGGCAGGGCGCCGGCCAGTCGCTGCTCGTGATCGAGAAGAAGCCGGACGGCACTGTCACGCGCCGCAACGTGCTCGCGGTGCGCTTCGTGCCCCTCACCGACCAGTCGGGAAGACAACAGTGATCGCGTAAGTCCTGCGAATGTGCTTCGGACTGCGTGACTCGCGGCTCGTGACTCGTAATCAACCGAGCGCGAATGCGCGCTCATGAAAAAGGGCGGCCTTCTCGCCGCCCTTTTGATCGACCGAGCTACCAGTCACGAGTCACGCCTCATCAGAATTTGTAGCGGACGCCCAGCCGCAGCCCCAGCGACCGCAGCGGCGCTGCCGCGTCCTGGGACAGCACGTCGTAGCTCAAGGCCCAGCTCGGCGTGAGCCAGTGCTGGCCGGTGAACGAGAGCTGGCGCGGGCCGGAGCCGAGCGGGTCGAAGAAAGGCAAGGTGGTTTCCGCCTCGCGCCCCAACGCCAGTCCGACGGAACCGGCGGCGCTGTACTGGTAGCTCATCCGCAGCTGGTAGCCGGGGGCATAGCCCGCGCCGGGCTGCCGGGAGGGTGCGAGCGTATAGCCGTTCAGATACGGCGTGTCGCCCGATGCGCCGAAGCGCGACCCCGAATCCGTGTCGTAAATGCGGTAGCGCAGCCCCACGCTCAACGCCTTGCCGTCGCGCAGCGGCGTGTGCACCTGGCCGCTCAGCGCGTAGCGCCTCGGTGACAGGAGCGATTCCTGGACGTAACCCGCCTCGAACGAGGAGCCCCAGCCCCTCGGCAGGGAATAGACGACGCCCCCGTACGACTCGGCGGGGTGCATCCCGAGTCGGGGCGTCTCGCGCGTGCCGCCGTACAGCGCGTAATCGGAAAAACGCCGTTCCTGCCAGAGTTGCAGCGCTTCGCCGCTGAAGGGCTGGCCGGGCGGGGATATTCCCGTGTCCTGCGACTTGAGACCGACCCCGACGCGCCCCTCGGACAGCCCCGCCTGCGCCATGGCCGCCCCCGAAACGATCGCCATCAGGGCGAAAAGCGTGAATTTGATCAGGTGATGCATGGGCGAGCCGCGTCGGATTTCAGGAACGCACGATAAGGAAAGAATGCACCGCGTTGCCGAAGCTTGCCACCAATTCAGTCAAATCCCGGCAATTTCATTGCCCACATTGTAGCGCTGACGCAACACTAGGTGGCGAATCCACTGCACCAGGCTCATGCATTCGCAATGGCTCATGCACCAACTTCTGGCAGCCGTGGCAGGCACGTTTTTCAACTTGTTGAATTAGCGATAAAAAAATGGGCATGCCGCTTGCTAAGTACCCGTTTTCATAAATATGGCAACGGATGTCCACCGGGACTCACTGGCATAGATACGTTGCCGAACTTACGAACCAGGGTACTAAGCAGTATCAAGGAATCTCTACATCAGGTTATGTCATTACTGCAAAGACGGGAATCCAGGAGTTGCAAAGGATCGCTAAGCCTCGCTTTCGCGGGGACGACTGATGTAGCGCTTCCTTGAACGGGATGCAAGGACTCGGTGGCGGAGACGGTACGATGAGCCTGACGCGGGTGATCAAGCAGCTGGCAGGTGAGACGTCGGGCGCGCGCGAATTGGGGCAACGCGAGGCGCACGCATTGATGTCGGCGATGCTCGATGGGGGCACGGACGAGATCGAGCTGGGCGCGTTGCTCGCGCTGCTCGAAGGCAAGCCCGTGACGCTTGCCGAGCTGCTCGGCTATTGCGACGCGCTCGCGCAGCGTTGCAGCCGGTTGAGGCCGCCGGCAGGTTCGTCGCGGCCGGTGGTGTTCGCCTGCTATCACGGCGTGCGCCGCCAGCCGCACCTGTTGCCGCTGGTTGCGCTCGTCCTGCAGCGGCTCAATGTTCCGGTCCTGGTGCAGGTCCTGGTGCACGGGGCGCTCGACGGCGCCGGCGGCATCGCCGCGGCCCGGGTCTTTCGCGAGCTTGACGTTTTCCCTTGCGCGAGCTTGTCGCTGGCGCAGTCCCGGATCGAGGAGCGCAGGCTCGCCTTCGTTCCGACCGGCGTGCTGGCGCCGGGGCTGGCGGAACTGCTGGCACTGAGAGGGCGCCTCGGCTTTGGCGGCTTCATCCAGGCGCTCGCCAGCCTGATGGCGCCGTTCGGAACGGAGGCGCTGCATGTCGTCGCGATCGATCCCATGCTGGGGCACGCGCTGCTGCGCGAATATCTGGCGGCGAGCGGCTCGCGAGCGTTGCTGCTCGAGGGAGTGGAGGGCGAGGGCTTTGCGGATTCCCGGCGCAGGCCGCAGCTCGAGTACGTGACGCCGGAGGCGTGTGCGGTGTTGTTCGACGCGGAAACCGCGACGCTGGGACATTCCACGGCGCTGCCGGCGGCCGTCGACGCGCGCACGGTCGCCGCCTGGATCCGCCGCGCAATAGCGGGAGAGGTGCCGCTGCCATTGCCGCTCGTCAACCAGATTGCGTGTTGCCTCTACGGCGCGGGTCATGCCGAAGACATGAACCGGGCCAAGGCGATCGTTGCGGTGGTGACCGGCAGCCTCGCCGCAGCGTGACGGGCGCGGCCGGCGCGCGCGTCCTCGCGCGGGAACATCCTCAAGAAAATAGGCGAGCGAATCGCTCAACTATTGCCGTGGCAGGTGAAAGGCTCTAGAATGGGCTCCGAGTTGCACGCCAAAAACGTTTCCAACTGGAGGAATCAAAATGAAAAATCCACTCGACTCGCTCTGGGGGACGGTCATCTCCGGCCTCGTCCTCACGCTGATCCTCTACAACGTCGTCAAGTTCGCGCTGCAATAAGGGGGACCGGCCATGATGGACTTCATACAACTCGGAATCGGGCGCTGGTTGCACATCGCGGCGGGCGTCATGTGGATCGGCCTGCTCTACTACTTCAATTTCGTTCAGGTTCCGGCGCTGGCCGACGCCGGCAAGGACGGCACGGGCGCGGGCATCACCAAGCACGTCGCGCCGCGCGCGCTGTTCTGGTTCCGCTGGGCCGCGGTGGTGACCTGGCTCGCCGGGGCGATGCTGCTGGGCAGCAACTTCTTCAACGCGTTTTTCTTCCTGAACCATGGGTTCTATGCGATCGGCATCGGCGCCTGGCTCGGCACCATCATGCTCTTCAACGTGTGGGTGCTGATCTGGCCCAACCAGCAGAAGATCCTGGGAATGAAGCCGGCGAGCGACGAGGAGAAGGCGAAAGCGCGCCGCGTCGCGTTCCTCGCCTCGCGCACCAACACCATGCTCTCGATCCCGATGCTGTTCTTCATGGCGGCCGCGGGGCACCAGGGCGTCTACTTCGGCTAATCCAACCGTCGCCTAACGAAAAACGCCCGGGTTTCCGGGCGTTTTTGTTGGAGAAGTGCAGGGCGAGAGACGAGAGGCGGAAAGCGTTTTCGCTCAATCTGCAGTTCACCAGTCATCAGTCACCAGCCACGAGTCACGAGTCACGATCTATCTGGGAGGCGGAGCGCGCTCCAGCCCCTCGATCTTCGCGCCCGGCTTGATCCCGCGCTTTTGGAACCAGCCCCGATTGACCTCCAGCGCGTAGCGGGCGGGCTTTGCGGCGGGATGCGTATCCTGCGTGCGCGGCTTCATGTCCTCGACATTGATGATCACGCCCCGCTCGTCGAGGAACGCCACGGAGAGCGGGATGTGCGTGTTCATCATCCACATCGCGTGCCGCGCGACGTCGCGGAACACGAACAGCATGCCGCGATTCTCCGGGAGGATCCGGCGATGCATCAGTCCCTGCATGCGGGTTTCGTCGGTGTAAGCGACTTCCACCGTGAGCCGGTGGCCGTTCGCCGTCAGCGCGATCTCCGGCAGCTCCGCGCGAGCGGCGAGCGCGCACATCGAGAGCGCGATCCCGGCAAGGACATGCTTGGCCAACGGCGAGCAACACGGTCTTGCGTGCATGCCGTTCACCAGTCACCAGTCACGAGTCACCGGTCACCGAATTCATGAGCGGGGCGTGCTGTCCACCAGCCACCCGGCGATCGCGTCGAGCAGCTCCGTGACCTCGCCGATCGGCGGCAGCACGTCGATTTCCGCGCCAGGATGCTTCGCGCTCAGGTCCTTCAGCATGCGCGGCAGGTCCTTCTTGAGATGGCCGCCCTGCGCCAGGAACAGTGGCGCGATGGTGATGCGCCGGTGGCCGCTTCCGGCCAGCCGAGAGACGCAGTCGCCCAGCGCCGGCTCCATCAGCTCGAGGAACGCGAGTTCCACGTCGAGATCGGGGCGGCGCGCCGAAACCGCCCGCTGCAGCGCGCGAAACGACTCGCTCCACTGGGAATCGCGCGCCCCATGCGCAAACAAGACCAGTGCCGAGTGCTTAATGCCGAGTGCTGAGTTAACGGCGGCAGCCATATTGCAAGGTAATCCTCTAGTCGATATTCAGCACTCAGAAGTTGGCACTCAGCACTCAGCACTCAGAACTAGCCTTTGCCGGTGCTGCCAAACCCGCCCGCACCGCGGGGGCTCGAGGCGAATTCGGGGACGACGTTGAAGCCGACCTGCACCACCGGTACCACCACCAGCTGTGCGAGACGCTCCATGGGATGGATGACGAACGGCGCGTTGCCTCGGTTCCAGGTCGAAACGAAGATTTGCCCCTGGTAGTCGGAGTCGATCAGCCCCACGAGGTTCCCCAGCACGATGCCGTGCTTGTGGCCCAGTCCCGAGCGCGGCAGGACCACCGCCGCGAGCCCGGGGTCGGCGAGATGGATGGCGATTCCCGATGGGATCAACTCGGTCTGGCCGGGCGCGAGCGTGACGGGCGCGCCGATGCAGGCCCGCAGGTCGAGCCCCGCCGAGCCCGGCGTCGCGTAGTGCGGGAGCTGCCCGCGCAGCCGCTCGTCGAGGATCTTGACGTCGATCGATATCATTATCCGCGGTAAGACAGTGAACGCCCGGTCCGCCGCCGGAATGATCTCCCGTCTATTCCTTCATTCAGCTTTACGGCGCTTCGCGCCGTAAAGCTTGGCGATGTGGGCGATCAGTTGCCGCGCTACCACGTCCTTCGGCGCGCGCGGCAGCTTGTGTGTGCCCCTGTCGTCGAGCAGGGTGACCTCGTTGTCGTCGGATCCGATCGCCTCCTGCGCGAGGTTGGCGACCATCAGCGGGACTTTCTTGCGGCGCCGCTTCTCGTCGGCGTAGGCGTCGAGATCGCGGCTCTCGGCGGCAAAGCCCACGCAGAACGGGGGCCTGGGCCTTTGCGCCACCCACGCCAGGATGTCGGGATTGGGCACGAGCCGGAGGTTGAGCTGGTCGCGCTCGGTCTTCTTGATCTTGTGCCGGCTCGGCTTGTCCACCCGGTAATCGGCCACCGCGGCGACCCCGATGTAGATATCGCAGCGGGCCGAGTGCTTTTTCACCGCTTCGAACATCTCGCTCGCCGTGCCGACGCGCGCCACTTCCGCTCCCGCAGGGGCGGGGAGGCTCACGGGGCCCGATATCAGGGTGACCCTCGCGCCGGCGTCCAGGGCGGCGCGCGCGACCGCGTAGCCCATCTTGCCCGAGCTCAGGTTGGTGATGCCGCGCACCGTGTCGATTGGCTCGAACGTCGGTCCCGCGGTGATCAGCACGCGCGCGCCGGCGAGCAGCTTGGGGGCGAGGAATCCCGCGACCGCCTCGGCGATTTCGCCGGCTTCGAGCATGCGGCCCATGCCGACCTCGCCGCACGCCTGGTCGCCGCTCGCGGGCCCCAGGACCGCCACGCCGTCGCGGATCAAGCGATCGACGTTGCGGCGGGTGGCGGGGTTCTCCCACATCTGGCGGTTCATGGCGGGCGCGACGATCAGCGGGCATTCGCGCGCCAGGCACAGGGCGGAGAGCAGGTCGTCGGCCAGCCCGTTCGCGAGCTTGGCGATGAAATCGGCGGTGGCGGGCGCCACCACGATCGCGTCCTTGCCGCGCGAAAGCTCGATGTGCGCCATGTTGTCGGGCACGCTCGCGTCCCACATGTCGGAGTGCACGGGCTTCCCCGACAGCGCCTGGAAGGTCGCGGGCGTCACCATGCCGCGCGCAGCCTCGGTCATGACCACCTGCACGTCGATGCCGTGGCGCTGCAGATCGCGAACGAGCTGCGCCGCCTTGTACGCGGCGATGCCGCCGGTGACACCCAGCACGACCGATTTGGCAGAACTTTCAATCATGTAGCACTTCAACTTCAAGTAGAGGGCAAGAGTGTAAACCAGCGATCAGCGATCAGCAATCAGCCACGAGCCACGAGCCACGAGCCACGAGCCGGAGCTACGAGACCTGAGCCACGAGCCAACAGCGTCGAACAGGTACACGAATTACGCGTTGTCGCGTTAGATACCTGGTAGCTCTTGGCTCATAGCTCATAGCTCATAGCTCATAGCTCGTAGCTCATAGCTCATAGCTCGTAGCTCGTAGCTCATAGCTGATAGCTGATAACTGGCGACGGATGGCTATTACTGACTGGCCGCTCGACGACCGCCCGCGAGAGAAGCTGGTTGCGAAGGGGGCGGAGGCGCTTTCCGACGCCGAGCTGGTGGCGATTTTTCTGCGCACCGGCGTCAAGGGAAAAACCGCCGTGGACCTCGCCCGGGACGTGCTGGCCCGCTTCGGCTCGCTGTTCGGCCTGTTCGCGGCGAATGCCGCGGCGCTCACTGCCGTTTGCGGGCTTGGCGCGGCGAAGTACGCGCAGTTGCAGGCCGTGCTGGAAATGGCGCGGCGAGCGCTGCGCGAGAAGCTTGACCGCGGATCCGCCTTGAGCTCGCCGCAGGCGGTGCGCGATTTCCTGAGGCTAAAGCTTCAGGACCGACCGCACGAAGTCTTCGTCGGCGTGTTTCTCGACGCTCAGAACCGCGTGCTGGCGGTGGAGGAGCTGTTCCGCGGCACGCTGACGCAGACCAGTGTCTACCCGCGCGAGGTGGTGAAGCGCGCGCTCCACCACAATTCGGCCGCGCTGATCTTCGCCCACAATCATCCGTCGGGCATCGCGGAGCCGAGCCGTTCCGACGAGGCGCTCACCCAGGCGCTCAAGCAGGCGCTCGCGCTGGTGGACGTCAAGGTGCTCGATCATTTTGTCATCGGAGCGGGGGCGGCAATGTCGTTTGCCGAGCGCGGGTTGTTGTAGTTATTATCTTGACCTGGATCAACCCGGCCGGATCGGTCTGCGGGCACGCTATTCCCGGCGGGTCTGGGAGCGCTTGCGCCGCGGTTCACCAGCGCGGCGATCGGGCCTGCCGGCTTCCAATAACACGATGAAAGGTCCATTATGTACAAGCACATCTTGTTGCCCGTCGACGGTTCCGAACTGTCGCGCAAGGCGGAAACGGAATGCTTTGCTTTCGCCAAGGCCATCGGGGCGCAGGTCACCGCGCTGCACGTGGTATCGCACTTTCACCTGCAACTCGTGCCCTGGGGCGCGCCGAAATCCATCAACGTCACGATCGAAAAGGAACACGAGGAGGAGGCGAAGCAGGGCGCCACGAAAATGCTGTCCGAGCTCGAGGCGCGGGCCCGGTCGGCGGGCGTCAAGTGCGAAACCCTGGTCGTTGTTGGCGACAACCCCTATGAGGAGATCATCGACAACGCCGCGAAGCGCCAGTGCGACCTGATCATGATGTCCTCGCACGGCCACAGGGGCCTCAATGCCGTGCTGCTCGGCAGCGAAACGGTGAAAGTGCTCACGCACTCGAAGATACCCGTGCTGGTCGTAAGGTAGCGTGCGAGCCGCGACGCCGTTCCCCGCCCGCTCTGAAGCGTGATCACGTGTCACGCCCTTGAGCCGATGGCGAAAAGCCTGTAGAATCCGCGCCTTTCGGGAATTCCGGAGCCCTACCATGTCACGCATCTGCCAGGTCACCGGCAAAAAGCCGATGCTGGGGAACAACGTGTCCCACGCCAACAACAAGACGCGGCGGCGCTTCCTGCCGAACCTGCAGTATCGCCGTTTCTGGGTCGAGGCCGAGAACCGCTGGGTCAGCATGCGCGTTTCGCAGGCCGGCCTTCGCACCATAGACCGCAAGGGAATCGACGCCGTGCTCGCGGAAATGCGCGCCCGCGGCGAGAAGATTTGAACCCCGCCATTGATCGCAGCCAGATTTCACGCCAAGAAGCGATAGACAGGATTAATCCTGTAAATCTTGTAAATCCTGTCTATTTGTTGCTCAAGGAGCCAGACCATGCGCGAAAAGATCAAGCTCGAGTCCACCGCCGGCACCGGACATTTCTACACCACCACCAAGAACAAGCGCACCACGCCGGACAAGATGGAGATCAAGAAATTCGACCCGGTGGCGCGCAAGCACGTCATCTACAAGGAAACAAAAATAAAATAGCGGGCGAGCCGCTGGTTTATTTTTGAATGAAACGGACGCGATACACGATTCGTATATAGCCGCAAAGCGATTCCGATCGCGGAGAATCTCTGGAATAGAGGGAATTTCCGGTGAAAAAAGCCCGCCGCCAGGCGGGCTTTTCTATTGATTCAGATCAAGCCACGCAAGGGCGGATTGGGCAGAATCGAAAAGCAACCGATTCGAGGAGGTGCTCATGGTAAGCCCCAAGCCGGAATTCAATCCTCGCACGGCGCTCGAGACGATTCAGCGGCAGTACTTCGACGCCTGCAAGCTGCAGTTCGAAAAGAAAAAGTGAGCGCGCAGCAGGAAACGCCGGTCGGCGGACGCGAGGGCGCCGGAATCGGCGCCGCGCTCTCGCTGTCCGCGGAGCGGGTCAAGGAATTGCGGAAGGGCATCGAGAGCCTGTTCGACCCCTTCGGCATGGTGGCGCCGCTCGCCCACGCGCACTCCGCATGGTGGTTGCATCCCGTCGAGCTTGCCGAGCTGTGGACGCGCTACGCCGGCGACTTCGCCGCGCTGCAGTTGCATACTGCGGCCCGGCTTGCGGGCCACGGCGGCCCGGACGCGGTGCAGCCACAGGCGGACGACCAGCGCTTCAGCGACCCGGTGTGGACGCGCGAGAACCCGTGGGACCTGCTCAAGCAGTGGTATCTCTTTCTCACCCGCCACGTGCAGGACGCGCTGTTCCAGACGCCGGGCCTCTCCCCCCGCGAGCGCCGCCGTGCCGCATTCTGGTGGCGCCAGTGGCTGAACGCGGCGGCGCCGACCAACTTCCTGCTCGCCAACCCGGTGGCGATGCGCAAGGCGGCCGAGACGCGCGGCGAGAGCCTGCGCTGCGGTTACGAGCTGTTCATGGAGGACCTGCGCGCCGGCACGGTGCGCATGACCGACCCCGAGGACTTTCACGTCGGCAGGAATCTCGCGACGACGCCCGGGGCGGTGATCTTCCGCAACCGCCTGCTCGAGCTCGTTCACTACGCGCCGACCGCGCCGCGCGTGCGCCCGACGCCGGTCGTCATCGTCACGCCCTGGATCAACAAGTTCTACGTGCTCGACCTCGAGCCGAAGAAGAGCATGGTGCGGTTCCTCCTCGACCAGGGCTTCGACGTCTACATCACGAGCTGGAAGAACCCCGGGCCCGAGCAGGCGGAAACCTCGTTCGATGACTATCTCGCCCGGGGCGTGGACGAGGCGGTGCGCGTGGCGCGCGCCGTGAGCGGCGCGGCCAAGGCGCACGCCGTGGGCTATTGCATCGGCGGGACGCTGCTCGCCACCTACATGGCGTGGCTCAACCGCCGCCACCCGCGCGAGGACGTGCCGGTGGCGCACTGGACGCTGTTCGCGACGCTGGTCGACTTCCAGTCGCCCGGCGACATCGAGGTGTTTCTCGACGAGGGCAGCGTGCGCTGGCTCGCCGACGTGATGCGCGCCCGCGGCAGCCTCGACGGCGGCGAGATGGCGGCGACGTTCCGGCTGCTGCGCGCGAACCCCCTCATCTGGCATTACGTCGTGCACGGCTGGCTCTACGGCGAGCGGCCCGCGCCGCACGACGTGCTGTACTGGAACATGGACACCACGCGCATGCCGTACCGCATGCACGAGTTCTACCTGCGCGAGATGTACCTGAGGAACGCCCTCGTGAAACCGAACGCGCTCATGCTTGCCGGCGAGCCGATCGATCTCGCGCGCATCCACCAGCCGCTCTACCAGGTGGCGACCGAGGACGACCACATCGCGCCGTGGCGGCAGACGTTCCGCATCAACGGCTACGTCACCGGCCACAAGCGCTTCGTGCTCTCGAGCTCCGGCCACATCCTCGGCATCGTGAACCCGCCGGTGAAGCCCGCCCGGCGCCGCTACCGGGTCGGGCCCGCGCACCGCGGCCAGGCGGCCGACGCGGGGCAGGCGACCGCCGAAGCGCACGAGGGCAGCTGGTGGGAGGACTGGAGCGCCTGGCTCGCGGCGCAATGCGGCGAGCCAGGCCCGCCGCCGGCGCTTGTGACCGAGGCGTTTCCGAAGCTCGCCGACGCGCCTGGAACCTACGTCCTCGAGCGCTAGGAATTTGTTGGACGTTGTGCCGACAAACTCCTTGCTCAGACGATGTGCATGTCGGTCTTTTCCTTCCCCTCCGCCGGCTTGCGGCCGCCCGGTTCGAGCTTGATGCGCAGCCGCAGGTCGTTCGCCGAGTCGGCGAAGCGGATCGTGTCCTCGTAGCCGATCGCGTTCTGCTGGTAGAGGTCGAACAGCGCCTGGTCGAAGGTCTGCATGCCGAGCTCCCGCGAGCGCGTCATGATTTCCTTGATGCCGTAGACCTCGCCCTTGAAGATCAGGTCCTTGACGAGCGGCGAGTCGAGCATGATCTCGAACGCCGCCACCCGCCCGCGCCCGCCCTCGCGCGGCACCAGTCGCTGCGACAGGAAGGCCCGCACGTTGAGAGACAGGTCCATCAGCAGCTGCTGGCGGCGGTCCTCGGGAAAGAAGTTGATGATGCGGTCGAGCGCCTGGTTCGCGCTGTTGGCGTGCAGCGTGGCGAAGCACAGGTGGCCGGTCTCGGCGAAGGCCACCGCGTGCTCCATCGTCTCGCGGTCGCGGATCTCGCCGATCAGGATCACGTCCGGCGCCTGGCGCAGCGTGTTCTTGAGCGCCGACTCCCAGGAATCGGTGCTCACCCCGACTTCGCGCTGGTTGACGATGCAGTGCCTGTGCTCGTGCACGAACTCCACGGGGTCCTCGATCGTGATGATGTGCCCGTAGCTGTTCTCGTTGCGGTAGCCGATCATGGCCGCCAGCGTGGTCGACTTGCCCGAGCCGGTGCCGCCCACCACGATCACCAGCCCGCGAGCGGTCATCGCCACGTCGCGCAGCACCGGCGGCAGCCCCAGCTCGTCGAAGGTCGGAATCTTCGTCGTGATGGTGCGCATCACGATGCCGACCCCGTTTTGATCGACGAAGGCATTGACGCGGAAACGGCCGATGCCGGTCGGCGCGATCGCGAAGTTGCATTCCTTGGTCGCCTCGAACGCTGCCCGCTGCCGGTCGCTCATCACCGCGCGCGCGAAGGTCTGCGTGTGCGTCGCGGTCAGCGCCTGGTTCGAAATCGGCGTGACCTTTCCGTCCACCTTGAGCGCCGGGGGGAAGCCGACGGTGATGAACAGGTCGGATGCCTTCTTGCTCACCATCAGCCTGAGCATCTCCTGGATGACTTCGTAGGGGCGTTCCATTTCCATGGCCGGGCTCCACGGCGCCGGGGCTGGCGCCAGCGACAGGGCCCACGATACGAAATCGCCCGCGCCGGACCTTGATCTCCATCAAACGGGCGGGAAATTCCCTCGCGCGGGAACCCGGGGCGAGGCCGTGCACGTACGTCAATGCAAGACCTGACCCCGGGGTCAGGTCTTGCATTGACGTACGTCAGGGTGCCGGGGGGCCATTTATGCCCACACGCCCGGTGGACCTGATTGGGCACGAAAACAAGAAAGCCCGCCGGACGGCGGGCTTTCTTGTTCACTTCGTATCTCGTATCTCGTATCCCGTACCCGTATCCCGTATCCCGGATCGCGTATCCTGGATCGCGTATCGCGTCTCAGGCGTAGCAGCGCAGCCGGCGCGAGAACTCCTGCAGCGGAGTGATGCCGCTTGCTTCCGCGCGCGCGCACCAGTCCTCGAGCTGGCGCACGAGCTGCTCCTTGGAGGCATTCGAGCGCTGCCATAGCGACGCCAGCTCCTGGCGCATGGCGCAGACGGTGGCGAGCACCTTACTCTTGTCGAGCGCCTCGTTGACCCTGGCGCGCTCGCTGGCCGGCAGCGCGTCCGCGCCAAAGTTCAGCATGCGCTTCAGTGCCGCCCAGTCCACGCTCACCGCGCGTTCCCCGAGGTGGTGGATTTCGTCGGCGCAGGTCTGGCGCAGCGTATGCGTGTACTTGGCGATGACCTCATAACGGTGCGTGATCACGGCCTGCACGGTGGCGAGATCGCAATGCGTCTTCGCGGTATCGATCCTGATCCTGGGCGCGACCTTCTTGATCTGGGCGAGGCCCAGCATTTTCAGCCAGCTGATGTAGACCCAGCCGATGTCGAACTCGAACCAGCGGTTGGAGAAGCGCGCCGAGCTCGGGTAGGCGTGGTGATTGTTGTGCAGTTCCTCTCCGCCGACCACGATGCCCCATGGCACGATGTTGGTGCT
This sequence comes from Betaproteobacteria bacterium, assembly GCA_016192825.1. Lineage (GTDB taxonomy): Bacteria > Pseudomonadota > Gammaproteobacteria > Burkholderiales > SG8-41 > SG8-41. The sequence goes on along the minus strand of JACPTK010000075.1, from coordinate 7,544 downwards.
CGCATCCTCCGGCTGGAAGGTGCGATAACCCCAGTAGTGCCCGATGCCGTTGATCACGCCCGCCGCGAAGAAGGGTATCCACGCCATTTGCACCGCCCAGATGGCGATGCCGGCAAATCCGAACAGGATAAAGTTGACAACGAGCATGGCCCCGATCCCGATCCGGTCGTGCGTCGAGTAGAGATTGCGCTCGAGCCAGTCATCGGGCGTGCCGCGGCCGTATTTCTCGATGGTCTCGGCGTTTTTCGCTTCCTTGCGATACAACTCCGCGCCTTCCCACAGCACCTTGTTGATGCCTTCGATCTGCGGGCTGTGCGGGTCTTCCGCGGTCTCGCACCGCGCGTGGTGCTTGCGATGGATCGCGGTCCAGTTCTTCGTGACCATGCCGGTGGTGAGCCACAGCCAGAAGCGGAAGAAATGGCTGACGACCGGATGCAGGTCGAGCGCGCGGTGGGCCTGGCAGCGGTGCAGGAAGATGGTGACCGCGGCAATGGTGACGTGGGTGGCGGCGAGCGTGTAGAGCACGTAGCCCCACCACGGCAACTCCACGACCCCTGTCAAAAGCTCTGTCATCATCGGCCTCCTCGTTGGAAGACTTTATAGGCGGTTCTGCTTGAGGCGGCAGTGTACAGAAATTGGCCGCATCGCGATAGCATTAATTTGGGGGTTTCTTGAGAGAAATCAAGCTCAAGCGCGCGCTCTAGCGGGTTGATTAGGTGGCGAAATCGGGAACGCCCGCGGCCGTGCCGAACGCGCGGCCCGATGGGTGAGACCCCGCCTCGGAATCCGGGCGGCGCGGAAGGCCGCCAGGACGGGAGGCGCGCTTCGCGCCGCAGACAGGGGATCTCGACGCAGCGCTCGCGGAACTCCGGAAGGATTTCGTGGCCTCTGAGGCCCGAAACCGATGGCCGCGCCTGGCGTGTCGCCGGACGCCGAGCGCACGGTGACGTCGTGCGGTTCGCGCCACGGTCCTCGTTCAGCAGGTCGGGCGTGCGGCGGGTAGTAGAATGACGCGGTCACGCTCGGAATCGGCGCGCATGGGCGAACCCGAACATTTCATCGAAAATCATCTGGTCTTGCCGGTTCGCGAATCGGAATCGCCCCGGCGGGCCGACGGGGGCGGCGCGTCCGGCACGCCGGGCGAATTTCCGGTCTTCGGCGAGCAGGCACTGCGCGAGTTCGAGAACAGTCCTTTGCCGAGGCGGATCTTCGACCTCGAGACGCTGAAGTATCTCGCGGTCAACGATGCCATGGTAAAGCTCTACGGCTATTCACGCGAGGAATTCCTGGGCCTGACCGTGCTGGATACCTGCCATCCCGAGGATCATGCTGCGTTCCGCGCGGCGCTCATCGAGCAATCGCATTATCTCAGGCACCGTTTGCCTCGACGGCACTTGAAGAAATCCGGCGAGATCATCCTGGTGGAACTCGTGTCGCAGGACATCCTGTTCGATGGACGCCGGGCGCGCCTGACGCTGGTCATGGACATCACCGCGCGCGTCCGCATGCAGGAGCTGCTGCGGCAGCGGCAACAGGAATTCGAGTCGCTCGCCGACAATCTTCCCGATCTCGTGGCGCGTTTCGACCGCAGCCATCGCTTTGTCTATGTCAATTCGGCCGTGGAGAAACTGCTGGCGGTGCCGCGGCATGCAATGATCGGGAAAACCCAGAAGGAACTCGGGATGCCGGAAGCGCTCGTTGCGAAATTCGCGCGCAGCCTCGATGAAGCGATTGAAACCGCGAAGCCGCACATGCTCGAGTTCGACATCGAGCGACCGGAGGGCAAGCGCCTGTTCGAGGCTTATCATATCCCGGAGCGGGACACAGGCGCCCGGATAGCGACGGTGCTGTGTGTTGCCCACGACATTACGGAACGTCAACAGGCCGAGTTGCAACTGCGCGAGAGCCGTGAGCGGCTGGCGTGGGTGCTCAACGCGACGGGCGTCGGCCTGTGGCTGAACCCGCTGCCGCTGTCAAAGCTGAACTGGGATGACCGCACGCGGGAGATCTTTTCCCTGCCGGCAGGCGTCGAGCCGACAATCGAGTTGTTCTGGGAGCGATTGCATCCAGAGGATCGCGAACCCACGCGACTCGCGGTGGAAGCTGCGCTTCGCGATCGAACGCTGTACGCGATTGAGCATCGGGTAGTGAATCCGGCCACCGGCGCGATTCGCTGGATTCGTTCCGCCGGCAAGGCGCTCTACGATGCCCAAGGGGTCGCGATCCGTTTTGATGGAATCAATTTCGACATTTCCGAACGGAAGCAAGCCGAGGCGGAACGACTGGAAGGCGCCGTGCGCCAGCGCGACGCCCTCGTGCGCGAAGTCCATCACCGGATCAAGAACAGCCTCCAGGGCGTCGCCGGTCTGCTGCGCCAGAAAATCACCCGGAATCCCGGGATAGCGGCTGAAATCGAGGAAACCATCGGGCAACTGCAATCGGTGGCGCTCGTTTACGGTCTGCAGGAAACGCGTCCCGACGGCCTGCTCAGCCTGGTCACGATCATGGATGCGATCTGCTCGTCCGCGGAGGGCCTGATCGGGGGGCGAGTGGAACGGGCGTTCGAGCGCAAGTCCCGGCGGCCGGCGTGCGTTGCGGGCCAGGAGGCGGTATCGGTGGCCTTCGCGCTGAACGAGCTGGTTTTCAATGCGCTGAAGCATCAACCGGCGGAGGCGGGGGAGAAGCGCGCGCGGGTCACGCTGCGCGAATCGTTGCACGAAGCGGAGATCTGCATCACCAACCGCGGGCGCCTGCCGAAGGGCTTCGATTTTGCCGAAGGGCGCGCGGTGGGGAGCGGGCTGGGACTGGTGCGGACGCTTCTGGCAGCGCCGGGCGGCAGCATTGCTTTCAACGGCGGCCGCAACCAGGTGGAAGTGGTGCTGAAACTCCGCCCGCCGTTGCTGGCCGAACGGCAAGATCCGGTCGCGAGGTGAATGAAAGATGGTGCCGCAACGCGAGAAAGTGACGCAACACCACATACTGGTCGTGGACGACGACCGGCTGGTGCTGGCCACCCTGGCTGAAGGATTGCGGAACGCCGGCTACAAGGTCACCGGCGTGACGAGCGGCGAGGACGCTCTCGGGATCGTGAAACGCGACGCTCCCGATCTCGCGTTGCTCGACGTGCGCATGCCGGGCATGGACGGTATCGAGCTGGGCCGGCGGCTGCGGGAGCAATCCGGCGTGCCGTTCCTGTATCTCTCCGCCTACGGGGACCAGGAATTCGTCACCCGCGCCGCGGAAGAGGGCGCGCTCGGCTACCTCGTCAAGCCGCTCGACATCCAGCAGATCGTGCCTTCGATCGAAGCGGCGCTGACGCGCGCGCAAGAAATCAGACAACTGCGCGAGAGCGAAGCGCAGTTGAATACGGCGCTCGCCGGCTCCCGCGAAATCAGCATGGCGGTGGGGCTGCTCATGATGCGCGACCGTCTCAACCGCGACCAGGCATTCGATCTACTGCGCGCCAATGCCCGCTCGCAGCGGCGAGCGGTCCTGGAGCTCGCCAGGGCGTTGCTCGACTCCACGGAAAATCTCAATTCTGTCAGCATGTTGAAGCCGGGCGCTCGACGCGGGAAGCGCGTAAGGTAAGCAGCACGCCGATGAAGCACCGTTTCGCTAGCGATGCCCTCTGTATTGCGCATCGTCAATCTTTCTCGCGAAAAGCCTTGATTCAAATGGTAAATGCCGCTATAAATTGACGGGGAGCCAAGAAGGCGCTCCCGCTCTTTCGTAGCAAGTCTCAGTTTCGCGTACCGCCCGGCCTTTCGCGGCGCGCCCGTTCAGGCTCAGACCCCGCCTGACAATGTTCGTGTTCTTCACTGCGCGCCTCGCGCGCGTGGAGGAGTCCTGACCGTGTGGGGTAAACAAAAAGAAGAACCGAGGAGACTCGGTGCAGGCCGCCGCGCGGTCTGCGCCGACGAGGAGGCAATGCCCGGAGGCTTCACGCCGATACCGGCATTCCTCCGTGCCGCTGCGCCGATATTCTTTTTCTCCGCCGTGGGTGGTTGAACGCCACCAGAGCCGCGATGCGCCGCCACGACCAACTGGTTGCCTTTTCCCTTGACGAGCAGCGCTACGCGCTTGCCTTGATGGCCGTGGAACGGGTGATTCGAGCGGTCGAGATCACTCCTTTGCCAAAAGCGCCAGAAATCGTTTCCGGGGTGATCAACATCCAGGGGCGGGTTGTTCCGGTCGTCAATGTTCGCAAGCGATTCCGATTGCGCGAGCGCGATGTCGCACCGGGCGACCAGATCATCGTTGCGCGGACCCCGACACGGACGGTTGCCTTGGTGGTGGATATGGCGAACGGCGTCGTCGAGTGTTCCGAGGAACGGTTCGTATCGGCGGCCGCGGTCGTTCCCGGAATGGAGTACCTCACCGGTGTGGCGAAGCTTGATGACGGGCTGATTCTCATTCATGACCTCGACCGGTTTCTTTCCCTGGACGAGGAACGATCCCTGGACGACGCAATGGGAAACGCGTGAGGGGGCGGGCAATGGGCCGTCTCGTTTCAGATCGACTGCTTTCGGAAATGAGCGAGTTCATCGCCGCCCGCGTTGGATTGCACTTTCCGAGAGAACGATGGCACGACCTCGAACGGGCGATCGTCTCGGCCACCGGCGATTTCGGTTGTCGGGAACCGGAATCGTGCGTCCGCTGGCTTCTGACGTCGCCGCTGGAAAGGCGAGAGATCGAAATCCTTTCGAGCCATCTGACCGTGGGAGAGACGTATTTCTTCCGCGAAAAAGCGACTTTTGAAAGTCTTCAGAAGCACGTTCTGCCGGGGCTGATTCGCGCGAGACGGAATAGCGGGCAGCATCTGCGAATCTGGAGCGCCGGTTGCAGCACGGGCGAGGAGCCCTATTCGATCGCCATTCTTCTCGCCGAACTGCTGCCCGATCTGGGGGACTGGAACATCACGATCCTGGCGACGGACATCAACGCGCTTTCCCTGCGCAAAGGCGCCGCGGGCGCGTACAAGGAGTGGTCGTTTCGAGACGTCGCGCCGGAAGTCAGGGAAAAGCATTTCACGGGAACGAAGGACGGTCATCTCGAGATCGCCCGCCGGGTGAAGAAGCCGGTCACGTTTGCCTACCTCAATCTGGCGGACGACGCCTATCCGGCGCTGGAGAACAACACCAACGCGATGGACATCATTCTCTGTCGCAACGTGTTGATGTATTTCGAGCCGGAACGCGCGAAGAGGGTGATCGAGAGCTTCTATCGCGCGCTCGTCGACGGCGGGTGGCTGATCGTCAGTCCGGCCGAAGCCTCACATACGCTGTTTCCGCAATTCGTCACCTCGAATTTCCCCGGCGCGATTCTCTACCGGAAGGACACCAGCGCGACTGCCGGACGGCCGATGACGGGGGCGGTCTCCGGCGAGTTGTTTGCGACCCCGGAGATATGGCTGCGGCCGCCTGTTGCTCTCCGCTCGGAACCCATGGCGCCGGTCGCTGAAGATATCGACCGGTTTCTCCAGGTGGGTGTCGAGGAGAACGAGGCCGCGGCGCCGGAGCGAACCGTGTACCAGGAGGCAAAGGATCTCTTCGAGCGAGGCCGCTATGTCGAAGCGGCCGATAAAACCAGGGTCGTGTTGTCACAGAACCCGGTCGACGCCAGGGCCATGGGGCTGCTCGCAAGAATCCATGCCAACCAGGGGGCGCTCGCCGAAGCGCTGGAATGCTGCAAGAAAGCAGTCGGCGCCGAGAAGCTTAATGCGGACTGGCGTTATTTGATGGCAACCGTGCTTCAGGAACAAGGCCGCGGTGAAGAATCCCTGAGGGCATTGAAACACGCGTTGTATCTCGACCCCAACCATGCGCTCGCGCATTTCGCCCTCGGCAATCTGACGGCCCGGCAGGGCAGGGCTGACGAATCGGAAAAGTACTACCGGAACGCGCTGTCCATTCTGCGCGAAAGCCGGCCGGACGAGCTGCTGCACGACGCGGCGGGACTGACCGCCGGCCGGCTGACCGAGATCATTCAATCGACGATTCCGGGCGGGGTGAAGAATGAACGGTAACGAGACGAGGGATCCGGGCGGCGGGAAAAAGGCCGTCGATTGGGCCGAAATCAAACGCCGGCTGGAAGCCGGCCGGCTCGCGATCGAGCGCGGATGGGCGCCCGCGCCGGAGGAGGCGCGAAAGATCCTGAAGGCGAGGGCCTCGGCCCTCGCCAGAAAGCCGCAATCCGATGCCGTCGCAGGCGAATCGCTCGAGATTCTGGAGTTTCAACTGGCGTACGAGCGCTACGGCATCGAGTCATCCTTCGTCCGGGAGGTCTGTGCGCTGAAGGACTTTACTCCGGTGCCCTGCACGCCGCCGTTCGTTCTCGGGATCGTCAACGTGCGCGGGCAAATCCTCTCGGTGGTCGACGTGAAGAAATTCTTCGAGCTTCCCGAGAAGGGCCTCAGTGACCTCAATAAGGTAATCATCGTCCACGCCGGCGATGCCGAGTTCGGCATCCTCGCCGACGCCGTCGGGGGCGTGCGCCCCATACTCGTTGCGGACATTCAGCCGTCGCTGCCGACGCTCACGGGAATCCGGCAGGAATACCTGAAGGGCGTGACGCGGGACCGGTTGGTGATCCTCGACGGCGCCAAACTGTTGTCGGACAGCAGGATGAGCGTTCGTGAGGAACCGCGGGATAGGGCCAGGACCTCTTGACGCGGACGACGACAGGACCAGCGTGACATGAACTGCGGGTTTGTTCGGAACAACGAAGAAAGGAATCCATCGTGGCCTGGTTCAACGATCTGAAACTTCGCGCCAAGCTCCTGCTCGGCTTCGGCCTGATACTTGCATCGCTTGTCGCGGTTCTCACCATCGGGTATGTCGGCATGGCCGCCATAACGGAGTCGCAGCGGGCGCTGTACCAGGTGCAGTTTGCCAATGCCGTGGACCTCAAGGACGTACGGTCAAATCAGAACGCCATCGGCGCCAATATCACCGCCATGCTGTTGCGGGACCAGCGGTCCGATCCGGCGTCGTTGGTCCAGGATATTGCGACCCGATCCAGGGAAAACACCGAAACGATGAAGAAGCTGATCGAGCGCAACAAAAACGATTCAAGGCTTTCGCGCAAGATCGAGGACTTCGGCGCCATTCGTGCCGAGTATCGCCGGACGCGGGAGGCACAGATTATTCCCCTGATCAACGAGGGAAAGCTGGAAGAGGCGAAAGCGCTTTTCTTCGGCGCGCAAGCTGAACGCCGCAACAAGATGCGGCAGCTCGCCGATGAGCTGGTGGCGGAAGCCGATGAGCGGGCCCAGGCGGCTTTGACGCAATCGGAGCGGATCACGCGCGACGCGCTTGTCACGTTCGCCGTGGCCGGCCTCATCGCGCTCGTGGTCGGCGGGATCATGGCCGCGTTCCTGAGCCGGGTGATCGGCCGGGTCTCGCAGGAAGTTCGCGAGGGTGCCACTGTTCTGGCGTCTTCGGCGAGCGAGATTGTGGCGACGACGACGCAGGTGGCGTCGGGGGCGGCGGAGACGGCGGCGGCGGTGAACGAGACCACCACGACGGTGGAGGAGGTGAAGAAGA
>JACPTK010000041.1 GCA_016192825.1 Betaproteobacteria bacterium | reverse complement strand
GACGAGATTGCGCGCGCTCTGAAATGCGCCGTTCGTCCACCCAAGCTAGGACGGCCGCTTAAGAACCGAACCCCCATGCCCCGCGCCGAACAGCGAAGGGCGCGCTACCGAATCGAAAAGTTACACTGACCCTACTTAATCAATGGACAGGATTTAGGAATCGCGACTTGATCTGACGGCGAGTGTCCGGTTTCGGCTACCACAACCGGCTGCTTTCGGGAGTGACGAACTGAGTCGACCCTTTGCGGTCAGTCGCTTTTCCCGATAGCGGTCGTTCGCGTTCTTACTCGATCACCTTGCCTGCCTGCACGAGGATCGATTGTGGGATCTTGATGCCGAGCGCCTTGGCGGTTTTCATGTTGAGAGTCAAATCGAATTTGGTCGGCTGCTCAACCGGAAGATCGGCGGGCTTCTCGCCCCTCAGGATCTTGTCCACATAAACGGCGATGCGCTGTGAGATTTCCGAGAGGCTGGGTCCGTAGGACGCCAGCGCGCCGTTATCCACATAGATCGCGGTTTCCCCTATCAACGGAAGCCGGTGCTTGCGTGAGAGCGCCATGACGGTCGCCCGATGCGCGAACATCATCGGGTTTGCTACAACGATAATTACCTCAGCGCCTCCCGCGTTCGCTGCTCGGAACGCCCCTTCCAGTTCGGGCTTCGGCCCGCGAATCGCGAGCGACTGGAACCGTACTTTCAACGCCTGGGCCGCGGTTTCATAATTCTTGAACGCGATTTGTGGGCCGGGTCCTTCTTCGTCCCAAAGGATCGCCAGCCGCGATAACCTGGGAAACATCTCCCGCAGCATCTCGATCCGCTTCGCGCTCAGATCCCGCAGAAGATTGGCGACGCCGGTGATGTTTCTGCCGGGGCGGGCAAGTGTAGCCACATATCCCGCGGCAACCGGGTCGATGGAAGCCACCATGACGATTGGAATGGTCGCCGTCGCTTCTCTGGCGGCTTCGATGGCGACGTTAGTGGGCACGACGAGCACACGCACTTTCTGCTGGACGAGCTCGCGTACAAGTACCGGAATTCGGTCCCGTTGCCCCTCTTCGTCGCGCCGCTCAATCAAGATATTGCTGCCGTCGACGTATCCCAGCTCCCTCATGTGCCGCTGAAACATGTCGAAATAAAGCTGCCCAAGGTATCCAACGCGCAGGAGTTCTCTCGCTTGCTGGGCGAAAGACGCCAGCGGCGCTGCGAGCACGCCCGCACCAAGCGCGACGAGAAGTTTGCGACGACTGTTCATCCCCCTCCCTCCAATCTGCATGCCCATTATGCTCGCTTACGTCAGGGACAGCAGATTTGCTGTGTTTGCGCGAGCGCCTTGGCGATTTCGAGATGGAGCTTGCCAACGATCGGCGGTGGGGTCCTTGCGGGCGCGAGCAATCCGTACCAATTCTTAAATTCGAACCCCGGATAGCCGGACTCGGCGATGGTCGGTAATTCCGGGACCACGGACGAGCGCCTCAACGAGGTCACCGCGAGCGCGCGCAGCGTGTGACCCACGCTAGAGATGATCCCAACCAAACCAACCTACCGGGAGTTCGATCCTTGACAAGGCGGCCCGATTATCGAGCTTTACGTAACTTTGTTACATCGCTCGACCCCTCACCCCCAACCCCCCGGTGTACTGTAGTGGGTTGCCCCCATCCGGTCCCAATGTGATCGCCTGCCCGTAGGGCGAATAGGCGTAGAAGTTCCCCACTGACTGATCATCGTTTGTTTGGGCAATAACCGACATCAGCGCATCCGCTAGCAGCGTCCTGTTCCCGCTCGACCCATACCTTGCCAGCACCTCATCAATCGCCAGCCCGGTGTGATAGACCGTATCGAGCGCATTACCCCGCAGTTCCGCAATCGCCTGTGCCCCGTCGTAGAGGAACCCGGTCGTATCCCCATTCACCGTTCTCTCTATCCTACGCCCGAGCGCGTCGTACTTGAAGCTCGCTGAACCGCTCGGGCCCGCGATCGCGGTGAGCTGGTTGCGCGCATTCCAGGTGTAGGTCGTCGTGCCCGAGGTCGGGCCGCTCTTCGTTGTGAGATTGCCGTTATTGTCGTAGCTCAGCGTGAAGTTTTCCCCGTTGAGGGTGATGGCGGTCAGCCGGTTTGCCTCATCATAGGTGGCCGTGAACGGCGTCTCGCCCGGGCTCGGCTGGCTCTGGGACTTGGCCACCCGCTGACCGCCCGCGTCGTGGCTGTAGCCGACCGACTCCACGACGGAGTTGTCCGGCCGGGTATAAGCAATGCTCGTCACCCGGTCGGCGTCGTCGTAGGCGTACTGCACCGTGCCCTGCGCCGTGACCACTTCCGTCAGCCGGTTGAGCGCGTCGTAGCTCATCAGTGTGTCGCCGGTCTGGGTACCTTCTACTCTTGTGTGCGATCGAACCTGCGATATTGAATTGCTTCCGCGACTTGGGCAGCGGAAACTGCTCGCGCGTCCGCCAGGTCCGCAACGGTTCGCGCCACTTTCAAAATTCGGTGATACCCGCGCGCTGAAAGTCCCAATCTTGCGATCGCCTGCTTCAGCAATGCCGCGCCCGGTTCGTCCGGTGCGCAGTGCCTGTCGATCTCGCGTGTGGTGAGTCGGGCATTTTCTTTTCCTTGACGCGCGATCATCCGCTCGCGTGCTTTCTCCACTCGCGCGCGGATCACGTCCGATCCTTCGCCGCAACTTGCTCGCGTCAAATCTTCAGACGGAACATCCGGAACTTCGATTTGAATATCTATGCGATCCAATAGGGGACCAGAAATTTTTCTACGATAGCGAAGCACTTGATCCGGCGTACAGCGACACCGGTCCGAGTAATGCCCTAGATATCCGCACATGCAGGGGTTCATCGCCGCCACCAGCTGGAACTCGGCGGGAAACTCGGCCTGGCGCGCGGCGCGCGAGACGCTGATGCGGCCGGACTCGAGCGGCTCGCGCAGCACTTCCAGCACCTTGCGGTCGAATTCCGGCAGCTCGTCGAGGAACAGCACGCCGTGCAGCGCCATCGAGATCTCGCCGGGGCGCGGGTGGCTGCCGCCGCCCACCAGCGCCACCGCGGACGCCGTGTGGTGCGGCGCGCGGAACGGCCGCCGGCTCCAGTTCTTGAGGTCGAAGCCGCCGCTTCCAAGCGATTGCATCGCCGCGGCGGCGAGCGCTTCGTCCCGCGTCATCGGCGGCAGGATTCCGGGCAACCGTTCCGCGAGCATGGACTTTCCGGTGCCCGGCGGGCCCACCATGATGAGGCTGTGCCCGCCGGCGGCCGCGATCTCGAGCGCCCGCTTGGCATGTAGCTGCCCTTTGACATCCTGCATATCGGGGTGGAGAACGCCGTTCAGCGCGGGGCGCTCGCTGCAGCGCTCAAGCGGCGTTCGCCCCGTGACATGCGCGCATACGTCGAGCAGAGCGCGCGCCGGGTACACCGTCGCTTCTTCCACCAAGGCCGCCTCGCGCGCGTTCGCCTCCGGGAGCACGAAGGCGCGCCCCGCCCTGGCGGCCGAGAGCGCCATCGCCAGCGCGCCGCGGATCGGCCGCAGTTCTCCCGTCAGCGCGAGCTCCCCGGCGAACTCACAGCCGGCGAGCGGGCCGGCGGGCAACTGCTCCGAGGCGGCGAGGATGCCGAGCGCGATCGGCAGGTCGAAGCGGCCCGATTCCTTGGGCAGGTCGGCGGGCGCGAGATTGACGGTGATGCGGCGCGCGGGGAACTCGAACCGCGCGTTCTGCAGGGCCGCGCGCACGCGGTCCTTGGCCTCCTTCACCTCGGCTTCGGGCAGCCCGACGATGGTGAAGCTCGGCAGACCGTTGGCGAGATGCGCCTCCACCGTGACCGGCGGCGCGTCCATGCCCGCGAGCGCGCGGCTGTAGACAACGGCGAGCGACATCGAACCCCCTCTAGGTTCCTATGCCGCTTCTAACGGATGGGGTCGGCTAACGGATTACACGAAACGATGACAGCGCACCGCGAGGGCGGGAGAGCGCGAGAGGGGGAGAGGGAAAATACTCTTCGATCTTACGATCTTACGATCTCCCGATCGCCCGGCCTTTCGATCTCACGACCTCCCGACCTCCCGATCTCCCGATCTCCCGTCTTTTTCGAGCTCGGCCAGCCTGGCCTCGAGTTCGGCGAGCTTGGCGCGGGTGCGCGCGAGGACCTCGCGCTGGACGTCGAATTCCTCGCGCGTCACCAGGTCGAGCCGGCTGAAGGCAGAGGCCAGCAGCGCGCGCAGGTTTTTCTCGAGATCCGCCGCCGGGCTGCGGGCAAAGATCTCCTTCATCTTGCGGTCGATTTCGTCGAGTAGTCGGGTGTCAGCCATGTTCGATCCGGGGGCGCAACAGCGAGCCGTTATTCTCCTACACATAAGGTTTTCCGGCCCCGGAAAACCTGAAAGAGGCGAACCTGCTGAATTCTGCAGCGGGCCATTCCTACAAGAATCCGTTGGGCACCGAAATGGTGCATGAGGCTTTTCCATAGCACAAAAATGGTGCCTCAGTCCCGGCACGATTTACGGATGACGTAAATAAGTTATTGTTTTTACTATGTTATGTTGTTGGCACGATCCATGCTCTACCTATTTCCGCAATATTGCGCATTCGTTAACTACGAAAGGGGTAACCATGTTCAAGAAAACGTTTCTGGCCGCTGCCGTGGCGGCCACAATGGTATCGGGCATTGCTGCAGCCGCGGATTCACCGCACTCGCTGACCGGCAACGTCGGGCTCTACAGCCAGTACATCTTCCGCGGGCTGACGCAGACCAACGGCGAGCCCGCGCTCCAAGGCGGCTTTGATTACAGCCACGCGAACGGCTTCTACGCCGGCACCTGGGCTTCCAACATCAGCTGGCTGCGTGACGGGGGTGCGTACCGCGCTGGCGGCAGCGGCGAGTTCGATCTCTACGGCGGCGTCAAGGGCGCCTTCGGGAAATCCGACTTCACCTGGGATATCGGAACGCTTTACTACGCATATCCAGGAGACGCCAACACCCTGGCGAACCCGCTGAATCCCAAAGCCGACGCCTGGGAAGTCTACGGCGCGCTGGGCTGGAAGTGGCTCTCGGTCAAATACTCCCATGTGGTGAGCAACAAGGCGTTCGGCGTACTGGATGCCGGCGGAACGTATTACCTAGACTTCGGGGTTACGGTTCCGGTCACCGACAAGCTCAACCTCATCGGGCACTACGGCATCCAGAAGTTCAAGGGCCAGGACCCGCGCGCCATCGGCATCGCGAACAACGACGCCCTGTTCTCGTATGACGACTGGAAGATCGGCCTCACCTACGCCCTGCCGAAGGATTTCACCATCGGAGCCTTCTATACCGATACCAGCAGTGCCGATGCGTTCGGCTACGGAAGCACGACGGACTGCGGCGCTTTTGGCTGCGGCGTGTACCCGAAGAACATCGCCAAGGGCACCGGCACGCTCTTCATCTCGAAGACTTTCTAACGAAGCAGCGCGGGGCTGGCCCTGCGGCCGGCCCCCTATTCATGGGGAAACCGAATGAAACTCGTCACAGCAATCATCAAGCCGTTCAAGCTTGACGAAGTGCGGGAGGCGCTTTCCGCCATCGGCGTGACCGGCATCACGGTCACCGAGGTCAAGGGCTTCGGGCGGCAGAAGGGGCACACCGAGCTCTACCGGGGCGCCGAATACGTGGTCGACTTCCTGCCCAAGGTCAAGGTCGAGGCCGCGATCAAGAGCGAGATGCTCGAGCAGGCGATCGAGGCGATCGAAAAATCCGCCAATACCGGCAAGATCGGCGACGGCAAGGTGTTCGTCTTCGATCTGGAGCAGGTCATCCGCATCCGCACCGGTGAAACCGGCGCCGACGCGCTCTGAGGGAGAAATGAAATGAACCGATTCGTGAAAAAACTGGCCGCGTCGCTGGCGTTGTTCTGCATGCTGGGCCTGAACGCGGCCCCGCTGCTCGCGCAGGACAAGCCGGCCGAGGCACCCGCCGCGCCGATGGCCAAGGCCGACGACAAGGCGGCGGCGCCGGTTGCACCCGCGGCTCCCGCGGCCGCCGCAACCCCCGCGCCGACGCCCAACAAGGGCGACGTGGCGTGGATGCTGACCTCGACCGCCTTGGTGCTGATGATGAGCGTGCCGGCCCTCGCGCTGTTCTACGGCGGCATGGTGCGCGCCAAGAACATGCTCTCGGTGCTGATGCAGGTGCTGGTCACCTTCTCGCTGGTCACCGTGCTGTGGTGCGTCTACGGCTACAGCCTCGCCTTCAGCGAGGGTAATGCCTTCTTCGGCGGATTCGACCGCCTGTTCCTGGGCGGCACCTTCGACTCGGCCAAGGGCGAGTTCGCCATGGGCGCCACCTTCAGCAAGGGCGTGGTCATCCCCGAGTTGCTGTTCGTGGCGTTCCAGGCAACGTTCGCCGCGATCACCTGCTGCCTGATCCTCGGGGCGCTCGCCGAGCGCATCAAGTTTTCGGCGGTGCTGATCTTCGTCGTGCTGTGGCTCACCTTCGCCTACGCTCCGATCGCGCACATGGTGTGGTTCTGGATGGGCCCGGACGCTTACACCGATCCCAAGCTGGTCGACGGGCTGAACGCGAAGGCCGGCCTGCTCTGGCAGTGGGGCGCGCTCGACTTCGCGGGCGGGACGGTGGTTCACATCAACGCCGGTATCGCCGGCCTGGTGGGCGCCTACATGCTGGGCAAGCGCATCGGCTTCGGCAAGGAAGCGCTGACGCCGCACAACCTGCCGATGACCATGATCGGGGCGTCGCTGCTGTGGGTGGGCTGGTTCGGGTTCAATGCCGGCTCGGCCCTCGAATCCGGCAACTCGGCCACCCTCGCCTTCATCAACACCTTCCTCGCCACCGCCTGCGCGGTGCTGGCGTGGACCTTCGGCGAATGGCTGTTCAAGGGCAAGCCCTCGATGCTGGGCGCCGCCTCGGGTGTGGTTGCGGGACTGGTCGCGATCACGCCCGCCGCCGGCAACGTCGGCATCCCCGGCGCGTTCGTCATCGGGCTGGCGGCAGGTTTCGTGTGCCTGTGGGCCGTCAACCAGTTGAAGCGCTGGCTGGGCGCGGACGATTCGCTCGACGTGTTCGGCGTGCACGCCATCGGCGGCATACTCGGCGCGCTGCTGACCGGCGTGTTCAACGATCCTTCGCTCGGCGGTCCGGGCTTCACCGCGGACTGGGTCACGGGCAAGATGATCACGGCGGCCGAGTACTCGATCGCCGGTCAGGTGTGGACGCAGGCACAGGCCGTCGGCGTGACCATCATCTGGTCGGGCGTCGTGGCTCTGGTGGCCTACAAGATCGCCGACCTCATCGTCGGGCTGCGCGTGACGGAAGAAGAGGAACGCGAAGGCCTCGACGTGAACTCCCACGGCGAGACCGCGTATCACACGTAAGATTCAGCTTCAGGAAGTCTGTAAGAACGGGCGCCTGCGGGCGCCCGTTTTTTTCGTGATGCGTGACGGGTGATGGGTGATGAGTGACGAGGGGTTCTTGTTCTTACGGGACAAAGTCCCGCCGGGAAAGCCGCATGGCGCCATCCGCTACAATACGGACGAGGAGGAAAAATGGCTGTCCCGCGCCTCACCACCGCGCTCGCCGGGCCGCTGCTCGATCTCGAGCAGCGCGTGCTCGCGTCCCAGCCCGACATCGAGCACTGGCTGCGCGGCCAGTGGCAGGAGCACGCGGCACCGTTCTATTGCTCTGTGGACCTGAGGAACAGCGGCTTCAAGCTCGCGCCGGTCGACACCAACCTGTTCCCCGGCGGCTTCAACAACCTCAATCCCGATTTCCACCCGCTGTGCGTGCAGGCGGCGATGACGGCGATCGAGAAGGCGTGCCCGGACGCGCGCGGGATGCTGCTGATCCCGGAGAGCCATACCCGCAACCAGTACTACCTCCAGAACGTGGCCGTCCTGCAGCGGATGCTGCGCAATGCCGGCGTCGACGTGCACATCGGCACCCTGATCCCGGAAATCACCGGTCCCACCGAGCTCGCGCTCGAGAGCGGGATGAAGCTCACGCTCGAGCCGCTCACGCGCCGCGACAGCCGGCTGGCCGTGAACGGGTTCGATCCGTGCGTGGTGCTGCTCAACAACGATCTGTCCGCCGGCACGCCCGAGATCCTGATGAACCTCGAGCAGGCGGTGCTGCCGCCGCTGCACGCCGGCTGGACGGTGCGCCGCAAGTCGAACCACTTCCAGGCCTACCGCCGGGTGGCGAAGGAATTCGCGGGCCTCATCGGGATCGACCCGTGGCTCGTCAATCCCTATTTCGAGAAGTGCGGCAAGATCAACTTCCGCGAGCGCAAGGGCGAGGAGTGCCTCGAAGGCTACGTCGCCGAGATCCTCGAGGGCATCCGCGACAAGTACCGGGAGTACGGCGTCACCCAGGACCCGTTCGTCATCGTCAAGGCGGACGCCGGCACCTACGGCATGGGCATCATGACCGTGAAGGACCCCGCCGAGGTGCGGGACCTCAACCGCAAGCAGCGCACCAAGATGGCGGTGGTGAAGGAAGGGCTCGAGGTGCGCGAGGTGATGGTGCAGGAGGGCGTCTACACCTTCGAGAGCGTGGACGACGCGGTGGCGGAGCCGGTCGTCTACATGATCGACCACTTCGTGGTGGGCGGCTTCTACCGCGTGCATACGGCGCGCGGCCAGGACGAGAACCTCAACGCGCCCGGCATGCGGTTCGCGCCGCTGGCTTTCGCCGACCCCTGCTCCTCGCCCGACCCGGACGACCCGGGCTGCCCGCCCAACCGCTTCTATGCCTACGGCGTGATCGCCCGGCTCGCCCTGCTCGCCGCCTCGATCGAGCTCGAAGCGGAACCCGAAGCGACTGCCGCTTCGGGTTCCGCTTAATGAACCGCACGGCACTCACTCGAAGGCAGATCACCCGTGGAGCGATTTGAGCCAGGGCAATTCCGGGATTGCTGGGCTTCTCGCAATAAAGCGATTTTCATTCGACGACACTTCCAATCAGATACCCCTGCATGAAAATCGCTTTCGTTGTCGACCCGCTCGACTCGTTCAAGATCGCCAAGGACACCACCTTCGCCATCATGCGCGAGGCGGCAGCGCGCGGGCACGCCTTGTACGCCCTCGAACAGGACGACCTGTTCTGGCACAGTGACAGGGTGTACGGTAATGCGCGCCAGATCGAGCTCACCGGCGAGCAGCCGCGCTGGTATCACGTCCGGGAGCCGGCGCGCATGCCGCTGAAGGATTTCGGCGCGGTGTTGATGCGCAAGGACCCGCCGTTCGACATCGAGTACGTCTACAGCACCTACCTGCTCGAGCTGGCGGAGTCGCAGGGCGCCCGGGTGTTCAACCGGCCGCGGGCGATCCGCGACTGGAACGAGAAGTTGGCGATCGCGCGCTTTCCGCATTTCATCCCGCCCACGCTCGCGACGCGCCGGGAAGCGCTCATCCGCGAGTTTCTCGCCGAGCACCGCGACGTGATCCTGAAGCCGCTCGACGGCATGGGCGGCGCATCGGTCTTCCGCGTCCACGAGCACGATCCCAACGTCAACGTGATCATCGAGACCGTCACCCATTACGGCCGCCGCACCATCATGGCCCAGCGCTTCATCCCGGAGATCCGCGACGGCGACAAGCGCGTGCTGCTGATCGGCGGCAAGCCCGTGCCCTATTGCCTCGCGCGCATCCCGAAGCCGGGGGAGACGCGCGGCAACCTCGCCGCCGGCGGCACTGGCGTCGCGCGCGAGCTCACCAAGCGCGACCGCGAGATCGCCGGGGCCCTCGGTCCCGCCCTGGACGAGGAAGGCCTGCTGCTGGTCGGCCTCGACGTGATCGGCGACTGCCTCACCGAGGTCAACGTCACCAGCCCCACCTGCTTCCAGGAAATCACCGAGCAGACCGGCTTCAACGTCGCCGGCATGTTCATGGACGCGCTCGAGGCAGCCTGCGCCATCCGCCCGCGGAAAAAAGCCGGATGAGTGGGAAGGACAAGACCGCGTCCGAGTTCGTGCTGAGCGCCGAGGAGCTGCGCGCGATCTCGGCGCACGCGCAGACCCGCGCCTTTCCCCGGAACGCGGTGGTCCTCAACGAGGGCGACCACACCGATTCGCTCTACATCATCCTGGAAGGTCGCGTAAAGGCGTTTGTCTCCGACCCGGACGGCAAGGAGGTCGTGCTCTCCACGCAGGCCGCGGGCGAGTATTTCGGCGAGATGGTGCTCGACGAGGGCCCCCGCTCGGCCTCGGTCATGACCCTCGAGCCGAGCAAGTTCCTCATCGTGCCCAAGGCCGATTTCAAGGATTTCCTGCTGAAGAACCCGGTGTTCGCGGTGCGAGTGATCGAGAAGCTCATCCACCGCGTGCGTGCGCTGACCGAGAACGTGAAAAGCCTCGCGCTGATGGACGTCTACGGGCGCGTCGCGCGGCTGCTGCTCGAGCTGGCAAAGGATGAGGGTGGCAAGCTCGTCATTCGCGAGAAGCTGACCCAACAGGATATCGCCAGCCGTGTCGGGGCCTCGCGCGAGATGATCAGCAAGATCTTCAAAGACCTCTCGACCGGCGGCTACATCAGCGTCGAGCAGAAGCACATCACCATCAACAAGACCCCGCCGCGGCACTGGTAAGTTAGCCGTCAGTTGCCAGCCGTCAGCCGAAACATCCGTACCCCAGGCTGAAAACTGGGTGCTGGCCCCTTCTGAAAATGTGAATATTTCACATCGACGCTGCGCACTCCTAAACAGACGCTGAATCATCCAGCCTCTAGAGTGGCCACCGTCGGCCCCTCACGGCGGGATTTCCGGATGGAAGGGGCCGGATAAAGCAACCGCGTTCATCCAAGGAGAAAATCGATGAGGCCGCACTGCAGAAATCACGCCTTCGCGCTGGTCCTGAGTCTGGTGTCGTCCGGTGCCCTTTACGGGCAGTCGGGCGAAAGGATCGTCGTGGACGGGTCCACCGGGGTAACCCCGTTGGTCGCCGCGCTCGCCAAGGCTTACCAGGAGCAGAATCCCGGCGCCAGCGTGGAGATCGGAAAAGGGATGGGAACCAAGGCGCGCATCAAGGCGCTGACCGAAGGGAAGATCGACATCGCCATGGCCAGCCACGGCCTCAACGTCGAGGAGATCACCCGGCAGGGAATGGCCGTTAATGAAATCGCCAAAGTAGCCGTGGTTTTCGGCGTCAACGCGAGCGTGTCGGCGACCGGGCTTGCCGACCGCCAGATCTGCGACATCTATTCCCAAAAGCTCGGGAACTGGAGCGAACTGGGCAGTCCCGACCTGGCGATCGCGCCTCTTACCAGGCCCGATACGGAGGTCGATACCGAGGTCGTCAGGGCGAAGATCGGCTGCTTGAAGGATCTGCGGATGCCCGATACGGCGGCGGTGATGCCGAAAGGCGGCGACATGGCGAAAGGGCTCGCTGCCACCTCGGGGGCGATCGGAATGACCACCATGACGGTGGTCGAGCAGAGCGGGGGCAGGATCCGGCAGGTCTCGCTCAACGGCGTCGCGCCGAGCGCGGAAAACGTCAGAAAAGGCGCGTACGCGCTGACCCGCGACTCGTTCCTGGTCACCAAGGCACCGCCCTCCCCCACGGTCGCGAAATTCCTCGAATTCATCCGCAGCCCAGCGGGTGAGCAGGTCATTCTCACCAACGGTGCGGTACCGGCGAAGTAAACGAGCAGCAAGAGCTACGGCCATGTTGAGATCTCGAATGACCGCGCCGAAGGCCTAACCTATACTAGCATTAATCGAATTCGCAAATGATCAGTCGGAGTACATCGGGCTAGGCACCGAGGGGAAGGGAGGACGATGAAACTCGCCGGATTGACGGCACGTGTCACCGCAATCCTGGTACTCGCGATCTGCGCCTGGCAAGCGTTCGGTGCCCCGCTTTCGATCGGGTTCGTCGCCCCGGATGAGGAGCCGCGATACACAAACCTTTTGCAGGGCCTGCGCCAGGGATTGCAGGCCGCCGGCCCGGCTGCCCGGGACGCAGTGATCCTAGAGCATCGCATCCGGCGCGGGGATTCGGCCGCGGCGCGTGGTTCCGCCGAATCTCTGCGTGCGAAAGGTGCGCGCGTAGCGTTCGTCGTGGGCACGGAATTGACAAGGCAGTTGCGGTCGGTAACAAAGGAACTGCCGATCGTCTTCATCACGCCCGGCAATCCTGTACGTCCAGGCCTTGCCGCCAGCCTGGCGCGGCCGGGCAACAATCTGACCGGAGTGACGTTCGAATTTCCCGAGCTTTCCGCCAAGCGGCTCGAGATGCTGAAGGAGATCGCTCCCGCCGCGCGCCGTATCGGGGTCGTGTACGACCCTCGCGACGGTTCGCCCCGGCAGGGGTACGCCGCCGTGATGGATGCCGCGCCAAATATCGGCATGCAGCTCGTGGAACTCGATGTCGAGAGACTGCGCGCGGGCGAGGGCGCATTCAAGCAGGCGGGAAAGCTCGACGGGCTCGTCCTGGTTCCCGGCGGAGCGATATCGACCGTGTTTGAGCCCGTATTCAGGTTCGCGGCGGCGCAGCGCATCGTTTCCATCGTCTGGGCG
Source organism: Betaproteobacteria bacterium (assembly GCA_016192825.1). GTDB lineage: Bacteria > Pseudomonadota > Gammaproteobacteria > Burkholderiales > SG8-41 > SG8-41. The sequence goes on along the minus strand of JACPTK010000041.1, from coordinate 19,672 downwards.
CGGAGCAAGGCGACCCAGGAAGCGATACTCAGCTATGGAGCAAGCGACATAAATATTGCGCAGGGGGCGGCGCGGCTGGTCGCGCGTGTGCTGGACGGCCACCCCGCGGGCGATCTGCCGGTTGAGCAGCCGACCAAGTTCGAGCTGGTGATCAACATGAAAACCGCCAAAGCCCTCGGCATCACGATCCCGCAGTCGGTCCTGGTGCGGGCGGACCGGGTGATCGAGTGATTACGGCTCGTTCCAGCATCACCACCACGCTAACCCGCCTCCTGTTTGTGGGGAGGGGTGAGGAAGGGTTAGCGGTCGCGCTCGCCGCCGAGTGGATTTTCCCAGCGCAGGCCGGAGAATCGCGCGAAGTCGCCGTCCGTCGAGCACAGGATCAATCCGTGCTCGATCGCCAGCGCGGCGAGGTGCGCGTCCTGCACCAAGTTTGCCTGCACGCCCGGCGCCGCGAGGAGTTGGCCAAGAATCTCGCGGTGGCGCTCGGTGGGCTGCGGAACCCACGCGCGCTCGGCTGCAAGCCAGGCCAGCACCTGTCGCCACGCGTCGGACACGGCCGTCGGCTGCTCGAACACACGTGGATTGGTGGTCACGCGCAGGAACGCGAGGAGGCTCGCCCAAGGCAGGCCGACCGGCGCCGTGCCGTTCAGCCGCTCGTCCAGCCAGCGGCGCGCGCGTTCGTGCTGGGTAAACGAATCGACGCTCGCATAGATCAGCACATTGGCGTCAACCAAGATCACTTGAAGCGCTCGCCTTCCGCGACCGCAAGCACTTCCGCGACGTTGTCGACATTGCCCACGAGGCAGCGCCCGAGCGAAAGCGTGCGGGTGCGGAAAGGCGTGCGCGGCGCCGCGGGCGGCGCCGCCATGCGCGCCAGTCCCTGCCGCAGGGCTTCGTTCACGACCTGCTTCAGGCTCGCCTTGCGCGCCTTGCGCACTCGCTCCAACGCGGCGGCCACGTCCCTGTCCAGGCTCAAGGTGGTCCTCATGCATCAAAGCATAAGTGAGGTGATGTCTTGATGTCAACAGCGACTAGCCTCGGGATAGCAGGGGCACACCCCCCTGCCCGCAGAAAATCCTGGCGCGCGGACCGGGTGATCGAGTGAGGACACGGCGACAGTTCTGCCGTGCGATGGGAGCGGCCGCTCTCGCGCCGCTCACGGTCACGGCTCAGCCAGCGAAGAAGGTATTTCGCATCGGGCACCTGTCCGGCAGTGGTGAGGCGCCGAGCAAGGCCTTCGTGGTAGCTTTCAGTGACGGGATGCGTTCGCTCGGATACGTAGAGGGAAGGCATTTCACCCTCGTGGAACGGTACGCCGAAGGGACAGTGGCCCGTCTTCCGGCTCTGGCCAGGGAACTCGTCGGGCGCAGTCCCGACGCGCTGCTGGTCTCGACCACGCCGGGGAATCTCGCCGCGAAAGCGGCCACTTCGACCATCCCCATCGTGATGGTCCTGGTCGCCGACCCCGTCGGCGCGGGCATCGTCTCCAACCTCGCGCGGCCGGGCAGCAACATCACGGGGATCACGAACATCGTTGCGGAACTCGCAGGCAAGCGATTGGAAATATTGAAGGAGATCGTTCCGGCGGCGTCACGAGTCGCCGTGCTGATCAACCCGGACTCCCAGAACGCGTTGCCTCAGATGCAGAGCGCTGAATCGGCGGCCCGCAGGCTGGGAATCGAGCTGCGGCCGGTTCTCGAAGTGCGTAGCGCCGGCGATCTGGAAAAGGCATTCGAGGGCGCCCGTCGGGCGCGTGCCGCCGCCGCCATCCGGATGATAGACCCCCTCGTGTTCATCCTCCGAAAACAGACCGCCGCATTGGAGGTAAAACACCGGCTGCCCATCATTTATCCCTCGCGCGAGGACGTCGAGGCCGGCGGCCTCGTCGCATACGGCGCGGATATCCCCGGGCAGTACCGCCAGGCCGCTGCTTACGTCGATAAAATCCTGCGGGGTGCGCGGCCAGCGGATCTTCCAATCGAACAACCGACCAAATTCGAGCTGGTGATCAACATGAAAACCGCACGGGCGCTCGGCATCACGATCCCGCAGTCGATCCTGGTGCGGGCGGACCGGGTGATCGAGTAGTGACAACCCGCTTCGCACGATGCCCTACCGTCGCCCATAGGAAAAAGGTTGGCGTGCTCACGCCGCATCGGCTGGACCCCGCCTATCCGATATATTTCGAGGCCTTGCGCGACCTGCGCTATCACGAAGGCAAGAACCTGCGGCTCCTGGTTCGATCGGCGGAGATGAAGCATGATCGACTTCCAGCGCTCGCCAAGGATCTCGCGGAGGCCCGGCCGGACGTCATCGTGGCGATCAACACTCCGGGGGCGCGCGCCGCGATCCAGGCCACCAGGGACATGCCGATTGTCTTGACCATCGTCGGCGACCCGGTCGGAAGCGGTTTTGTCCCCAACCTGGCCCGCCCGGGCGGCGATGCCACGGGCGTCTCGAACATGACCGGGGCGCTTGCGGCGAAGCGGATGTCGCTCCTCAAGGAGCTGGTCCCGGGAGCGAAGCGCATCGCCGTCCTGTATAACCCCGTGGATCCCGTGACCGCACCGCAAATCAGGGACGCGGAGGGCGCAGCGCCGCGGCTCGGTGTCGAGATCCGCCAATTAATTGTTCAGGCGCACGGCGATGTACGTGGACCGGATCCTGAGAGGGGCGAAGCCGGGCAACCTCCCGGTGGAGCTGCCCACCAAGTTCCTTCTGGTGCTGAACCTGAAGACCGCTGGCGCAATGGGCCTCACCGTCCCCCAGTCGGTGGTGGTGCAAGCGACCGAGATCATCGAGTAATGCCGAAACCGCCCTTTGCCTTCCCTCCCTTTTTCCCGCAGTCGATTCTCGTGCGGGCGGACCGGGTGCTCGAGCAGGCTCTGTTATGTTGACGTGTCATCATAACTAAACTATGCTCAAGGCCGTGAAACCCGATTCGATCCAGCGCCCGGGGCGCCCCAAGACCAGCCCCTTGTCGCGCCGCGAGCAGCTGCGGCTCGCCAAGCGGGCGCAGCGCGCGCGCGAGCGGGGCGCCGGCATGGTGGTAGTCCCGCTCAAGCTCGCGGCGCGCGACGCGGAGCGCATGCGGGCCGCCATGGCGCGGCCCGGATTCGCGCGCGAGCTGCGCGGCCTGCTCGACGATGCGCTGATCGAGGTCGCCGCCTACGAAAACCTCAAGGCGCTGTGCTGGAACCGCCGCGACCGTTATCTCGGCGCAGAGGAGGCGTTTCGCCTCTACGAGCGCAACTGGCGCCTGGTGGACCAGCGCCGCATGAACCTGGCCGAGCGCGCGCTCATCGAGCGGCTCACGGCGCGCTACGGCAACGGGGTGCTCAATGTCTGAACCCGTCCGCCCCCGCCACCGGACAGTACTCGCAGCACTGCATGCGCTGAACGCGGATTTTCTGGCGCGCGCGGAGTGCTATTTTGGCGGCGGCACGCGGATCGTCCTCGGGCTCGCCGAGTACCGCGAGTCCGCGGACATCGATTTCCTGTGCGCGAGCCGCGAGGGATATCGGGACCTGCGCGCGACAGTGAACGAGGCGTCGCTCGGCCGCATCGCAAAGGCTTCGCTCAAGCTCGCGCGCGAAGTCACGGCAGATCGTTACGGCATCCGTACCTTCCTCGATGTGAGCGGAGAAAAGCTGAAGCTCGAGATCATCCTGGAAGGCCGCATCGGCCTTTCGGGCGGCGCCGCGGACGGGCTGCCGGTGGTGGCACTCGATGAGGCTTCGTGCTGCGCGGAGAAGTTTCTCGCCAATGCCGATCGCTGGGGCAACGAATCCGCGCTGGGCCGCGACGTAATCGATCTCGCGTTCATGATGGCACGGTGGGGCCGGGAGCCACTTCGCGCGGGCTTCGCGATCGCCGAGGAAGCGTACGGTAAAGCTGTAGCGCGTGACGCGAAGCGCGCGGCGACGAAGATGCTCGAGCGCGCAGACTGGCGGCGGCACTGCGTGGCGGCGCTAAGCCTGTCCGATACGCGAACGCTGCTTGCGGGGCTGCGCGCGGTCGCCGCCGGCCGGTGGTGACGCCATGTCGTTTCCGCGTGCCGCAACGGTGACCGGATGACTCCGCGCTGGCGGCTGTTCTCCAAATATCTGGCGCTGATCGTGGCGCTGGTGAGCCTCGCTTTGCTCGCGAGCGGGGGCATCAGCCTGTACTTCTCCCACCAGGAAAACCAGGCGCATCTCGTCGCGCTGCAGCAGGAAAAGGCAACCGCCGCGGCGCTTCGCATCGAGCAGTACATCCGCGACCTCGAGGAGCAGCTCGGCTGGACCGCTCTGCCCGCGGCAGGAACCGGCAGCACCCTGGTCGAGCAGCGCCGCTTCGAGTACCTGAAGCTGCTGCGCCAGGTGCCGGCGATCACGGAGGTATCCTGGATAGACAACGCCGGCCGCGAGCAGCTCAAGGTGTCGCGACTCGCGATGGACGTCGTCGGCAGCGATACCGACTATTCGAAGGAATCCCGCTTCACCCGGGTCAAGGACGGCCGGTCCTACTTCAGCCCGGTGTATTTCCGCAAGGAAACCGAGCCGTACCTGACGATTTCGCGCCCTGCCGGAGGCCGCGGCGGTGGCGTGACCGTGGCCGAGGTGAACCTCAAGTTTGTGTGGGAGGTGGTGTCCCAGATCAGGATCGGAAAAGCCGGCCTCGCCTACGTGGTCAACTCGGAGGGCATCCTGATCGCGCACCCCGACATCAGCCTGGTGCTGCAACGAACCGATCTCAACCGCCTGCCGCAGGTTGCGGGCCTGAAAGGAAGCGACCCGGCGGCGGAGGCGGAAGGCGGAATCGAGAGAAGAATCGCGAAGGACCTCAAGGGCCATCAAGTCCTGATCGCGCACGCGCCGATACCCACGCTTGACTGGAACGTGCTGGTCGAGGTGCCGCTGGCCGAGGCGTTCGAGCCGCTGTACGCGTCGCTCGCGCGCACCGGGCTGCTGCTTCTGCTCGGGTTCGCGCTCTCGGTCGTGGCGAGCGTGTTCCTCGCGCGCCGCATGGTGAGCCCGATCCGCGTGCTGCAGGAGGGCGCCGCGCAGATCGGCGCCGGCAAGCTCAACCAGAAGATCGACGTGCGCACCGGCGACGAGCTGGAGGCGCTCGGCGAGCAATTCAACATGATGGCGGCGGAGCTGAAGGCCTCGTACGCCGGCCTCGAGCGCAAGGTCGAGGAGCGCACCGCGGAATTGCGCGAAACACTTGAGCAGCAGACTGCGACCGCCGAAATCCTGCGCGTCATCTCGGGCTCGCCGACGGATATTCAGCCAGTGATGGATGCGGTAGCGGCGAGCGCGGCGCGTTTGTGCGATGCCAGCGACGTCATCATCCGTCGCGTGGACGGCGACGCGATTTACCTCATTGCGCACGTCGGGTCGTTGCCGGTCACGCCAAGTTACGGTCTCGAGATTTCCCACGGGACGTTCATGGGCCACGCTATTCGCGAGCGCAGGACCATTCACATCCACGACGTCCTGGAACCTCACGTGCGCGAGGAGTACCCGCAATCGCTGTTCCTGCAACGGGAAGACCCGGCGTACCGGACCGTGCTTGCCACGCCTTTGCTGCGGGAAGACACAGCCATCGGCGTCATCATCGTTCGGCGTCCGGAGGTGCACCCGTTTTCCGACAAGCAGGTCAAGCTCCTGGAAACCTTTGCCGCCCAGGCGGTGATCGCGATCGAGAATGTGCGGCTGTTCAACGAGATCCAGGACAAGAGCCGCCAGCTCGAGATCGCCAGCAAGCACAAATCGGAATTCCTCGCCAACATGTCGCACGAGCTGAGGACGCCGTTGAACGCGATCATCGGCTTCTCCGAGGCGCTGCTGGAGAAGATGTTCGGCGAGGTGAACGCGAAGCAGGAAGACTACCTGAAGGACATCCACTCCTCCGGCCGGCACCTGCTGTCGCTGATCAACGACATCCTGGACCTGTCCAAGGTCGAGGCCGGGCGCATGGAGCTCGAGCCGTCGGTATTTCACCTGCCCTCGGCGCTGCAAAACGCGATGACGCTGGTGCGCGAGCGGGCCCAGAACCACGGCATCGCGCTCAAGCTCCAGGTGGATCCGCAGCTCAACGAGATTCGCGCCGACGAGCGCAAGTTCAAGCAGATCATGCTCAACTTGCTGTCGAACGCGGTCAAGTTCACCCCGGACGGCGGGCGCGTGGAAGTCGATGCGCGGATGAACGGCGATGCGATCGATGTTTCGGTCAAGGACACCGGCGTCGGCATCGCGCCGGAAGACCGTGCGGCGGTGTTCGAGGAGTTCCGCCAGGTTGGCCGCCACTACACCAACAAGCACGAGGGCACGGGCCTCGGCCTTGCGCTGACCCGCCGCTTCGTGGAGATGCACGGCGGGACGATCCGGCTGGAGAGCGAGCCCGGCAAGGGCTCGACCTTCACCTTCACGCTGCCGCTGCGATAGGGCTGCGAGCTTCGAGCCATGAGCTATCGGCCCGCATGCAGCAAGTGTTCATGCTCGCGGCTGGACGCTCGTAGCTGACAGCCGTTTCCGGAGGAAACGCCAATGAGCCTCATCCTGATCGTCGAGGACAACGAAAAGAACCTGAAGCTGGTGCGCGACGTGCTCCAGGTCAAGGGCTATCAGACGCTCGAGGCCGGGACGGCGGAGGACGGAATCAGGATCGCCCGGGAGCAGTCGCCGGACCTCGTCCTGATGGACATCCAGCTGCCCGGGATGAACGGCATCGAGGCGCTCAAGGCGCTGCGCGCCGATTCCGCGACGGCCGCGATTCCGGTGATTGCGATCACCGCCTCGGTGATGCAGCAGGACCGGCAGCAAATCATGCGCGCCGGGTTCGACGGCTTCATCGAGAAGCCGGTCAACCTGCGCAACTTGCTCGACACCGTGCAGCAGGCCGTGACCGGGAGGAAGGCGTGAGCGCGCCCGCGAAAATCCTGGTGGTGGACGACACGCCGCAGAACGTGAAGCTGCTCAACGATCTGTTGACGGTGAAAGGCTATGCCGTGGTGACCGCCCCCAATGGCGAGGAGGCGCTCGCCCGGGTCTCCTCCGACAATCCCGACCTGGTGCTGCTCGACGTCATGATGCCGGGGCTGTCGGGCTACGACGTCTGCCGCCGGATCCGCGAGGACGCCAGGACCGCGCTGCTGCCGGTGGTGCTCGTCACCTCGCTCGATCCCCAGCAGGAGCGCGTCAAGGGCATCGAGGCGGGCGCCGACGACTTTCTGAACAAGCCGATCAACCAGCCGGAGCTGTTCGCGCGCGTGAAGTCGTTGTTGCGGGTGAAATCGCTGCAGGACAAGGTCGTGCTCCAGGCAGAGGAGCTGCGCGTATGGAACTCGAAGCTCGAGGAGCGCGTGCGGGAGCAGGTATCGCAGCTCGAGCGGTTGTCCAAGCTGAAGCGCTTCGTCTCGCCCCGGGTCGGCGAGCTGATCCTCGCCGGCGAGGTGGACGATCCGCTCAAGACGCGGCGGCGCGAGATCACGGTGGTATTCACCGACCTGCGCGGCTTCACCGCGTTCACCGAGACCGCCGAGCCGGAAGAGGTCATGGGCGTGTTGCGAGATTATCACGGCGCGCTCGGGAGAATCATCATGGCGCACGACGGCACCGTCGAGCATTTCGCCGGTGACGGCGTCATGATCCTCTTCAACGACCCGGTGCCGGTCGCGGAGCACGAAATGGCCGCGATCCGCATGACGATCGAGATGCGCGAGGCCGTGGGCGGGCTCGCCGCGGAATGGAAGAAGCGCGGCCATGACCTGGGGTTCGGCGTCGGCGTCGCCAACGGTTACGCGACGATGGGCGCGATCGGATTCGAGAGCCGGCGCGATTACGGTGCTATCGGCACCGTGTGCAACCTCGCTGCGCGCCTCTGCGGCGAAGCCCGGACCGGCCAGATCCTGATTTCACAGCGGGTCTGCGGCAAGATCGAGAAGCGTGTCCGCGTGGAACCGGCGGGCGAACTCGCGCTCAAGGGCTTCCACCGCGCGGTGCCCGCCTACAACGTGCTCGCGCTGCTGTAAGGTCGCCACGGAAGCGAGAGCCGGCGCGCCGGAAAGCGCGCTTGTCAGATTCCCGTTGCCCCTAGCAGTGTGTCGGACTTTGGGTTCCGCACGGGTTCTCGGCGGGCGGGGTCATCATGATCGCCGATGCCGGCGGGCGACACCACCGGATGCAGGGCACCTGAATGATGGTTACGAGCCAATAAATCACTCATTAGCAGCCTGTCGGCTCGGAGATAACCAGGAGCGATGTCCCATGCATTCACCCCGATCGTTGATCACGCCAGGTCCGACAGGCTGCTAGGTGTGGCTGCATGGTGCGGCGCAAGAGGGTAAACTATTGCACTTTCATTGCCGGAGTTAAGCTCCTCACATGATTGGGGTTTTGATCATCACCCATGGCACGCTCGGCGAGAGCCTGATCCATTGCGCGAGCCACGTGCTCAACAAACGCCCGCCGCGCCTCAAGCAACTCGGCATCACCGCCCAGGACGACCCGCTCCAACTGCTGCCGCAGGCCCGCAAGCTGGTGAAGGAGCTCGACGAGGGCGACGGCGTGCTGATCCTCGCCGACATGTACGGCGGCTCGCCTTCCAACATCGCCGCCAAGCTGCTCGTTCCCGGCAAGGTCGAGGGGGTGGCGGGCGTCAACCTCCCGATGCTGATCCGGGTCCTGACCTACCGCGACAAGCCGCTCGCCTTCATCGTCAACAAGGCGATCAGCGGCGGCTGCGACGGCGTGGTGCGGATGCCCGCCCCGGCGCTCGTCGTTAACAATGTTGCAACGGGAAGTTGAGATCATCAACAGGCTCGGGCTGCACGCCAGGGCATCGGCCAAGCTGACGCAGGTCGCCGGCCGCTTCACGGCCAACGTCTGGGTCGGCCGCAACGGCCGCCGCGTCAACGCCAAGAGCATCATGGGCGTCATGATGCTGGCGGCGGCCATGGGCTCGAAGATCGTGGTCGAGACCGAGGGGCCGGACGAGGAGCAGGCGATGGAAGCGGTGACGCGGCTCATCGCCAGCGGTTTCGAGGAAAGCGAATAAAAACAGGGCCGGGTCGCGGGACCGGAGCCTGCTGCAGTTTGGTCAACGCGGCGTTACGCAAGGGCCCGTAGCCCCTGCTTGCCCGGCCCTGTTTTTATGAGCTTTACGATACACGGCATCGGCGTCTCCGGCGGCATCGCCATCGGGCACGCGCACCTGATGAAGCACGACGGCATCGAGGTGCCGCGCGTCGTGGTGCCGCCGCACGAGGTGCCCGAGGAATCCACCCGGTTCGACGCGGCGGTGCGCCAGGTACGCGCCGAGCTGGAAGAGCTGCGCGCGAGCGTGCCGTCCACCGCCCCGGCCGAGCTGACCGCGTTCATCAACCTGCACCTGATGATCCTCGGCGACTCCATGCTCTCGGCCGCCCCGCGCAGGATCATCGAGACCGAGCAGTGCAACGCCGAGTGGGCGCTCAAGGTGCAGGCCGACACGCTGCTCGCGCAGTTCGACGAGATCGAGGACGATTACCTGCGCGAGCGCAGGAGCGACGTGATCCACGTCACGGAGCGGCTGATGAAGGCACTCTCCGGCCAGCCCGGCTACGTCCCGCCGCCGCTCAAGCTCGGCGCCGAGGAGAACCTGATCCTGGTCGCGCACGATCTCTCGCCCGCCGACGTCGTGCAGTTCAAGCACCACCGGTTCGCGAGCTTCATCACCGATCTCGGGGGCACCACCTCGCACACCGCGGTGGTCGCGCGCAGCCTCGCCATTCCCTCGATCGTGGCGCTGCACCGCGCGCGGCAGACGATCCGCGAGAACGAGCTCGTCATCGTGGACGGCAGCCAGGGCGTCGTGATCGTGGATCCCGACCAGCAGGTGCTCGCCGAGTACCAGCGGCGGCAGCACCAGTTCGACATCGAGCGGCAGAAGCTGAAGCGCCTGAGGGGCCGGCGCGCGGTCACGCTCGACGGCGTGGCGGTGGAGCTGCAGGCCAACATCGAGCTGCCGGCCGACGTCGTCGAAGCCCTGGATAACGGGGCGACCGGCATCGGCCTGTTCCGCACCGAATTCCTGTTCCTGAATCGCCCCGACCTGCCCGACGAGGACGAGCAATTCGAGGCCTACCGCAAGGTCGCGGCCGACATGGACGGCATGCCGGTCACCATCCGCACCTACGACCTCGGCGCGGACAAGGGTGACAGCGAGGAGCGCGTCACCACCAACCCCGCGCTGGGGCTGCGCGCGATCCGCCTCTGCCTGACCGAGCCGCAGCGCTTCATCACGCAGCTGCGCGCCATGCTGCGCGCCTCCCACTACGGCAAGATCAACATCCTGATCCCGATGCTCGCCACCGCGGCCGAGGCCGACCAGGCGCTCGTGCTGATCCAGCGGGCCCGGCAGAGCCTCGACGGCGAGAGCGTGCCCTACGACCGCGGCGTCAAGGTCGGCGGCATGATCGAAGTGCCGGCGGCGGCGCTGGCGGTCGGCATGTTCATCCGCAAGCTCGATTTTCTCTCGATCGGCACCAACGACCTCATTCAGTACACCCTCGCGATCGACCGCACCGACGACACGGTGGCGCACCTCTACGACCCGCTGCATCCGGCGGTGCTGAGCCTCCTTGCCGGCGTCATCCGGACCGCGGACAAGGCCAAGGTGCCGGTCGCGCTGTGCGGCGAGATGGCCGGCGACACCGCGTTGACGCGGCTGCTGCTCGCCTTCGGCTTGCGAGCCTACTCGATGCACATCGCGCACCTGCTCGACGTGAAGCAGATCATCCTCCAGTCGAACTGCGCGCAGTTGAAGCCGCTCGCGCGCAAGATGCTGCGCGCCTCCGATCCCGAGAAGCTCAAGGCGCTGCTCGCAAAACTGAATTCCCATTGAATCCGGCCTGGCGGGTTCATTTGACATCGCCACCCTGAGGGGGTAATGTTCCTCCCGCTTTCAGCCGCGCCGATTTGATATTCAGCTTGCGGGCGCGTTACAAATCCGGCTAAAGAGAAAACGCCCGTTTTTTCCGACCCGGCCAGCGCAAGCCCGCCGGGTTTTTGCTTTTTCGGGGTCCGGAACTTGGATACAGGCATCGCATCGATTTCGGTCGGCGCCGTCGCGCCGCAGACCGCGCGCTTCACCGAGCCGATCCGCCTGAGGGGCGGAGCGGTGATGGACGCGTACGACCTCGTCTACGAGACCTACGGCCGGCTGAACGCCGACCGCTCCAACGCGGTGCTGGTGTGCCACGCACTGAACGCCGCCCATCACGTCGCCGGCTACTACGCCGACGACCCCGGCAACGTCGGCTGGTGGGACAACATGATCGGCCCCGGCAAGCCGATCGACACCGACCGCTTCTTCGTCATCGGCGTGAACAACCTCGGCGGATGCCACGGCTCGACCGGGCCGATGAGCGTCAATCCGGGGACCGGCAGGCCGTGGGGCGCCGATTTCCCGGTGGTGACGGTGGAGGACTGGGTCGCGACCCAGGCGCGGCTGGCGGACCGTCTCGGCATCCGCCAATTCGCCGCGGCGATCGGCGGCAGCCTCGGCGCGATGCAGGCGCTCGCCTGGAGCTACCTCTACCCCGAGCGCGTGCGCCACGCGATCGTGATCGCGTGCGCGCCCAACCTGTCGGCGCAGAACATCGCGTTCAACGAGGTCGCGCGCCAGGCGATCATCACCGATCCCGATTTCCACGGCGGGCACTATTACGAACACCACACCCGACCGACGCGGGGGCTGCGCGTCGCGCGCATGATCGGGCACATCACCTACCTCTCGGACGACGAGATGGCGAGCAAGTTCGGCCGGCAGCTGCGGAACGGAAAGCTCGGCTATTCGTTCGAGTCCGAGTTCGAGATCGAGTCGTACCTGCGCCACCAGGGAGGCAAGTTCTCCGAGTACTTCGACGCCAATACCTACCTGCGCATCACCAAGGTGCTCGACTACTTCGATCCGGCGCTGGAGCACGGCGGCAGCCTCGCGCGGGCGTTTGCGCCGGCAAGCGCCAATTTCCTCGTGGTGTCGTTCACCACCGACTGGCGCTTCTCGCCCGCGCGCTCGCGCGAGATCGTGAAGGCACTGCTCGACAACGGGCGCGACGTCAGCTACGCCGAGATCAATGCACCGCATGGCCACGACGCCTTCCTGCTCGAGGACGCACGCTACCACCGCCTGATCGCCGCCTACTTCGACCGGGCGGCGCAGGAGCTGAACGCATGAGCAACGGCAACGGCTTCCAGCGCGCCGATTTCGACGCGATCGCCGGCTGGGTGCGCCCGGCCTCGCGGGTGCTCGACCTGGGCTGCGGCGACGGCGTGCTGCTCAAGTACCTGAAGGGCGCGCGCGGCGTGACCGGCTACGGCGTGGAGATCGACGACGTCAACGTGCTCGGCTGCGTGACGAACGGCGTCAACGTGATCCAGAGCGACCTCGAGCGCGGGCTCTCCGACTTCGAGGACCGCTCGTTCGACTACGTGATCCTGTCCCAGACCTTGCAGGCCATCGAGAACAGCGAGCGCATCGTCGCCGAGATGCTGCGCGTGGGCCGCGAGGGCATCGTCACCTTCCCGAACTTCGGCTACTGGAAGAACCGCCTGCAGGTGGTCGGCGGCCACATGCCGGTGTCGGACAACCTGCCCTACGAGTGGCACGACACGCCGAACGTGCACCTGTGCACGATCGCCGATTTCGAGCGCTTCTGCGCGGGCCGCGCCGTGAAGATCCTGGAGCGCAAGGTTCTCACGCGCGGCCGGCCGGTCGCGTTCTTGCCGAACCTGCTCGGCAGCCTCGCCGTGTACCGCTTCCAGCGAGCTGCCAATTAGCCGCAAAGACGCAATGTCGCGGAGCAGCGTAAGGCGAATTCAGCTTCTTGAGCTTGTTGCCGTTGCCGTCTTTGCGTCTTGGCGCTTCTGCGGCTAGTTTCCTATCTTGTTGCGCAGCAGGCCCAGGCCCGCGATCTCGGATTCCAGCACGTCGCCCGCCTTCATGAACTCCGGCGGCGTGCGCGCGTGCCCGACGCCCGCCGGCGTGCCGGTGGAGAGGATGTCCCCGGGCTCGAGCGTCATGCCCGCGGACAGTTCCGCGATCAGGCGCGGGATCTTGAAGTACATGTAGCGCGTGTTCGAGTCCTGCTTGGTGACGCCGTTCACGCGGCTGGTGAGGTACAGCGCGTGGGGATCCGGCACTTCGTCCGCGGTAACGATCCACGGCCCCATGGGGCAGGTGCCGTCGAGGCCCTTGCCCTTGAACAGCTGCCCGCCGTGCCGGCGCTGGATCTCGCGGGCGGAGATATCGTTCACCACGGTATAGCCGAACACGTGCTTCAGGGCGTCGGCTTCCTTGATGTCGATTCCGCGCCTGCCGATGACGACGCCCAGCTCCACCTCCCAGTCGAGCTGCGCGGTCACGCCGGCGTGCGACGGCACCGGATCGTAGGGGCCGTTCACGGTGGTCGGCACCTTCGAGAAAAAGGTGGGGTGCGCCGGGAATTCGACCGTGTGCAGCCGGGATACCCTGCTTTCCTCGAAATGCTCGACGTAATTCCAGCCGACGCAGAACACGTTCTTGCGCGGGCGCGGTATCGGCGCGGCAAGCCTCACCTTTTCGATCGGCAGGGTCTTTTTGGCCTTTGCGGCCACGCCGCCAAGCCATTTGAGCGCCTTGCGACCGGCCGCGATCAGCGAAATCATGTCGTGTGCGTCGAATGGCGGCTTGCCGCCCGCCTGGGCGAGATCCACCACCTGATCGCCATCGCGCACCAGCCCCACGCGCAATGCGGCGCCCTTCCCGGGCGCGAAAGTCACGAGTCGCATCTCAACCTCGCTGAAAAACAGTGATTGGTGATTGGTGATTAGACAAAAACGCAAGGGCCGACGCTTCCTCAGGTCAAGCGCTACAGTCAATTCACTATTCACGCCGTTCCCGGTGACCGCTCGGCGCTCACCGGTTTCCCAAGACCTTGCGGACATGCACCGCCGCTTCCGCCCGCGTGCCGATCCACACGTCTCATCGTTGAGGGTGTCGCCATGCCATTCGTAGCCGGCTTCGGCCAGCGGAAATCCCTCGGCACCGGAATCTTGGTGCCTCCCGAGTGCACGCTGAGCGGACCCGCTTGTGCCATGTGCTCTCCGTTCAAAAAAATAGACAGGATTTACAAGATTTACAGGATTAAGCCAGCTCAATATAGAACTGTCTGCAGATCGTTGTTTGAATCTTGTTAATCCTGTCAATCCTGTCCATTTTCATCTAACGGCGGCGGGCGCGGGCGCGAGCCGGTCGCGCATCCACCACAGCAGCGCGACGCCCGGCAGCGCGATGAGGAAGGTGATGAAGAAAAACGGTGCCCAGCCGATCGCCGCGACCAGCACGCCGGAAACCGGCCCGACGTAGACCCGCCCCACCGCCGAGAGCGCCGAGAGCAGCGCGTACTGGGTCGCGGAGAACCGATGGTCGCACAGCGACATCAGCAACGCGACGAAGGCGGCCGTGCCCATGCCGCCGCACAGGTTTTCGGCCGCGACCGCGGCGACCATGAGGGAATAACTCTTGCCCGCCATCGCCAGCAGCATGAAGCCGAGATTGGTCACCGCCTGCAGGATTCCGAACAGCATCAGCGCGCGGTAGAGCCCGACGCCCGCCATCCACGCGCCGCCGAGCAGCGCGCCCAGGATGGTGGCGGCGAGCCCGAGCGCCTTGTTGATCGCGCCGACGTCGGTCGCGGAAAACCCGACCCCCTGGATCAGGAACGCCGTCGTGAGGCTGCCGGCGAAGGCATCGCCCAGCTTGTAGAGCACGATCAGCAGCAGGAGCAGCCACGCCCCGCGGCGCGCGAAGAACTCCTTCAGCGGCCCGGAAAAGGCGGCCGTCAGCGTGTCCGGCACGCGGCCCGCTTCCTCCGGTTCCGGCGCGCGCCACGCGGCGACCATGCCGACCACCATCAGCCCGGCCATCAGGAAATACATCCCGCTCCATCCGAGAAACTGGTCGGCGAGCACGAGCGCGAGTCCGCCCGACACCAGCATGGCGATGCGGTAGCCCAGCACCGAGATCGCCGCTCCCGCGCCACGCTCGGCTTCCTTCAGCACGTCGGTGCGGTAAGCGTCGAACACGATGTCCTGGGAAGCCGAGAGGAAGGCGACGAGGAGCGCGAGCCCGCCGAGCAGCCACGGCGACTCGCGCGGAGACACCGTGCCCATCGACCCGATCGCGGCCAGCAGCGCGAGCTGCGTCACGACGAGCCATCCCCGCCGCCGCCCGAGGAACGGCAGCGCGTAGCGGTCCATCACCGGCGACCACAGGAACTTGTAGGTATAGGGCTGGCCAACGAGGGTGAACAGCCCGATGGTCTTGATGTCCACGCTCTCGACCGCGAGCCACGCCTGCAGCGTGCCCGCGGTGAGCGCGAGCGGCAGCCCGGAGGAAAAACCCAGCAGCAGCACCGCGAGGATGCGGCGGCTGCTGAAAACCTCCAGGTAGGGGGCGACGCCCCCTAGTGCTGGGTGCTGAGTCTTAAGTGCTGAGTTCGCCATGCACCGGGTCCGACTCTAGCTTAACACTCGACACTCAGCACTCAGAACTCGGCACTCAGAACGGATAGTCGTAGTCGACGGTGAGCGGCGCGTGATCCGAGAAACGCTGCTTCTTGTAGATCGCCGCGCGCTTCGCGCCCGCGGCGAGCTTCGGCGTGGCGATATGGTAATCGATGCGCCAACCCACGTTCTTGGCCCAGGCCTGGCCGCGGTTGCTCCACCACGTATAGGCCTCCCCGGTCGTGGCCGGATGCAGCCGGCGATAGACATCCACCCAGCCCAGCTCGTCGAACACCCGGGTCAACCAGTCGCGCTCCTCGGGGAGGAAACCCGAATTCTTCCGATTGCTCCGCCAGTTCTTCAGGTCGATCTCCTTGTGCGCGATATTCCAGTCACCGCACAGAAGAATCTCGCGACCTTCGGCCGCGAGATTCTTTAACCGGGGAAAAAACGAATCCATGAACTCAAACTTGGCTTTCTGGCGGTGCGGGCCGCTCGACCCGGAAGGCAGATACACGGAGATCACGCTCAGCGGCCCGAAATCGGCCCGCAGGCAGCGCCCCTCCCGGTCGACGTCGCGGACGCCGATGCCCTCCACCAGCCGGTCCGGCTCGCGCCGGCAATAGAGCCCGACCCCGCTGTAGCCCTTCTTGTCCGCATGGCTGAAGTAGCCGCGGTAGCTGGCCGGCGCGCGCATGGCGTCATCGAGATCGGCTTCCTGGGCTTTCAGCTCCTGCACGCACACCACGTCCGCCCGGCTGCGCGCCAGCCACGGGAAGAAGCCCTTGCGCGCCGCGGAGCGGATGCCGTTGAGGTTAAGCGTTATAATTTTCACCGTTAGAACTGATGCCGTCGCCCGATGCCCGCTCGACCGGACTCGCCACCGGCGCGCCGGTCAACGTGCCCGCGCCACGCCAGACTCCGCCATATGATGAGCGCTCGCCAGATGCCCGCAGAACAGGTCTCGCCACCGGCGCACCGGTCAATTCGCCCCCACGAACGACGACACGACGCGTGACCACCGATTTCCGGCAGGAATTCATCCGCTTCACCATCGCCCGGAACGTGCTGCGCTTCGGCGAATTCAGGACCAAGGCGGGGCGCCTCTCGCCGTATTTCTTCGATGCCGGCCTGTTCTACGACGGCGAGTCTCTGGGGCAGCTCGCCCAATTCTACGCGAAAGCCATCCTCGCGGCGGACATCGGGTTCGACATGCTGTTCGGGCCGGCCTACAAGGGCATCCCGCTGGTGGCGGCGGTCTCCATCGCGCTGGCCGGGGCGGGACGCAACGTGCGCTACAGCTTCAACCGCAAGGAGGCCAAGGACCACGGCGAGGGCGGGTCGGTCATCGGCGCACCCCTGTCGGGCCGGGTCCTGATCGTGGATGACGTGATTTCCGCCGGCACCTCGGTGCGCGAGTCTGTCAACCTGATCCGGGCCTCGAACGCTATACCCTGCGGGGTGGCGATCGCGCTCGACCGCATGGAGCGCGGCAGCGGGTCGCTGTCCGCGGCGCAGGAAGTGCGCGCAAGCTATAATATTCCGGTGATCAGCATCGCCACGCTGGACGATTTGATGGCGTATCTCAGGGCCGACCCGCGGCGGGAACAGCATCTCGCGGCGGTCGGCCGGTATCGCGAACAATATGGAGTCTCGGCCCATGCTTAGGAAAGCTCGTGCGTTGGTCGTCGCGGCGGTCGCGACAGCGCTGACGGCCCTCGTCGCCGGCGGCGCGCTGGCCCAGTTATCCAAGGGCGCCAAGATCATCTGCTGGAAGGACAGCTCGGGCAAGATCGTCGGATGCGGTGACAGGGTTCCGCCCGAGTACCAGTCGAGCGCGACGAAGGAGCTCGACAGCCGCGGCGTGACCCGCGGCACCACGGAATCCGCGGAGGTGCGGGCGAAGCGCGAGGCCCAGGAAAAGGAGCTCGAGCAGCAGAGGGCCGAAGAGGCCAAGCGCGCCGCGGAGCAGAGGCGTCAGGATGCCGCCATGCTCGCCACCTTCACCAACGCGCAGGAGATCGACCTCAAGCGCGACCGCGATCTGCAGGTCGCGGACACCCAGCTTACCCAGCAGCAGATAGCGCTCAAGAATGCGGTCGCCCGGGTTGCCGAGGTGACGTCGCGCATCAAGGCGGCCAAGGGCTCGGTGTCCGAGTACAACAAGGAGGAGCTGGCGCGCGCCGAAAGCAGCAAGACCCAGTCCGAGCAGGCCATCGCCGCCAAGGAAAAGGATATTGCGGAAATCCGCAAGCGCTACGCCGATATGAAGGAGCGCTACATCCAGCTCAAAGGCGGCGCTCCGGCGCCGGCGGCCAAGGCGGCGGCCGCGCCCGCCAAGAAATAGTAAATCGGGACCTCTGCGAGGCCCGTTTACTTGCGCGCGATCGAGGCGGACTCATAGCCGCTCATCGCGCGCGATTCCCGCGAGGCTAGGAGCTTGTCGGACTTGGGTCCGACAAGCTCCTTAGGCAAAACCGCCCGCAGACTTACATCAGAGCGGAGTGAATAGCGTGTTTTTGCCACCAGGAAGTGCAGGAGCAGCGGCGAATTCAGGTATTTCGAATCCAAAGCTGTCGTTTGCCTGCGGGCGGTCTTGCGTAAGGAGTGTGTCGGAGCAAAGCCCGACACACTCCTAGCCTGAAAGTTTGCGTTTCAGGATTTCGGTGACCTGCTGGGGGTTGGCCTTACCCTTGGTGAGCTTCATTACCTGCCCGACGAGCGAGTTGAAGGCCTTCTCTTTTCCGCCCTTGTAGTCCGCCACCTGCGAAGGATTTGCGCCGATTACCTCGTCGCAAATCCTTTCCAGTTCACCACTGTCCGAGATCTGCTTCAGGCCCCGCTTTGCGATGATGGCGTCGGGGTCGCCCTCGCCCGCCCACATGGCATCGAGAATTTCCTTTGCTATCTTGCTGGAAATGGTTCCATCCGCGACACGTTCGCGCAATTTGCCGTGCTGCTGCGGCGTAATTGGAATCTGCGAGAACTCGAGTCCGTCCAAATTCGCCATTCCAGCTATTGAGGTTATGGTGCTGTTTGCGATGTCCTCGGCAATCTTCGGAAACAGTACGAGATTCGTCGCGCCGAGCGACCGTTCAAAGAATTCGGCTTTGTCGCGGCTGGCGGTGAGCTGCAACGCAACGGATGGCGCAATTCCACGTTCCAAGACGTACCGCGATCGCTTCGTTTCCGGCAATTCCGGCATTTCCCTTTCTATTTCCCTGATCCACGACTCGGATACTGATAGCGGCAAGAGATCCGGATCAGGGAAATAGCGGTAGTCGTGCGCCTCCTCCTTGATGCGCATCGAGCGCGTCTCGTCCTTGTTCGCGTCGTAAAGCCGCGTTTCCTGAACGACCTTGCCGCCATCCTCCAGTATTTCGATCTGCCGTTTCACCTCAAACTCGATCGCGCGCTCGAGGAAGCGGAAGGAGTTGAGGTTCTTGATCTCGCAGCGCGTGCCGAGCCGGTCCGAGCCCGCCGGGCGCACCGAGACGTTGGCGTCGCAGCGGAACGAGCCTTCCTGCATGTTGCCGTCGCAGATGTCGATCCAGCGCACCAGCGCGTGCAGCGCCTTCGCGTACGCCACCGCCTCCTGCGCCGAGCGCATATCGGGCTCGGAAACGATCTCGAGCAGCGGCGTGCCGGCGCGGTTCAGGTCTATCCCCGTGAAATCGTGGAAACCCTCGTGCAGCGACTTGCCGGCGTCCTCCTCGAGGTGCGCGCGCGTCAGGTGAACCGACTTCTCTTTTCCGTTCACATAAATGCCGATTGCTCCGCCCTGGACAATCGGCATTTCGTACTGGCTGATCTGGTAGCCCTTCGGCAGGTCGGGATAGAAGTAATTCTTGCGCGCGAAGATCGAGCGGCGGTTGATGTTCCCGCCGATCGCGAGACCGAAGCGCACCGCCTTCGCCACCGCCTCGCGGTTCGCGACCGGCAGCACGCCGGGGAGCGCGATGTCCACCGCGCAGGCCTGCGTATTCGGCGCCGCGCCGAACGCGGTCGCCGCGGCCGAGAACATTTTCGAGCGCGTGTTGAGCTGCGCGTGGGTCTCGAGTCCGATGACGGTTTCCCACTTCATGGATTTTAATTAGCCGCAAAGGCGGTAGAGTAGAGGAGGAAGTAGTGTCACAAAGTAACACTACCCCTCCCCC
>JACPTK010000040.1 GCA_016192825.1 Betaproteobacteria bacterium | reverse complement strand
CGCTTGCTATCATCCATCTGGGCTGACCCTCCTGCGTTATGCAACACGGATTCGACACCCGCATCGTAACGCCTCGAGGCTCTCAGCCCATCTTCATCTCAATGATCTTGATGGCCTTTCTCTTAAGGTAGTGCCATTGGGCTCTGCACCCATTTGGTTCCGGCGCCGCCCGCCGTGACGATCAGCACGACCAGCCACGGCGGCGCCTTCCAGAACATGAGCAGCACGAAGCCCGCGAGCGCGAGTCCGAAATCGGCGGTAGAGCGGATCGCGTTCGTCCAGACCGGGTCGTAGAGAAAGGCGATTAGCATGCCCACGACCGCCGCGTTGACCCCGACCAGCGCCGAACGCATGGGCCGGAAACGCCTGAGCGCGTCCCAAAACGGCAGCGGCCCGATCACGAGCAGGAAAGATGAAGCAAAGATGCCGGTGAGGCAGATGAGGGCGCCGGTCCAGCCGTTGGGTGGCACGGTCGAAACGGTGCCGAGATAGGCCGCAAAAGTGAACAGGGGTCCCGGGACCGCCTGCGCCGCTCCGTAGCCCGCGAAGAAAGCCTCGTTGGATACCCACCCCGGGGGCCCTACCTCGGCTTGCAGCAGCGGCAACACGACGTTTCCGCCGCCAAACACCAGCGATCCCGCGCGATAGAAGCTGTCCAGCAAGGCAAGCGTCTGGGAGGAGGGAAACGCCGTTCGAAGGGCGGGCAGTGCGAGGAGCAGCCCGAAAAACAGGGACAGCGCCGTGATCGCCGCCGCGCGGCTGACGTTCGCGCCGATCGCGATGTGCTCCTCCTTGTCCGCATTTGCCTTGAGCAGCAGCCATCCCGCGACGCCGCCCGCGACAATAGCGCCGATAAAGCCCAGCGGCGTGGGCCGGATCATGACCACGATCGCGGCGAGCGCGGCCAGCGTGACGCGCGGCGCATCCGGCGTAAGGTTGCGGGCCATGCCCCACACCGCCTGCGCTACCACCGGCACCGCAACGACCACGAGCCCGTGCAGCCAGGCAAGATCGACCCGGTTGCCCAGCGCAATGATGCCGAATCCGAAGAGGATAAGGGCCAACGCGGAAGGGGCGGTGAAGGCAAACCATGCCGCAAAGGCCCCGAGCAGACCCGCCTGCGACAAGCCGATGCCGATGCCGACCTTGCTGCTCGCCGGGCCCGGGGTGAACTGGCACAGCGCGACGAGGTCGGCGTAGGCCTGGTCGGTGATCCACTTGCGGCGGTTGACGAATTCCTCGCGGAAATAGCCGAGGTGAGCGATGGGCCCGCCGAAGGAGGTCAAACCCAGCTTCAGGAACGCCGCGAAAACGGCACCAGCCGACCCGCGTTTCTTCGTCGTGTCTTGCGATGGCGCTTTGGAATGCGGCGCCTGGACTTCGTTCGGCGAACGGGGCATATCAATATCTGTATGCGATATCGGGAATCGATAATAACACGCGCCTGGCGGCGCTGCCAGCCAGTGCCGTTCCAACTTGAGTTCGTGGCGTAGACCGCTTGCTTGCCCGCGACAATCGGGTGCTCCCAAACCCGCTGGATTGGCCGCAGATAGTTGGAACGGCACCAGCGCCCGGTGCGACAGGGAACTTCAGTGCCCGTGCCGGTGATGCAGGTCGGGCGCGTGGGGATGCGCGTGCCGCATCGGCTCGTGGACGTGCTCGTGAACGTGGGGCTCGGGGCCCTCGCCGCCGTGGTGGGCGTGCTGATGGTGCTCGTCGTGGACGTGCCGATGGTTGTGCACCAGGTGGTCGTGCTCGTGATCGTGCCCATGCGACTCCGTCAGCACCAGCCAGGTCGCGATCGCCATCAGCGCGGTGGCGGCGAGGAGACTCGCCGTGACCGGCTCGCCGAGCAGCGGCACGGCGAGCGCCGCCCCGATGAACGGCGCGGTGCTGAAATGCGCGCCGGTGCGCGCGGCACCCAGATGGCGCAGGGCGTAGATGAAGAGCACGAGGCTTACGCCGTAGGCAAGAAAACCCACCGCGAGCGCGGTTGCCGCCACGGCGATGGCGGGCAAAGTTCCGCTCAGCGCGAGTCCGAGCGCGAAGTTGAAGCCGCCGGCGACGAGCCCCTTGGTCATGGCGGTCACGACCGGGTCAGCCGCCGCGACTTTTCGCGTCAGGTTGTTGTCGAGCGCCCAGCAGAAACAGGCGCCGACGATCGCCAGCGACTGAGGTGAAAAGATAAACGCGGCGCCCGGGTCATAGGCCAGCACGATGCCGCCTGCGAGCATGACGAGCGCCGCGAGCCACACGCGGGAGCCGACCGCCTCGCGAAAAATTGCGGTCGCGACAATCGTCGTCATGACGCTCTCGAAGTTGAGCAGCAGCGACGTTTCCGCGGCGCCGCTGCCGGAGAGGCCCCACAGAAGCAGAACCGGCGCCGCAATGCCGCCGGCGAGAATCGCTCCGGCGAGCCAACCCCAGTCGCGCGCGGCGAGCGGGGCCTCCCGGGGGCGCGGGGCGGCGCCGCTCGCCAGACGCAACAGCGCGAGGCCGGAGCCGCTGCCGAGGTAGAGCAGCCCCGCCAGCACCACCGGGGTGATTTCCCCGAGCAGCAGCTTGGCGAGCGGCGTGCTCGCGCCGAAGAGTGCGGCGGCCGCGAGCGCGAGGAAAGCATAACGCTGGACTGAGAGGTCGATCACGCAAAGACTCGGGCGGCGGGCATGCTCCGGGGCGTGAGCCTCGTTCCGATTGCGCGTAACATACCCTCCATTATGCCGGATTGCTGCGAAGACAAGGCCTGCGCGATCGAGGCGCTGCAGGCGCGCCAGGGCGCGACGCTCAGGATCGTGCTCGCGATCAACGCGGTGATGTTCGTCGTGGTGCTCGCCGCGGGCCTGCTCGCGCGCTCGACGGCGCTCCTCGCGGATTCCCTCGACAACCTCGGAGACGCGCTGACGTACGGGTTGAGCCTCTACGCCGTTTCGCGCGGCACCCGCGCCAAGGCGAAGGTCGCGCTGTTCAAGAGCGGCCTGATCCTTGCCGCCGGTCTCTTCGTGCTGGCGCAGGTCGTGCTCGCCGTCCTGCGTCCCGGCGTGCCGGTCTTCGAGGCCATGGGCATCGTGAGCCTCGTCGCGCTCGTAGCGAACGCGGCCTGCCTGGCATTGCTGTGGAAGCACCGGAGCGAGGATGTGAACATGAGCTCGGTCTGGGAATGCTCGCGCAACGACATCGCGTCCAACGTCTCGGTGTTCCTCGCCGCCGCGCTCGTCTGGTTTACGCAATCCGGCTGGCCCGATGTGATCGTCGGCTTTGCGCTGGCGTGCCTGTTCCTGCGCTCCGCCGTCAACGTCGGCGCAAGCGCGCTCCGCGAACTGCGCGGCCGTGGAATGAGTGCCGCCTGAGGCAGTAATTTGTCTCGTTCAAAGACGCACAGGAAGCTCCATCATCATTCGGGAGCGTCGGCCGAGGAAACGCCTGAACACCGTTACTCGCGAGTCAAACTTGCGATGACGGCCGTTGCCGTCGTCGCCGCTGTCGCCGCCGCCATTGTTGCGGCATGGTTCTGGTGGGCTGCGAAGCAAGAGTTCGCCCGATTGAATGCGGAGGAGAGTTTCCCAAGCGAAGGCACTGCTCACATTCGTCCAGGCGAGCGTGTCGTCTATCGAACCGAGCCGCCGACGTCGGGACCGCACGATGCCGTACCGACTCCACCGGGCTTCTACAGCGAGATTCAGCCGCCGGAGAAACTGGTCCACGCCCTCGAGCATGGGAATATCGTGATCTACGTCGATCGTCCCGACCCGGCGGTATTGCAGACGTTAAAGGAATGGATCGGTCAGTACTCCGGTCGGTGGGATGGAGTCATCGTGACACCGTATCCCGGTCTCAAGCGGTCAGTCATCCTCACCGCCTGGCAACGCAGACTTCGCCTCGAAGAATTCGATGCCGCCGGGGCGGCAGCGTTCATCGACAAATTCCGCGGCCGCGGCCCCGAAAATCCGGTGCGTTGACCGCCAAAAGCGTTCCGGCTGTTTGCCGTGGTACCGCGTCGGGCTTCAGGCGCAGCACGCGTCCTGCGTTTTGCCGTCGCCTTTGAACGCCTGGTAGGCCTTCAGCGCCCACATCTCGCCCACGCAGCCGCCCATCGCGGACGCCATCGCGAGGAGCCCGCTGGTTCGCTCGCCGGCTCCGCCAAACGCGCATCTCTAAGGCCCAGCCAATTACACAGCCGTGCTCCTGTGCCGGGATTGCGTGCGAAAATATTCTAATGTTTGACGATATCCGGTTTCGATCAATTCCGCCGTGTGACTGAAATCGAGCAGGCCGACTTGTCGCGGTAGCGCGGGCCGCACGATGTGGATTTGCATGGTCTCGCCGGATCGCTCCAGATCCACGTTGTATTTGGAGTCAAATGCGATGGAAAGGCTACGCCCCAGTATCCCGAGCAAGCCCACGAACAAGCCGGGAGTACTTGGACAGCATACGCACTGGATCATCAACGAGTGACGGGCGCCAAACGCTTTCGCCTCGTTGAGCGGAACGTTGTTTGCAACGCCGCCGTCCACGTACTGATGATCCCCGATGCGAACTGGAGCGAAAAAGACCGGCAGGCTCAGGCTCGCGACCAGTGGTTCGATGATGTCTCCGGGGCCGTGCCAGTGAACTGCTTTTCCCAGTTGTAAGTCCGTCGTGGTGATTGTCAGGGGAATTGGCAGATCCTCGAAACGCGTCGCAGGCAAAGTGCGCCGCAGAAACTCTCGCAGGGTATCCAGTGTATATAGACCGGGATGGTCGCGCGGCTGGATCAATCCCTTCCAGTTCCACCGAATGGCGTCCCTGCGACGGATGCCGAGCCATAACCGGGCAAGCTCGCCTGGCGGCATGCCAGCGGCGATGTACGCGCCGTTCAGCGCGCCAATGGAACTGCCGGCGATGAAGTCAATCCGTAGCCCCAGCTCTTTCAGCGCACGATAGAAGCCGACCTCGAACGCGCCGCGGCTCGCGCCGCCGCAGAGTACCAGGGCTAGGGGCGGCGCGATCTCCATGGACGTTCCTTATGGCTCGGCAGTACGACCTCCGCCGATGCCGTTGCGTGGTTGCGGGCGGCGAGGCGAGTTTTCTGCCGGCTCGTCGCTGCTGCCCGTGTCCAGCAGCCGCCATGTGGCGAATCCTGACAGCAGAAAGATCGGCAGTAACACGATCGTCGCCAGCCCCAGGTTGTCGGACAGAAAAGCGCCCGCCGCGGTTCCGGAGAACAGGAGAATCAGAATCGGAAGATGGCAGGGGCAGGTCAGCACCGCGATGGCCCCCATGACGTAGCTCATTACCCCGCGGGCGGTAGAAGTCGGATCCGTCGTGTTCGTTGCAGCCATCATTAACGGCCCCTCAGTAAAATTAGCGCGGAGACGTTCTTGCCGCGCGCATGTTCCAGAAGTCCCACAGGCTGCCCCCAATCAATACGGCGAGGCCGGCATACACCAAAGCCGGCAGGATCCACAGTCCGGCAAAGGCCACGATTGCCCCGCCGACGCCCGTCCAGAATGGCGCGAAGTAGCCGTGCGACCGCGCCGACGAGTAGAGCAGCCACACGCTCAACGCCAGCAACCCGAGATAGAGCGGAATCAGGATAGCGTCGTTGATCAGGAAGCCCGCGCCGATCGCGGTGAGCACCGACAGCGCCGCGGTCGCGCCCAGACAGCACGCGCCCGCGAATCCCGCCCCGGCGACCGACGAGCATTGCTTTATCAGTTCTTTCACGAGCGTTCCTTACATTGCGCAGCAGAAAAATGGGTTCATCGCATGCGTGGCGGGCGACCTGTCCTGAATGTCCGGCACCGTGTCGTACTGGGCCAGGTTCTTTTCGCGTCCCGATGCCCACGCCTCGTCTAATGTCAGAAGGTATGTACCCGGGTGTTTCGCGATCCGGTCTCGGGACAAACGGACTCGACCTCGGCCGCCACGCCGATGATCCGGGGAAGGAACAGGGTATCCCACGCGCACCACGCGTAAAGAGCGCGGCCGCGGACGCGAAATCGGTGTCTCGTTTCCCCGAGCGCCAATCCCCAGTAGCCGATGACTTCTCCGGCGCCGTCGTAATAGACGCCATGCCAAGCATCGAGCATTGTGCTGACCTGTGCGATCGGCAGCCCAGATTGTTTGGCAAGCGTTTGGCGCGCAACCGGCTGCCCTTGCGCCAGCAATCGGTAAAGCATCACCGAGACTTGCTGCTCGGTCGGGCTCAATCGCGGGAAGAGCTGGATCGCGGCGCGCGCGAGTTCCGGACCGGATTGCCGCGTTTCCGTCATGTCTGGTCCTGGTGCTTCGTTATCCCGCGCAGCACGAGAGCTGCTTTACGTCTTTCCTGAAGGTCTGGGCGCACAGCTTCAGGCCCTCGACCATCGTGAGATAGGGGAAGAGCTGTCCCGCGAGCTCATCCACCGTCATCTTGTTGCGGATCGCGAGCGCGGCGGACTGGATCAATTCTCCAGCCTGGGCTGCCACCGCTTGCACGCCCAATAGACGCCCGGTTCCGGCCTCCGCGATGACCTTGATGAATCCTCGGGTGTCGAAATTCGCCAAGGCCCGTGGCACGTTGTCGAGCGTGAGGGTGCGCGAATCGGTCTCGATCCCTTTCAGGCGCGCTTCCGCCTCGGTCAGCCCCACGGTCGCGACCTGGGGATCGGTGAAGATCACCGCCGGCATGGTCGTGAGGTCCAGGGCCGCGTCGCCGCCGGTCATGTTGATCGCCGCTCGGGTGCCGGCAGCAGCCGCGACGTACACGAATTGCGGCTGGTCGGTGCAGTCGCCCACCGCATAGACGTCCGGCACACCCGTCCAGGAATGATCGTCCACGAGAATGGCGCCGCGCGCGTCGAGCTTCACGCCGAGTTCCTCGAGGCCGATGCCGCTCGTATTCGGGCGGCGGCCGGTCGCCACCAGGAGACGGTCTCCCTCGATGGCGTTCGCGCTGGTCTCAACGCGAAATATTCCATCGCGGTGGGCCACCGACCGCGTGGTGGTGTGGGTCAGAATTTTCATGCCCTCGCCAGCGAGCGCCTCCTCGAGGGCGTCACCGATGGCGGGATCCTCGCGGAACAGCACCTTGCTGCGTGCGATCATCGTCACCTTCGAGCCGAGCCGCAGGAACGCCTGCCCCAGCTCGACCGCGACGATGGACGATCCGATGATGACGAGATGCTTTGGCAGTTCTTCCGCCACCAGCGCGTCGGCGGAAGTCCAATAGGGCGACTCCTTGAGCCCCGGCACGGGCGGTATCGCGGGGGAGGCGCCGGTCGCGATCAGCACCCGTTCTGCTTTCAGTTGTGTCTCCCGGCCGTCCGGGCGCTTCACCATCAAAGTATGGGCATCTTGGAAGCGGGCGTAGCCCTGCAGCACGTTGATGCTTGGATTGGCATCCACGATGCTCTGATATTTGGCAAACCGCAGTTCCTCGACGCGACCCTGCTGCTGCGCGACCAGCGCCGACCGGTTTACCTGCGGCTCGCGGCTCGCGATTCCGGGGAAAGGACCTGCTGCATGCGCGTGCGCGACGTGAGCCGCCTGAATCATGATTTTGGACGGGACGCAGCCGACGTTCACGCAAGTACCACCCAGCGTGCCGCGCTCGATCATGGTAACCGAGGCGCCCGCTTCGACGGCCTGGATGGCGGCGGCGAATGCGCCGCTGCCGCTTCCGACGATGGCAACGTGAAGGCCCGCCTCGGCTTTTCGCGCCGAGCGCGCCCCCGTATCCGCGGAGGCAACACGCCCCGGCCCGCTGGCACCGCGGGCTTGAAGCAGCTCTGCCCGGTAGCCTTTGCCTGCTACTGCCTTGACCAGTGCCGATTCCGGCACGCCATCGCTCGAGTCGACTCGCGCCGTGCCTTCCGCATACGAAACTTGTGCCGCCGTTACGCCCGGCACCTTGCCCAACGCTTTCGCGACGGTCTGCGCGCAATGATCGCAGGTCATTCCTGTCACCCGCAGGGTGTAAACGTTCATTTCCGCTCCTTCTTCAGCGTTGACGGGTAGCCGGCGTCCTTGGTCGCCTTGAGCAGCACCTCGACCCCGGTCTTCGCATCATCGAAAGTGACGACGGCTTCGGCTTTTTCGAGGCTCACGTCCGCCTTGACGACGCCGTCGACTCTGGTCAGCGATCTCATCACGGAGATCACGCATGACGCTCACGTCATCCCCGAAACCGCGAGCGTCACGATCCGGATCTCCGCCAGGGCCGCGGCGGAGGCGACTGCGAGCAGGAAAAACAGGGCAGTATTCATCAGTTTCTTCACGGCGCACTCCTTCACGATACTGGTGATTTCTTCCTGCCAGCCCAGAATAACGCGGCGACCAGCAGCAAAAGGCTCGCAAGCTTCACCCACGGGCTGGCGAGGAAAGCGCTGGGAACAGCCGCGCCCAGGCCGATCCAGCCAAGCAGGAGCGCCGGGCAGGTGGGACATCCGACCGTGAAGATGCCCAGAACGCTGCCGCCCACGCCGCTACCCGCTGCGTCGAGGCCGCAAGCCCTCTGCTCCCTGTAGCTTGCGATCAGTACCGCAAGCGTTGCTCCCGTGAGGACCGGAAAAGCCAGAGCGAAAACCCATCCCATCACGTCATAGGCCGCCGGGTCGGTCAAGAGTCCTGCATACAGCCAACCCACCACCAGCGCGGCGAGAAGCCAGATGACCCGGTACACCGGCTTCTTCCAAATCAGCTGCAAATTCTCGAATCCCATGCGTGGACCTCCGATCGCTCAAATGGTAAAGTCTGTACATAGGTACAGTGTCAAGCCCCGGAAACCCTCGCTATGGCTCGGACAGCATTGACCATTGGGACGCTCGCGCGCGACGCGGGGGTCAACATCCAGACCATACGTTTCTATCAGCGCCGCGGCCTGCTCGCCATGCCAATCAGGCCGCCCGGCGGGGTGCGGCGCTACGCTCCCGATGCTGCGGCGCGGATCCGGTTCATCAAGCGGGCGCAGGTGCTGGGGTTTTCCCTGGACGAGGTTGCGGTGCTTCTGGGGCTTTCGGATGGCAGGCACTGCGCGGAGACCAAAGCGCTGGCGGAGAAGAAGCTCGCCACGGTCGAGGAAAAAATCGGTGACCTGGCGGCCATACACAAAGCGTTGAAGGGATTGATCGCGGAATGCTCGAAGGGAAGCCGAAGATCAGGCTGCCCGATAATCGATACGTTGGCTGCCGAACGTTAATTCAGCGGGCCTGCGACGAACAGATCGAGCGTCGGCTCAGGGCTCGCCGACACTTGTATCCAATAGCGCAAGCCGGCACGGAGCTCGAAGATCCCCGCCTTCATGCGCCGCCCGCAGAAATCCACCCATTGATACGGCTTGGCCACGGCGAATCGGTTCTGCTCCTGGTCAACCACGTCAACCCATGCCCGGCTTACGGTGCCGAGAACGTAGGTTCCCGTCACCGGCGGAGTCAGGACGAGCAGACCGCCTGCGTCCTGCGGTTTTCCCTGCTTTTTCTCCGGACCGCGCGCAAATTTCACCTTGTCCATCGCGTGAAGTTTCGCGGTCACTATCTTGTTGACCGGCAGCTCATCGCGCGCCGCACCGGCCATCGCCGCTGCCGTGACACGATTCGCAGGTTGAGTGACCGGCTCGCAACTGCCTCCCAGCCCCTTCAACACCTGTCCCTGGAGTGACTCCCAGGCTGCCTTATCCTTGTCTCGCGGAAGGAGTCCCATGGCGGAACCGGCCGCAGGGCAGGCGAGGGCGACCGAAATGACAAAATATTGCAGCTTCATTTAGAACGCCGGGAATCCGGCCGATTGCCAAGGCGTTGGCGCAGGAAATGCGCCGCAACCGGGACCAGCGTGATCAGGCCCAGGGCCAGTACGCTGTACATCATCCTGTCAAATTCGCCGTTCGCCATCTCACTGCCGACGTGGGCGAGAAGAAAGCTAGCCGGCGCGATGCCGGCGAGGGTGGCGATCGCGAAGCGCCACCAGGAAAGCGCCGTCAGCCCCGCCGCGTAGCTCACTACGTCGAAGGAGATGAACGGCACCAGGCGGCTGGCGAACACGACCGTCATCAGCACATTCTGGGAGCCGAGCCACCCCGCCGGCAGACGATCACCGAACCAGCGCTGCACGGTCTCGCGTCCGAGGAGGCGCGCCAGACCGAAGGCGGCGAGCGCCCCGAGCTCCGCGCCGAGCAGGACGTAGAGCATGCCCCAGCCGTGACCATAGGCGGCGCCGGCTGCGACGGCGATCGGGGCGCTGGGGATGGGGCTTACCATGATGGCAAGCACCATGAGCCCGATGACTGCCAGCGGGCCCGCCGCGCCGAGCGCGTCGATGCGCTGACGCAGCGCAGCCCCGTCGAGGACCGTCGCCAGGACTCCGGTTTCGTGAAGCAACCAATAGGCCCCCGCCAGCGCGAGGACGACTGCGATTACGGCGAGGATCCTGATCCCGGAACCCTTCATCGACCGACGCGGCCGGCGGGCCGCCACTTCTGGATGCGGTTGTTGCCGTAGTCCACGGCGAACACGGTGCCATCCTCAGCCGCGGCGACGGCGATCGCATAATTGAAATTACCTGGGCCTTGTCCCGGTGTGCCGAAGCTCGTCAGGAATGCGCCGTCGGCGTTGAATTTCTGGATCCGTTGATTGTAGAAATCGGCGACGAACACGTTGCCCGACTTGTCCACGGCCACCCTGGTCGCCGTCGCAAACCAGCCGTTGAAGGGTCCGAAAATGTTGATCGCAAACGGACCGCCCCACTTTCCGCGGAAGCCCCCCTCCGGGGCGAATGCCTGGATGCGGTCGTTGTAGCCGTCGGCCACGTACAGCGTGCCGTCAGGGGCGAGGGCAACATCCGTCGGATAGTTGAACTCACCCGCCCACACGCCGATTTTTCCCGTCGTCCCCCATTGCCGTACGAAACTGCCGTCGGCTTTGAGCTGCTGCACGCGGTGATTATAGAAGTCGGCGACAAACAGATCGCCGTTCGCGGCCACCGCCACGCCCCCCGCTGCTTTGAATTCGCCCGGTCCGCTGCCGGGCTTGCCGACGATACGCTTGGGGGTTCCATCGAGCCCGAAAACCTGCACGCGATCGTTGAAATATTCCGCGACATAAAGGTCGCCGCGATGAATGGCGAGATTCATCGGCCGTCCCAGTTTGCCCGGTTCCTCGCCGGGCGTGCCGAACGCGCGCTTGAAGCGGCCGTCGAGGTCGAACACCTGGATGCGGCCGTTACGCGAGTCGGAGACGAACACCTCGCCATCCGCGACAGCGATGCCGATCGGATCGTTGAATTGTCCCGGACCGTTGCCTTTTTCCCCCCACGCGGTCACGAACCGATAAGGCGACTCTTTCGCCGAGGGCACGAACGCGAGCCAGCCGCCGACCACGAGCATGACGGTCACGATGACAAGGTTGCGCGCGATCTTGAGAACGACCTTCGCGTTCATGTCCGGGCGGGGCTCAGAGGTTGATCCGGAAGCCCGCATTGAAGATGTGGTCGTTCTTCAACGCCGTCCCGTTGAGGTCCTGAACGACCGGGATCTGCACGCCGGCCTCAAGAATCCATTTCCTGGTGACGTACTGCAGTCCGGGGGAGAGAAACAAAGTGGTGCCGCCGGAGTTCGGGTCCCTGATCCCGCCGAGCCGATTTTTCCGGGCATGCACGAGGTTCGCTTCCAGCACACCGTAGAGAAAGGCAGGAATCCCGCTGCCGAGCCGTTGCGGCCACAGGCGATACTGCAGGGAAACGTCGAGCCCGCCAACGTCTCCAAACCGAAAGCCGTTGGCCTCGCGATTGGCCCTGTATGCGAGCTGAGCATCGACCTGGAAGTCGAGCGTCTGGTGGGTGGCGACCACGCCGCCCAGAAAGTCCCATGAACCCGCGCCTAGCTGTACCGTCGGCGGCAGGCGCCCCAAGTCGTCCCGTGCATCGTCGGGGCCCGTCGGCGCTTTGACCCCCAGGAAAGGAGCGATTCGAAAAGTGCGCCCTGGCGCGTCGCTGGTGTAGGCGGTATAGCGGCCGATCACGGTGAGATCGCCGACGCCTTCGTCGCTGCGCGTGACTCTCTCGCCCGCCACGTTTACGTCGAGCCGTTTGTCGAGATAAGGCAGCACGCCGAACAGCGCGAAATCGCGGCTGACTCCGTAGCCCAGAACTGAGACGAGGCCCGACGCCCGCATATTGCGGTCGGCGGCAGGATCCGGATCGTCCGCGTTCTTGCTCAATACGAACTGCTCGCGCAACACCCAGCCGCCCTCATGAACCGGCAGAGCGGTGTTAAAAGTGATCGGCGCGGGCCACGCGGGGCACGCGGCGCCGAGCAGAAGACCGGCCAACGACGTGATCGTGACTTTCGCCGCACCGTGTGTCGTCGTCATTTGCTGGTGCCCTGCGGAATTTTCTCGAAGCCTCGAAGAGTGAAGCCCGCTTCCGTCACCGCCTTTTTCGCCGTGGCTTGGTCGAAAACCGCGCCTTCAACCACGGTGACGATGACATTACCGGTTTTGATGTCGACATCAACTTTCTCGACACCCTTGACGGCTTTCAGCTTCTTTTCGACGCCGTAGGCGCAGAACGGGCAGGCAAGCCCGTCCACGCCTAGCTTGTATACCTGCGGCGCGGCAACCGCGGCTGTGGACATCAATAACAGGCTGACAATCAAGACCGTTTGCCGCCACGTCATTTTCATGGCCAACACCTCGCTGTTCCCGCCGTCACGATAAAACACGCAACACCCCAGACCTGCCCTGAACGTCAAGCATCGCGTCCGCACGCGTCACCGGCTCCGGTCGCATGACATGCGTCCTCCTGCCGCTACCGGTGTCCATCGGGCGGCCAGGTGATCATCGGCATGTTGATGACGACGCCGGGCTGCTTGACCTCGATGTCCCCTTGCGCGAGCGCCTGGTTCACTTCCTCGGCGCTTCTCAACTCGCGCGCCCTTCCGGGGTTTCTCCAGGAGACCAGCACAAGCGCGCGCAGGGGCGAGTAGCCCGCGTGCCCGGGCGGGTTGTCGAACACATCGGGCTGAAACTTGAACGGTCCCTCGCCCGCGACGCCGTTGGTAAACACATAGACGTTGGCGAGCGCCTCCTTCGGCGCCTTCGCAAGCGAGGGAACGGTGAGAACGGGCGAGCCCTTCATCTGCGTCAGGAGTTTCGCGACCTCCGGATCCGAGACCTCGGTGTGGATGAAGCGGATCCGCTGTCCTTCCATGAATCCGTCCACCGGGGGAACGACGAATCCCGTCTGCTCCCGGGCCGAAAGCACGAACCAGCCGATGATCAGGGCCACTACGGCGGTGACGGCCAGATTACGCGCCCATGCCATATCGCCCTCCGTTGACGCTCGCAAGCGTTTCGCCTCGGCTTTTCGCGGGCAACAGTCGCCCGGCGAACGAGTTGGTGAGCACCGCGGTGACGCTGGCCGCCATGGCGATCATCGCCCATACCGGATGAACGAGGCCGGTGACAGCGAGCGGCACGCCGACCCCGTTGAAGGCGAACGCGAGCATCAGGTTCTGCACGGTCTTGCGGTAGGACAGCCTGCCGATGCTGAACGCTTCGACCACCGCGCCCAGACGATGACCGACCAGCACGATGTCGGCCGACTCGATGGCGATATCGGTCCCCGCGCCGATGGCGATGCCCACATCGGCCTGCATGAGTGCGGGCGCGTCGTTAATGCCGTCGCCGACCATGGCCACCCGTCCGCGCGCCTGGAGCTGCCGCACGATCCCGGCTTTTCCGCCGGGCAGCACGCCGGCGTGAACGCGGTCGATCCCCAGCTTGCCCGCGATGACGCGCGCCGTGCGTTCGTTGTCACCCGTGACCAGAACCGGCTGGACACCACTCGCACGCAGCGCCGCCACCGCCTCCCGCGCGTCCGCCCGCAGGTTGTCGCCCAGCGCGAGCAGGCCCAGGCAGGTCTCGCCGCGCGCCACCGCGATCACCGTATGTGCCTCTCTTTCCAGCGCCCCGATTCGCGCTTCGCTTGCCTCAAGAGAGACCCCGCGTTCGGCGAGAAAGCGCGGGCTTCCGACCAGTGTCTGCGCGCCTTCGATTTGCGCCACGATGCCCCTGCCCGGGATCGCCTCGAAGCCGTCCACGCCGGGCGGCGTGATGCCGCGCTCGAAAGCGGCCTCCACGATCGCGCGCGCCAAGGGGTGCTCGGAAGCGGCTTCCGCAGCCGCGGCGACCGCCAGCAGTTCGCCCTCGGCTGCGCCAAAGCTCACGATCTCGCGCAGCGACGGACGCCCTTCGGTGAGGGTGCCCGTCTTGTCGAGCACGATACTGCGGATGTCCTTGAGTGCCTGAAACGCCTCCCCCGAGCGCATCAGAATGCCGCGCTCGGCGGCCATGCCGCCACCCCGGATCATCGCCAGGGGCGTTGCCATTCCCAACGCGCACGGATAGCCCATCACGAATACGGCGAGCGCCGCAAAGATGGCGCGCGTCCAGTCCGGAGCGCCCGTTGCCCACCACGCGCCGAGCGTCCAGATGAGCAGCGCGGCCGCGGCGAACAGCACCACGCCCGGCACGTAGATCTGCAGGATGCGATCCACCAGCACGAGAAGTCCGGGCTTAAGGGCACGCGCTTCCTCGACCTGCCGCGCCACCTGGCTGAGAAAGCTCTCCTCGCCGACCTCGGTCACCCGGACGAGCAGCGTGCCGTACTGATTGAGTGAGCCCCCGATGACGCTGTCGCCGGGCCGTTTCTCCGCGGGGATCGATTCGCCGGTGACCAGATGCTCGTCCACCGCAGAGCCGCCTTCGGCAACGACGCCGTCGACCGGGATCGATTCGCCCGGACGCACACGCACGCGATCGCCGGGCAGCACCTGCTCGATCGGAATCACTTGCTCGCGAGCGTCCCGCACGACGCGGGCGGTGGCGGGGGCCAATGCCAGGAGCTTTCGCACCGCCTGCGAAGCGCGCGTGCGCACGAGCAGCGAGACCCAGCCGGACAAGATGTGATAGGTGGTCACGAACACCGCGACGCCGAAGAAATCGGGCGCCGGGAACTCGGAATAGATGTAACCGAGAAATCCCCCGGCCAATCCGGCGAAGGCGCCGAATTCGAGCAGCACGTGCTGGTTGAGGATGCCGCGCCGCAGGCTGGCCCACGCCATGGTGAGGATGTGCCAGCCCGGACCGAAGATCGTCGAGAGCGCGAGGATCGGCATCAGCCAGTACATCGAGGCCATGCCCCGGGGCGGCAGCCATTCGAGCCACATCAGCGACATGGCCGTGAGCGAGACCGCTGACGATCCCGCGGCGAAGAGCAGGTTGTCCCGCTGTTGCCTGAGCTCCGCCTCCTGCTCTTCGTAAGCGCGGACCTTGTTCGGGTCGCGGATGGTGTAGCCGAGGTCGCGCAGCGTCTCCCGCAGCGCTCCGGCAGTCACCGCATCGGGATTGAATTCGATCAACGCCTCCTCGTGCGCGAGATTGACGTTGACGTGGTGCACGCCGTCCATGCGTCCGAGCGCCTTGGTGATGCTCGTGACGCAGAAGGAACACGCCATCCCGCCGATCTTCAGCTGGATTTTTTCCGTGCGTTCGAGGCTCTCCGCCACGCTCATGTCATGCCCTTTGCGGGTTCCTTGAACCGCAGCCTAGACCCTGGAGCGAGCTCCAGAGTCAAGAGGAATTTGCCGAGGGACTCGGCAAATTCCTGAAGGTGCGTAACAAATTGAATTTTCGTTCAGCCCGCATGCTGAGGTGCCTCCCGGCACGAGTTCATCGCACAACTCAGTCAGTTTGGCAGTAATGGATCATGCGGGCTGGGGGGTCACGAACAGCCCGAACCAGATCGACCATATGCCGAGGGCGACGAGTACGATCCCCGTCCAGCGCGGCACGCGCCGGCTCAGGCCCGCGAGCCAGTCGAGCGCCCGCCGCGCCACGGGAAAAAGCACGGCGACCGCCAGGGGGAGCGACAGCGCGAGGCCGAAAAGCGCCAGGGACAGGAAGCCATTCGCGAGCGTGGCGCCCGACACGCCGCTCGCGGCGGCGGCGCCGAGCAGCGCGAACAGCAGCGGCGCCGAGCACGCGGGGATGTTGAGCCCGAACAGCAGCCCGAGCGCCGCGGAGCCGCGTACTTCGCCGATGCGTGCGAGGCTCGGGCCGAGCGAGGTCATGACGATACCCGCGCGGCCGGCGAGAAACAGCAGTCCCAGCGCGACGTAAAGCGCGCCGAGCCCCGTCCACATCGCTTTCTGGAAGCCGATGAAGGCCGAACCGACGAGGACTGCGACCGCGCCGAGCGCCCCGATGAAGAGAGCGCGGGTTGCGGTGAACACGCCGACCTGCCACAGCTTGATCGCGGCAGTCTTGCCTTCCATCACCTTGATGAAGACCAGCGTCGAGCCGATGGTGCACGGCTCGATGAAACCGAACAACCCAAGCCCGATCGGCAGCAGGATGGACGAAGTCAGGGACTCGGTCATGCGGGGAGCTTGGCCTTGTAACCGCCCCTCTCAATGGCGGCCGCGATTCCGGGTTCATCGATCGCCGCCGGGTCGTAGAGCACGCGTGCGCTGCCGTCTTTGAACGACACGCTCGATGCCTTGACGCCGGCCTCGACATCGAGCAGCGCCTTGATCGTCTCGGCGCAGCCGTCGCAGTGCATGCCTTCGATCGTGACGACGAGCGTCTTCATTGCCGGATCTCGTGTGTCTCCATGGCCTCGAGTATCGGGCATTCGCTCGTCGGGCCGCGGCCGGAGCACGCCGTGGCCAGCTTCGAGAGCGCGCCCTTCATCCGGTTAAGTTGTGCAATACGCTGCTCGACATCGGCGATCTTCGCTTCGGCGCGCGCCTTCACATCCGCGCACGACTTGCCCGGAGCGACCTTCAAGGCAAGCAGCTCCCGAATTTCGGAGAGCGAAAAACCGAGGTCCTTGGCCTGGCGGATGAAGCGCAACCGCGCGATCACGTCCGGGCGGTAATGCCGGTAGCCCGATGCGCTGCGCGCCGGTTTCTCCAGCAGCCCCTCGCGCTCGTAATAGCGCACGGTATCGATCGCCAACCCGGCGCTGTGCGCTACTTTGCCGATAGTCAGTCCGTTCATGGTTAGTCCTCCAACGCGTACAGCATAAACCCTGGACCTTGCTCCAGGGTCAAGGCATGTCGTCCACAGCGATTGGCGTGGCCTTGTAGCCTAGCAGCCTGTCGGACTTAGGTGTCCGACAGGCTGCTAACAGCAAAATCGCCCGCGGATATTGAATGAACCGCGAATCAATGACTCCGATTGATCTCCAATGGGCACGAGAATAGGCTCGAAACGTGGTTTTCACCGCCTTCTAGTCCCGTTTTCGTGCGGGCGGTTTTGCATAAGGAGTTTGTCTGGCCAAAGTCCGACAAACTCCTAGTGTGCGCGATGCGCCACGAGACGGATGCGGACATCCAGCGTGTCGCGCACCTGCAATCCGCCGCCCAGGACCGAAAATGGCTGCACCCCAAAATGGGTCTGGCTGATCCCGAACGTCGCGATCACC
Source organism: Betaproteobacteria bacterium (assembly GCA_016192825.1). Classification (GTDB taxonomy): domain Bacteria; phylum Pseudomonadota; class Gammaproteobacteria; order Burkholderiales; family SG8-41; genus SG8-41. The sequence goes on along the minus strand of JACPTK010000040.1, from coordinate 9,829 downwards.
GCGAGCGTGTCGTCCTGCTGGAAAACGGCCGCGGGAAAGCGCAGCGCGCGCGTTGCCCCGCGCAGCGTGACGCGCGCAGTGACGGTCGGGTTCCAGCGGGGGCCGACCAGCGCGACGGACTCCACGCGGATGAACGGGTGGCTCGCCGCATCGAGGACTTCGGCGCCGAGCATGTTTTCACGCGTGGCCGTGCGCGCCTGCTCGGAGACCTCCGCTGCGAATTCGGCGCCTTCCTCGGCGCGCGCCGTGGGCGGATCCACTTCGAAGGAGTCCACCGGAATCTCAAGCTGGAAGCCGCTCTTCCCCGCTGCGTCTCCGGCATGGATGTCGCCGCGCACGTGGCCGACGATGACGTGATTGTGGCCGAATCGGGCGAGCGGACCCTCGCGATAGACGAGCAACCGGATTTCGGACGCCTGCGGATCGACCACGAAGCGCGGAGCGGTCGAGGGAACTCCCGCTCCGGCATCCGCGGGCTCGGCGAGCACTGAAACGTCCTCGGGCGGCGGCAGCGTCTGGCAGGCTGCGACCGCCATCAGCGCGAACAGCAGCAGCGTCAACCGGCGCGCCTGATAGGCTGGACGCGGCGTTTGTCGGGCGGATATCCTTGACGTCATGCGATTCCGGAATTCAGCGGAGGGCTACGGTATCATAGCGCAGGCGTTTCACTGGATCGTCGCCGCGCTGGTGTTCGTTCAGATTGGAATGGGCCTTTACGCGGCTGACCTGCCGGTGAGCCTTGCCCGGCTGCAATGGCTGTCTCGCCACAAGTCGCTCGGGCTCGGCATTCTCGCGCTGGTGCTGTTGCGATTCGCGTGGCGTTCGCTGAATCCGCCGCCAGCATTGCCGGATTCGATGCCGCGCTGGGAACGCCGCGCTGCGGTCGCGACGCACCGGCTGTTCTACGTTTTGCTCATTCTCGCGCCGCTCGCGGGCTGGTTTCATGCCTCTGCGGCGGGCCTTTCCGTCAACTGGTTCGGACTGATGCAGGTGCCGGACCTCGTTTCGAAGGATCGCGAACTGGCCGAACTCTTCAAGCTGACGCACCGAGTCCTCGTCGGGCTGCTCGCACTGCTGCTGGTCGGACATATCGGCGCCGCGCTGCACCATGCATTCTTGCGTCGGGACGGCGTGATGCACCGCATGCTGCCGTGGCGACCCAGGAGGAACGTTTGACGCGACGATTGATCCCGTTGCTGTTCTTATTTGTCCCGGTTCCGGCGTCCGCCGACGATTGCCGCGCGGTGGATGGCGCCCGCGGCAGCGTGTCTTTCGAAGTGCGGCAGGCGGGTTCGCCCTTCCGCGGTATGTTCCGCGGCTTCGGCGGCGAGATCTGTTTCACGCAGGACCGGGTGACACGGATCGACGTATGGCTCCACCCCGCAACGGTGGATACCGGCCTGCCCGAGGTGGACGCGGCACTGAAGGAAACGGAGTTCTTTGCAGTCAAAGAGTTTCCGCGGCTCGCGTTCGCGAGCACGTCCGTCGAAGCACGCGAAGGCCGGCAGCTCGCCCACGGCGCGCTGCACATCAAGGGCAAGGGCCACAACCTGGATGTGCCGTTCAGGCTGCAGCAGGAGGAGGGCAGGTGGGTCGTCTCCGGGTCGTTGACGCTGGATCGGCTGCGCTACGGCATCGGCACCGGGGAGTGGTCCGACACCCGCTGGCTCGGCGCCGAGGTCAAGGTCGTTTTCCGCGCGGCCCTGCGGTGACGGCGTCCTCCAGGCGGCGGTGTCTCGAACGCCTTTGAGCATGCGATCCGTCACTGACGAGCTGCATGACGGCTTTCACCGGGGCAGCGCCTGCACCGCGCCGTAATAGGTCTCGACCGGTTCGCGAGTCTGGTCGTTGTCCGTGAAGAGAGCGATCACCTCCACGGTTTCCGGAGATTCCCGCCCGAACGCCCGCCGGAAATCATCGATGACGTTGCGGCGCTCCGTGAGCCACTCGCCGAGCCGCGCCTCGCCACTTCGCACGACGATGTTTCGCGTCGTCCCCGGATGATAGGGGCTGTCCAGGATCGAACCCTCGGGAATGCGAGCGCTCGTCCAAACGTAGGCGAGCGTCGGGACATCCCGATTGAGCAGGCTCGGGCGCCCGAAGATCAGGAAGAGCACGGCCGCGTAATCCTCGCGAGCCTTGACGCGGATGTCCGCCGTTCGTTGCAGCCGATCGACGCGCCACGTCCACTCGATCCAGGGATGCTCCGCAATTCTGTAGCGGAAATCCCGGTAGAGGCCGGACGCGGAATTTCGCCCGATGGCGCGGATCGCTGCGACGCCGTCGAGCATGATTTCTTTGTACTCCGTCGCGGCGCCGAAGCGCTGGTGCGTCCACGCTCGGGCGAGGGGCGCCGCGGGATCCGCGACGAGCAGCACATCCTTGGCAAAGGTGGGAATCGCGGCAACGAGTCCCAGGACCATGACCGCCGTGCGCAATTGAAGCTTCATCTGGTGGTGACGGGTGATCCGCGTGACACCAGCGCGGACAGCAGAGGGCCTAAACGCAAACTACACTGAGCCGGCTCTGCCGTCACGCATGCGTGCAGCACTTTGTACGGTAGGGATTGCGGGTGCGTTCCTTCGAAAACGGTATACGAACCGAGCGAGGAGCAAACAACCGAAGATCATGGAATAGAGCAGCGGGCGCGTGTAGTCGAGCTTCACCAGCCACCAGAAGTGAATGACGCCCGCGATCGCCACCGCATAGACGGCGCGATGCAGTTGCTGCCAGCGCTTGCCGCCGAGCCGCCGCGCCATGCGGTCGGTCGAGGTGGCGGCGAGGGGGATCATCAAAACGAAGCTCAGAAACCCGGCGGCGATCAGGGGACGCTTTATGACATCGCGCCAGATCGTCTCCAGGTCGAACAACTGGTCGAGCCACAAGTAAGTCACGACATGGATCACTGCGTAGAAAAATGCGTAAAGGCCGAACATTCGGCGAAGACGCGCGAGCCAGTGCCACCCTGTCATGCGCCGAAGGGGTGTCATGCTCAACGTGATGATTAGGAAATCCAGCGTCCACGTCCCGGTGGAGCGCCGGATGAATTCCACCGGATCCGCGCCCAGACCCCCGGTGAACCCGAGCCATATTAGATAGGCGAGCGGACCCAGACTGGCCACGAACAAAGCTGCCTTGATGCGGCGCATGTTCGCCGGGTCTACGGCTGCGAGGGAAGCGACTGGGGCAGGACGCGCCAGCACGGCGAGCACGTTGGGTTGTGAGTCGTTAGTTAATAGTACTTGCGCAGGTCCATGCCCGCGTAGAGGTGCGCGACCTGCTCGGCGTAGCCGTTGAACATCAGCGTCTTGCGCTTGAAGAAATCACCGATGCGTCGCTCGGTCGCCTGGCTCCAGCGCGGGTGGTCCACCGTGGGATTCACATTCGAATAGAACCCGTATTCCCGCGAATTGGCCTTCTGCCACGAATTCAACGGCTGCTTTTCGACGAAACGGATGCCGACGATCGATTTCGCGCTCTTGAAACCGTATTTCCACGGCACGACGACGCGCACCGGCGCGCCGTTCTGGTTGGGCAGCACCTCGCCGTAAAGCCCGAAGCCGAGGATCGCAAGGGGATGCATCGCTTCATCCATGCGCAGCCCCTCGACGTACGGCCAGTCAAGCGAGCCGAAGAACGCGCGCTGGCCGGGCATCTGATCGGGATCGTGGAGCGTGGTGAACTCGACGTACTTGGCGTTCCCGGTCGGTTCGAGACGCTTGATCAATTCCGCGATGGGATAGCCGATCCATGGGATGACCATCGACCAGGCCTCCACGCAGCGCAGGCGGTAGGTGCGCTCCTCGAGCGGGGCGAGCTTAATCAACTCGTCCACCTCGAACGTTTTCGGCCGTTTCACCTCGCCGCTCACCCTGACCGTCCACGGCCGGGTGCGCAGGCTCTTGGCGAGCACGGCGGGGGAGTACTTGTCCGTCCCGAACTCGTAGAAATTGATATAGCCCGTAATGTCCTTGAGCGAATTGAGCGGCTCGTTGGTGCTGTAGGCGCTCTTGCGGATCGGCGGCAGCGCGATCTTGCCGGGGATAGCAGCCTCGGCGGCGAACCATCCCGGCAGGCCGGCGGTCAGTGCCGCGGCGCCCGCGCTTTTGATGAACGCCCGCCGGTTCTGGTAAAGCGCCCGATCCGTGATCTCGGAGGGCTCGATATCGCTCGGTTTCCTGATCAGCATCGTCATCTCCATCGTTCCGTGGCCTATATCTACGTATCTCCTGGAGACATGGATTCCTCGGCCATCAGTGCATCCCGTCGCCGCCAATCCCGCGCCAAGCGTCATCCGGCTTCGCGCGACCGACGTACACGTAGCTCATCGGGCGCGGTCCCTTCGCGTATTCAGTCTCCAGCGCGGCGAAGCGAAAGCCGGCTGCCGCGATCAGCTCGTCAATTTTCCGGTCGAGGTTGCAGCCGCCGCCGATACGGCTCCAGAGCGGGTTGAGCCGGCGCTGCCACGCGCGCACGCGGGCATCGGGCGCGAGCCCGTGCTCGGCGAAAAGGAGCTCGCCTGAGGGCTTGAGCACGCGCCGTGCTTCGCGCAGCGCCATCAGCGGATCGGGAATCGTGCAGAGCGTGAAGGTGAAGACGGCGGTGTCTACGGACGCATCCGTAAGCGGCAGCTCTTCGCCCGTGTGCGGAATGAATTCGATCGGAATGGCCGTCTTGCGCGCCCTTTTCTCGGCCATCCGCAGGAGCTCTGCGGAGGGGTCAACGGCGACGAGCTGCTCGACCTGCTTTCCGTAGAACGGCAGATTGAGCCCGGAGCCGATACCGATCTCGAGCACCCGGCCTTTTGCGAGCGGGATCGTCCGCTCGCGGTAGCGCCGCGCTTCCTTGTTGCGCATGCTGAGGTCGATCAGCCAGGGCAAGACCCAGCGTTGGTAGAAGCTCATTATCCGATTCGTCCGAGCGCCGGGAACATCCGAAGCAGCCAGAACGCGAAGGCCGAGAGCTGGCCGGTGATCATGGCGATGCCCATCAGCACGAGGATGAAACCCGCCGCGATCTGGAGCACCGTCCCGAAGCGGCGCAGACCCCTGAGCCGCCAAACAAGCTCGCGCGTGAAAAGCGCCGACAGCAAAAACGGCACGCCGAGCCCCGCTGCGTAGAACGAGAGCAGCGCAACGCCGCCCGATACCGTCGTTTGCACGGCGCTCACCGTCAAGATCGCGCCGAGCACCGGCCCGATGCACGGCGTCCAGCCGAAGCCGAAAGCGAGTCCCAGCACATAGGCCGCCGCCGGGTGCCCGCCCGCAAGGCGCGGATGAAAGCGAAACTCGCGCTGCAGCCACGGCATGCCGCGCGTCATGCCGATCATCAGCAAACCGAAGGCGATCACGATCGCGCCGCCGATGACGTTGGTTTCGTAGCGGTACTGGAGCAACAGGCGGCCCAGTGCCGTGGCGCTTGCGCCCAGCGCGATGAACACCGTGCCGAATCCGAGAACGAAGAACGCGCTGAGCACCGCCGCGCCGATTCGCCCGCGGCCGCTCGTTTCCCCCTGCACCGCGTACGACGGATCGCCGGCGACGTACGAAACGTAGGCCGGGACCAGCGGCAGCACGCAGGGCGAGAGAAACGAGATCAGGCCCGCGGCGAACGCCGCTGCGAGTCCGACCGTGCCGCCTTCGAACATCGAATCAGGCTAAAAAGAAAGGGCCCTGACAAAAAGCGATCAGGCCCGGTTTCCCGGCGCGGGCGTGCTGGTTTCGATGGCCGCTTCCGCCCTTACGGCCAGCGCATCAGGGCTGGGTGTCGGCGGTGGTGTCCCCACCGTGGCCTGTTCGCTCTTGCCCGTGCGTTGCATGCACAATCCGAGCGCGCACATCACGAGGCACGGTGCCACTGCGATGATGATGGACGCCAAACCGGCGGCGACCAGCCAGTCCCAGCCGAGGACCAGCGCCCCCGCGCCGCCCGCAAGCGCGACACCGATCAACAAGTTCCGCTGATTCAGCCACCCGCTTTTCGCGGCGGGCGCGCAGCACTCCTGCGCGGCAGCCGCATTCGCTTCGACGTTTCGCACATTTTCCATCGAGTTTCTCCTCAAGTTAACAAGATTTGAGACAGCTTCGAGCGGCAAATCTGCGCGCGGCCGGGCTACCGGGCGTCGGTTAATTGCCTGACGACACTCGGTCCCTCACCCCTTCCCCCTCTCCCGAGGGGCGAGGGGAAATGGACAGCGGCAAATGGTTTGCCAACCATTTACCGAAAGCTCAGTGGGCCCGCACCCGGTAGTTGCGCATCAGCCCCGTATCGCCATGTTCAAGCATGTGGCAATGGTAGGGGAACAGCCCCGGGAAATCCTTGAACGCGACGAGCACCTTCGCCCGCTCCCCGGGCATGAGGAACACCTCGTCTTTCCAGCCCTCGTCCACGTAGCCCGCGCTCACGGATTGCCATCCCTCGCGCAGCCCGCGCGTGACGCTGCGCTCCAGGATCTGGAACTGCAGGCCGTGGATATGCATCGGGTGCGCCATCATGCCCATCATCCCCATCGTGGCGTCGTTGGTGAACTCCCAGATTTCGAGCGCGCCGAGCTTGACGATCTCGTCATCGGCAACCGCCTCCATCTCGAAGCTTCGCCCATTGATGCCCCATTCCATCATGCCCATCGTGATGTTGAAGAGCCGCGGCTTGCGAAAATTGACCGCATCTTCGGGACGGTACCGCACGATGGTTGACAGCCGCTTCGGCGGGGTGGCGGGCGCTTTCTCGCTGCGCGCCACGCGCACCTTGAACACCGGGAAGGCGGCGCCGTTGGGCAGGCTCTGATTACCCATCATCATCCCCATCATCCCGCCGCCCATCATGCCTCCCCCCATCATGCCGCCACTCATCGCCATGTCGCCTGCGAAGGGCAGGCTGCGCATCGTGAGCTCGGTGCCGACGGCATGGCGGCTGAAATCCGCCCACAGTTCGAGCCTTTCTCCCGGCGCAAGCGTCACGTAGCTCCGCTGCACCGGCGCTTCAAGCAGGCCGCCATCGGTGCCGATGACGGTGAGCGGTGAGCCGTCGTCCCACGCGAGCTTGAAGATGCGCGCGTTCGAGGCGTTGAGCAGGCGGAGCCGGTATGGGCGGGTCGCCACGGACAGGGTCGCGTCCGGACGCCCGTTGACCAGAATGCGGTCGCCGAGAAAGCCCATCATGCGGGTCATCATGTCCATCATGCCCCCACCCATCATGCCCCCACCCATCATGCCTCCCCCCATCATGCCGCGGCCCATCATTCCGCCGCCCCTCGTGCCGTGCCTCGCGCGCTCGTCCGAGAGGAACACGAGGCGGTTCTCCGCATCGAAGCTGCGGTCCTGCAGGATCAGGGGCAAGTCGTATTCGCCCGAGGGAAGCTTCGCGGCCTGTTCTTCCTCGTCGGTCACGAGAAAAAGGCCGGCCAGGCCGAAATAGACCTGCCTGCCCGTGCGCCCGTGCGGATGCGGGTGAAAAAAGTAGGTACCCGCCCGATCCTTGATTTCAAACTCGTAGACGTAGCGCTTCCCGGGGGCGACCACGTACCGTGGATGCCCGTCCATGTCGTCGGGCACGTGCAAGCCGTGCCAGTGGATGTTGCTCGCTTCGTCGAGACTGTTGTCGAAATGGATGCGCACCCGCTGGCCTTTGCGGACGCGGATGATGGGACCGGGGTAGCTGCCGGGAATTGATTGCACGCTCCCGGCGTCACCCTTCACGACCTTGCCGCGATAGGTCAATACTTGGGTGGCGCGGCCCGACAAGACGGGAGCTTCCCCTCTGGTTGCGGTCAGGGAAATTTCCACGTCCGGTTCCGTGGCGCCGACGGCTTGCCGCAGCGTTGCGGGCGTGGCTAGCATGCCGCCGCCGGCGGCGAGGCTCTTCAGAACGTTGCGTCGTGTCCACATGACCATCTCCTCAGGATGCGCTGGCGCGCAGCCTTGCGCGCAGCGACTCGATGATTTCAGGCGAGTCCCACTCGGCGGGGCCGGTCTTGCGCCAGCGCTCGCGCCCTTCGCGATCCAGCAGCAGCGTGGTCGGGATCCCCAGCGCCCGCAGCTTGCCGGTCGCTTCCATGGACGCGTCTACGTATACCGCCAGCGAGCGGATGCCGATCTCGTCGTAAAACTGTCGCGCGGCAGCGGCCCCGCCGTTGTCTATCGAGAGCGCAACCACCTCGAAATCCGCGCCGCCGAGCGTCCGCTGAAGCCGGTCGAGCGCCGGCATTTCCTTGCGGCACGGCGCGCACCAGGTCGCCCATACGTTGAGCAGCACCACCTTGCCGCGGAAGTTCGACAGCGCGCGCGGCGCCCCATTCCCGTCAACGAAACGGATATCCGGAACCGGCTCGGGAGTCTTCGCCCAACCGACACCCTTTTGCGGGCCTGCGACCGGGAACGCGCCGCCCCCGCTGGTTTCCAGGTAGACTCCGACAGCGGAAGCCACAAGCACCGCGAGCCCGGCAATCGCCAGCGCCGTTCGAAGCCGGCGAGTGGAGCGAAGCGCGGCAGTGTCGGCCACGATTCACCTCCGCATCAGTCGCATTGTTCCTTCGCCGTCTCCCCGATCTCGCGGATCGCGGCAAATACGATCGCGGCGCGGTCGCCCTGCATTCCGGCTCCCACGATGACCGGTTTGCCGGGGGCCGGACCGTTATCGCTGGTGTCCGTTTTCAAGCGGAGGTTGAATTCCCAGATCTTGTGGACTTTTCCGTCCTGAGTGGTCACGAAATACGTGTCGCCGCAGTGACGGGCTGCCTTCACGATGGCTTCGGGCGGCGCCTTCCTGAGGTCCGGCAGGCGCGGTCCCGGTCGCCGTGCGCCGGGCTTTGAATCGGCTGCCTCGAGGTACGTGATGAGATCGCGCCGCACCTTCTCGTCCTTGATGCCGGGAAACGTCATCTCGTTCCCCGGGATGAACTTGGCCGGATCCCTGAGCCAGGCGTCCAGGGTTTTTTCATTCCAAACTACGCTTGAACCCTTGAGCGCGTCGGAGTAGCGCTGGAAGCCGGGCGCCGTACCGGCCTTGCGGTCAAAGAGGTTCGCTAGGCTTGGTGCGGTGAAATGCCGCCCCGGTTCGAGCGAATGGCATGCGACACAGGCCTGATACGCCTTTGCGCCGCGTTCCATGTCTTCGGCCGCAAAGGCGGACACAGAAACAAGGCATGCGGCGACGAAGGCGCGAGTCCGATCTAGACCGCGCAAAGACGATGGTGCGATCGGGGATTTTTTCATCGGCTTTTCGGCGTCGATTCGCCGCTCCTGGCAAGTGTGATCATGCTCACGTTGCGCGCTCCGGATCCACGCCGATCCGGACTACTGTCACGCCCAGATAGCGGTGTGGCGGGACCACGAGGTTGGTGGGCGCGGGCACGTTTCGGTAAACCCTCCCTGCGAAGTCGAACTTGGAACCATGACAGGGACAGAAATAGCCGCCAGGCCATTCGGGTCCGAGGTCCCGGGGCGCCACATCGGGCCGGAACGTGGGCACGCAGCCGAGGTGGGTGCAAATGGGCACCAGCACCAGATATTCCGGCTTGATCGAGCGGAAAGCGTTGCGGGCGTAGACCGGCTGCTGGCTCCTCACCTGCGAATCAGGGTCAGCGAGCTTTGCGCGCAGGTCCGCGTTGTCCAATGCCTTGAGCATTATCGGCGTGCGACGCAGGACCCAGACGGGTTTCCCCCGCCACTCGGACGTAAGCTGTTCGCCGGGACCGAGCCGCGCGAAATCGACATCGACCGGTGCGCCGCCCGCCCGGGCGCGTTCGCTTGGGCTCATCGAAGCCACAAACGGTATGGACGCCGCAGCCAGACCGGCCCCGCCCACGGCGCCGGTGGCAGCCACGAGCAGT
>JACPTK010000008.1 GCA_016192825.1 Betaproteobacteria bacterium | reverse complement strand
CCATCATCGCGAAAGATGTCATCGCGTGCATTGCCGCGCGCGGTGACGTGATACAACGCGCCGGCGAATTCCAGACGCAGCGGACGGGACATGCCGCGATGCTAATACACCCATCCTATAAGGTAAAGCGTTGACCCCAATCTTTTTGCACGACAGCTCAGCTTCAAACATACCGTGCAGCTCTGTATCGCCTGGAATCATCAAGCTCCCGCTGACCGCGACCAATTCCAAGGCCTCCTGCTGCTGATCGCCCAACAGCGCGTCGGCGATCGCCTTGGCCGCATCGAGCCTCGCGCCATCAAGCGACGACCCAAATGCTACCCACTGCTCACCACACCACGCGAGATCGCCAGAGCCAAGATCCAAAAGTATGGCCATCCCAAGAAGGTTAAGTAAGTGCCATTCGGGCGCGTCCCCTTTTTTCGTGCCCTTTTTTCGTGCGACTCTGACCATCGAATGACTTAACCGTACTTCTCGAGGAGGTATCGAGCGATTTCTTCTCTCGTCGTGAACCATACTCCTGGGAATCGTCGCGCGTACTGAATCATGTCGTCGTAGACCTGGTTAAGTCCGGCGGTATGGAAATCTGCGTGCATCACGGCGTAAATAAGACCCGGCCCCTGTTCACTTTCCGCGTACTGGCCGTTGAATTCGTCGACGAATCGCTGGTACAGTTCGCGCTGTTGCCCGCCCCGGTGGATTAGCTCTACCGCATTTATGCCCGCCTTACCGCGACGACTCCCAATGATGACCATTTTGTGGCCGTCTATCTCGATCAAGTAAGGGAGGTCGTCGTTCTTTCCCGGATCGCCCCACCATAGAAACTTTTCTTGAGCGAGAAATTGGCCTGTGTATTGCGTGGCATTCCCCCCCGGCGAGATCCACCCGACCGGCCGTCGTCCCGTCAACCGTTCAAGAGCGCTGACACTGCGCCGGATGTCGTCAAGCTGTAGTTCCGGCGACAGAATTGAGTGCCGGATGTCCTGGGCCCACACGTGCGCACAAATCTCGTGCCCTTGTCTTGCAATTTCCTTTACGGCGTCGGGAAAGCGCTCAGTGCAAAGTCCAGTGACAGAAATCGTCCCCTTAATGCCGTACTTTGTTAGTAGGCGCAGAATGCGCCAAATACCTACGCGACCGCTGTAGTCGTGCTCAATAGAAGAGCTGAAGTCATAAGAAGCAGTCGTCCCTGCAGGAAGCCACCCTCCGGAGGGTGCGTCAGAGTACGCGTTTCTAAAATGCGTAATTGCAGGAATCGTCTGTATCTCACTGAATATCTCGAAAGCGGTGTGCATCAGGACTGCGACGCGCGCCCCTCCGGGCCATTCGAACTTGAGCCGCGGCGCCTTAGAATATTTCTCTACGTGCCACGGGATTTCGGGATATTTGTCGAGTCCACGGTTGTTGGTGGTTGTTGCAGACATTGTTGCCTCCCTCGGTGCGGATAGATGAGCCGTTCGAAGAGTTTCTTGCGGACGTAGAGTGACTACAGGTCGAAGCCAAATGCGAGTTTCGAGGATTGCGATAGCCACACGCGCCACGGGAGCGCGATGATGTCGTCATTGAATGCTGTCGTCACGGCGTTAGTCACGCGATTACACGAGTATAAGCCACGTCGTAACTCGTTATGCACCATAATCCGCGAGCGAACGTGTATTCCGGGATCTTGTTTGCGGCCTTCCCCGCAGCTTCTCATTCCAATGTGATCCTGGCTCGCTTGATCACGGCAGCCCACTTGCTGGTTTCTTTCTCGATGTATTCACCGAATGCGCGCGGGTTGTTGCCGACTGGTATCGCACCACTCGCCAAGATGCGCGAACTCACTTCAGCCGTTTTAAGGCTAGCCGCAATCGCTTGCTGCAACTTATGGATTAACTCGGCTGGCGTTCCACCCGGAGCCATCATGCCCCACCACGCGCCTGCCTCGTAACCGGGAACACCGGCCTCATTGAATGTGGGCACATCCGAAAGGACCGAGATGCGTTCGAGAGACGTCACGCCGAGCGCCCTAAGCCGCTGTGCGCGAATGTGGCCAAGTACGGTTGGAGCAGACACGATCATGAGGTCAATACGAGCTGCAATGAGATCGATAGCGGCCTGATTTGAGCCCTTGTAAGGCACATGGACCATGTCGACGTTTGCCATCATCTTGAGCAGTTCCGTCGACAAATGAGGCGTGCTGCCCAATCCAGATGATCCGTAACTGAGCCGCTTCGAACTGCCTCGCGCGAGCGCGATGAACTCCTTCAAGCTCGTGGCCGCTGACGACATAGGCACAACAAGTACGTTCGGACCAAAGGCGACCAGTGTGATGGGCGCCAATTCTGTGCGCGGATTGTACGGGAGCTTCATCAGACTGGGGTTAATCGCAACGGGTCCGGGACTAGTCATCAGCAGTGTGTAGCCATCAGCGTTCGCCTTCGCAACAATCGCCGCTCCGAGATTGCCGCCTACACCCGGCCTATTGTCCACCACCACTGTTTGGCCCCACGTTTCATGCAGCGTCTGCGCCACCAGACGAGCCGTAGCATCTATAGTACCTCCGGCGATAAAACCCACGACCACACGGATGGGCCTGACCGGATACTTCTGCGCTATAGCTGGTGTGATGAAAGTAAAAAGGATCGCCAAGCCCGCTAACTGCCAGCACATCGCTTGCTTCAATTTGTTCATGACTCCTCCCCCGATAGGATAATCGGCCGTCTCTTTCACGCGCCGACGCCGTCGCAGCGTTGAACGAAGGACAATCAATCCAGAAGTGCTCCCGCCGCGCCGATTGCAAGCAATAAAAGGATAATTCTTGCCTTCATCGGATTTCCTACGCAGGAATCTTGAATTGCGGTTTCCGGTGCCAGACTTACTTCTTGTTAGGCCAATTATTCGGGTCGGAGCGACGGTAAGTCTGTCGCTTTTCAGTAACGCTGTCATGGTTGAAACATCTTTTTCTTGTCCGACTTTGATCTTTGTCAAAGCCTGAACCCCGGCGGTGGGGGTAAACGCTATAGAGACAGTGCTACAGACGTATGACTGCTATTGGCCGATAACTGCCGCGCTCTGGCGGGGCCTTTGACCACCTTTGCAGCAACTTGCTTGCCGTCTGCCCTATGTGCGCACAAACTTTTCCGAGGCAAGTGGGGATTCGCTTCAGGAACTCGAGGGGGCGTCTATGACAACCGTGGCGCAGATTCTTAATTCGAAACCTGACAAGACCATCTATACGACAACCCCTGCGGCGTCGGTGTTTGACGCCATCAAACTGATGGCCGAGAAGAACATCGGCGCGCTCGTGGTAATGGAGGGCGAAACAGTAGTCGGGCTCATTACCGAGCGCGACTATGCACGCAAAATCGTTCTCATGGCACGGTCTTCGAAAGATACGCGGTTATGCGACATCATGACATCCCCGGTCATGTACGTGCGCCCCGGCCAGACCAGCGAAGAATGCATGGTACTGATGACGGAAAAACGCGTGCGCCATCTGCCCGTCATGGACAAGGGCAAGCTGATCGGCCTCGTTTCCATCGGCGACTTGGTGAAAGACGTCATCTCCGAGCAAAAATTCATCATCGAACAGCTCGAGCGCTACATCGCGGGGGAACGCGGATGAGCGTGCTACTCGAAGAGGCGGCAGGACTTGGAGAATTAATGAACGGCCGCTCTTGGCCGGAAGCAGAAACTGAAACTCCGACAAGCACCGCCGCGGATTGTCTTCAGCGCGCGTCGATTGGCACGTAGTCCCGCGGCGCGGGGCCGTTGTAGAGGGTGAGGGGGCGGATCAGGATATTGTTCTCGATCTGCTCGAGCACCTGCACCGTCCAGCCCGGCACGCGGCCGACGGCGAAGATCGGCACGAACAGGTCTTCCGCGATGCCGTTGAGGAAATAGACGACGCCGGCGTAGAAGTCCACGTTCACGTTCACGCCGTGGCGCGCGTAAGGCTTCATCGCCGCCACGACGGCTTCGAGGATCTGGTACCACTGCGGCTGGCCCATCTCGCGCGAGAGCTTCTCGACCCCGGCGCGCATGTGGCGCGCGCGCGGGTCTTCGGCGCGATAGACGCGGTGGCCGAAACCCATCACGGGCTCACCGTTCGCGCGCTTGGTCTTCACGTACTCGGCGGCACGGGACGCGTCGCCGATTTCCTGCGCCATGCGCATGACGTTCTCCGCCGCGCCGCCGTGCGCCGGACCGGCGAGCGCCGCGACCGCTGCCGTGATCGCCCCGTGCAGGTCGGCATCGGTGCCGGCTACCACGCGCGCCGCGAACGAAGAAGCGTTCGAGCCGTGCTCGGCGTGCAGCACCATGTCGGTCTCCATCAGCCGCGCCGCGTCCGCGCTGGGCGCTTTTCCCTTGAGCATGTAGAGGAAGTTCGCGGCATGCGCGAGCCGCGGGTCGGGCGCGACGGGCTCGCGGCCGTTGCGGATGTGCTCGTGCGCGGCGACGATCATTGGCACCTGCGCGGTGAGCCGGATGCCCTTGCGCAGCATCGCCTCGGGCGACTTGTCGGCGGTGTCGGGGTCGAACGCCGCGAGCGCCGACACCCCGGTGCGCAGTACGTCCATCGGATGCGCGGCCTGGACCGTCCGGATCACGTCATAGACCGGCTCGGGCAGCGCGCGCGCGGCCTTGAGTTCCGCCGTGAACGCGTCGAGCTGCGTGCGCGTCGGCAGCCCGCCCTTCAGGAGCAGGTAGCAGGTCTCCTCGAAAGTCGAGCGCTGGGCAAGGTCGTGGATCGAATAGCCGCGGTAGCGCAGCTCGCCGGCGCGCCCATCGATGTAGCACACGCGCGAGCGGTCGAAGTAGACGCCCTTCAGCCCGCGTTGAATCTCGATCTTCTCGCTGGTTTCTTCCATTGCGGTCCTCTTATTGAGCCTCGGGCAAATGGTTGGCAAACTATTTGCCGCTGTCCATTTCCCCTCTATCCCTCACCCCCGCCCCTCTCCCGAGCGGAGAGGGAGGCTCGAGATTCCCCTTCTCCCCTCGGGAGAAGGGGAAGGGATGAGGGGGTCGAGTGGGAAGGGGTGAGGGGTCGCGCTGCGTCAGCAATTTTCAAGATGCTCGTTAATCTCCCAGTCCCTATTCTTGACCGGAACGGGGGCGCATGGGAAGTCTCCGCACCCCCTCCTGATGTCAGCGCCGTTCAGTTGGCACGCCCGGGGTTGCCGATGCCCAGCAGGCGGCCGGTGTGGCGCGCGATGATGATCTCCTCGTCGGTCGGGATGACGCAAGCCGTGGCGCGGCTCGACGGCGTGCTGATGACGGCGCGGTGTTCGCGATTGGCCGCCTCGTCCAGCTCGACGCCGAGCCAGCGCGCCTGTTTGCAGATCCGCGCCCGCACCGGCGCCGCGCGCTCGCCGATGCCGGCGGTGAAGACCAGCGCGTCGAGCCCGCCCACGGTCGCGGCGAGCGACCCCAGCTCGCGCGCCGCCCGGTAGCAGAAGAGCTCGATCGCCTCGCGCGCGTGGGGATCGGTGCTGGCGAGGAGCAGCCGCATGTCGCTGCTCACGCCCGACACGCCGAGCAGGCCCGAGCGGTGATAGAGCAGGTCCTCGACTTGCGCGGGGGTCATGGACTTTTCGCGCATCAGGTAGAACAGCACGCCCGGATCGATCGCGCCGGTGCGGGTGCCCATCATCAGGCCCTCCAGCGCGGTGAATCCCATCGTGGTCGCGACGCTCCTGCGCCGGAGCATCGCGCACATGCTCGCGCCGGCGCCCAGGTGCGCGACGACGACGCGGCCATCCGCCCGCGTTCCAAGCGTCTGCGGCAGCACGCCCGCGATGTACTCGTACGACAGCCCGTGGAACCCGTAACGCTGTACCCCGCCGGCCGTGATCTCCCGCGGCAGCGCGAAGCTCTGGGCGATCATCGGCTGGGTGCGGTGAAACGCGGTGTCGAAGCAGGCAACCTGCGGGAGATCCGGCAGGAGCTTCATCAATACGCGGATGGCGGCGAGGTTGTGCGGCTGGTGCAGCGGCGCCAGGGGCACCAGCCTTTCGAGCTCGGCATAAACGCCGGCGTCGATGCGGACGGGCTCGGCGTAGCGCACGCCGCCGTGCACGACGCGGTGGCCGGCGCCGAGCAGCTCCGTGCTGTGGCCCCCGCGCGCGAGCCAGTCGAACAGCCGGGCGAGCGCCGTCTCGTGCGTGAGCGGCGCCGCGCCGCCCTCGGGCAGGTTCGCCGGCAGCGGCCTGCCGTCCGCGTCCTCGGCGCTGAAGCCCGGCGAAGCGTCGATCCCGGAGATCATGCCTTGCAGCACGAGCGCCGGATCGCGCGCCGCGGTGTAGAGCGCGAACTTGATGCTCGACGAGCCGGAATTCAGTACGAGGATTTCGCCGCTCATCGCTGGATGAGGCGTGATAAGTGACGGGTGATAAGTGACAAGAATCTCCGCGCGTTGCGCGGGAGAAACTTCCTATCACCTATCACTTGTCACGCCTTTTTCCTCAGGCCATGCACGCGCATCAGCGATGCGATCGCGCAGGACGCGAGACGCGATTCCGCCAGGTCGGAGCGGCTGGTGAGCGCGATCGGCACCCGCGCGCCAAGCACGATGCCGGCCGACTTCGCCCCGGCGAGGTACTGAAGCTGCTTCGCCAGCATGTTCCCCGCCTCCAGATCGGGCACGAGGAGGATGTCGGGACGGCCGGCCACCGCGGAGTGCACGTGCTTGGTGCGGCGCGCCGCCTCGGAGATCGCGATGTCGAACGCGAGCGGGCCGTCCAGTATCCCGCCGGTGATCTGGCCGCGGTCCGCCATCTTGCACAGCGCGGCGGCATCCAGGGTCGAGCGGATCTTCGGCGTCACCGTCTCGACGGCGGACAGGATCGCGACCCGCGGGCGGACGATCCCGAGCGCGTGCGCGAGGTCGATGGCGTTTTGCACGATGTCGCGCTTCTCCTCGAGATCGGGATAGATGTTGATCGCCGCGTCGGTGATGATCAGCGGGCGCGGATAGGCCGGCACGTCGAGCACGAAGGCGTGGCTGACGCGCCGCGCCGTGCGCAGCCCGCCGCTTTCGGCCACCACGGCGGACATCAGCTCGTCGGTGTGCAGGCTTCCCTTCATCAGGCAATCGGCGCGGCCCTCGCGGGCCATCGCGACCGCCGCCACCGCGGCCGCTTCGCTGTGCTCGGTCGCGACGATCTCCAGGCCGCGGATGCTCACCGCCGCTTCCTCCGCCGCGCGCCGGATTTTCGCTTGCGGGCCTACCAGCACCGCGCGGATCAGTTTCCTGCGCGTTGCCTCCACCGCACCGCGCACGGACTCGGGATCGCAGGGGTGCACGACGGCGGTGATCGGGGGATCCTTGCGGCGGACGCTGGCGATCAGCCGGCTGAACGTGAATGGCACGGGTTTTTTCCCGGTCATGACGGGGCTCCCTGATTGTGGATCTCGCGATTGTGCCGTTTCGCCTGCTGCGGCGCCACACGAAATGGGACCGCCGCCGGCTCGAGGCTTGCAATTTTCCGGTTCGTCCCCAGCTACCGTAGGCGTGGGTTAACCTTCTCAGGTATAATGGTTTTTTGGTCCGGAGGCAGCATGCCGATCTACGAATACCGCTGCGGGGAGTGCGGCTACCAAAAGGAATATCTGCAGCGCATGAGCGATGCGCCGCTCACGGATTGTCCGGAGTGCGGCAAGCGCGCATTGAACAAGCTCGTCACCGCGGCCGGCTTTCAGTTGAAGGGCACCGGCTGGTACGCGACCGACTTCAGGAACGGCGGCGTGAAGCCCGCGGCAAAGGACAAGGCCGCGGACGGCGCGAAGCCCGCGGAGATCTCCAGCAAGGAACCGTCCACGGGCGACGCCGCCTGCGGCACCGGGGCCTGCCCGGCCTGCGGCTGATCCCGTTCCAGCCGTCATGCTCTAGCAGCCTGCCGGACTTGGTGTTCCGACAGGCGGCTAACAGCAAAACCGCCTGCAAATTTCGAATAGTCCGACAAACTCCTAGCGTTCCGCTGCGCCGCCGCAGCGGACGGTCATGTCCAAGAAACACCTCATCCGACGCTACCTCGTCACCGGGCTCCTGATCTGGGTGCCGCTGGTCATCACGTTGTGGGTGCTCAACCTGCTGGTGGGCACGATGGACCAGTCGCTGCTGCTCCTGCCGCCCGAGTGGCGCACCGAGGCCTGGCTGGGCGTGCACGTTCCGGGGCTGGGGGTCGTGCTGACGCTGCTGATCGTGTTCGTCACCGGCGTCCTGGCCGCCAACATCATCGGCCAGCGGCTGGTGAGATTCTGGGAAGGCGTGCTCGCGCGCATCCCCGTCGTGAACTCGATCTACAACGGCGTGAAGCAGGTGAGCGACACGTTGTTCTCCGGTTCCGGTCACGCCTTTCGCAAGGTGCTGCTGGTGCGCTACCCGCATCCGCAAGCCTGGTCGCTCGCGTTCCAGACCAACGTGCCCGCGGAGGTGGCGGGCCGGCTGAAGGAGGATCACGTGGCGGTGTTCATCCCGACCACGCCGAGCCCGGTCAACGGCTTTTACTTCTACGTCAGGCGCGAGGACGTGATCGAGACCGAGCTGTCGGTCGAGACGGCGCTGAAGTACATCGTTTCGATGGGTGTCGTGACGACCGATGGCAACGGCCGGAGAGACGCCGTTGTCCGTCCGGCGCCGGCGCAACAGCGCGCCGCCAACCCGTAGCGAATGCGCAGCGAATACTGCGGCAGGATAAGCCGCAAACATGTCGGCCGGGCCGTGACGTTGTGCGGCTGGGTGCACCGCCGCCGCGACCATGGCGGCGTGATTTTCATCGATCTGCGCGACCGCGAGGGGCTGGTGCAGGTGGTCTGCGACCCGGACCTGCCGGAGACCTTCAAGACCGCGGACCGGTTGCGCGGCGAGTACGTCGTTCGCGTCGAGGGCAAGGTGCGCGAGCGGCCCGCGGGAACCGTCAATGCCGAGCTCGCGAGCGGAGAAGTGGAGGTGCTGGCGCGCGATATCGCCATCCTCAACGCTTCGCTCCCGCCGGTGTTCCAGCTGGACGACGATACCCTCTCGGAGACGGTCCGGCTCGAGAACCGCGTGCTCGACCTGCGCCGCCCGGCCATGCAGCAGAACCTGAGGCTGCGCTATCGGACGGCGATGGCGGTGCGCAACTTCCTCGACGGCCAGGGCTTCCTCGACATCGAGACCCCGATGCTCACGCGCTCCACACCCGAGGGCGCGCGCGACTACCTGGTGCCCTCGCGCGTGCACCCGGGCGAGTTCTACGCCCTGCCGCAGTCGCCGCAGCTGTTCAAGCAGATGCTGATGGTGGCGGGCTACGACCGCTACTACCAGATCGTCAAGTGCTTCCGCGACGAGGACCTGCGCTCCGACCGCCAGCCCGAATTCACGCAGATCGACGTCGAGACCTCGTTCCTCGGCCAGGACGAGATCACGCGAATCATGGAGGGGCTGATCCGCTACGTTTTCAAGGAGGTGCTCGGCGTGGCGCTGCCCGACCCGTTCCCGCGGCTGTCCTACGACGAGGTGATGCGGCGCTACGGCTCCGACAAGCCCGACCTGCGCGTGACCCTCGAGCTCACCGAGCTGACCGATGCGATGAAGGACGTCGCCTTCAAGGTCTTTGCCGGGCCCGCCAACACGCCGGGCGGGCGCGTGGCGGGACTGCGGGTGCCGGGCGGCGCCGCGATGAGCCGCGGCGAGATCGACGCTTACACCGAGTTCGTGAAGATCTACGGCGCCAAGGGACTTGCTTACATCAAGGTCAACGACGCGAGCCAGCTGAACGAGACCGGGCTGCAGTCGCCCATCGTCAAGAATCTGTCCGAACCGGCCCTCAGGGCCGCGATCGGGCGCTCGGGCGCGCAGAGCGGCGACCTCATCTTCTTCGGCGCGGACAAGGCCAGGATCGTGAACGAGGCTCTCGGCGCGCTGCGCGCGAAGATCGGCCACGAGCGCGGCTTCACGCAGCCGGGATGGCGGCCGCTGTGGGTGCTCGATTTCCCGATGTTCGAGTGGGACGAGGAGGAAAAGCGCTGGAACGCCATGCATCATCCGTTCACGGCGCCCGCCGATGGGCACGAAGACCGCCTCGAATCCGATCCGGGCTCCGCGCGCGCCAAGGCGCACGACATGGTGCTGAACGGATGGGAAATCGGCGGCGGCTCGGTGCGGATCCACCGGGCTGACGTCCAGCAGAAAGTCTTCCGGGCGCTCAACATCGGGGCCGACGAGGCCCAGGCCAAGTTCGGCTTCCTGCTCGATGCGCTGCAGTACGGCGCGCCACCGCACGGCGGAATCGCCTTCGGGCTCGACCGCATCGTGGCGCTGATGGCGGGCGTCGACTCGATCCGCGACGTGATCGCGTTTCCCAAGACGCAGCGCGCGCAGTGCCTGCTCACGCACGCGCCCAGCGCGGTGGACGAGCGGCAGCTGCGGGAGCTGCACATCCGCCTGCGGCAGGAAGCCGCCAAGAAGTGATCCCCGGCGCACCCGCTGGGGCAGGTGCATCGAGACATTTCAGGCCGCGGGGGCGGCTTCCGGAAATATTTTTCCACCATGGATCACCGGCGGCGGATACTGAAATGGATACCGGTGGCCGGATTGCTTCTGCCGTGCCTGATCTGGCTCGCGCTCGGAGCGGCTGCCCTCGGGCCGCCGCGGGCATGGGCGGGCGGGGAGGCGTCCGGCAAGACGGCAGTACCGGAAATCGCGGCGGCGGAGCTGCCGCAGGAGGCGCGCGCAACGATCGCCCTGATCCGCACGGGCGGGCCGTATCCCCATGCGCGCGACGGTGCCGTGTTCGGCAACTTCGAGAAACGGTTGCCGGCGCAGGCGCGCGGCTACTACCGGGAATACACCGTGAGGACTCCGGGCGCGAAGGATCGAGGCGCGCGGCGCATCGTGGCCGGCAAGGGCGGGGAGCTTTACTACACCGATGACCACTATCGCAGTTTCAGGCGCATTCGGGAATGAATGATGCGTGACGTGATGCACCGTGACATGATGGAGCGTGACGTGATGGGGCGTGCGTAGCCGAGACCACAATGAAATAGACACGCCTTTTCATGTCACGCTTCGCCATGTCACGAATTATCACGTCACGAATCACCATGTCACGCTACTACAAGATCCTCCGCTCCGGCCGCGCGGGCGTGTACGCCGCACCGCGGCTCGTCGGGCCGCTGCGGGCGGCGGCGAGGCGCGCGGGCATCGCCTGGCACGATCTCGATCTCGCCGGCGTGGCCGATGACGAGGGATTTTTCCGTCGCTGCGCGGCGGTATTTGCGCTCCCCGATTACTTCGGGCACAACCGGGACGCGCTGCACGAATGCCTGCTGGACCGCGCCGGGGACGGGACGCCGGGAGCCGTCGTGCACTGGCGGCGCGGGGAGGAGCTGGCGCGGCGCTCGCCCGCGGCGGTGACCGCCGCCCTTGAAATCCTCCGGGAGGCAGCCATCTACTGGGGGAGCAGCGGGCGGGTCTTCCTCGTGGTCGTGGACCGCGACAGCGTAACGGGGCTGGCGCTGTCCCCGTTACGCTGATACCGGAATTCATGATTCAGCAAGACGGCCTGGTTGGGTTCCGCATTGCTTGGCGTCGTGGCGGCTGATGCATGGGATATAAGCGTCCGGTGTCGGTGCTGGTGGTGGTGCACACGCCTGCGCTCGAGGTGCTGCTGCTGGAGCGCGCCGACCGACCGAGCTTCTGGCAGTCGGTGACCGGCAGCCAGAACGAGGGCGAGACGCTGCGCGATACCGCGGTGCGGGAGCTCAAGGAGGAGACCGGGCTCGACGCGGCGCGCTACGAGCTCGCGGACTGGCGCAAGCAGAACCGCTACGAAATCTACCGGCGCTGGCGGAGCCGCTATGCGCCGGGTGTGACGCACAACACCGAGCACGTGTTCGGCCTGCTCGTGCCGCAGCCGGCGGCAATCACGCTCGAGCCCCGGGAGCACCTGCGCTACGAGTGGGTTCCCTGGCAGATGGCCGCGGAAAGGGCTTTTTCGTGGAGCAACGCGGAGGCGATACGCGAATTGCCGCAGCGCGTGACGCAGCGCGCAGAAAAACCATGACCAGGATGCGGACTCTGCGGAAATGCGCCGAATTCATGCGGCGAATTTCTGTCATATATAATATGTGCGGGATCGATTGAAGAGGAAGAAGCGCAGTGGAAACTGCAACCATCACCTTCGACCGTTTCAAGCCGCTCGCCGACGAGGCGTGCGACGAGCGCGTCCGCGCCGCGCGCGCCGCGCTCGGCAAGCGCGCGGTAATCCTGGGCCATCACTACCAGCGGCCGGAAGTCTACAAGCACGCCGATCTCACGGGCGATTCGCTGCAGCTCTCCAAGCTCGCCGCGCAGACCGATGCCCAGTACATCGTGTTCTGCGGCGTGCACTTCATGGCCGAAGTGGCGGATATCCTGTCCAAGCCGCAGCAGGCGACGATACTTCCCGATCTCGGCGCCGGCTGCTCGATGGCGGACATGGCCAACCTCGCCAAGGTCGAGCGCGCCTGGCGCGAGCTCGCCACGGTGCTCGATCCCGACCAGCACGTCACGCCGGTGACCTACATCAACTCGGCGGCGGACCTGAAGGCCTTCTGCGGGGAGCATGGCGGCATCGTCTGCACGTCCTCCAACGCGCGAGGCATCCTCGAATGGTCGTTCGCGCGGCGCGACAAGGTGCTGTTCTTCCCGGACCAGCACCTGGGACGCTGGACCGGTTACCTCATGAACATACCGCTCGCCGAGATGCTGGTATGGGATCCCGACGAGGAGCTCGGCGGGTTGACGCCGCAGCAGATCAAGATGGCGAAGATCCTGCTGTGGAAGGGGCATTGCTCGGTGCACCAGATGTTCCAGCCGCAACACGTCCTGCGCTGGCGCGAGCGGAATCCCTCCGGCATGGTGATCTCGCACCCCGAATGCCGGTTCGACGTGTGCAAGCTCTCCGACTACGTCGGCTCCACCGATTTCATCATCAGGACCATTGCGGCGAGCGCTCCGGGCACGCGCTGGCTGGTCGGGACGGAATTGAACCTGGTGAACCGCATCGCGGAACAGTACAAGTCGCAGGGCAAGCTGGTGCAGTTCATGGCGCCCACGGTCTGCATGTGCTCGACCATGGCGCGCATCGACCCGCAGCACTTCGCCTGGGCGCTGGAAAACCTGGTCGCCGGCAAGGTGGTCAACCCGATCAAGGTGCCGCGGCAGGACGCCGAGCTGGCGCGCATCGCCCTCGACCGCATGCTCGCGGTCTCCTGAGGAATTCGCCGGACCCAGGCCCGGCAAATTCCTAATATTCAACCCAAAAGCGATTCATATCGGAGGGGGACCATCGCGCGGGGTCTCCTGGACCCGGCCTTCGTGTTCCCTTTGCAGGGTGCGATGAGGATTTTGGCGGACGCAGGTCCGCCAAAATCCTTTACGCTAGCAGCCTGTCGGACTTCGATGGTCCGACCGGCTGCTAAAAGCAAAACCGCCCCATTTTTTTTGAATAGCGTTTAATCCCACAGTCCATTCACCTCGGGAAACGCGTAAGGATGGTGTTTCGGCAGGTTTTTGATGGCACTTTCGCATTTTTATCCGGGGCGGTTTTCGCTAAGGCGCTTGTCGGACTTACGATGTGACAAGCTCCTTATGCAAAACCGGCCGCCGGAATGAGGTCGAAAACACTACTGAGTGGCCCGAACCACGAAGAAACGTGCGTGCGCACGCGGCTGTTGAGGCTATTTGAATGATATCTTGTGGAAATCCGGCCGGTTTTGCTGTTAGCAGCCTGTCCCGACTGGTAAGTCCGACAGGCTGCTAGGAGCGTCATGCCCGGGGCGCGCTCATTCCTGCTGCCGCTGCTGGCGCTGGTCATTCCCGCGCAGGCCGCGGAGGTCGTCGTTCACGCCACGCGCAACGGCGAGGCGCTCGAGGTCGAAGCCAGAGCCGAATTCGCAGGCGGCATCGCCCGCACCTGGCAGGTGCTCACCGACTACGACCGCATCGCCGACTACGTTCCCGGCGTTGCGTCGAGCCGTGTGATTTCCCGCGACCGCAACGGCGCCGTCGTGGAGCAGAAAGGGGAGGCGAAAGTGCTGTTCTTCAGCTATCCCATCAACGTGCGGCTCGTCATCGCGGAGCATCCCTACGAGCGGCTGGAGTCACGCGCCGTTGCCGGCAACTTCCGCGAAATGCGGGGCACCTACGAGCTTGAGGCCGGTGAGGGGCACGTGCTGCTGCGTTACACGGGACGCATGATTCCGGACTTCTACGTCCCGCCGCTCATCGGCACCTGGGTTCTCAGTCACCACGTCGAGAGGACCTTCCGCGCCCTGGTCGAAGAGATCGAGCGCCAGCATCGCGAGCCCGGGAAACCGTGATTCGTGAACCGTGATTCGTGAACCGTGATTCGTGAGTCGCCGACCCTATGATCCACGCCACATCAGTCACGCCGCATCAGTCACGCCTTATCAGTCACGCTGCAACGGTCACGCTGCTGTGCGCGCTTCGCCGAATGGATGGACCGCATGGTCTCGCTGGGAAGCCGGGCGTACGCGGTCGAATTCGCCAACCTGCCCGGGGAGCGCGCGGAGGCGCTCGCCCATGCATTGTGGAGCATCGGCCGTCACCGCATGTGGGCCGCGGCCACGCTGGAGGAAAC
Source organism: Betaproteobacteria bacterium (assembly GCA_016192825.1). Classification (GTDB taxonomy): domain Bacteria; phylum Pseudomonadota; class Gammaproteobacteria; order Burkholderiales; family SG8-41; genus SG8-41. The sequence goes on along the minus strand of JACPTK010000008.1, from coordinate 18,329 downwards.
GGCTTTCGTGCCCCAGGCGCTGCCCCGCGTCGCGACCGGCGCGGCTATCATGCTGCGGCTCGAAGCGGGCACCCATTATCTGCAACGCGTGATCGTCGGCGCCAATCCGCCGGGACCGGCAATCGAGTATATTTTCGCGGAGGACGATTCGCTGCGGTCGGTCCCGCTGCCGGGGGGGCGGGCGGCGCAGCGTGTTCCGCCCGGATGGCATCGTGCCCGGCAGCGAGCGCGGCGAGCGCTGGCTGTTCTGGCCGATGGGTGTGCCCGAGCCGGGCGCGATGCGGCAGTGGGGGCGCCATGCCACCGCTTTCGTCGGCCGGCGGCATTTCGACGACCCATGGCTGCTTGAGCGCTACTTTACGCTCAAGCAGCCATAACGGATTACACTTTGAAAGGCGTGAATGGTGAATAGTGAATGGTGAATGGTGAATGGACTAAGGCGTTCATGAAGGCGGTTTGCGTCCAGCGCACTCGTCCAATCACCACTCACCCATCACCAATCACGCATCTGAAAACATGCGAACGCTCCGCGTCGCGACCTACAACATCCACAAGGGCCTCTCGGTGACGCCGCTGCTCAGCCGGCGGCTCACCATACACGAGCTGCGCGAGAAGCTGCGCGCGCTGGACGCCGATATCGTGTTCCTGCAGGAGGTGCACGGCAAGCACGAGCGTCACGCCCGGCGCTACGAGAACTGGCCGGCCGCGCCGCAGTACGAGTTTCTCGCCGACGCGGTGTGGAGCGACTTCGCCTACGGCAGGAATTCGCTCTACGATGCGGGCCATCACGGCAACGCGGTCCTGTCGCGCTTCCCGATCCTCGGCTGGGACAACGAGGACGTTTCCAGTCACCGCTTCGAGCGGCGCGGTCTCCTGCACTGCGAGATCCGGATCCCGCGCTGGCGCCGGTCGCTGCATTGCGTGTGCGTGCATCTCGGGCTGCGGGCGCACGAGCGCAGCCGTCAGCTGGAGAAGCTGCGGCAGCGCATCGAGCGGCTGGTGCCGCCGGAGGCGCCGCTGATCGTCGCGGGCGATTTCAACGACTGGCGCTACCGCGCGACACAGGAGCTGGCGCATCCCCTCAACCTCTACGAGGTGTTCGAGCTGGTGAAGGGCCGGCCCGCGCGCACCTTTCCGGCGGCGCTGCCGTTCATGTCGCTCGATCGCATCTACGTGCGCGGTTTTCGGGTGCCCACCGCTCACGTCCACCACGGGCGCGCGTGGGCGCGCATTTCCGACCATGCGGCGCTGACGGCAACGCTGGTTCCGTTATGATCGAGTTCGTCGACGGCAATCGCATCACGCTGCTGCGAAGCGGCGTCGAGTATTTTCCCGCGCTCGAGGCGGAAATCAACGCGGCGCGGCGCGAGATCCGCCTCGAGACCTACATCTTCGAGGATGACGCGACGGGGCGCTCCATCGCGGGCGCGCTCATGCGCGCGGCGGGACGCGGCGTGGCGACCCACGTCATGGTGGACGGATACGGCTCGCAGGACCTCGACCGTGCGCTGGTGCGCGAGATGCGGGCGGCCGGCGTCCGGTTCCTGGTTTATCGCCCCAACATCTCGCCGTGGACCCTGCGGCGCACCCGCCTGCGGCGCCTGCATCGAAAGATCGCGGTGGTGGACGCCCGCATCGCGTTCGTCGGCGGCATCAACGTGGTGGACGACACCGACGCGCCGGGCGGCACGCCGCCGCGCTTCGATTACGCGGTGCGCGTCGAAGGGCCGCTGGTGGCGAAGATCCATCCCGAGGCGAAGCGGCTGTGGGCCCGGGCGAGCGCCATCCAGTTCCGCGCGCGCTGGCCGCACGCCGGCCGCATCGAGCGGCCGGTGGAATTCCGCGGCGGGCAGCGCGCGGCATTCGTGGTGCGCGACAACATCGCGCATCGCCGCGACATCGAGCAGGCCTACCTCGAGGCGATTGGAAGGTCGAAGAGCGAAATCCTCGTTGCCAACGCCTACTTCTTTCCGGGCATCACCTTCCGCCACGCGCTGATGGAGGCGGCCGCGCGCGGCGTGCGGGTCGCCCTGTTGCTGCAGGGACGGGTGGAATACGTGCTCCAGCATTATGCTTCGCGCGCTCTCTACGGCGCGTTCCTCGACGCCGGAATCGAGATCTACGAGTACCACCGGAGCTTCCTGCACGCCAAGGTCGCCGTGGTGGACGGCCGCTGGGCGACGGTCGGCTCGTCCAACATCGACCCCTACAGCCTGCTGCTCGCGCGCGAGGCCAACGTGGTGATCGAGGACGACGGGTTCGCCGGCGAGCTGCGGGAGAGCCTGGTCGGCGCCATCGCCGAGGGCGCGCGGCAGGTCCGGCGCGAGAGCTGGCGGGACCAGCCATGGACCACCCGCTTTTTTACCTGGAGTTGCTACGGGCTCGCGCGCTTCCTAACCGGGGTGTTTGCCTACGGCCGTGCCGAGGAATTTACGTAAGGCGTGAGTCGTGATGCGGTCAACGTTAGTACGCCGGCGCATGCCGGTGTGCAGTATTGGGGCACGGTTCGCGCGCGGCATAACGAGTAACCATTTGATTAAATTAACAAGATTTCCTGGCATCCGTCTTGCCTTGTCGATTGATGTAAGCAGGAGGACGCAAGTCCTCGCGCTTTCATCCTTCTCCCTTGGTACGTTTTTCGGGTGCGGTCCAACCCACGCCCTTTTTTTGCGAACCCTCGAAAAAGGCCGTCCCGCCCTCATGTTACGATCATTGCCTGAAAGACCGGGAGATCGGGAAATCGGGTGATCGTGAAAGGGGTGCTTCGCTCTTTCGCCCTCCCGCTCTCCCGCCCTCACGATCCGATTGCTTCCCCGACTATGAGTACACAACACCACGCGTTGTCCGCTCCCCTCGCATCGCCGGCTGCGGCCGCGCCGCGGCGCCGTGAATGGCGGATCGTTGCGATGCTGCTGCCCTACTTGTGGGAATACCGCTGGCGCGTCGCCCTCGCACTCACCTGCCTGGTCGCCGCCAAGCTCGCCAACGTGGGCGTGCCACTGGTGCTCAAGGAGGTGGTCGACGGCCTCGACCCGACGCGCGCCGCGGTAGCCGTGCCGTTCGCGCTGCTCGCCGCCTACGGCCTGTTGCGCCTGTCCACGACCCTGTTCGCGGAGCTGCGCGACGTCGTGTTCGTCCCGGTGACCCAGCGCGCCATCCGGCGCCTCGCGCTGTCGGTGTTCCGCCATCTGCACAGCCTGTCGCTGAGGTTCCATCTCGAGCGCCAGACCGGCGGCGTGTCGCGCGACATCGAGCGCGGCACCAACGGCGTCTCCACGCTGCTCTCCTACATGCTGTTCTCGATCGTGCCGGTGATCCTGGAATTCGGCCTGGTGGCGGCGGTGCTGTTCGCCAAGTTCGATTGGCGATTCGTCGCCGTGACGTTCACCGCCGTCGCGTGCTACCTCGCCTACACCTTCGCGATTTCCGAGTGGCGCATCGGCATACGCCGCCGCGCCAACGAGCTCGACTCGCGCGCCAATGCGCGCGCCATCGACAGCCTGCTCAACTACGAGACGGTCAAGTATTTCAACAACGAGGAATACGAGGCGCGCCGCTACGACGAGAACCTGCGCAGCTACGAGGCGGCGGCGGTCAAGAGCGAGGCGTCGCTCGGCCTGCTCAACGTGGGGCAGAGCCTCGTCATCGCCGTCGCGGTGACCGTCCTGATGATGCTGGCCGCGGACGGCGTCGCCGCCGGCGCGCTCACGCTCGGCGACCTGGTGCTGATCAACGGGCTGCTGATCCAGCTCTACATCCCGCTCAATTTCCTCGGCATGGTGTACCGCGAGATCAAGCAGGCGCGGATCGACATGGACCGCATGTTCCGCCTGCTCGACGAGAACCGCGAGGTCGAGGACCGGCCGGGCGCCGCGCCGCTGCCGGAGGGCGGCGCGATGATCCGCTTCGACCGCGTCGGCTTCAGCTACGACGGGAAGCGGCAGATCCTGCACGAGGTGTCGTTCGACGTGCCGACCGGGGCCAAGGTGGCGGTGGTGGGCGCGAGCGGCTCGGGCAAGTCCACGCTGGCCCGGCTGCTCTACCGCTTCTACGACGTCAATACCGGCTTGATTGCCATCAACGGCGTGGACATCCGCGACGCGACGCAATCGAGCCTGCGCGCGGCGATCGGCATCGTGCCGCAGGACACGGTGCTGTTCAACGACACCATCTATTACAACATCCAGTACGGCCGGCCCGATGCGCCGCGCGGGGAGGTGATCGCCGCGGCGCAGGCGGCGCACATTCACGACTTGATCGAAAGCCTGCCGGAGCGCTACGAGGCGACGGTCGGCGAGCGCGGGCTCAAGCTCTCGGGCGGCGAGAAGCAGCGCGTGGCGATCGCCCGCGCCATCCTCAAGAACCCGCGCATCCTGATCTTCGACGAGGCGACCTCCGCGCTCGACTCCCGCTCGGAGAAGTCGATCCAGGCCGAGCTCAACCGCATCGCGCGCGGGCACACCACGCTCGTCATCGCCCACCGGCTCTCCACCGTGATGGACGCGGACCAGATCCTGGTCATGGACCGCGGCCGCATCGTCGAGCGCGGCACGCACCGGGAGCTCCTCGATCGCGGCGGGGCCTACGCCCAGATGTGGACGCTGCAGCAGCAGGAAGAAGCCGAGCGAGAGAAAAACGCAATCCGTGAGGGCGCGAGAGCGTGAGTGCGGGAGAGGGGGCAAACCTCCCTCTCACGACCTCCCGATCTCCCGTCTTTCAGGCGGCGCGGCGAAAGACGACGCGCGCCACGTTGCCGGAACCGCCGGCGCCGCTGTCGAGACTCACCTCCGCGCCGTGCGCGAGCGCGATCTCCCGCACGATCGCAAGGCCCAGCCCGCAGCCGTCGGCCCCGCTGCCGAGAATCCGGTAAAACCGCTCGAACACCCGCTCGCGCTCGGCCGCCGGTATCCCCGGGCCATTGTCTTCGACGCTCACCGCGAACCCGTGCGACTCCGGCATGACGCGAACCGTCACCTGACCGCCCGGCGGCGTGTAACGCACCGCGTTGTCGAGCAGGTTGTTGAGCATTTCCCGCAGCATGAAGGGCTCGCCTTCGATGCGCGCGCTCGCGAGCGCGCTCTCGAAGCCGAGATCGATCCTGCGCTCCAGCGCGCGCGGCACCCACTCGGTGGTGGACTCGCGAACGAGGGTTACCAGGTCGAGGGGCTGCGGCTGCCAGTGCTGCCCGGCGCCGGGCTCGGCGCGGGCGAGCGAAAGCATCTGGTTGACGATGCGCGTGATCTGCTCCGAGGCGGCGTGCAGGTGCCTGAGCGTGGCCTGCGCCTCGCCCAGTTGCGAGTGGCGCAGCGCGAGCTCCGTCTGCGTCTTGATGCCCGCCACCGGCGTTCGCAACTGGTGGGCGGCATCGGCGATGAACCGCTGCTGGGCCGCGACCGCGGCGGCGAGGCGCTTGAGCAGATCGTTCATCGCCCGGATCAACGGCTGCACTTCCCGCGGCGCCTGTTCCTCGGGCAGGGCGGACAGGTCCCGAAGCGAGCGGTTCTCGATTTCGCGGCGCAGCGACGCGAGCGGAGCGAGCCCGCGCCCCACGCCGTGCCACACCGCGAGCCCGGCGAGCAGGATCAGGAGCCCCTGGGGCAGCATCATGCGCAGGATGATCTGGCGCGCGAATTCGTCGCGCACCGTGACGCGCTCGGCGACCTGGATCAGCACCGCCCCCCTGCCCGAGCCGGGCTGGATCGGCACCCGCAACGCCACGGCGCGGATCACGCGGCCGCGAAACCCGTCGTCGTAATATTGCACGCGGTCGGGGACCTCGTCGGCAGACTCGTCCGGCGGCCGTGGCAGGTCGGGCTCACCGCTGATGTATTCCTGGCCAGGCCCCGTGACGAGGTAGTACAGCCGCCCCGACTCGTGCGTCCGCAGCATCTGCAGGGCGATTTCCGGAAGGTCCACGTAGACCTGGTCGTTGATGACCTTGATCTGGCGGCCGATGTCCTGCGCGGCCTCGAGCAGCGCGCGGTCGTAGGCGAAATTGACGAAGCGCTTCGCGATGTCGTAGTCGATGACCGTGCTTACCGACCACAGGATGAGCAACGGCCCCGCGAGCCAGGCCATCAGCTGGCGCCGCAGCGTCCTACTCCTGGGCATGACCTGGTTTTTCCAGCAGATAGCCGAGCCCGCGAATGGTGCGGATGGCGACGCCCGCGGGCTCCAGTTTCTTCCGCAGCCGGTGCACGTAAACCTCGATCGCGTTGGGGCCGACCTCCTCGTCCCAGCCGTAGAGCTGCTCGGCAAGCTGCTCCTTGTTCACGACCCGACCGCTGCGCAGCATCAGCACTTCCAGCACGCCGATCTCCCGGGCCGATAGCTCGAGCGGCTCGCCGTTCAGCGTGGCGCGCCGGCCCGCCGTGTCGAGCGTCAGCGCGCCGTGCGCGATCACGGACCCCCCGCCCGACTGTCCGCGCCGGATGAGCGCCCGCACGCGCGCCTCGAGCTCGGGCAGGTCGAACGGCTTGGTGAGATAGTCGTCGGCGCCGAGGTCGAGACCCTTGACGCGGTCTTCGAGGGCGTCGCGGGCGGTGAGCATCAGCACCGGTATGCGCGAGCCGCGACGGCGCAGCCGGCGCAGGACCTCGAAGCCGTCCATCCGGGGCAGGGCGAGGTCGAGGATCACGAGGTCGCAGTTCTGGGTAGTCAGCGCATGGTCGGCTTCGCTTCCATCGGTGACGCAGTCCACCGCGTAGTCGGCCGCGCGCAGGGAGCGGGTCAGGCCGTCGGCCAGTACCGGATCGTCTTCAACAATGAGGATGCGCATCAGAATCGCCCCGGGCGCAGGGCCCGGCAAATCAAGATAGTTTATCGCAGCGGATTGCGTCCGATGTCCATGCGAGCCGGGCAGCCGGGCTTCGGGTCATTCGCCGTCCCCGGTTCACCGCCGCTGATGGCCGCCTCCCGCGTGCCTCGGCCACCGTCATTCCCGGCCGGATTCCGGCCCTTTTGAGCATTCGGTAAATGGTTGACAACCCATTTACCGCCGACCCTTCCCCCTCTCCGCTTGGGGAGGGGGAAGGGGTGAGGGGTCGAGCGTTGTGAAGCATCCTCAGGACGCTCGATACCTATGGACAGGCGGGCAGGACAAACGTGAACGGGTTCACATTCTTACAAATTAAATTTGGACTGTAAGTTTGGCGTAAGGGGGTCGGTTTAGGCTGCATCCATTACGCGGGATGCTCGGCTGAAACGCCCCCGCAGTTTGCTCCGACTTTCCTCCTCGGAGGCCTGGCAGTTGCAATTATCTGTGCTGAGCGGATGGTTGTATGGCCTCTTTAAGCTCCGCCGGGACAACCCACACTGTCCCGGGCGGAGTTTTTTTTGGCCGTCCGCCACGCGGCTGCCATTCGGCTTCAGTTCAATAGGCGGTTGAAAAGTTCGTCCTAACCCTGTATTTTAGCGGCTGATTTGCCCATTCGGCGCGGGCGTATCGCGCCCCGGGGCTCTTGTGGGGGAGGAGGAGGGTCTGAAACCACTGTTGTTTGCCATCGGCATCGGCTTGGCGCTGATGCATGCCGTCGAGGCGCGTTCTCAGGCGCACGGTGCGGTCGTTGCGGCCAAGACCGGCGTCCTCAACCTGAAGTCCGCTGCCGCCCTGGTGATGGACCAGAGCGGGCAGCGCGTGCTCTACGCCAAGAACGAGGAGACGGTCGTTCCGATCGCCTCCATCACCAAGCTCATGACGGCACTGGTCGTGCTGGATTCGGGCCTGCCCCTCGATGAGCCCGTCGCCATCAGCGCGGAGGACAAAGACGGCCTGAAACATACGCGCTCGCGCCTGAAGGTCGGCAGCGTGCTTGCTCGCGGCGATTTGCTCAAGCTCGCCCTGATGGCCTCCGAGAACCGCGCGGCCGCGGCGCTCGCCCGCGCCTATCCCGGCGGCGCGCCGGCCTTCGTCGCGGCGATGAACCAGAAGACGATCGCGCTCGGCATGTGGCGCACCCGCTTCGTGGACGGCACCGGGCTCTCGCGCGATAACGTCTCCACCGCCCAGGACCTCGCGCGGCTGGTGGCCGCCGCCTACCAGCACCCGGTGATACGCAGGGACACCACCGATTCCACCTATACCGTCGAGCTTGGCAATGGCCAGCGGCTGCAGTATTCGAACTCCAACCGGCTGGTCAACAACGCGGGCTGGGAGATCGGGCTGTCGAAGACCGGCTACATCAGCGAAGCCGGGCGCTGCCTGGTGCTGCAGGCGAAGATCGCGGCGACGCCGGTGATCATCGTGCTGCTCGACTCGTGGGGCAAGCTCACGCGCATCGGCGACGCCAACCGCATCAAGAAGTGGCTCGAAAGTAACTTCTCGCGCCAGCCCGCGGGCTGAGCGCGCGCCCGTGGTCCCGCGGGCCGCGAATAACAATCCGGCGCCGGTCACCGGCGCGTGTTCGAGGAGGCCCATGCTCGTGGACGGCCGCGCCGCCGCCTTTTCATTTCACGACCGTCTGCCCGCCGCCGGCAGCTTCCTCGAGGACGTGATCGCCGGGCTGTCGCAGCCGCGCAAGGCGCTTCCGCCCAAGTATTTCTATGACGAGCGCGGCAGCCGGCTGTTCGAGGCGATCTGCGAGCTGCCGGAGTATTACCTCACCCGCGTCGAGACCGCGCTGATGCAGGAAAAGGCCGGCGAGATGGCGCGGCGCCTCGGGCCGGGATGCGCCGTGGTCGAGTACGGGTGCGGCAGCGGGCGCAAGACCCGCGTCCTGCTCGAGGCCCTGCGGCCCGTGGCCTACGTTCCGATCGACATCGCGCGCGAGCAGTTGAGGAGCATGGCGGCCGAATTCGCGAGCGATTTTCCGGGACTCCCGGTGGTGGCGTTCTGCGCGGATTACTCGCGCCCGCTGGCGCTGCCGGAAATCGACCGGTTCGAGGCGCGGCGGCGCATCGTGTATTTCCCGGGCTCGACCATCGGCAATCTCACGCCGGACGAGGCCGTCGCCTTTCTCGGCAATGCCCGCGATCTGGTCGGCCCGGGCGGCGCGATGCTGATCGGCGTGGATCTCAAGAAGGACGCCGCCCGCCTGAATGCCGCCTATAACGACCGGCAGGGCGTCACGGCCGAGTTCAATCTCAACCTGCTCGCGCGCATCAATCGCGAGCTCGGCGCCGATTTCGATCTCGGCGCGTTCCGCCACCAGGCGTTCTACAACGAGCCGCTCGGGCGCATTGAGATGCACCTCCTGAGCCTGAAGGAGCAGCGCGTCACGATCGGCGGCCGCGTCATCCGGTTTCGCGCCGGCGAGACCATACACACCGAGAACTCGTGCAAGTACTCGGTGGCCGAATTCCAGGCGCTTGCCGCCGGCGCCGGGTTCGAGCCGGTCGAGTGCTGGACGGACGCGAAACTGAGGTTCGGCGTTCATTATCTGGTCCTCCCGCAATGAGCCGCACGCGGTTCAAGGCCGGCCTCCCGAACGCCTTCGGAACACGGATCACGTCTTTGCACGCAGCGCCAGTTTGTGGACTCGCGGTAAGCTGTGGCCGGGCTGGCGCCGGGCGGTGCCCATATTTCATAGAGAAATTGCCGTTTCACCAGCGGCATTGTTCGTCCATATAATGGAATATCCGCAAGGTTCGTGCCCGTCCGCAGTATAATCAACGTTCACCAACTTTCCTGTTAACGGGGCGGGCGCCGATGCGGCCGCCCCGTTTCGCGATGCCGATTTACCTGATCGTCCTGTCCTGCGTGCTGGTCCACGCCGGCTTCGGCGGCGCCAAGGTCGCGCTGCCGCTGCACGCGCTCAATCTCGGGGTGGACCCGTTCACCGTCGGCGTCATGATGGCGTTGTGGGCGCTGTGCCCGATGCTGATCGCGCTCTACGTCGGCAAGCTCGTGGACCGGGTCGGGCCGCGGGTGCCGATGGTCGGCGGAACCCTCGGCGTGATGGTCGCGTTGCTGGTGCCTTACTTTTTTCCCGGCGTCGCGGCGCTCTACGTGATGGCGCTGGCGGTGGGCACCGCGTTCCAGTTCTTCTTCGTTCCGGCCCAGGGCATCACCGGCGCCCTCGGCGGGCCGGAGGATCGCGCCCGCAACTACTCGCTGCTCGCCGTGGGGTTCTCGATCGCGTCGTTTCTCGGTCCGCTGATCGCCGGCTTCTCGATCGACTACCTTGGTTACCGGGCGGCCTACCTGGCGCTCGCGTCCTGCGTGGCCGCCGCCGTACTGCTGCTGTGGCTGAAGGGCGGCCTGCTGCCCAAGGCCGCGGTGCGAACCGGCGAGGAACCGAAAAAATCGAGCTCGTTCGAGCTGCTGCGGAATGGCAGGTTGCGCGACGCCATCGTCGCGAGCGGCCTGATCTCCATCGCGTGGGACCTGTATCAATTCTACTTCCCCATCTACGGCCACTCGATCGGCCTGTCGGCCTCGGTGATCGGGATGGTCATCAGCACGTTCGCGATTGCCGTGTTCGCAATCAGGCTTGCGCTGCCCAGCCTCGTCAGGCGCTGGGGTGAATTCGGGATCCTGCTCTACGCCATCGGCTTTGCGGGCGCGGTGTTCGTGCTGTTTCCTTTCTTCCGGGACCCGTACCTGCTCGCGCTGGCGTCGTTCCTGCTGGGGCTGGGGTGCGGCGTCGGGCAGCCGATGTCGATGTCGCTGATCTACAGCCTGTCGCCGCCCGGACGCGCCTCCGAGGGCGCCGGGTTGCGCGTGATGTTCAACCACTTCATGCATCTGGTGGTGCCGCTCGCCTTCGGCGGCATCGGCACCGCGTTCGGCTTCACGCCGGTGTTCGTTTCCTGCTCCGCGCTGCTGCTCGGCAGCAGCTACTACGGCCACCTCGTCGAGCGCCAATCCGCGCGCAGCAGGCCATGACCCGCGCGCGGATAATGGAATTGGACTCTCGTCACTTGGTACTCGAGGGAGCGGGGCCTCGCCCGTAGTTTAATGATCGCCGTGTTTCGTGGCGAATCGATCGTGGCGATTCATCTCGCGGAATCAGCTCCGCTGTGATACGCGGTCGAGAAAGGCGATCATTGTCTTGTTGAACGTCTCCGTCTGCTCGACATTGGAGAGGTGCGCGGCGGAGGGGATGATCCTCAGCTCCGAGCCCGCCAGCTTCTGGTGGATCGCGCGCGCCGCTTCCGGCGGCGTGCCGTGATCCTGCTCGCCGACCATCACGAGCACCGGGATCCGGATTTCGCCGAGGCGGTCGAGATAATCCACCTTGGCGATGGCGTGGCAGCAGCCGGCGAAGCCCGCGACCGGCGTGTTGCGGATGCCGTCGCCGATGCGCCGCATCACGTCCGGGTGCGACTTGCGGTAGGGCTCCGTGAACCAGCGCGCGAGCGTGGACTCGACCAGGGCGCCCATGCCCTGGGTCTGCGCGGTCTGGATGCGGTCGTTCCACATCTTCGCCGCATCGGGCGGCCGGCGGCTGGTGGTGTCGGCGAGCACCATGCTCTGGAACACGCCGGGGTACTTGAGCGCGACGGCCTGCCCGATCATCCCGCCCATCGAGAGCCCCGCCCAGTGGGTCTGCCTGATCTTCAGCGCATCGAGCAGCCCCTTCACGTCATCGGCGAGCTGCTCGAGCGTGTACTCGCCAGCGGGCGCGCCCGACTGCCCGTGGCCGCGCGTGTCGAGGCGCAAGACCTTGAATTTTTTCGTGAGAACCGGCATCTGCGGGTCCCACATGTGGAGGTTGCAGGCGAGGGAATGGCTCATCGTGAGCCACGGGCCGCTGCCCTCGATCTCGTAGTTGATGTCGATGCCGTTCGACTTGATTTTCATGGTTCCTCCGGGTCCGGACAGGGCGCCAGTATAACCCGGCCTCGTCGCGGGAAAACTTTGCCGGCCGGCCGCGGTCCCAGCTAGTGTAATTGGAGCGTGCGGCGACCGGCCGCGCGCCAAGGAGAAACCACATGAAATTGCGAATCTGGCTGGCGATCGCGCTGGCCGCGGCGGCGTGCGCAGTCGCGGCGGACGACCGTGAGGTCTACAACCGCCGCGCGGCGGATGCCGACATGGCGGCATTCCGCGCGCTCGATCTCAACGGCGATGGCGTGCTGACCCGTGACGAAGCGCGCGGCGACCTCGGCTTCGGACCGCGCTTCAATGACGCGGACATCAACCGCGACGGCGTGGTCACCCCCGAGGAGATGCGGCGCTACATCGAGGCCACCTACGGCGTGAAGCCGGCCGCGTAGCCGGAAAACCGAGGGGAGAGGCGGAAGCGGGTGGGCAGAAGGCAGCTGTCTTCTCCTCGGCCTCGGAGGGACCGCTGCGCGATGAGGGGCGAGGCGTCGTCCGCTCGATCGCGCGGAGACAAGCCGGCGCTTCGCGTCCTGTCTTATCGAACGATGATCGTTACGTTGAAGTCCCCGCGCAGCAGCGACACCGCGTAGCGGCCCTGCGCGCCGCGCACGGCGGCCTGGAACTCGGCGACGGTCTGCACGCGCCGGCGGTTGACGGCGTAGAGGATGTCGCCGGGACGGAAACCGGCCTGGAAGGCGCGGCTGTCCTGCTGCACGGCGGTGACCACCAGCCCGCCGCCCCTCAGGCGCTGAAAGAGCGGGCTGCCGCGCTCGATCTCGACCACGCTCAGGCCCGGCAGCTGCGGCACCGCCTTGCCTTCGGCGCCGGCGGCTTCCTGCGGCGCGGCGATGCGCGTCCGGACGGCGCGCGTCTCCCTCCCGCGGGCCACCCGCAGCTCGATTTCCTCGCCCACCGGCGTGAGCCCCAGCCGCGCGCGCAGCTCGGCGGCCGCGCGGATCGGGCGGCCGTTCAACGCGACTACCACGTCGCCCTCGCGCAGCCCCGCCTTTTCCGCCGGGGAGCCCGGCTGGACCGCGCCGATGAACGCGCCCTCCTGCGCGGCGATGCCGAGCTTTTTCGCGATTCCGGGCGTCAGGTCCCCCATCTCGATCCCGAGCCGCCCGCGCCGCACCTCGCCGAAGCGCGCGATCTGGCTCATCACCGCGCGCGCCATGTTGGAAGGCACCGCGAAGCCGATCCCGATGTTGCCCCCGGCGGGCGCGACGATGGCGCTGTTGATGCCGATCAGCTCTCCGCGCATGTTGACGAGCGCGCCGCCCGAATTGCCAGGGTTGATCGACGCGTCGGTCTGGATGAAGTCCTCGTAGCCCTCGGGGGAAAGACCGCTTCGTCCCAGCGCGCTGACGATGCCGGAAGTGACGGTCTGGCCGATGCCGAAGGGATTGCCGATCGCGATCACGTAGTCGCCGACCTGCACCGCGTCGGAGTCTCCGATCCGGATTGCCGAGAGGTTGCGCGCCTCGATCTGCAGCACCGCGATATCGGTGCCGGGATCGGTGCCGACGAGCTTCGCCTGAAACTGGCGGCGGTCCTTGAGCGTGACGATCGTCTGCTCGGCGTCCTTGATCACGTGGTGGTTGGTGATCACGTAGCCGCGCACGGCGTCCACGATCACCCCCGAACCGGCAGCCTGCTCCTGGCGCTGCGGCTTGTCGGGCAGGTTGAAGAAGCGCCGGAAGAAGGGGTCCTGGAACAGCGGGTTGCTCTCGAGCGGTGAGCGCGTCACGACCGAGATGTTCACCACCGCCGGCGTCACCGCTTCGACCAGCGGCGCGAGCGTTGGCAGCCCGCGCGCATCCGCCTGCGGCTGCGCCACCGCGGGCGCGGACAGCAGCTGTGCCGCCAAGACACAGCCAACGAGAAGAGCAGCCGAGCGCTTCATGGTTGCGAAACTATACCAGCCACCAGCCACCAGTCACCAGTCACGAGTCACCGATTCGGAAATTGGGCGAAGCTATTTCAGAATCTGCAGGAGATTGTTGAAATCATCGGTCCACACCGCCAATCCCGGAATGTCCTCGATCTCGCTCGTGAATTTCGCGATGTCGGGACGCTTGAAGAGCGCGGGGTCGCGCGCGACCAGCACCCAGTCGGTGCGGGCGAGGTCGCTGTCCTCCGCGTCGTCGGAGATCAGCGCCGCGTGCAGCCGCCGCTCCTCGGCGATGCGCTTCACCACCGGGGCAAGCTCCAGGAAACGGTTGGTGACGTGAAACGCGATCACCCCGCCGGGCTTCACGTGCCCGAGGTAGACGGCCATCGCCTCGCGCGTGATGAGGTGCACCGGGATGGAATCGCTCGAGAACGCGTCGATCACCAGGACGTCGTAGTGCTGCGGCGCCTCCCGCTCCATCGCAAGGCGCGCGTCCCCCAGGACGGTCTCGACCCGCGCGCCGCTGTCGCCGAGGAAGCTGAACTCGCGCCGCGCGATATCCACCACCTGCGGATTGAGCTCGTAGAAGCGGTAGACGTCGCCCTTGCGCCCGTAGACGGCGAGCGTGCCGGTGCCGAGCCCCACGACGCCGACCCGGAGCGCGGTCGAGTCGAGCGCCTTGAGCGCGCGGCCGATGCCCGAGGTGGCGCCATAGTAGGTGGTGGGCTCGTTGCGGCGCTCCGGCGCGCGGTACTGCTCGCCGTGCATGATCACGCCGTGCACCAGGCGCCGCAGGCCGTCCTCGTCCTCCCCGATGTCCTTCACGCGCAGGGTGCCGTAGAAATTGCGCGTCATGACCCGCGTGTCCTCGGTCAGCGACCGGATGTACTGATAGACGTGGAAGCCGCTGAACCCGACGGCGGCGATCACCAGCAGCGGCACCGCGGAGTGCATGAGGCGGGTGACGTAGGCGGCGATCACCAGCGTCGCGACGAGGCCGATGCCGAACTCGTAGTAGGTGTTGAAGAGCTTCACGGCGACCATGCCGACCGCGAGCCCGCCGATCGCCCCGCCCAGCGACACCATCAGGTAAAAGACCGTCAGGTAGCGCGGCGCGGGCTTGCGCGCCGCGAGCTCGCCGTGAAAGAACATGCACATCACGAACAGCCCCACCAGGTTGAGCGGGACCGCCGCCTTGACGTCCATGAGGCCGCCCTCCTTGTGGAGCGCCCACGCCATCGCGCTGACGATCGCGAGCAGCGGCCCGAGGAAGATGGCGCGCCGGTACCAGCCGCGCCCCTCGAAGCACAGGATGAAGGTCACGAGGTAGAGCGTGAGCGGCAGGATCCACAGGAACGGCACCGAGGCCACGTCGTGCGTGATGTGGTTGGTCACGGCGAGCAGCATGAAGGCGCCCATTGCCGCGAACAGCAGCCACGCCACGTAGTCGCCGGCCCCGGGCGGCGGGCCGTCGTTCGGCCCCGCGACCGCCTGCGCCGGGCCGGCGCCCTGCGGCTGCGCGCGAATGCTGTAGATGGCCGCAGCCGCGCACATCGCGACGAATACGACGTACGCGGCGCTCCAGCCCCACGACTGGGTGGCCGTGGCGATCCACGGTTCGAACGCGAAGGGATAGGAGAGCAGCGCGAGCAGCGAGCCGAAATTGGACAGCGCGAACAGGCGGTACACCGTGCCGGCCGGGAACGTGCGCGCGAACCACGCCTGCACCAGCGGGCCGGTGGTCGAGAGCAGGAAGTAGGGCAGCCCGATGGTGACGGCGAGCAGGCCGAGGATGCGCCACGCCGGATCCTCGTCGCCGGCGGGCTTCCAGCCGGCGTCGGGAAGGATGGGCAGCGAGGCGAGGCTCACGGCGAGCAGCACGATGTGCAGCGCCACCTGCTTGCGGGCGCCGAGCTTGCGCGTGGTCCAGTCCGCGTACGCGTAGCCCGCGAGCAGCAGGAACTGGAAGAACACGAGGCAGGTCGACCACACCGCGGCGGAGCCGCCGAACCACGGCAGAATCTGCTTCGCCATGATCGGCTGCACGAGGAACAGCAGGAACGCGCTCGCGAAGATGGTGAGGGCGTAGAGGATCATTTTGGAAACCGTGACCCGTGACTCGTGACTCGTGATTCGTGGCTCGTCATTCGGCGCCTGTTCCTGCCGGCCGCGCTGCCGGTTGCCGGGCAAAAGGGGCGTATTATACGGCGCAAAAAGAAATGGACAGGATTAACAGGATTAACATGATTCAAAAAGCGACGCTTGGAATCTTCCGGGTTCTTTCCTTGATTTAATCCTGTAAATCTTGTAAATCCTGTCCATTCTCCTCTTGATCTTCATGTGGATTGAATCCTGTCGATTTTTCCGTGAAAGCTAGAACGTATCTGCATCTATTTGCGTTGACGGCAATGCTGTGGGGGCAGGGCGATGCGCGCGCCGCGTGCCCGAGCCACGAGCGGGTCAACGCGCTCGTGCGCTTCCTCGAGGCGCGGGAGCCGGTGCGCGGCCTGCGCACGGACCTTTCCATGAAGGACGCGGAATGCGGGCGCCGGCGCCTGGTCGAGAAGCTCGAATCGAGCGACAACCGCGTCGTCGGCTACAAGGCCGGGCTGACGAGCAAGGCGGTGCAGGAGCGTTTCGGCGTCGCGAGCCCGGTGCGCGGCGTGCTGCTCGAGAAGATGCTGCTGGAGGGCGGTGCCGATGTGCCGTTCAATTTTGGCGCGCGGCCGGTATTCGAGGCCGATCTCATGGTTGTGGTGAAAGACGCCGCGATCCACAAGGCGAAGACGCACCTCGAGGTGCTGCGCTCGCTCTCGCTCGTGATCCCGTTCATCGAGCTGCCGGACCTCCTGGTCGCGGAAGGCGAGAAGCTCTCCGCGCCGCTCATCGTGTCGCTCAACGTCGGCGCGCGGCTCGGCGTGGTGGGGAAGGGGGTGCCAGTCCGGGCGACGCCCGAATTCGCGGAATCGCTCGCCGCGATGCGCGTGGTGGTGTCCGATCAGCGCGGCAAGGAACTGGCGAGCGCGAAGGGCGCGGCGATCCTCGATCATCCGCTCAACGCCGTGCTGTGGCTCGTTCAGGATCTGGAGCGATCCCGAATCAAGCTCAAGCCGGGCGACAGGCTGAGCCTGGGCTCGTTCACGCCGCCGCTGCGGCCGCGGCCGGGGCTTGATGTCACGGTGCGCTATGAGGGGTTGCCGGGGAATCCGGCCGTTTCCGTCCGGTTCAAATAGTGCTGAGTGCTGAGTGCTGAGTGCTGAGTGCTGAGTGCTGAGTGCTGAGTGCTGAGTGCCAAGTGCTGGGTGCCGAGTGACGCAGTTACGCAGTTAGAAAACTCCCCTCCGGCTTGAGGAGGGGTGGCACAAAGTGCCGGGGTGGTGGGAGCGTTCTCCTCATCCCTCGATCCTCACGGCGCGCAGCGCTGTTATCTCCCTTCCCCCTTGAGGGGGGAAGGGCGGGGATGGGAGGACGAGTTTGGCGTAGCCCTGTTAACTCCCTTCCCCCTTGAGGGGGGAAGGGCGGGGATGGGAGGACGAGTTTGGCGTAGCCCTGTTAACTCCCTTCCCCCTTGAGGGGGGAAGGGCGGGGATGGGGGTGAAGTCCACTCTGCGCATTGCAAGAACGGCATTGCAAGAACGGTGCAAGAACGGGGTCTGCAAGAACGGTGCAAGAACGGGGTCAGGCTTCGGTGCAAGAACGGGGTCAGGCTTGGCTAATTGCATAATGCTCTGCCTTGGACCCGCAAACCGCGCCTGCATGTGCCCGGCGGCCTCTACCACGTCATCCTACGCGGCAACGCCCGGCAGGATGTCTTCTTTGCTCCGGAAGACCGGCGCCGCTTCTATGAGCTGTTGGCCGAAGGCATAACCCGCTTCGGCTACCGGGTGCACGCCTTCTGTCTCATGAGCAATCACCTGCACCTGGCGCTGCAAGCCGGCGATCAATCGCTGTCCGCCGGCATGCAAAACCTCGCCTTCCGCTACACGCGCTACCTCAATGCGCGACTGAGGCGAATCGGCCATCTGTTCGAGGGCCGCTACAAGGCCTACCTCATCGATCAGGATGCTTACGGGCTCGCCTTGGTGCGCTACATCCACCTCAATCCGGTGCGCGCCCGCATCGTCAAGCAGCCCGCCGCCTACGCTTACAGCGGCCACCGCGCCTATCTCGGACGGGAGGACTTGGCTTGGCTTACCACTGACTGGGTACTCGGACAGTTCGGCTCGCGCGTGGGTGTGGCCCGCGCGCGTTACCATCAATTCGTCAATGACGGCAAGGCCGAAGGTCACAACGCGGCGTTCTACGGGGGGCAAGCCGATTCGCGCATTGTCGGTGAGGAGGACTTCGTCAAAGCGATCCTCAAACGCAACGCGAGGCGCCGCCGCGCACCCACCATCACGGAACTGGTAACCTACGTGTGCCGCTGTTACCGTCTGAACGAGAAGGAGCTACTCGCCGCTGGCAGGGCGCGTCTGCCCGCCGAGGCGCGCGCGCTCCTCGCCTGGCTTGCGCTCAAGACCCTAGCCGCCCCGCTCACCACACTCGCCCAGCGCTTCGGGCGCGACATCTCTACCCTCAGCCATGCTCGCTCCCGTATCGAGGAACGCTCGCGAAAGTCCTCCACTTTCGCCAAAGCCCTCGATCGGCACCTTTATGCAATTAGCCAAGCCT
>JACPTK010000007.1 GCA_016192825.1 Betaproteobacteria bacterium | reverse complement strand
GCCCGCCCAACCACCACCGAAAATCACCGCCGCAGAGCTCGCCCGCACCACAGCCGTGTAGTGCAGACCTTTGCGGGTCACCCTATGAATAATCAATCACTTGGCTATCGCGTATGCCGTGAATCCGCCAAGATGGGCTAGTACTCGAACAGTCGGTCCAGATGGGGGTGTCCATGTGGAAAGCGCTGCTGATTGCGATCCTGCTGGCCGGCTGCGCGCAGCTGCCGCCGAGTCCCGCGGATCTCCAGGCCAGGAGGTTCGAGGCCGTGCCGGACAAGGCGGTGATCTACCTGGTGCGCGACTATCCCGATTTCAACGACAGCGCCGCGACCCTCTGGCTGGGCGAGACGGCGATGATCACCACCTACCCCGGCACGTATTACCGCTGGGAGGTGGCCCCCGGCCAGCATCGCATCAGCGGCTACGGCCACGACGTCGGCGCGATCATCGTGCGGGCCGAGGCGGGCCGCCTGTATTTCGTGATGCAGCGGCTCGCGCCGTTCATGCGGTTCCCGTCTTCGCAACTGCATCTCATCGCCGAGCCGGCCGGGCGCGCGGCCGTCATGCGCTCGGTGCTGGTGGGCGGTCAGTGATGCGCGGCTTGCGGGCGTGGGCCGCGGCGGCCACCGCGGCGCTCGCCCTCGCCGGCTGCGCGTCCGTGCCGCAAGCCTCCAGGGAACGCGACGCCGAGGCGAAGCGCTTCCTCGCGCGGCCCGACGCCGCAACCCTTTACGTGTTCCGCAACGATTTCGGGCAGGCCGACTGGGACCTGGAGGAGTCGGTGCTGTACGTCGACGGCCGCATCATCGGCGGGACGCTGCCCGGGACCTTCTTCCGCATCGACCTGCGGGCGGGCACGCACCTGCTGCACGGCTTTGGCTACGACCAGGGACGGCTGAAAGTGGAGGTCCGCTCCGGCAAAATCAGGTTCGTGTCCCTCAACGTCGCGAACGGAACCTCGGAATTCGAGCGCGCCGCCCCCGAGACGGCCAAGGCGGAGATCGCGCGCTGCTGCGTGCTGCTGGAGAACTGGACGGCGGGCCAACGACCGTTGCTCCGCTGAGAACACGGGAGGGCGTGAGCGCGCGAGAGCGGGAGAGCGACAGCACCCGTGAGGGCGTCAGAGCGTAAGGGCGGGAAATGGAAGCAAACCGTCCCTCTCGCGATTTCACGATCTCCCGATCTCCCGGTTTTTCGATCTCACGATCTCCCGGGTCTTTCGATCTCCCGACCTCCCGATCTCCCGGCTTTGGCGCTCCGCTTGCCAAGTGCGCGTAAATTATGGATAATCCGCCTCCTTATGAAGCCCAAGATCCACCCCCAATACACCACTATCACCGTCACCTGCAGCTGCGGCAATTCGTGGGACACGCGCTCCACGATGAGCCGCGACCTGCACGTCGAAGTGTGCTCGGTGTGCCACCCGTTCTATACCGGCAAGCAGAAGCTCGTGGACACCGCGGGACGCGTCGAGAAATTCCGCCAGAAGTACGCGCGCAAGCCCGCCGCCGCCGCCGCGACGAAATAAGGCGCGCGGCGAAACGCCCGCTTTTCACGTAACATCCGAAGGGCAGCCGCGGCTGCCCTTTGTTTTTCCGACTTCGATCCGCCATCCGCGATCCGCCACTCACGGAGTTGAGATGAAATCGTTTCGTATCGCCGTCATCCCCGGCGACGGCATCGGCAGGGAATCATGCCCGAAGGGCTGCGCGCGCTGGAAACCGCCGGGCGCAAGGTCGGCGACATCGATTTCTGGGTGGTGCGCGAGAACAGCGAGGGCGAATACTCCTCCATCGGCGGGCGCATGTACGCGGGCACCGAGCGCGAGGTGGTGACGCAGCAATCGGTGTTCTCGCGCCAGGGCGTCGACCGCATCCTGAAATACGCGTTCGAGCTGGCGATGAAGCGGCCGAAAAAGCACGTCACCTCCGCCACCAAGTCGAACGGCATCACCATCACCATGCTGTACTGGGACGAGCGCGTGAAGGCGATGGCGGCGCTGTACCCGGAAGTCCGGGTCGACCAGTACCACATCGACATCCTGTGCGCGCACTTCATCATGAATCCCGATCGCTTCGACGTCGTGGTCGGCTCCAACCTTTTCGGCGACATCCTGTCCGACCTCGGGCCCGCGGCGACCGGCACCATCGGCATCGCGCCCTCGGCCAACATGAACCCGGAGAAGAAGTTTCCGTCGCTGTTCGAGCCGGTGCACGGCTCGGCGCCCGACATCTACGGCAGGAAGATCGCCAACCCGATCGGCCAGATCTGGGCCGGCGCGATGATGCTCGACCACCTCGGCTGCCCGGACGCGGGCGCGGCCATCGTCAAGGCGATCGAGACCGTGCTGCAGGAAGGCCCGAAGACGCCCGACCTCGGTGGCAAGGCCGGCACTTCCGATCTGGGCAAGGCGGTCGCTGAAGCGATCTAGCTACGCGTAAAGCTTCACCGCCAAGGGCGCGGAGGCCGCGAAGGAAGGCATACAACGGGTCGCCAAGGACGCAAAGGCCGCGAAGGAATCACCAATTACAACCAGAACCTCAAGGACACGAAGATAACGCCAAGTTAGGCGTCACGACTCAACGCCAGCTTAACAACATCTGCAACCGTGTCCCTGCCTATCCCACGTCGTTTGCAGTAGGATTGACTCAATCCAGGCGGAGAGCTTCTTTGTCCCTTTGCTTGAATTGCACGACACGCAACATCGCGCGATATTATCTCGAGTAACAATTCTTGCGTCGTTAATGATGTGCTCCCACGTCGCGACGGATTTTCGCGAACCGTTCGCGGGAGGCGACTCACGCATCTGGATTCGGCAGTAGACGCACTTTTTATCTCGCTGGCGCACCTCACGCTCAAGCCACGGCGGGATGCCCCATTTGTTCATTCGGCCGATCTGTACCTATGGATTAACAGATGGGACGCGAGAGTCTCGTTACGGTCCAAGCGGGCGTTCCTGGTCACGGGAAAAGGTGTGCGTCCTCTTTACCTACCGTGTCCCGCGAGCGGATCGCCGCGTTGCTGCTCATCGCTTTGCTCGCCCTGTTCGTGCTCTGGCTCATCGGCTCTCAAACTCTTGCCCAAGGGCTACTCGCGCATTATCAGAGCAACACCCGCCGCTCGCGCCCCGTCCTGTCTGTGTTCAACCTCGCCGCGTTGGTAGGGTAAGTAGGGTCAGTGTAACCTTTTCGGCCACTCGGCAGCGATCGATTCAAGGACGAGATTGAGCGCGCTCTGAAATGCGCCGTTCGTCCACCCAAGCTAGGACGGCCGCTTAAGAACCGAACTACCATGCCCCGCGCCGAACAGCAAAGAGCGCGCTACCGAATCGAAAAGTTACACTGATAATCATCTAGCCGGCCTCCCACCGCCTTGAGGGCGGTGAGGTTAAAGTGAGTTTGCCGACACACTAACCTCGAAGGAGACCGGCATGACAACATTTTGTGGCATTGACCTGCATTCGAACAATAG
>JACPTK010000038.1 GCA_016192825.1 Betaproteobacteria bacterium | reverse complement strand
CCTGCCCGCCACGCCTCGCTTGCACCGCCGCAAGCATTCCCCATACCTATTTGCCCGACCACCAGCCCTGCCAGAGCACCGGGCTTCTTGAACAACGGATTGAGAACGACCCTGCGGGTCGTGTCAATCCTTATGGGTTAGGGCACATTTTCACGCACCACTTTTGCCCCTCAGGCATTTTCGATGCTAACCAGCTTCATACGCCTGGAGTTCCCATTCGGTGACGAGTCATAGAAATAGGCTTGCTCGACTTTCGCGATTGCTTCGGATATGGCTCCGAATTCTCTTCGAAATTCCCGGTCCTTTGTTTTTTTCGCCCCTGCTGCGACACGCCCGGCAAGTGCCCCCAGTTCGCCAAGCGTGCATCGCACACGAACGGTGTTGTCTAGGACCCTGGCCGCATGGATCGTAGCGAGTAAACCCTCACCGAGCAAGGTGTGCTCGACAATGAGATCAACCTGCGCCAACGGGAGTGAGAGCGAGACCTTCTCACCCGGTTTAAGACGCTTTCGCTTTGGCGATAGCACAGGTAGGTCCTCCCTATGTGCCCTAACGTTCACGCCCACCGGCGCGCGGCTGCGATGTGTGCCAATGGCGCGCTGTATTCCGCGCGTCCGAGTGGGGCGTGGGGTTAGTCGTCACCGCTTGCCCGCCACGTTGCAGCGGTAAGCCGCTCGACTGCCGCGTAGTACCGGGCACGGACAGTGTCAGGAGGGTCCTTCTGTTTGAGGATGTCATAAATTTCCTCAGCGACAACGGAACCAATGGCGTGAACTGCGTCGTGCCTCGACAGGCCCTCTTTCATTACGCGGGCAAGCGCGCGAACAACAGGCTCGTCGTTTGAGGCCAATTGATTCTCAACGACAACGTGCATGGAAGCGTGGAGTCTCCGTGCGCGCTTGGGCAAAGGAATTCGCGCGTCTCGGTGATACTCTTCAACGAGTAGGAGTCTCTCGCCTTCGTCAATTTCCAGCCAATCCTCGCTGGTCGGTGCCGTTTCAGGATCGTAGCGTTCCATTGCCCGGTCGCTTTCGTGACGACTAACGTTCGTGGTGAAGCGCGCGGGCGCAGGCGCGCTGCGCCGGCCGAAAAGCGTCGCTTTCCACCACGGGGTTAGAAGGCGCTATTTGTGGTAGGCGGCGTGAAGTGCGATGCCGACGAAAAGAATCGCGACGGCAAGCATTACGATGCCAACAAGAATGTCCATCTCTATAGCTTTCCGATCTCGTCTATACGACGCTGGATCTGGCGATGGAGCAGAAAGATACCGAAGCCTAGCAATACGGCAGTGGCAATGGCAAGCGCAAGGAGTCTGATTGATGCGGTATCAACTGCCGACGCGAGCCACCCGATAAGGCTTATTTCGGCGACGACGACGATGCCGAGCCACAGCCTCAGATAAACGAGTTGCTCCTTGAGGCGATCGAGCTCAGACACGGCGTTCCGTGTGGCCGAAAGTAATGTGAGAAGGATACCTCAAACGCGGGCTCCATGCATCCGCTGCGCCTTCTAACGTTCGCGATGACGCGCGCACGCAAGCGCGAGCAGCGCTTGCTTCGCGTCGCTGTCGATCGCGCGGTTATGCGACGATCTTGTCGTATTCAGCATGCGTTCCGATCCAGACCCAGTAAATGCCGCCTTCGACGTCAGTTGCAAGGGCCCGATAATGAGCGCCCACGCGTACTGACCAGAGATCGCCGATCTTCTTGAAATGGAGAGAGGGATGCCGGGAATCCGATTTCAGAAGTTCGTAGTTTTTGTCGGCGAGGGCGCGGACATCGGTCGGTAGCGCCCCGTACAGCGCCCAGAACTTCGGCGACGCGAAATGCTTCAAATCTCTCGGGCCTTGCCAGCCTGATAATTCGCGAGTGCTTCGGAAACGAGCCCGTCTAGCTTTCCAGCCTTCGAATCCGCCTCGATCTGCTTATCCCAGAGCAGGTGGTCAAATTCGATAAACCATGCACGAAATTTCGACAGCTCCTCGACCGGGAGATTCTGGATTTTGTGTTCAAGCTCTTCGAGATCACTCATGATTCACCGCCATTTGGATGATCCAACGATCGTGATTCTACGCCAGTCCGTTCTCGTCGCATAACGTTCAATCATAAGCAAAAGTGCTTAATAACATGGTCGCCCCCGGACTTCGTTACGTCAACCTGCCTCTGAATCAATGCGTTAAGGAACTGTACATTTAACAGTGTCCTTGATGAACGGCTATTTATGGGACAAGCCCCTGATTCCTTGCGGGGATCGTCAATTGCACCCCATGTGCCTCGCCTGATCGATCGCTTTCGCGCGGCGATCCGTTCGCGTCATTACAGCCGGCGCACCGAAAAAACCTACTGGTTCTGGATCCGCTATTTTATTTTTCATAACAACAAGCGCCATCCGGCCGAGATGGGCGCGCCCGAAGTGACGGCGTTCCTCAGCTGGCTGGCCACCGATCGCAACGTCGCGGCTGCGACCCAGAACCAGGCACTTGCCGCGCTGCTTTTTCTTTACCAGGCGGTTCTCGAGCGCGACATGCCCTGGTTCGACAATCTCGTGCGTGCGAAGCGTCCGGTACGCCTGCCAGTCGTGCTCAGCGAGGCCGAAGTGCGCAAACTGATCGAGCAGCTCGACGGCATGGTCTGGATGATGGCGGGCCTCATCTACGGCGCAGGCCTGCGCTTGCAGGAATGCCTGATGCTTCGCGTCAAGGATGTGGACTTCGCCTACCGCCAGGTGCTGGTGCGCGATGGCAAGGGCGCAAAGGACCGCGTGACGATGCTGCCCGAAAGCGTGGTGCAACCGCTCCAGGCTCACCTCGGCAAGGTGCGCGCGCTTCATCGCCGGGACCTTGCGGAGGGTTACGGAGAAGTCTGGTTGCCTCACGCCCTGTCGCGCAAGTATCCGCGCGCCGGTTACGAATGGGGCTGGCAGTTCCTGTTTCCATCCAAGAACCGCTCGGCCGATCCGGAATCGGGGGTCATCCGGCGGCACCATCTCTACCCCGACACGATGAGCCGCGCGATCAAGCGCGCTACTCGCGCCGCAGGCATCTACAAGCCAGTGAGCTGCCACACGCTGCGGCATTCATTCGCCACGCATCTCCTGCAGGCTGGCTACGACATACGCACGGTGCAGGAACTGCTGGGCCATTCGGATGTGTCCACCACGATGATTTACACCCACGTGCTGAACAAGGGCGGACGGGGGGTGACGAGCCCGCTCGACGCTGGCGGCGGTCCTCCTCCGCCCCCCTGTCGCGCGCGACGTGGTCGCGGAATACCGGGTTTAAAGCCCTCGAAGCAGGGCACCACCCGCGATCCGCGAGCCGCGAGTCACGCGCCGGCGCCGTCGGCGCGGCGCCGGAAGACGACGTCCCACACCCTGTGGCCGAGCTTCAGGCCGCGGCTCTCGAACTTGGTGAGCGGCCGGTAAGCAGGGCGCGGCGCGAAGCCCTCCACGGTATTGACGAGCAGCGGGTTGTCGGAAAGTACCTTGATTATTTGTTGCGCGTAATCCTGCCAGTCCGTTGCCACATGCACGTAAGCACCCGGCTTGATTCGAGAAACGAGCAGCGCAACAAACGGCGACTGTATAAGTCGCCGTTTATGGTGCCGTTTCTTGGGCCACGGGTCGGGGAAGAAGACGTGCACGCCGTCGAGGCTCGCGGGCGGGATCATGTGCTCGAGCACTTCCACCGCGTCGTGCTGGATGACCCGGACGTTGGAGAGGCCGAGCGCCGCGGCGTGCTTGAGCAGGCCGCCCACGCCGGGCGTATGGACCTCGATGCCGAGATAGTCGTTCTCCGGGTGGTCCGCGGCGATTCTCGCCGTGGTCTCGCCCATGCCGAAGCCGATCTCGAGGATCTTCGGCGCCGCGCGCTCGAAGACGCGGCCGAGATCGAGCCGCTCGCGCGCGAAGGGGACGCCGAAGCGCGGCAGCAGCTCGTCACGGGCGCGCCGCTGGGCGTCGGTGAGGCGGCCCTGGCGGAGCACGTAGCTGCGGATCGTGCGGCGGGGCGTGTTCATAATCGGGACGACGAATGCGCCGCGCCGGCAGTAACGCAAGCGTCAGGGCAAGCGACGACTTCCGTGAGAGCGGGAGAGCGTGAGTGCGGGAGAGGGACGGACGCTTTGATCGCTCTCCCGATCTCCCGACCTCCCGTTATTTCGGGGCGGGCGTGATGAGCCCCGCCGTGGGCGAGCTGGGGCTCGCCGTGTAGAGCTTCTTCGGCATGCGGCCGGCGAGGAACGCCGCCCGGCCCGCTTCCACCGCCTTCTTCATCGCGCCGGCCATCAGGATCGGATTCTTCGCCGCCGCGACCGCGGTGTTCATGAGCACGCCGTCGCAACCGAGCTCCATCGCGATCGCGGCGTCGGAGGCGGTGCCGACGCCCGCATCCACGATCACCGGCGTCTTGGCGTTCTCGATGATGATCTGCAGGTTCCAGGGGTTGAGGATGCCCATGCCGGAGCCGATGAGCGAGGCGAGCGGCATCACCGCCACGCAGCCGATTTCCTCGAGCTGCTTCGCGATGATGGGGTCGTCCGAGGTGTAGACCATCACCTTGAAGCCGTCCTTCACCAGGGTCTTCGCGGCGGCGAGCGTGTCCACCACGTTGGGATAGAGCGTCTTCGGGTCGCCCAGCACCTCGAGCTTGACCAGCTCGTGGCCGTCGAGGAGCTCGCGCGCGAGCCGCAGCGTCCGTACCGCGTCGTCCGCGGTATAGCAGCCGGCGGTGTTGGGCAGCAGGGTGTACTTCGCCGGCGGGAGAAAGTCGAGCAGGCTCGGCTCGCCCTTGTTCTGGCCGATGTTGGTGCGGCGGATCGCCACCGTCACGATCTCGGCGCCGCTCGCTTCCACCGCGGCCTTGGTCTCGGCGAAGTCCCGGTACTTGCCGGTGCCGATCAGCAGCCGCGAGTTATAGGACTTGCCCGCGATCACCAGCGGGTCGAGGTTTTCATGCGGTTTCATAATTTAGCTCTCAGCTCTCAGCTGTCAGCCGTCAGCATTCCAGTCACGAGTCACGCATCATCAAGCTCAGCCGCCGCCGACCGCCACCACGATCTCCAGCCGGTCGCCGTCGGCGAGCCGCTGCTCGGCGTGCCGGCCGCGCGGCACGATCTCGCCGTTGCGCTCCAGCGCGACGCGCTTGCCCGCGAGCTCCAGCTTATCGAGCAGCTCGGCGCAATTCATCGGCGTCTCGAACCGGCGAAGCTCGCCGTTGATGGTGATCGCGATCATCCGGGGAAAAAAACCTTCGGAAGCGGCCGTGAGGCGTTCATTGTCACGCCTTGAGCCGTGCTTGGCAACCCCGCGGGCGAGGCCATGCGGCGGGAAACGCGCGCGCGCGCCTACGGCGCGGCGCGCGACACGCGGCAGAGCAGCCCCTTGAGATTGGTCTGGTCCGAGATCGGGTCGCGCTGGGTCTTGTCGGTGAGGAAGTTCACCGAGCGCCACGGGTGATACGGCTGGCGCTCGCCCCAGCCGATCGGGACGAACACCGCGCTCGGGCGGATGCCGGTGTTCACCCACGCCACCGCCTCGATCGCGCCGTGGGCGCTCTCCACGCGCACGCGCCCGCCGTCGGCGATGCCGAGGGCGGCTGCCTTGTCGGGGTGGATCTGGCAAAAGAGGTCCGGCCACATCTCCTGCGCCTGCCAGAAGTAGTGCGTCCAGCTGTGAAAGTGCGCCGCGGATGGCCGGCCCGTCAGGAGCTCGGTGTCGTACCCCTGCGCCCGCAGCCGCGCGCCCGGCCCCCCGCCCGTGGCCCCGACGATCCGCGCGCGCGAGGTCCCGGTGTCGGGCCGGCAGAACGGCGAGATCACGCCGGCATCGGCGTCGCTGTCCTCGAGCTCGACGTAGGGCAGGTCGACGAGCTGCTCGCGCTCGGAATAGAACTCGGGCAGCGCGGACAGGCC
This sequence comes from Betaproteobacteria bacterium, assembly GCA_016192825.1. Lineage (GTDB taxonomy): Bacteria > Pseudomonadota > Gammaproteobacteria > Burkholderiales > SG8-41 > SG8-41. The sequence continues at coordinate 16,158 of JACPTK010000038.1, read as the reverse complement.
GAGCACCCGGAATTTCCGCTCCAGCTCCTCCGTCCAGAATTCGAGCTTGCCGCTGGGTGTGGGGAAGCGGTGCCCGGCGGGCGCGCCCGGCGCGGTCGTGCCCTCGAGGTACAGCGTCTCGATCTCGGGCGCGTCCTCGCTCGTCACGGGCTGCCGCACCCAGCGCCAGGGCACGGAATGGAGGCGCTTCTGCGTGCAGCCGCGCATGAGCTCGCTCGCGATGCAAACCTCGTCCCAGAACACGCGCGTGTCCTTGTAGCGCTCCTGCAGCACGTCGTCGAAGCCGAAGCGCTTGCCGAGCTCGATCCAGATCCAGCCGTCGGCCTTCGCCTCGCCGGGCGGCTCGATCATCTTGTCGATCCATACGATGCGCCGGTCGTCGTTGGAGCGCCCGATCTCGCCCTTTTCGATGCCGGTCGCGGCGGGCAGCACGTAGTCCGCGTAGGCGGAGGTTTCGTTGGCGAAGAGCTCGATGTGGACAAGCAGGTCGAGCGATTCGAACGCGGCGCGGACCGCCGCCTGGCCGGGCCACTGCGCGAGCGGGTTGTTGCAGGCGATGAGCGCGCGCAGCGGGTACGGTTTCCCGTGCAGCATCGCGTCGGTCCAGCCGGCGGGGCTGCGCCGCACCTTCTGCCGGGTGATCTGCGCGCGGCGGTGCTCGGGCGCGTTCACCGCGATCGGCGTGCCCGCGGTCATGTTGAAGTAGGTGCCGCCGCGCCGGCCCCAGTTGCCGGTGATCGCCGCGAGGAACATCAGCACGCGGTTGGTCTGCGTGCCGTTGGTATGCTGGTTGATGCCGCGGCTGGCGAAGATCACGCAGCCATCGGCAGCGGCGATTTCCTCGGCGAGCCGCCGGATCGCGGCCGCGGCGATGCCGGTGACCGGCTCGGCCCATTCCGGGGTGTAGCCGCGCGCCAGGATGAAGTCGCGCCACTCGGCGAAGCCGAGCATCCACGCCTCGCAGAATTTCCGGTCGTGCAGGCCGCGCGCCAGGATGTGCTGGCACAACGCGAGGCCGAGCGCCATGTCGGTGCCCGGGCGGATCGCGAGCCAGCGGTCGGCCTTGGCCGCGGTGGCGGTGAGACGCGGGTCGACCACGACCATTTCCGCGCCATTCCGGATGCGCCAGTCGTTGACCATGCCGAAATAGACCGGGCGGGTCTCGGCCTGGTTGTCGCCGAAATAGACGTAGAGCCGGGCCGATCCGATGTCGTCCCGGGTGTAGCTGTTGCCGCTGCCGACGCGGCCCTGCGTCAGCTCGAAGGCGACGCTCTTCGAGCTGGCGCAGAAGGGATCGGTGCCGTCCTTGTTCGGCGTGCCCCAGAGCTGGGCGAAGAGGCGCGTGTAGCCGCGGTTGTCGAGCGTGCCCGTGCGGGTGCCGATGAACATGGCGAGCGCCTCGGGACCATGCGCGGCGCGCACGCTCTTGAGTTTTTCGGCGATCTCGTCGAGGGCCTGGTCCCAGGAGATGCGCTCGAAGCGGTTCTCCCCCCGTGCGCCGACCCGCTTCAGGGGGTGAAGCAGCCGGTGCTCGTTGTGGTAGAGCTGGAGCGTCAGTTGTGATTTCGGGCACACGCGCCCCTGGAGCAGGGGATCGTCGTCGTTGCCGGTGATGCGCACCAGCTCGTTGCCGCGGAAATGAAAGTTGGCGGTGCAGCAGTTGAAGCAGATGTTGCAGCCGCCCGGCACGACCCGGTCGGCGGTGGCCGCTTCGCGCGGCAGCCCGTAGGGAAACGCGGGCTTCGATTCCACCACGGCGGCCTGGGACGGGGCCGCATCCATGAACGCCGGCCGCCGGGCGTCCTCCGGCGGCACGCGGCCGGGAACGTTCGCCGCGTCCGACGGGTCGCGCGCCGGCAGGCGTTCCAGGTAGATCGTCGCCGGGCCCAGCAGGAAGTGATCGTGATCGCGCGGCGCGCGGCCCTCGCGCGCCGCCTCGGCGAGCAGCTCGTCGCGCCGCCCGAAGCGGATCGCGCGCGTCGGGCAGACGCTGGCGCAGGCGGTCGTCTGTCCCTGCGCGCGGCGGTCGGAGCACAGATCGCATTTCACCGCGTGGTGTTCCCTGGGATCGTAGCCCATCGCGCTGTAGGGGCAGGCGATCACGCACTCGCCGCAACCGGTGCAGCGCGACTCCACGACGCTGACGACGCCCGTGAGCGGGTCCTTTTCGATCGCCTTCGGGTTCACGGGGCAGGCGCGCAGGCACGCCGGACGCTCGCAGTGCTGGCAGGTGAGCGTGAGGAAGGCGAGCCCCGCTTCCTCGATGCCGCTCGCCCACACCACCTTGTTGCGGTACTCGCCCGGGCCCAGGCGGTGCTCCTGCTTGCACGCGGCCTCGCAGCTCTTGCAGCCCGTGCAGCGCTCGAGATCGATCAGCAGCGCGAGCCGCGCGGTATCCTCTGCCTCGTTTGCCACGCTCATCGCCTCACCATGCCGCGAGATGCCACCAGGCGATCGGGCCGCCGTCCGCGACGTAGCCGGCGAAGAACGTCACGGTGACGACGTGAACGACCACGCCCAGCACGAAAATCCAGGCAAGCGCCATGTGCAGCGGCCGCCACCAGGCTTGGGATAGGGCGACCGTGCCGCGCGTGTCCAGCAGCCGTGCTTCCTCGCGCGCGAGCGCCTGGTAGGCATAGGCGAGCCGGGGAGCCCGCCGCCAGTGCGGCAGCGTGACGGAGAAAGTGCCTTCGTGCGCCTGCGGATCGAGATCGCCGAGGAGCTGCCGCTTGGCGGAGACGACAGCCTTCAGCCGCTCGCGTGTCCCGGCATCGGGGACGGAGAACGCGGGCGCCCGGGAAGCGAACGTCGCGGCCATGCGGCGCGAGCCGCGCACGCGCGCCCAGACGCCCAGCGCGGCGAGCGCGAGCAGCGCGAGCAGCAGCAGCGCCGGCGCCCGCCGCAGGTAGCCGCCGGAGTGGATTGCGATCAGGACAGCGCCGACGCAGGAACACACGACGTGCGCGTTGAACCAGCGCACGGGGTCGCGCGCAAGGCCGCTCCGCTTCGCGAGCGCGAACGCGGCGGGCACGAGCAGGAGCACGACCCCCGCGACGCCGGTAAGGTAGAGCGCCGGGCTCCCCGGCACGCGCCACGCCTCCGGCAGCCACGGCCTGACGGCGAACCAGGCGATGATGGCGGCTGCCACGGCCGCCATGAGTTTCAACAGCCGGTCGTCCGAGAGGTCGTTTCGTTGCACGCGATTGGCGCTTTGAGACTGGGATCTATTCGATCTCGGGAAATTCCGATAGCCTGCAGATGATACCGCACGGCGGTGATTGCCAACCGGATGCAATGGCCAATAGAATTGCAGGTCAGTGCTGTTCCGGAGCCATGTCCCGGCCTTCCGCGAAGTCGAAGCGCCCGGGTTGGGATGACGGAATTGACGAGATGGCGCAGGAACGGCACTTGCGGGTGTAGTTCAATGGCAGAACATCAGCTTCCCAAGCTGAATACGTGGGTTCGATTCCCATCACCCGCTCCAGACAAAGAACGCTCCTTCAAGGGGCGTTCTTTGTCTGGAAGGTGATGCTCGAATCGAACCCTGGGTTCGACAACGGGAATCCGGTGAATGTCCCGTTGGACGCCGATCGCTTTAAGGCGATCGGCGGTCCCGAGGAGCCACTTAACGTGGCTCGGAGGGATGGCCGGATCGCAGAGGCAATGCGAGACGGCCACATTCCCATCACCCGCTCCAAGAAAAGCCGCTTAGCGCGGCTTTTTTAATGGAGAAAACTAGCGTGATCCAATTTCCATGCGGCGTAAAATAGGTATTGATCGCGCGCCCGAGCAATCCGATAGGGAATGCATTCATGAAGATCCTCAAGTACATCCTGCTCGCGCTGGGGGGGCTGGTCATCCTGGCCGGCGCGGCGCTCGCGTATATCGCCTCGACGTTCGACCCCAACCAGTACAAGCCGCAGATCGTGAAGGCGGTGAAGGAAAAAACCCAGCGCACGCTCAAGCTCGAAGGCGACATCGCGCTGTCGTTCTGGCCGAGCATCGGGGCGAGAATCGGCAGGGCCTCGCTGTCCGAGCGGGCGAGCGAGCGCGAGTTCGCGGCGGTGGAGGAGGCGCATGTCTCCCTCAAGCTCCTGCCGCTGCTGTCGAAACAGGCGATCGTGGACACGGTCCGGATCAAGGGGCTGCGCGCGAGCGTGGTGCGGGCGAAGGACGGCAGCACCAACGTGGACGACCTCGCCGGCCCGCCGCCGGCAAAGGACGCGCCGGCGGCCAAGGGCGCCGAGGCCGATTTCAAGGTGGACATCGCCGGCGTGGAGATCGAGGACGCCGCGATCCAGTACGCCGATCAGGCCGCCGGATTGAAGTACGCGTTTTCGAAGCTCAACCTCAAGACCGGCCGGATCGCGCCGGCGGTGCCGACCGGCATCGCGCTTTCCGTACGCGCGCAGCGCGACAAGCCCAGGCTCGACCTGCAGACCGCGCTGAAGACCCGGCTTGCGTTCGATCCCGGCCGCTCGCTCGCGCTGGACGATCTGGCGCTCGACGCGAAGGGCGTGGCCGCGGGCATCACGAACCTCGCGCTCAAGGCGACGGGCAGCGCGATGGCCAACGTCACGAGCGGGGAGTTCACGGCCAGCAAGCTCAACGTCTCGCTGACCGGCATGAGCGGGAAGGACGCGCTCGACATCAAGGTGGACGTGCCCCGGCTCAGCCTGGCCGGCGACAAGGCGAGCGGGGACAAGGTGGCGGTCGTGGCGAAAATCACCGGGCCGGGCGGCACCCTCCACGCCAGCCTGATGCTGCCGGGGATCGAGGGCACCGCACAGGCGTTCCGTTCAGGCGCCGCCCATCTGGACCTGGACCTGAAACGCGGCGATCTCGCAGTCAAGGCGAAGCTGGCCTCACCCGTCGCGGGCAACCTCAAGGCGCGGCAGCTCAACTTGCCGAAGCTGAAGGCGAGCCTCAGCGCGAGCGGCCCCAACCTGCCCGGCAAAAGCATCGCGGGCGAACTTGCGGGCAGCGCGGCGGTGGACGGCGCCAAGCAGAGCGTGCAGGCGAACCTCGCCGGGAAAGTCTCGGACAGCCAGATCAAGGCGCAGGTGGGCGTGACCGGTTTCGCGCCGCTCGCGTTCAAGTTCAACGCCGTAGTCGACCAGCTCGACGTGGACCGCTATCTGCCGCCCAAGGCCGCGGGCGGCGCCCCGGGCGCCGCGGCGCCGAAACAGCCCGAGCAGCCGTTCGACCTGACGGCGCTTCGCGGCCTCCGCGGGGGCGGCACCCTGCGCTTCGGCGCGCTCAAGGTGAACAACGTGAAGGCCTCCAACGTGCGGATGGACGTCAGGGCGAACGGAGGGCGGGTGGACGTGAGCCCGCTGACCGCGGGCTTTTACCAGGGCTCCCTGTCGAGCGCGGTCACGGTCAACGCGGCGCCCGCCACGCCAACCTTCGCCGCGAAGCACAACATGAGCGGCATCAACGTCGGGGCGTTTCTCAAGGACCTCGCCGGCAACGACACGCTCGAGGGCAGGGGCAACGTGACGGCGGACGTCACCACGCAAGGCAGCACGGTCACCGCGCTCAAGAAAGCGCTCAACGGCAACGCCGCGGTGAAGCTCACCAACGGCGCCGTGAAGGGCATCGACATTGCAGGCTCGATCCGCAATGCCAAGGCCAGGCTGGGCACGCTGCGGGGCGAGCAGACGCAGAAGGCGGACAAGTCGCAGAAGACCGATTTCTCCGAGCTCACCGCGACGTTCAGGATCGCGAACGGCGTCGCGCGCAACAACGATCTTTCCCTCAAGTCGCCGCTCCTGCGGGTCGGCGGGGAAGGGGAAATCAATATCGGGGAGGACACCGTCAACTACCTGGTCAAGGCGTCCATCGTCGGCACCACCCAGGGACAGGGCGGGCGCGAGCTCGGCGATCTCAGGGGCGTCACGGTGCCGGTGCGCGTCGCCGGCCCGCTCGCGAACCCATCCTACAAGCTCGACTTCGGCGCCATGGCGACCGAAACGGCGAAGCAGGAGATCAAGGGCCGCCTCCAGGAGCGGCTGCTGGGCGGCGCGGCGGCGAAAGGCGCGGCGCCGGCACCGGGAACGGCGCCGGCACCGGCGCCGGGCGACAGCGTGCGAGACAAGCTGAGGAGCATCTTTGGCCGCTGAGGCCGGGAGATCGTCAGATCGGGAGATCGTGAGATGGACATACTTCGCCCTCCCGCCCTCCCGCTCTCCCGCCTTCACGGATGCATGTCATGAGCGCGGGCTTCGCCGCGAAAATCGTCGCCTGGCAGAAGAAGCACGGCCGCCACGACCTGCCGTGGCAGGGCACCCGCGACCCGTACCGCATCTGGCTTGCCGAGACCATGCTGCAGCAGACCCAGGTCGCCACCGTCATCCCCTACTACAACCGCTTTCTCGCGCGCTTCCCCGACGTGGCGGCGCTCGTACACGCGCCGCTCGACGAAGTGCTGCGGCTGTGGAGCGGCCTCGGCTACTATTCGCGCGCGCGCAATCTGCACGGCGCGGCGCACGTGATCGCGGCCGGGCACGGCGGGCGCTTTCCGCGGCGCTTCGAGCAGGTGGCGGCGCTGCCGGGCGTGGGCCGTTCCACCGCCGCCGCGATCTGCGTGTTCGCCTACGGCGCGCGCCACGCGATCCTCGACGGCAACGTCAGGCGCGTGCTGGCGCGCTTCCGCGGCATCCAGGGCTTCCCGGGGGAAAAGACGGTCGCCGACCGCCTGTGGGCGGTGGCGGAGCGGTTGCTGCCGCGCCGCAACCTGGAAGCCTATACGCAAGGCCTGATGGACCTCGGCGCGACCGTCTGCACGCGCGCCCGGCCGCGCTGCGCCGAGTGCCCGGTCCACGGTGATTGCGTCGCGCTCAGGCGCGGCCGCGTCGCCAGGCTGCCGGCTCCGCGGCCGCGCAAGCCGCTCCCGCGCAAGCGGACGATCATGCTGGTGCTGACCCGCGCGGGCGAGGTGCTGCTCGAGAAGCGGCCGGCAGCGGGCATCTGGGGCGGGATGTGGTGCCTGCCGGAAGCCGTGCGCAACGCGGACATCGCGGCCCATTGTCTCAAGCGGTTCGGCGTGCGCGTGACCGAGATCGAGCGGCTGCCGCAGATGGCGCACGGCTTTACCCATTTCAAGCTGAACATCCAGCCGCTGCGCCTGCGGGTGTCGGCGCTCGTGCCGCACGCCGCCGAGCCCGGCGTGGTGTGGCTGCCGCTCGAGGAGGCGCGCGGCGCGGCGATTCCCGCTCCCGTGCGGCGAATACTCGCCGCACTCTAGATGAAGCGTGACGTGGTATTGCGTGACATGGAACGGCGTGACATGACAGGGCGTGACATGGTAATGCGCGTTACACAGCTGTTCGTCTGACACGCCTCATCATGTCACGCCTCATCACGTCACGCAGTATCACGTCACGATTCATCATGTCACGCTTCACCAGAGGTCGACTCGACCTCCGGCGGCGCGGATTTTCTCCGCCCGCGCCTGGATGTAGCGCTGGAAGCTCGGCTGGTCGCGATAGGCCCCGCTCGCGACGTAGTCGAGGCTCGAGGCGAGGTGGAACGGCTTGAGGTAGGCTTCGATGCGGAACACTTCCCTGCCGCCGGCGTCGAAGAAGACAACCGTCGGGGTGTAAGCGACTTTCAGCTCGCGCCCCCACCGCACGGCGGTCGTGGCCTTCCCCTGCGGCGTGACCAGCCGCTCGGGCCCGAACAGCTCGAGCCGCGCCACGTCGAACTTGCCGATCAGCGCCCGCACCGCGGGCTCCGCGAAACCCTTCTGGTGCAGCTCGTCGCACGCGGCGCACTGTTGCTGCTCGAACAGCACGGCTAGCGGGCGCGCGGCGGGCCGGCGCGAGCGGTCGAGATCGAGCGGCGGCTTCGCGAAGAAAGGCTGGTCGTGGAGCCGGCCGCTCGCCGGCTCGCGCGCGTGGCGCGCAAGGTAGTCGGCAAAGCTGATTTTTCTCTCCTGCTTGCCGGCGACGTAATCCAGGGCCGCGTGAAATCGATGGGGAGGATAATATCCATTAAGGCGCAATGCGATTGCGCCTTTCTCGTCGAAAAACAGCAGCGTCGGGGTGAACTGCACCTTGAGCCGCGCCGCGAACGCCTTCTCGCTCATCGTCGCGCCGTCGGTCCAGGTGACCTCGCGGTCGCCCCAGATGTTGACGGCGACGGCATGGAAGTGCCGGCGCGTCTTTTCCACGATGTCCTTCTGGCTGAAATTCACGCGCATCAGCTCGCGGCAATACGGGCAGCCATCCTGCCCGAAATAGACCATCAGGCGCCGGCCCGCCTTCGCGGCCTCGCGGACGTCCTCGCGGAAATCGAGGAACGTTTCCCGGAACCACGGCGGGATGTCGATCGCGTGAGTCGCGGCACTGGCGGTATCAACGAGCAGCGACGCGACAAGGGACAGTGCCGCGACCAAGGCGCGCGAGCCGCGCCACGAGAAGCACCGGTTGCTCTTCACTGGACGGTCAGCCCTTCCATTAAGGACTCTTCGATCCGCCCGGATCGGAGATTCCTTGTTTGAGCAGCAGGGCGCGCAGCCGCGCGAGCCGCTGGCCTGCGTCCGTCAGCTCGAGCAATTCCTGCTTCACGCGCGTCTCGAGCGGCAGCACCTCGGCGAGCCGGTAGCCGACCCACGCGGCATCGTCGAGCCGCCGCGGCACGGGGAAGCGCTCGGCCCCGACCTTCTCGACGATCGCCTGCAGCACCTCCCGGCACAGCGGGTCCACCGCGCCCGCGCCGTTGTCTGGCGGGATCGGATCGACCGTGGCCGAGATCAGGTGGTTGGGTGCGACCCGCATCTCCCGGATGCGGAAGCGCTCCCCGCCGCGCGCGAGCAGCTGGAACACGCCGAGCTGGGGCATGTCCCAGTGCTCGATGGCGGCGAGACAGCCCACCGGCTCCGGCACCGCCGCCGCAGCGACCTCGCGCCCTTCCCGGATCAGGCACACGCCGAACGGGCGGTTCTCGCGCAGGCAGATCTTGGTCATCTCGATATAGCGCTGCTCGAACACCTTGAGCGGCAGCGCGCCGCCCGGGAACAGGACGGTGTTCAGCGGGAATAGGTGAATTTCCTGGACGGAGCCCGACATCGCGTCAGCTTGTGAGTGACATGATGGTGCGTGACGTGGTGATGCGTGACGTGAAACTGCGTGACGTGAAACTGCGTGACGTGGTGCCGCGAGTCTCAGCCCACGAAGGTCCTCGGTTGTCACGCTTCATCATGTCACGCTCGATCATGTCACGCATCACCACGTCACGCCGCACCATGTCACGCCTTCAGTTCTCTGTGGCGGACCAGCACCCGCCCCCGGTCGCGGAACAGGCCGGCGAGCGCCTCGACGAGGTAGACCGAACGGTGCTGGCCGCCGGTGCAGCCGATGGCGACGGTGAGATAGCTGCGGTTGTCGCGGTCGAAGGCGGGCAGCCAGTCGGCGATGAAGCGCCGCACGTCCTCGAGCAGCTTCCGCGTCGCCGGGTCGGCCCCGAGAAACTCGACCACCGGCCGGTCGCGCCCGGTGAGCGGGCGCAGGCGCGGGTCGTAGTTGGGGTTGGGCAGGCAGCGCGCGTCGAACACCAGGTCCGCGTCGAGCGGCACGCCGTGCTTGTAGCCGAAGGATTCGAACAGCAGGGTCAGGCCGGACTGCGGCAGCCCGACGAATTCCTTGACCCAGTTGCGCAGGGTGTTGGGGCCGAGGTCGCTGGTGTCCATGCGGTGCGCGAGGCCGGCGATGCCGGCCAGGAGATCGCGCTCGCGCTGGATGCACTCGGTGAGCGTCAACCGGTCGTCCGCCAGGGGATGGCGCCGCCGCGTTTCCGAGAAGCGCTTGATCAGCGTGTCGGTCTTCGCCTCGAGGAACAGCACGCGCACGTCGTGGCCGAGTCCGCGGAACGCCGCGATCTGCCGCGGCAGCTCGGCGGGCGCCTCCGGCTCGCGCAGCTCCACGCTCAGCGCCACGCGCGGATGGCCGGCGGCCGCCAGGAAATCGACCGTCTGCGCGAGCAGCTTCGCGGGCAGGTTGTCCACGTAGTAATAGCCGTTGTCCTCGAGCACGTTGAGCGCCACGCTCTTGCCCGAGCCCGAGAGGCCGGTGATCAGGACCAGCTGCATGCCTCGGAACGGCGTGATGAGTGACGGGTGATGGGTGATGGGAAGAACCCAGAGCCGCTGTTCGTTTTCGACTCATCACTCATCACTCATCACCCATCACGCTTTTTCATGTTTTCAGACTGGCGGTCGACGAATTCCTGGGTGCTGTCGAAGCCGCGCAGCTGGAGCACGTAGTTGCGCACCGCCGCCTCGGTGAGCACCGCGAGGTTGCGGCCGGCGGCCACGGGTATCGTGACCTTGCGGATCTCCACGCCCATGATGAGCTCCGAGCCGGCGTTGAGCGGCAGGCGCTCCATCCCCGCGGTCGGCTTTCCGAGATGCATGATGAGCTTGACGTTTTTGCGGGGACGCAGCGCCGCCTCCCCGAAGATGGTGCGGATGTTGAGCACGCCCAGTCCCCGCACCTCGAGGAAGTCCTTGAGCAGGGGCGGGCAGCGCCCCTCCACCGTCTCGGGGCCGATGCGGTAGAGCTCGACGACATCGTCGGCGATCAACCCGCTGCCGCGGCTGATCAGCTCCAGCGCGAGCTCGCTCTTGCCCACCCCCGAGTCCCCGGTGATGAGGACGCCCATGCCGAGCACGTCGAGGAAGACTCCGTGCGTCGTGCTGCTCTCCGCCAGGGCCCGCGCGAGATAGGGGCGCAGCATCCACATGAGCTCGACGCTGGGCAGCGGCGAGCGCAGCAGCGGCGTGGCCGAGGATTCGGCGATCTCCACCAGGGGCTGCGGCACCCGCTCGGCTCCGGCCACGATGAAGCAGGCGGGTTCCGGGGTGGCAGCCTTGGTGAGCACCGAGCGGCAGCTCGCGGCGTCCAGGCCGTCGAGGTAGGCCATTTCCGAGGTCCCCAGCACCTGGATCAGGTTGGGATGGATGACGTTGAGGTGGCCGATCAGCCCCTGGGAGGAATCCCGGGTCAGCGCGCTGTCGAGCGCCCTGGCGCCGCCGTCGCGCCCGGCGACCCATTCCAGCTTCAGCTTCTCGCGGTTGTCCTCAAACAACCGGGCTATGCTGACCTGCGGCATGGGGCTGCCAGTGGTTGATCAGTTGGTGCAGTTCCGGCGCGCCGGGGGCCGCCAGCAGCCGCTCGCGGAAGGCCTTGTCGCTGAACATCTGCGCGAGCTCCGAGAGGATCTTGAGATGCGCGTCGGTGGCGCGGTCGGGAACGAGCAGCACGAAGATCAGGCCCACCGGCTGGCCATCCGGCGCGTCGAACGAGATCGGCTGCTTCAGGCGCACCAGCGCCCCGAGCGCGTCCTTGAGACCCTTGATCCGGCCGTGCGGGATCGCCACGCCCTGGCCGAGCCCGGTCGAGCCCAGCTTCTCGCGCGCGAACAGGCTGTCGAACACCTGGCTGCGCGCGATCTGGTGGTTGTTCTCGAACAGCAGCCCGACCTGCTCGAACACGCGTTTCTTGCTGCTCACGTCGAGGTCGACGATGACGTTCGGCAGCGCCAGCAGCTTGGAGATCAGGTTCATGGAGGTTATCGATCCGCTTGTCGACGTTGGCTCCGCGGGCCCCGCGCGAGAGCGCTAATCGCCGGCGAGGCGCTTGGGCGCGGGGCCGCCGTGGCGGTGCGCAAGGGATTTTTCCTTGTGCTTGATGATGGTGCGGTCGAGCTTGTCCACCAGGCCGTCGATCGCGGCGTACATGTCGGCGTCCGCGCTTTCGCAAAAGATGTCCCTGCCGCGCACGTGGACGCTGGCCTCGATCCTGCGCTTGAGCTTTTCGACGGACAGGACGACGTTGACGTCTATGACGTGGTCGAAATGGTGGGTGATGCGCCGGAGCTTGCTCGAGACGTAATCGCGGATGGCGGGCGTGATGTCGACGTGATGTCCGGTCAGGTGGACGTTCATGGGGTTCTCCTAGAGGCTCTTTCTCAGGTTGACCGGCAGGATTTGCATGGATTCGCGGTACTTGGCCACGGTGCGGCGCGCGACCATGAAGCCCTGCTGCGACAGGATCTCGGAAATCTGGCCGTCGGAAAGCGGCTTGCGCGCGTTCTCCGCCGACACCAGCTGCTTGATCAGCGCCCGGATCGCGGTGCTGGAAGCCGCCCCGCCCGCCTCGGTGGTGACATGGCTGCCGAAGAAGTACTTGAGCTCGAAGATGCCGCGCGGGGTGTGCATGAACTTCTGCGTGGTGACGCGCGAGACGGTGGACTCGTGCAGGCCGAGCGCCTGCGCGATCTCGCGCAGCACCAGCGGGCGCATCGCCACCTCGCCGTGCTCGAAAAAATGCCGCTGCCGGTCCACGATCGCCTGCGACACGCGCAGGATCGTGTCGAAGCGCTGCTGCACGTTCTTGATCAGCCACTTCGCCTCCTGCAGCTGGCTGGTGAGCTGCTGCGCGCCGGCATTGCGGTTGCGCTGCAGGATCTCCGCGTAGAGCCGGTTGATCCGCAGCCGGGGCATGGCGTCCGGATTGAGCGCGGCGATCCAGACCCCCTTGACCTTCTTCACGATGACGTCGGGGACGACGTAGCGCGTTTCCTCGGTCGAGAAATTGCGCCCGGGTTTGGGATTGAGACCGGTGATCAGCTTCTGGACCGCGCGCAGCGCGGCATCGTCGCAGCGCAGCGCCTTTCTCATCCGCGCGAAATCGCGCGCCGCCAGCATTTCCAGATGGTTGCGCGCGATCTCCAGCGCCTCGCCGAGATGCGGGGTGTCCTTGGGCAGCGCGGAGAGCTGCAGGACCAGGCACTCGCTCAGGCTGCGCGCGCCCACGCCGGCGGGCTCGCAATTCTGCAGGTGCTTGAGCGCGACCTGGAGCTCGCCGAGCTCGACCTCGAGCTCCGGCGGCAGCAGCGCCGCCACCTCCTCCAGGCTCTGCGTGAGATAGCCGTCGTCGTCGAGCGAGTCGATCAGCAGCGAAACCAGCCTGCGGTCGCGGTCGGACAGATTGGTGAGCGACAGCTGCGCCACGAGGTGCGCCCGCAGCGTGGGCGCGTCCGCAGTGACCTGCCGCTGATACTCGCCGCCGTCGTCGTCGTCGTCGCGGTAAGCAGGGGAGGGTGCATCATCCATGGCGCTGAAGTCGGCCGTCCCGCCATCGGCCGCCGCGGATTCGGACGGCGGGCTTTCCGTCGCCGGCGCGGAATCCGCCGCGCGCGGACCGGCGTCCTCGGCCGCGACCGGATACTCCCGGGGCTCGTCCTCGCGCTCGAGCAGCGGATTCTCCTGAAGCAGGCGCTCGAGCTCCTGGTTGAGCTCCAGCGTGGACAGCTGCAGCAGCCGGATCGACTGCTGGAGCTGCGGCGTGAGCGTGAGGTGCTGGGACAGCCGGAGTTGAAGGGAATGCTTCATGCCGTGGTGGAAGGCATCGCGGTGGTCACCCGGGAGTTCCTCGGGGCGCGTCCCGACAAACGCCCGACGCAAACCGGTTATCGTCAAGCCGGCAAATCGACCCCGGCCGGTTCTGGCCGGAACAGCGTCTCGACACTGGAAATTTCCTTCTCATGCAGCCTGTCGCCGAAGCGTGGCTCAGCGGCGATATGCTAACGCTACGCGCTCCGGTATATGGGGCCAAGCCCGACAGGCTGCTATAGACGGAAATGCTCGCCCAGGTAAACCTTTCTTACGCTTTCATTATAAACGATTTCCTCGGGTTTTCCGTAAGCAAGCACGCCGCCGTCGTTGATGATATAGGCGCGATCGCAGATGCCGAGAGTCTCTCTCACATTGTGATCGGTGATCAGCACGCCGATGTCCCTGGACTTGAGAAACCCGATGATTTTCTGGATGTCCAGCACGGCGATGGGGTCAACGCCGGCGAACGGCTCGTCGAGCAGGATGAATCGCGGCTCGGTCGCCAGGGCGCGCGCGATTTCCACGCGGCGCCGCTCGCCTCCCGAGAGGCTGACGGCGGGACTCGCGTGCAGATGGCCGATGTGGAGGTCGTGGAGCAGGGCATCGAGCTTGTCGCGGATCGTGCCGTGGTCCGAGTTGTACAGCTCCAGCACGGCCTGGACATTCTCGGCGACCGTGAGGCGCCGGAAGATGGAGGCTTCCTGCGGCAGGTAGCTCAGGCCGAGCCGGGCGCGGCGGTGCATCGGCATGTGGGTGAGCCTCGTCCCGTCGAGATGGAGCTCGCCTCCGTCCATCGGAACCAGCCCCACCATCATGTAGAAGCAGGTGGTCTTGCCGGCCCCGTTCGGCCCCAGCAGGCCGATCACCTCGCCGCTGCGCACGTCGAGCGAGACGTCCTTCACCACGACGCGCGAGCGGTAGCTTTTTTTCAGCCGCTCGGCGCGCAACTCGCTCTTCCCGTTCACGCGCGGGACGGCGGCGGGCCCGGACGCCGAGGGCAACGATGCCCCGCCGGCGTCGTCCGCAACCTTATTTAGTGCGGGTTCCGGCTTCTTCACTCGGCGTGGCGATGGTTTCGGCGGGCTTGAGGCTCACGGGCGGCGCGGCCGGCGGCCCTTCCTTCGGCCTGGGCTGGATCACGGCCCGCACGCGGCCTCCGGGGCTGGCGGGCGCGGTCGGACTCGCGCCGCCGGTCACCTGAAAGAACTCGGTCCGGGCGTCGTAGGAAATGTAATTTCCCCGCACCTCGTCCTGGCCGCGCTTCAACTGGGCGCGGTTGAACATCTGCATGGTCTCGACCCGGCCGTCGTACTCGATGCGCTCGGCCCAGCCCTCGATGTACTCGTCGTAGCCCTCGCGCTTCTGGCGGAAATAGGCGGGGTTGCCCCAGGTGGTGCCGCGCCTGAAGCCTTCCTTGTCCTGGCGCACTTCCATGCGGTTGCCGCGGATCTGCAGCGTGCCCTGGCTGAGCATGACGTTTCCCTCGAACAGCGCGGTCTGCTTGGCGTCGTCGATGGTGACGCGGTCGGCCTCCAGATTGACCGGCTTGTCGCGGTCGGCTTTTTCGGCGAGCGCCGGGAAGGCGAGCGCCGCCAGCGCGCAGAGCACGGCCGCGGCGCGCGCGAAAGCGGCGCGGCGGCGCCGGCCGCCTTCAGCGTTTCGGTGTCTTGCGCGGGTCATAGGTTCCACGAACGTTGGAGAGCAGCTTGATGACGCGGGTCTCGTTGTCGAGCTCCAGGCCGACCGCGGTGACCGTCGTCGCCGCGTCGGTGATGGTGACCTGCCGGTCGGTCAGCGCGATACCGTCGTCGGGCACGACGTGCAGAAAGGCCGTGCGCACGAGGAGCTCGCTCGACTCGCCGTACGCGCCGCGTGTCAGGCGCACGTTGTCCTGGAAGTAGACGTGCGCGCCATTGGCCGAAACCACCGCCTGCGCCGCGGTGATCTTCACCGGCGCCCTCGCCGAGCCGTAGCTGACGAACTCCGGCGTGGTCATCAGCGTGGTGTCGTCGTCGGGATAATGCATCATTTTCGCCGCCGAAAGCGTGTAGCTGGCCGTTCCCGTTTCGCCCATTCTCACCGCCGACAGGTTCTCCACGATGTAGTCGGGATCGTGGCGGCTCGCCCCGGGGCCGCGCGCGGGCGGCTGCGCGACAAGGTCCAGCCAGTAGGTCAGCGCCGCCAGCATCCCGACGAGCAGCAGCGGAGCCACCGTGGTCAGCCGGTCACCCATCCCGTCGGACCGTCCCGGGCGTTAGCGCGCTTACCGAAAAGAATTCCCCTCCTGCCCGAGGAGGGGTGCCCGCGCAAGCGGGCGGGGTGGTGGGAGCCACGGACGACGACGTAACCACCCCGTCTGCTTCGCATCCACCCCTCCTTGAAAAGGAGGGGAGTAATTCAAGGTCAGTCATTTTGTTGGGTGCTCCTGGGAGTTTGTCGGACTTAGGACCGACAAACTCCTAAATGCAAAACCGCCTGCGCGAAAACGAAAGAAAAAGGCAGTGAAAACCTCATGTTCAGCCTGCTCGCGCGCCCGTTCGAGGCCAATAGGGGTCGTCATCCCGTTTTTCATTCGAAATTCGCCCGCGGTTTTGCTGTGAGCAGCCTGTCGGACTTGGCGTGATCAACGATCGGGGTGAATGCATGGGACATCGCTCCTGGTTATCTCCGAGCCGACAGGCTGCTAATGAGTGATTTATTGGCTCGTAACCATCATTCAGGTGCCCTGCATCCGGTGCATCCGCTTTACGTTCAGT
>JACPTK010000036.1 GCA_016192825.1 Betaproteobacteria bacterium | reverse complement strand
ATTTCGACCGCCCCAACACACTGCCCGGTCACGCTCACAGCGCGCGTTTCACTCTGCCAAGCCGCTGTCGCGTTCGCGCAACCACCCGCCGCCATCAGCGATAACGATCCACAAGTGTGGAAGCTAGGCTAGGCTTGCGCTGCGACGGTCTCGAGGTTCCAGCGGGGGCGGACGGTGAAGGCCCCGGAGCGTGATTCGTGATTCGTGGCTCGTGATTCGAGCCGCAGCGCCGCGGCGAACGCGATCATCGCGCCGTTGTCAGTGCAGAACTCCAGTTCGGGGTAGAACACCCGGGCGCCGCACCTGGGCGCGCCGGCGGCGAGCCGGGCGCGCAATGCGAGGTTGGCGCCGACGCCGCCCGCGACCACCAGCTGCCCGAGCCCGGCGTGGGCGAGCGCGGCGAACGCCTTGGCGGCCAGCACTTCGACGATCGCGGCCTGGATTTCGGCGGCGAGATCGGCGCGTGCGGCTTCGCCCAGCGCGCGCCCCTTCACCGCCGTCAGCACCGCGGTCTTCAACCCGCTGAAACTGAAATCGAGGTTGCCACTCGCGATCATCGGGCGGGGCAGGCTGAAACGGCCCGGCGTGCCGCTCGCGGCAAGCCGGGCAAGCGCGGGACCGCCCGGATACCCGAGACCGAGCAGCTTGGCGGTCTTGTCGAACGCTTCGCCCGCCGCGTCATCCAGCGTTTCCCCGAGAAGCTCGTACTCGCCCACCCCGGCGACGCGCATCAGCTGCGTATGGCCGCCGGAAACGAGCAGGGCGACGAACGGGAAGGCCGGCGCCGGCCGGGAGAGCAGCGGCGAAAGCAGGTGCGCTTCGAGGTGGTGCACTCCCAGCGCCGGGATGCCGAGCGCGGAGGCGAGGCCATGGGCAGTCGCGGCGCCGACCAGCAGCGCGCCGGCGAGCCCCGGGCCTTCCGTATAGGCAACGGCCGTGAGCTGCTCCAGGGGGCAGCCGGATTGCTCGAGCAGGCCGCGCGTCAGCGGCAGCAGGCGCCGGACGTGATCGCGGGAGGCGAGTTCCGGCACCACGCCCCCGTACTCGGCATGCAGCCGTGCCTGCGAATAAAGCGCATGTCCGAGCAAGCCGTGGCGGCCGTCATAGAGCGCGACCCCGGTCTCGTCGCAGGAGGTTTCGATACCCAGAATCCGCATCTCGACTTGTCTGGCAAAGACTCTTGATGCTTGATATAATACAGGTTTTCCCCATTCATCCAGGGTTATTCATGCCGACAGTCAGAGTCAAGGAAAACGAGCCGTTTGAAGCGGCGTTGCGCCGCTTCAAACGCACCGTCGAGAAAACGGGCTTGCTGACCGAATTGCGCGCGCGCGAGTACTACGAGAAGCCCACCACCGAGCGCAAGCGCAAGCTCGCCGCCGCGATCAAGCGCCACCACAAGCGCCTGCGCTCGCAGCTCCTTCCTCCGCGCATGTATTAACAGCGGTCAGGAGCGACGCATAAGGGGTGAGGGGTAACGCCTTCACCCTTTTTGTTTTTGCACCTCACCCCTCACTCGACCAATGCCTCTCAAACAACGCATCAACGATGACGTCAAAGCCGCCATGCGCGGCGGCGACGCGCCGCGGCGCGACGCGCTGCGGCTGCTGCTCGCCGCGCTCAAGCAGCGCGAGGTGGACGAGCGCAAGGAGCTCGCCGACGCCGACGTGGTGGCGGTCATCGAGAAGATGATCAAGCAGCGGCGCGAGTCGATCGCCCAGTTCGAGAAAGGCGGGCGGCAGGACCTGGCGAACAACGAGCAGTTCGAGGTCGGGATATTGCAGACTTACATGCCGCAGGCCCTGTCCGACGCCGAGATCGACGCCGCGATTGCCGAGGCGCTCAGGGCGACCGGCGCCAAGGCGCTGTCCGACATGGGCAAGGTCATGGGCGTGCTGAAGGGCAAGCTCGCAGGACGGGCTGATATGGGGAAAGTGTCGTCTTTGGTGAAGGCGAAGCTCTCGAGCTAATCGGCTTAGCAGCTTGTCGGACTTAGGTGTCCGACAAGCTGTTAACGGCACCCCAGTGTAACGGCCCCGATTGGCCTCCGATGGACACGCGCGCAGGCTGGAAATAAGGTTTTCACTGCTATTGACTCCCGTTATCGCGCGGGCGGTTTTGCACAAGGAGTTTGTCGGGGCTAAGTCCGACAAACTCCTAGGTGCAGCCCGTCCTGAAAGCGCCAACTGCGGCGCACGGCGTTGCGGCTTGGCAAGATAGTTGCTTGGCAAAATGGCGGTCGGCCAATCGCCGTTTCCTGCTTTACCGAACCCGTGGCGTCGCTATAATCGTTGGAACGGACCACGCAAAGCCGTTCAGAGTGCGTAATTTCGAACGGACCTGCAGGCGATCCAGGGCGGTTTCTTAAATCATGGGCGCAATCGAACCGGCCGATTATTTTCCACAGCATCCCTTGCGCGCATGATTCCGCAGTCTTTCATCCAGGATCTCCTAGGCCGAGTGGATATCGTCGAGGTCGTGGACCGGCACGTGAAGCTCAAGCGCGCGGGCGCGAACTACGTCGCGTGCTGCCCGTTCCACAGCGAGAAAACGCCTTCGTTCACCGTGAGCGCGACCAAGCAGTTCTACCACTGCTTCGGCTGCGGCGCGCACGGCACGGCGGTCGGCTTCCTGATGGAGTACGGCGGGATGGGCTTCGTCGAGGCGGTCAAGGAACTCGCCCAGAGCGTTGGCATGAAAGTGCCGGAGGCGGAGCGCTCGGAGGCCGCGCAGCGCAGGGCCGAGCAGGGCGAGACCCTCCACGACGTGCTGCTGCGGGCGGCGCAGCATTACCGCAACCAGCTCAAGGACGCGCCGCAGGCCATCGCTTATCTCAAGAAGCGCGGGCTCTCCGGCGACATCGCCAAGCGCTTCGGGATCGGCTACGCGCCGGACGAATGGCAGAGCCTCGCGGCGGCGTTCACGGACTACGGTGGCAAGGCGCTTGCAGACGCGGGGCTCACCAAGACCAACGAGGAGGGGCGGCGCTACGACGTGTTCCGCAACCGCGTCATCTTTCCGATCGTGGACGTGCGCGGCAACGTGATCGGTTTTGGCGGCCGGGTGCTCGAGGCGGGAGGCACCGACTCCGCGGAGGCGGGAGGCGCGGACTCCGCCGCTCGAGGCTCGCCGAAGTACCTCAACTCCCCGGAAACGCCGGTGTTCGAGAAAGGGCGCGAGCTGTACGGCCTCTACCAGGCGCGGCGCGCGATCCGCGACGCCGGCCGGGTGCTGGTGGTCGAAGGCTACATGGACGTGGTTGCGCTCGCCCAGTCCGGCATCGAGTATGCGGTGGCGACGCTGGGCACCGCGACCACGCCGCTGCACGTGCAGAAGCTGCTGCGCCAGGCCGACGAGATCGTGTTCTGCTTCGACGGCGACGACGCCGGCCGGCGCGCCGCCTGGCGCGCGCTCGAGAACAGCCTCGCGCAGCTTCAGGATGGCAAACAGCTGAAATTCCTGTTCCTGCCGGAGGGCGAGGACCCGGACACCTATGTCCGCAGGTACGGGAAGGACGCGTTCGAGTCGCTGCTGAGCGGCGCCGCGCCGTTGTCGAGGTTCCTGCTGGACGAGCTGACGCGCCGGGTAGATCTCGCGACCGCCGAGGGCCGTGCCCGGTGCGTTCACGAAGCGAAGCCGCTGCTCCGGCAGATGCAGGCGAACGCGCTCAGGATGCAGCTCGTTCGGGAGCTGGCGGAGAAAACCCGCCTGGCGCCTGAGGAAGTGGCGCAGCTCTGCGAGCTGGGTGCGGCGGCGCCCCCCAGGCCGCAGGCGGCCCCGGCGCGAGTATTGCGCAGGCCCGTGACCCCGCTTGCGGAACAGCTGCTGCGGCTGCTTGTCCTGAGTCCGGGCCTCGCCCAGTCGCTGTCCGCCGAGCATCGCGCGCTGCTGAATACGCCTGAAATGTCTCCCGTCGTCGAGCTGGTCGAGGCCATCCGGGCGAGCGGGGCCACCTCATCGGCCATGCTGTTCGAGGCAACCCGGGATTCGCGGTATGCCGGTTTCTACGAGGACGTAGCGGCCCGCAGCCTGACCGATGCGGCCGACGACGAGACCGCCAAGACTATCCTTGGAGACGTGCTCCGTAAGCTGGAGAGCCAGCGCGTGGACAGCGAGCTTAGGCAGCTATACGCGAGCAACGCACCGAGCGAGACGGAGCGCCAGCGTATCCAGGAGCTTTCGAAGCGCCAAGCTGAACTCAAGGGTAGCCCGGGCTCCGGCGCTCGAGCCGGCGCCTAGATAAGGAATGGCCTCGACGATTGAAGTGTTTGCCCTGCGTCCCCATATAGAGAGGATCGCGCTGGCTTGGAAATTGCTTACGCGACAATCAGTTGGGTGGTAACTTTGGGGTGTAAGCGGGGTCGAACGAGAGTATAATCCGCAGCTTTTTTGGCGCGGAAATCAGGGCGAGGGATCGGCGAGATGGCGAAATCCAGGAAGACGAAATCGAAGGCGAAGGCCGCGGCGCGCGGGCGTGCCCATGCCAAGGCGCGGTCCGCCGCCAAATCGAAAGCGCGGCAACTCAAGTTGCGAGCCAAGGCCAGGCCTGCCGCCGTGAAGGCAAAGCCGGTAGCCAAGGAGTTGCGCGCCGCCCGCGCGCCCGCCAAGGGCGTGGCGCTGCCCAAGCCGGGCAAGGTCCCGCAGAAGATGGACAAGGCGACGCTGAAGAAGGCGTTGCTGGACGAGCGCATCGCCAAGGCGCAGGCCAAGAAAGCGGAAGGCAGGCGCTCCACCCGCGGACTCACCGCCAAGGAGCGGGCGCTGGTCAAGGAATTCGAGCGCAGGGAGCTCTCCCCCGCCGACGCCGAGGCGCGCCGCACGCGGCTGAAGAACCTCATCACGCTCGGCAAGGAGCGGAGCTACCTCACCTACGCCGAGATCAACGATCACCTGCCGGACGACATGCTCGATGCCGAGCTGATCGAGAACGTCATCGGCATGATCAACGACATGGGCATCCAGGTGTACGACGAGGCGCCGGACGCCGAGACGCTGCTGATGTCGGAGGCAACGCCCCCGGTGGCGGACGAGGAGGCGGTCGAGGAGGCCGAGGCGGCCCTCTCCACGGTGGATTCCGAGTTCGGCCGGACCACCGACCCGGTGCGGATGTACATGCGCGAGATGGGATCGGTGGAGCTGCTCACGCGCGAAGGGGAAATCGAGATCGCCAAGCGCATCGAGGACGGTCTGCGCCACATGATCCAGGCGATCTCGGCCTGTCCCACCACCATTGCCGAGATCCTCGCGCTGGCCGAGAAGATCGAGAAGGACGAGGCCCGCGTGGACGAGGTGGTCGACGGCCTGGTGGATCCCAACGCCAAGGAAGAGCCGCTCAAGGAGGTCGTCGAGGACGGCGAGGATCTCGAGGAAGAGCTCGAGGCCGCGGAGGAGGAGGACGAGGACGGCGGCAGCGTCCAGAGCGCCGACCAGTTGAAGCTCAAGGCCGACGCCCTCAAGCGCTTCGCCGTGATCCGCTCGCTCTACAACCGCATGACGCGCGCGCTCGCGCGCAACGGGCCGCGCAGCCGCGCCTACCTCCAGTCGCGCGACCAGATTTCCGAGGAGCTGATGAAGATCCGCTTCGGGGCGAAGCAGATCGAGGCGTTGTGCGACGCCGTGCGCAAGCTCGTGGAGGAGGTGCGCACCTACGAGCGCAACATCATGGAGCTGTGCGTGGAGAAGGCCCGGATGCCGCGCCCGCAATTCATCAAGGAGTTCCCCGGCAAGGAGGGGAACCTGCGCTGGATCAAGAGCGAGATCGAAGCCAGCCGCCCGTGGAGCGAGACGCTCGAGCGCTTCGAGCCGGCGATCGTCGAGAAGCAGCAGAAGCTGCTTGCGCTGCAGGACCGCGTCGGCATCCCGATCAAGGACCTGAAGGAAATCAACCGGCAGATGTCCACGGGCGAAGCCAAGGCGCGCCGAGCGAAGCGCGAGATGACGGAGGCGAACCTGCGGCTGGTGATCTCGATCGCGAAGAAGTACACCAACCGGGGCCTGCAGTTCCTCGATCTGATCCAGGAAGGCAACATCGGCCTCATGAAGGCGGTGGACAAGTTCGAGTACCGCCGCGGCTACAAATTCTCGACCTACGCCACGTGGTGGATCCGCCAGGCGATCACCCGCTCGATCGCGGACCAGGCGCGGACCATCCGCATCCCGGTGCACATGATCGAGACCATCAACAAGATGAACCGCATCTCGCGCCAGATCCTGCAGGAGACCGGCCAGGAGCCCGACCCGGCGCTGCTCGCCGAGAAGATGGAGATGCCGGAGGAGAAGATCCGCAAGATCCTCAAGATCTCCAAGGAGCCGATCTCGATGGAAACCCCGATCGGCGACGACGACGATTCGCACCTCGGCGATTTCATCGAGGACCAGTCCACGGTGGCGCCCAACGAGGCGGCGGTGTACGCGAGCCTGCGCGGCGTCACCAAGGACGTGCTCGACACCCTCACCCCGCGCGAGGCCAAGGTGCTGCGGATGCGCTTCGGCATCGAGATGAATACCGACCACACGCTGGAGGAAGTCGGCAAGCAGTTCGACGTCACGCGCGAGCGCATCCGCCAGATCGAGGCGAAGGCGCTGCGCAAGCTGCGCCATCCCTCGCGCTCCGAGCGGCTGCGCAGCTTCCTCGACCAGGAAAGTTAGCCGGCATCACCCTCGCCCTGTGTGGAGGGAGAAGTCGAACGGCAGGGGGTACGACCTATCCCTGCTACCGGCTAACTTTGATGAAGAGTACTCCTGCATTTCTGTAGAATTCCCGTTAAGGAATTTGCCGGGCATTGGCACGGCGAATTCCTTGTGGGCCCTTAGCTCAGTTGGTCAGAGCAGGGGACTCATAATCCCTTGGTCGTTGGTTCAAATCCAACAGGGCCCACCATATAATCAAGAAGTTATGTAGTTAATCCCGTCCCAGGCTTGCGTTTGCGGCACAAATTCGGCACACTCCACGGCGGATTTCCAGCGTGGAGGGCCGCAAATGGCAACGATTCAGAAAGTGGAAACCAAGGGCGGGACGCGCTACCGGGTGCAGGTTCGCCTGCGCGGGCACCGTCCAGTATCAGTGAACTTCGAGCGGAGTACGGATGCCCGGCGATGGGTGCAGCGCACTGAATCCGATATTCGCGAGGGCCGCTACTTCCCGACCTACGAGGCAAGGCGGCGCACACTGGCCGACCTGGTAGACCGCCGGCTAGAGGCGGTCAAGGCGAAGCGCCCTCACGACTACGACCGGCAACGACTGCTGCTCGGCTGGTGGAAGAAGAAGCTGGGCGACTACACGCTCGACCAGTGCACCCCGGCCCTGATCGCAGAGTATCGGGACCGGCTGCTTGCCGAGGACATCGGGACCAAGGAAACACCCCGCCACCGTTCCCCGGCGACGGCCAATCGCTTCCTGTCCGCCCTCAGCAAGGCTTTCAGCGATGCCGTGAGGGAATGGCACTGGCTGCATGACAATCCCCTGCGGCGGGTAGCGAAGGAGCAGGAATCACAGGGTTGCGTGCGCTACCTGTCCGACGAGGAACGGGAAAAGCTGCTCGACGCCTGCCGCAAGTCAGAACTGCCCGAGCTATACCTGATCGTGCTGTTTGCGGTCACGACCGGTATGCGCCGGGGTGAACTGCTTGGGCTGCGCTGGCCGGACGTGGACCCGGAGCGGGGCGTAGCCGTGATCCACCACACCAAGAACGGCGATAAGCGATCCGTGCCGATCGTGCCGGAAGTAGCTGCATTGCTGCGCGAGCATGGAAAAGTGAGACGCCTGGATAACGACCTGGTATTCCCGGCCAAACCCAGAAAACCGGGGAGAAGAAAGCGGAAGCTGGACGCGGCCACACCCGCGCCGGACGCCGCACCGCAGAGCAAGGGGCGCGGTCCGCTGTGGTTCGATGAATACTGGTATGAGGCGCTCGAAAAGGCCAAGGTTAAGGATTTCCGTTTCCACGACTTGAGGCACACCGCAGCGTCCTATCTCGCCATGAGCGGCGCGACCGTGCCGGAGATTGCCGCCGTGCTCGGGCACAGGACGTTGCAGATGGTGAAGCGCTACGCCCATTTGTCCGACCAGCATACCGGCGCGGCTGTCGAGCGCATGACGAGGAAGTTTTTCGGCTAAAGCATCAAGGGCATTCTTGACGAGCTTCGGGGACGAACCTGATGGCAAGTTCACGGCCGTCCGGCAATCGTTGACCGATATATCAGATTTGAGATAATGACCAGGAAGCCCGTAACCTGGCTTGGTGACAGCCGGCAGGCGGTGAAGGAGTTCCCGCCCCTGGCCCGCCAGCGCACAGGCCGGCAGCTTGCGAAAGTCCAGGACGGCCTGGAACCCGAGAGCTGGAAGCCGATGCCATCTGTCGGGCTCGGCGTGAACGAGATCCGGGTCCGCGAGGGCCGGGCCTTCCGGCTAATCTACGTGGCGAAGTTCCCGGAGGCGATTTACGTACTCCACGCCTTCGAGAAGAAGGCGGAGCGCACGCCGAAGCCGGATATCGAGCTTGCCCGGAAACGGTTTCGCGTTCTGATCAACGAGAGGAAGCAAAAATGACCGAACGACTGAAGATGGAGCGCGGCAGCGGCAACGTGTTCGCCGACATCGGCTTCCCGCCCGAGGAAGCGCAGAACCTGCAGCTCCGCTCCGACCTGATGACCCGGATTGAGCGGTTCGTAAAGCGTAGCGGCATGACGCAGGCCGAAGCGGCGCGCTCGCTCGGTGTTACTCAGCCGCGGCTGAATGACCTGCTGCGGGGCAAGATCGACAAATTCAGCCTGGACGCCTTGGTCAACATGCTTGGCCACGCCGGCATGCGGGTTGAACTGCGGGTAAAGAAAGCGGCATAGGAGCATGAAACGCAACCCGTTGGCACTAGCGCCCGCGCGCGCGTTATGGGGTTCAATTCGCCGTGGCACACTTTTGGCACACTCTTGGCACACTCCGGGCACACTTCTGGCAGCAATCGGCAACGCTCGGCAGCTAGTCGCCTACCGATTCCCCCTATGAAAGTCTGCTGTCGTTGATTGTGGTTTGCTGCTGCTTTTTTGCAAATCCGGTCTCATAATCCCTTGGTCGTTGGTTCAAATCCAACAGGGCCCACTCGTAACCCGTGTGTTCGGCTACACTCTGGCGCCATGAGGGCGATCCACGTCGGCTTGCTTGCGTTGCTGGCCGTCCCGGCCGCCCTGGCGCAGGCGCCGGTCGAGGACCTGACGAGCCGCGAGCAGGCGATCCAGCGCGGCCAGCAGAAGGCCGGAGCCGCTTACCGGGAGCTGCAGCAGGCGCAATACGAGGCGAAGCTCGCCGAGCAGGACTATTTAAACGCGCAGGACGCGCAACGCGCTGCGCAGAAGCAGGCCGACGAGATGAAGCGCCAGCGGGACGCCGCGAAGCAAGCACTCGATGCAGCGCAGCGGAAAGTAGCGCAGGCGCGCAAGCGCTACGAGGAGGCCCTCACGGTCACGGACAAGGCGTTCCAGACGCCGCCGGCGAAGTAGCCGTCAGCTACCAGCTACCAGCATTGAGCCGAGCCTGTTGACTGGTGGCTGGCAGCCGGCGGCTGGGAGCTGGGTTATTTTCGAGAAGCGGCGCCTCCGTCAACGCTGATGACGGTTCCCGACATGTACGCCGCGCGGTCGGAGCAGAGGAACGTGACGACATCCGCGATTTCCTCCACTGCGGCCGGCCGGCCGAACGGAAAGCCCTTGGTGAGCTCACGCCAGCGTTCCGGGTCGCCCAGGTCTTTCTGCGCCTGGTTGCGCCAGCGCATGACCCCGCGGTCGGTGGCGGTTGCGCTGGGGTTCAGGCCCAGCACGCGCACGCCGAAATTGGGGCTCTCGGCACCAAGCGCCCGGGAGAACGCCATCAGCCCGGCGTTGGCCATGCTGCCGGCGAGGTAGCCGTTGCTCGGGCGCTCGCCGGCGCCGCCGATGATGTTGACGATCACGCCGCGCTTGCGCTCGCACATCGCCGCGTAGATCTCGCGCGACAAGTTGATGTAGCCGAACACCTTCAGGTCCCACGAGGCGCGCCACGCTTTCTCGTCGAGCCCCGTCAGGGTGCCCTGCGGGATCGCGCCGGCGTTGTTCACCAGGATGTCGACCTCGCGGCACGCCTGCCCGAGCTTCCTCGCGTTTTCGCTCACGCCGAGGTCAAGGGCGTGGCAGGTCACGTTAACCTTGTGCGCCGCCAGGATCTTGTTGCGCGCCGCATCCAGGTCGGCGGCGCTGCGCGACGCAAGGTGAAGATGGCAGCCCTCGGCGGCAAGGGACTGCGCGACGCCGAAACCGATGCCGCGCGAGCCGCCGGTGATGAGTGCGGAACGGCCTGAAAGTTTGAGATCCATGGGTTGGATTGGCTTGTGAGTGGGTGGGGTGTTCTCTGCCAGCCGGCTGGGCGGGCGCGCTATTCTACTGTACCCGCGCGGCGACACCTCGGGCCAGGTGGGGTGCGGCTGTCAACCCGCCGGCTACCGGCACGTTATAGGCTTGTCCGGAGATAGAATTCCGGCCACCAACCCACCCGTATCCGAGGAAAGGAGCAGGAACATGAGCAAGCTGTTATCCACCCTGATTGCCGCCGCCTTTGCGGCAGCCACCTTCAATGCCGTGGCGCAAACCAAGCCGGTCGAGCCCGCGAAGGCGACCCCGGCTCAGCCGGCCACTCCGGCCAAGGGCGATGCGACCAAGGCAACCCCGGCCACCCCGGCGACGCCGTCGGCGAAGGCCGACGCGCCCAAACCCGAAAAGAAGGCCAAGAAGGCCAAGAAGGTTACGAAGGCCAAGAAGACCAAGGGTGAAGGCAAGAAGACCGAAGGCAAGGCCAAGGCCAAGGGCAAGAAGAAGGCCGCGGAAGAGAAGTAGCAAGGTTCTTTCCATCCGCGCCGTTCGCGGCGCGGAGCCGGAAAAAGGCGGGAATCCCCCGCCTTTTTCTTTTAGGATGCCGTCATGCATTACGTGGATTCGATAACCGGCGCGAATTACCCGCTCGCGGAACCCCGCTGGCGCGGCGACTCGGGCGGCCACGTCAACCTGGGGGAGGCGCCGGGGCTCAGGCGGGGCCAGGTCGACGTCTCGCTGCGCTCGCTATGGCGCTACCGGCGCGCGCTGCTGGTTGATGTGGCCGATGCAGTAACCCTGGGCGAGGGCTGGACGCCGCTCGTGACCGCCGACTGGGACGGCGTGCCGGTCGGCATGAAGCTCGACTTCATGATGCCGACCGGCTCGTTCAAGGACCGCGGCATGACCGTGATGGTGAGCTACCTCAGGAGCCGGGGCATCTCCTCCGTGCTGGAGGATTCCTCGGGCAACGCCGGCGCCTCGCTCTCCGCTTACTGCGCAGCCGCGGACATGCGTTGCCGCATCCTGGTGCCGGAGACGGCGTCCCCGCCGAAGATCGCGCAGATCGCCGCATGCGGCGCCGACGTGGTCACGATCGGGGGGTCGCGCCAGGACGTGGCCGAGGCCGCCCTTGCCATGAGCCGGGAGATTTTCTACGCCAGCCACAACTGGCAGCCGTTCTTCGCGGAAGGCACCAAGACACTCGCCTACGAGGTGTGGGAGCAGCTCGGCTTTCGCGCGCCCGACAACGTGGTGATGCCGGTCGGCTACGGCGCCAACGTGCTGGGCTGCGACCGCGGTTTTTCCGAGCTGCTGTGCAACGGGGAGATCGCGTGCCTGCCGCGGCTCTTCGGCGTGCAGGCGGCGAACTGCGCGCCGTATCACGCCGCATTTCGCGCGGGGGTGGAGCATTACGTGCCCGTTCCAGTCAGCGCCACCATTGCCGAGGGTATCGCTTCGTCGAAGCCGACGCGGATGCGCGAGGTGCTTGCGCCGGTGCGGGCTTCGGGCGGCGAGATCGTGGCCGTGACGGAGGACGAGATCGTGCGCGCGCTCGGTGCGCTGGCGCGGAAAGGCTTCTACGTCGAGCCGACTTCAGCCGCCGCCGCGGCGGGTCTTTCGCAATTGATCGCCCGCGGCGCGATCAGGAAAGGCGAGACCACTGTGCTGGTGCTTACGGGATCCGGCCTGAAAGCGTCCGAAACGATCGGACAGCTGCTCAAGCTCGGCGCGCGAAGCGGGTAGTAGTCAGCGCCGGTTGCGGGGCCCGCACCTCACACGCTTCGATACCCCGCTTCGTGCTGATGCCGGACGGCGACAACGCGCACCAGGCTTTCGGCCGGAGAGTATTCGTACAACGCGATATAGCCTGACTTGCCGTGGGAAACGACCAGCTCACGAAGGCTCGAATGGCCTCGGAGCCTTCGTCCAAATTCGGGGTGGGTATCGAGTATCAGGACCGCGCTGCGTATCTTGTTGATGTGATCGAGTGCCGCGGCGGGATCGGCCTGGAAGTTGAACTCGAAGATCCTGTCGAGATCGTCGAGCCCGGTTTTTCGATACTCGTCCATCTTCGACCGGATGGCCGGGACCGACTCCAGGAAGTGGGCGCCGCACACGCAATGCTGTCTTGCCAGTTCTGGTATCAGGCTGCCCGTGATCCACCGGCGCAGCGCGGCCCCGGCGCCGGGCGCGGGGGCAAATCTCAACGAAGCCATCGCGCCGCCTTCCCCCAATCCGACACTCGCGCTCCCTGGCCGGTTCGACGTCGAGCCAGAGCACGAGCACCGCTTCTCCCATCATCGCCACGACAGCCTCTCGCCGGGTTGAACCGACATGTCGCGCCTCCTGCTAATCGACGCGCAGGTCGGGCGTGATCACCTTGGTCCAGCGCGCGATCTCGGACTTGATATGATCGGTCAACTGCTGCGGCGTGCTGCCGACGATCTCGGCCCCCAGTCCCGCGATCCGCTCCCGTACCCGGGGCAGCGTCAGGACCGTCTTGATCTCGCTGTTGAGCCTGGTGATGATCTGCCGCGACGTGCCGGCGGGCGCCAGCACGCCGAGCCACAGATAGACCTGGAAGTCCGGCACGGCCGATTCCGCGACCGTCGGCACGTCAGGCAACAGGGGGGTCCGCGTCCTGCCGCCCAGCGCCAAAGCGCGCACCCTGCCGGCTTTGATATGGGGAATCGACGGCGGCAGCGTGGTGAACAGCATCTGCGCCTGGTTCCCCAGTATCGCGGCGAGCGCCTGGCTGCCCCCCTGGTAGGGGATGTGCACGACTTTGATGCCGGTGGCGCTCTTGAACAGTTCCGCGGCCAGGAAATTCGCGCTGCCGTACCCGGACGAGGAATAGTTGAGCTGGCCGGGTCGGGATTTTGCGAGGGCGATCAGCTCGCCTACCGAAGTGACCGCAAGCGACGGCGGCACGACGAGCACCGTTGGCATGAGCGCGACCAGCGTCACCGATGCAAAATCCTTCAACGTGTTGTAGGGCAGCTTGCTGTGCAGGGCCGGATTGGCACCCTGTGCGATTTCCGCCATCATGATCGTATAGCCGTCGGGCGTGGCCTTGGCGAGCAGACTGGTGCCGACGATCGCGCCGGCGCCGGGGCGGTTATCGACCACCACGCGCTGACCCAGGCGCTCGCTCAGCCCCGGCTCGATCACGCGGGTCAGAATATCGGTGGCGCCCCCCGCCGCGTAGGGCACGATGAAGCGGACCGGCCGGTAAGGATAGGTCTGGGCGAAGACTGCGTTCGCAACGGCGGCGGCCAGCATCGCTGCCATGCCCGCCATTTCGAGACAAGCCGAAAGTTTCACGCCGTTTCCTCCTTGTTGTCGCTGGGGCCAGATCCGGTGATGTCAGCTTCCGCAAGCGCCCGGGCCGGTCACCGCCTCGCACCGGCGCGGGAGCGCCGCGATGCCGCACGGCGCGTCGATGGTCGCGCGCGGGAGGCGTACTCCTTGTGCAGCTGATTGCGGATGCGTGCGACCGCGAAGGAAGTATAACCGTAATCCACCACGACATCGCTGCCCGACATATAGCTCGACTCGTCGGAAGCGAGGAACAGCACCGCCTGGGCGATTTCATCCGGCCGCGCCGCCCGGCCCCGCGGCAGCACGCGCTCGTTGATTTCGCGAAATCCCGGCGCCGCGCCGTCGGCAATGCCGGTATCGATGACCATGGCGGGATGCACGGAATTGGCGCGGATGCCCCAATCGACGAATTCCAGCGCCGCCGTCTTGGTGATGCCGCGCAGGCCCCATTTGCTCGCGACGTAGGCGGCCCCAAAATGCGCCACGAAGGCGGCGGTGGAGGCGATATTGACGATTGCGCCACCGCCCGAGTCGCGCATCAGCGGGGCGGCGGCCCTCATGCCAAGAAGCGGTCCGGTGAGGTTGATGTCGAGGGTGCGGCGCCAGTCGGACGAGGCGACATCCATGATGCCGGCGCGGCTGACGACGCCCGCGTTGTTGACGAGGACATGCAGGGCACCGTACCGGCGCCTGACCCGGTCGATCGCCTGCCTCCATTGCTTCGCGTCGGTCACGTCGAGCCTGACATACATCGCTTCGCCGCTGCGCCGGTTGATTTTCGCGGCCATTGCCTTGCCCGGGGCGTCCATGACATCGGCGAGCACGACGCGCGCGCCCTCCCTCGCGAAGAGTTCCGCCTCGGCCAGTCCCTGCCCTCCGCTCGCCCCGGTGATCAGGGCGACCTTGTCTTCAAGCCGCTTCCCGGTCGGCACCGCTCCGTCTCCTCCTTTTCCGAATCCCACCGGTCGCACCGCACGACGTCACCCGCGCCGGTGGGCGCGGAAGAGGAAGTGCAAGCGATCGCTGGTGAGCGGCCGGATGCGGTGCGTCCACGGCGTCTCGCGCGCCTCGATCCATGCCGGCGTGCGTAGGCCTCCGGCGCGACGAGATGGTAGAGCGTAACATACTCGTGCGTGCTGCTGACGGCGCGAAAGCGGCGCGCCGACATCACCCCGGGCACGCGCGAGAGGCGCGGCAGGTGCTCGTGGTCCGTCCAGGCCTCGTATTCCTGCTCCACGCCGGGCGCGACGTTGAAAGCGACCAGCAGCATCGCGCCCGCGCAGGCCGGGGCAACGCCATTGCCCGGGTTGAACTGCTCGCCTCAAACACATCCCCGACCGCTACGAGCACCTGGTGCGCTACGCGGGGTGGTACTCGAACCGTGCGCGGGGCGAGCGCGCGAAGAAAGCTTTGCCCCATGACGGGCTCTTCCCGCCTTCTTCGGGCGAGGCGCCGGCCACTGAATTTGCGGCTCGCGCAAGAGCCACCTGGGCGCGGCTGATCCGAATGGTCTACGAGGCCGATCCGCTGGAGTGCCCCCGGTGCAAGGGGCCGATGCGGATCATCGCCTTGAAAACAGCCGCGGTGCGGAAAACACTTGCCATGCTGCCGCCGCCGGAATAGATCTGCCGGTAACCGACTGCTGAGCGGGCTCAGCGCCCGCCCGTACTGCCCCAGGGCATCTCCGGCGGGCGCATGCTCACCGCGCCCCGGATGCAGCGAGCAGCGCCTGCGCTTCCCCAGCCAAGGCGCGGTACTTGCCCGGTTCGCGTTCTGCGAGACGCGCGATGCGAGTCGCGTACTCGGCGAGATCCCCCGGATACACCGCCGCTGCGCGCTGCAACTGGACGACGGCCTCCGCGGCGTGCCCCGCGCCCGCGAGAATCGCCGCATGGCGATAGACCACCTCCGCCGTCGGCGCAAAGCGCATCAGCCGCTCGCTCAGCCGGATCTTGTCCTGCCCGGGAGCGGACTCCGGTACCAGGACTTCGGGATGCGCCAGCCGCACGAACGGCGCGAACAGCGAGCGCGATTCCAGCGAGCGGATCGTTGCGGCCCGCGCTTGCTGGCTCGCCCCCCTCGCGTACCTGAAGTCGTACAGCCAGCCTTCGAGGCGGTCGTAATCGGCGAGGGCGTTCAGCGCCAGCGCCGTTCCCAGCGCGGCAAGCACCAACGCCGCGCCCTTGAGGCCCGCTGAAAAATCCCGCACCACCTGGCGCGTATCGCTCATCCCGACGAGCAGGGCCGCCGGCGCGAGAAAATAGGCATACCACAGCGGCTGCTCCAGCATGCTGTGAAAGGCGAGCACCCAGAGCATCGCCCACAGCCACCAGGACTCCAGCGATCGCGGCATCGCCGCCTGACGCCGCAGCCAGCGCAGCATTGGCAGGGCGACCGCGGCGAACCCCGCCGCTCCCGCGAGCGAGAGCAGCTGCAGCACGATGTTGTGCGCGTGGTTGTCGATCGAAGTCACGCCGCGGCTGTCCACCAGCGGCCACTGCAGGAACATGTGATAAGCGAATTCCCCGAAGCCCACTCCGAACAGCGGCGCGCCGATGAACATCACCAGAGCGTGGTTCCACAGGTACAGACGCGGGGTAACAGCGGTGGAAGGCGTCGCCCAGCGCTCGAAAGGATAGACGGCGTCTCCTCCTCCCGGTTGCGCGAGCGCCAGCGCGTAAAGGATCGCGAGCGCCACCGCGTAGGCGGCCAGGAGCAGCAGGGCGGCACGGACGAGGCGCCTCCTCGCGGGACTGTCCTGCAACCCGAGGCGCGCGATGGCGGCAAAGCCGATCAGGAAAATCCAGCTGCTGCGCGAGCCCGACAGCGCCATCGGGAAGAGCAACCCAAGCGCCGCGACCGCGGCCCAGCCCCTGCTCATCCTTCTTGTGCCCGCCAGGTAAAGCAGCGAGCCGAGCCCCAGGGCGAGGTGGTTCACGAAATGATTCTGCTGCGCCAGGTTTCCCCACACGCCCCTGCGCTGCAGCGGCGTGACCAGCGGGCTCAACCAGTCCGCCACGGACAGGTACTGCGCGATGCCGGCGAGCGCATTCAGCACGCCGCCGGCAAACACGAACCAGGCCAGCCATGCAAGCAGATGCCCGTAGTCCTGCACCGGCCGCAGGGTTGCCCCCACAACCATCAGCAGCGCGGCAAGCGCAAGGTAAAGGCCGACGAGCAGCGTCTCCTCGCCGAAGGCGAATCGACCGGTCGCCGCCTGCACCATCACCACCGCACCGAGGAGCAGCGGCGCGAGCGCGCATTCGGGCAGCGCGATGCGCCGAATGCCCAGCGACGCAGCGAGTGCCGCGAGCGCCAGCGCCGCAAGAGCGAACGCCGCCCATTCCGAATAGAACGAGGTGAGCGGGTAGCGATGGTAAGGAATCAGCAGCGGCACGCTCAGCAGCGCGCCAAGCGCCAGCGTGACGAGCATGCCGGCATGACCGCCCGCGCCCGGCGCGCCGCGCACCGCGCTCGACTGGCTCCGGTCGCGCCGAGGCGTGTGGATGCCGCGCCAGCGTTGCGTCATCTTCGAATGGGTCAACGTGCGGCGCCCACGCAACGCGCGGGCGACTACAGGGCAAGCCCAGATGATACGACTTTCGCCGCTGCCGATCCCGCCGCGCTGCCGACACTTATGGATCTCATCGCGCTCGCCAGGACGCGGCCGCGCAAGGTTTGACCGCTGATCCCGCTCACGACCCGCCCGGATCGCGGTCGTGTGCCAGGGAGGAAGATGCCGGCGTGAACACAAGGCCCGTTATGCGCAGTCCGCAACCTCCTGCATACCCGCTCCCGGCGTCTCGGCTCGGCGAGGCGGGATCGCGGTCGGATTAAATTTCCTATCGGTCGTTTGTTAGGAAATCGTCGAACCGGAATCCGACGATTTCCTCAGGCGACGCCGTATTTCCTGAACCACGCCTGCATCCGCTTCCAGCCGTCTTCCGCCGCGTCCTTGCGGAAGTTCGGACGGTAATCGGCGTAGAAGGCATGCGGCGCCTCCGGGTAGACGACGATCTCGCTCACCGCGTTGCCGGCGCCCTTCAGCGCGGCGCGCATCTGCTCGACGTGCTCCACCGGGATGCTCGCGTCCTGGCCACCGTAGAGCCCCAGCACCGGCACCTTGAGGTGCGGGGCGAGTTCCGCGGGATAGGCCGGCTGCAGCGGCGCCTTCGACGGCGCAACCAGCCGCCCGTACCAGGCCACGCCCGCTTTTACCTTCGGGTTGTGCACGCAATAGGTCCAGGTGAGACGGCCGCCCCAGCAGAAACCGGTGATGCCGAGCCGGCTGGTATCCGCCCTGCCGGTGGACTCGGCGTACACCACGGCGGCATCGAGGTCCGACATGACCTGGCTGTCCGGCACGTGGTTCACCACCTTGGCGAAGATTTCCTGGTTGTCGGTCAATTTCGTGACGTCGCCCTGGCGGAAGTAGAGCTCGACCGAGATCGCGAAGTAGCCGAGGTTGGCGAGCCGGCGGCAGACGTCCTTGATGTGCTCGTGCACGCCGAAGATCTCCTGCACCACCAGCACCACCGGGACCTTGCCGCCCTTCTCGGGCATGGCGCGGTAGGCGGGCACCGGGCCGGTCATGGTCTGGATCTTCACTTCGCCGGCGGTGAGCCCCTGGGTGTCGGTCGTGATGATGGTGGAGGCGATCGGCTGCACGATTTTCGCGAAGCCCTGCGGCAGCCACGCGGACACGAGATCGCGCAGGCTCGTTTCGGGTTGCGGCGGCACGCCGCGCAGGACGGATGCGCTCATGGACCCTCCTCAAGCAAGTTCAGATATTGGAATGCGGCAGGAAAAACAGCGCGTGAGTATAGCACTGCGCTTGACACGCCAAAGCGGCGGGACATAGATTCGATCACCCCCACCCCGAATCCCCTAACATGAAAATCACCGCGGTCAAGAGCTACACGGTCCACCCCGGCTGGCGCAAGAACCTGATCTTCGTCAAGGTCGAAACCGATGCCGGCCTTCATGGCTGGGGCGAGGCCTACTCGCAGTACGACCGCGATACCGCCGTCAGGGCGCAACTCGAGGCGCTGGGCGGCTACACGGTGGGCCGGAGCCCGTTCGACATCAAGCACTTCACGCAGATCGCCTTTGACGATTACGCCCAACGGCGCGGCTCGGTTGAGTTGTTCTGCGCGGTCTCCGGCATCGAGCAGGCGATGTGGGACATCGTCGGCAAAGCCTGCAAGCAGCCGGTTTACAACCTGCTGGGCGGCCGCTGCCGCGACCGGATCCGCGTCTACGCCAACGGCTGGAGCTACGGTATGAAGGAGCCGGACGACTACGCGCGGGCGGCCGAGAAGGTGGTGGCGCAGGGCTGGACCGCGCTCAAGCTCGACCCGCTGCCGAGCCCCTGGCGCACGTGGATTCCGAAGGAGCACGAAGCGCGCGCGGTCAGCGTGGTGAAAGCGGTGCGCGAGGCGGTCGGCCCCACGGTGGACATCTTGATCGACCAGCATCGGCGGCTCGCGCCGATGCACGCGATCCGGCTCGACAAACGGCTCGCTGAATTCGGGCTGTACTGGATGGAGGAGCCGAATCTCGCGGAGATGCCGGAGGCCATGGCGGAAGTGCGCCGCGCAACGGGGGTGCCGATCGTGATCGGCGAGGCGACCTATACCAAGACCGGCTTCCGCCCCCTGCTCGAGGCCCGCTGCGCCGACATCCTCAATCCGGACGTGGCTTGCTGCGGCGGGATCCTGGAGCTCAAGGAGATCGCCGCGATGGCCGAGCCGTTCCTGGTCGCGGTATCACCCCACAACTACAACTCGACCCTGGTCGCGCTCGCGTCGACGGTGCACGCCTCGGCGACGATGCCCAATTTCATCATTACCGAGTACTTCCTGCCGTTCGTGGAATTCGGCGACAAGGTGTCGCCGAATCAGCTCACGCCGAAAAACGGCTACATCGAAGTGCCGACCGCGCCGGGCCTGGGCGTGGACCTCGACGAGGCCGCGCTGGCCCGATACCCGGGAATGACGTATCCGCTGCGCGCGCTGCGCCGCCCCGAAGATGAGCCGGGCGGAATCTGACCGCCTACAGTGCGACCACCGCCTCCCCGCCTTCAACCGTGATGCGGGTGCCGAAGGGCGCGCTGCGCCCGGTGAAATCGCGCAGCGCCTCCGGTTCCTCGTCCGCCGCGCGCAGCAGCGTCTCGTTGCGGTCGTTATGGCGCACGAAGCGCAGCGCCACCTGCCTGAGCGCACGATCCTCGAGTTCCACGCGAGCCAGCAACCCGACCCAGTCGCCGTGCTTGCGGCCGCCGTGGCCGGTGTGGAAAGCGAAGTTTCCCATGCCGTAGAAGATGGGCTTGCCCTTGTAGATTTCGACCGGCAGGACGAAGTGCGGGCCGTGGCCGATCACGATGTCGGCGCCGCCGTCGATCGCCGCGTGCGCGATCTCGGTCATGTACTGCAGCACTTCCTGGTGCAGTCCCCAGTGGTGCGAGGCCACCACGACGTCCACCCGCTCGCGCAAGGAGCAGAGCTCCTCGCGGTAGCGCGACAGATAGTGCGGATCGGCCCACGTCAGAACGACCGGCGGCACGCCCGGCCGGTTCATCGGCGGGATCTCGGGCCGGGTCTTGTGCGCCGGGACCTGGTAGGCGGTATGGCCGCGGATCACCGCGACGCCCGCCGAGTGCTCGCCTGCTTCGTGGTTGGTCGGCCAGTAGACCGACGTGCGCTGCAGGATGCCGAGACGCAGCCCGTTGCGCTCGACGACCGCGGGCGCGTGCGCGGCCTCGCGGTTGGCGCCGCTGCCGGCATGCGCGATACCGCGGCCGTCGAGTTCCCGCAGCGAACTGATGATCGCCTCGGCGCCATAGTTGACGTTGTTGGCGGTTCCGACCGCGTGATAGCCGGCGAGCGTCAACGCCTCGGCCATCGCGGGCAGCGCGTAGAAGCCCTCGTCGGCAAGCGAGCGCGCGGCCGGCGGGGCGTAGAGGCAGCACTCGAGATTGCCGAAGAGGAAATCGGCGTCGCGCAAGGTCCCGGCGACGCGCGCGAACGGCGCGCGCGGGTCGTCCACGTTGATGAGGTTGACGTCGCCGGTGAAAATCAGCTGAAATCGCATGATGGCAAGCGCGTGGGCTGCACGCCGGGC
Organism: Betaproteobacteria bacterium; assembly: GCA_016192825.1. Classification (GTDB taxonomy): domain Bacteria; phylum Pseudomonadota; class Gammaproteobacteria; order Burkholderiales; family SG8-41; genus SG8-41. The sequence goes on along the minus strand of JACPTK010000036.1, from coordinate 17,807 downwards.
GAATTATAGCGAACCCCCCGCGCCGGAGCGCCGCGCGCAGCGCGCGCGGCCCTTGACAGTCCCGGCGAGGAACGACAAGCTTGATGGCGGGTCCAGATGCTGGAACCCGGTCACGGCAGCGGAGGAGGCGCCGATGTTCAAGAACATTCTGATACCCACCGATGGATCGGAGCTCTCGCAGCGGGCGGTGCGCACCGCGGTGGGACTCGCGAAATTGCACCAGGCCAGGATCACCGGCGTACACGTCATTCCGGATTATCATCTCCTGATCGCGTACGAGGGGGCCTTCGATCCGGTTACCGAGGAACGGATCGAGGAAGAGGCCAAGACCCGCGCGGAGAGCTATCTCGCGTTCGTGCGCAAGAGCGCGGAGGACGCGGGCGTGCCGTGCGACACCGTATGCGAAACCAGCGACCATCCCTACGACGCGATCCTGAAGACCGCTGAATCGCACGGTTGCGACCTCATCGTGATGACGTCGCACGGGCGTAAGGGCCTTGCCGCCGTGCTGCTCGGCAGCGAGACCCGCAAGGTATTGACGCATGCCAAGACCCCTGTTCTGATCGTAAGATAGTGTTATCTAGTTGTTATTTAACTAGATAATGGTATTGGCTTGGGAGGGAAAGCCAGCGGTTCTTGCAAAGCAGCAGTAACCGCTTGCATTTGGCTTGGGGCTTTGGCATAATGCTGCTGTGTCGACACCCTGTCGGCACACTCCTCCAAAACCTCCTCCTTTGGTGGAACCTTAGGCGCAACCCAACCGGGTTGCGCTTTTTTTTGGTGCGCCCGGCAGGGCGCACTCACTTGGAGGTGAAAGTCCTCTGCACACCCGGCATGGGGAAGTGTTAGCCGAACGGCAAGGGTGTCGCGGGCGACTGCGAATCTGGAGGAAGCTGAAGGCAAAGCGCTGGCCTGACGAACAGGAAGCGGATATAAGGCGGTGCGTCGGGGCAAGACGGCCAATATCGTCAAAGCCCGGTACGTGCACGGAACGACGCGGCGTAGATCCGACAGGCATAAGCGTGAAGGTGAGCGCGCAATACCCGGGGAGATCTGATGCTCTGCCTAGGAGTTTGTCGGACTTGGCTCCGACAAACTCCTTATGCAAAACCGCCTGCACGAAAGAAAAGGGGGGCAAAAAGCAATGAAAACTTCATTTCGAGCCTACTCGTCCGCCTTTTGCAGGGCAATAAGGGTCGCTATCCCGGGTTTCATTCGAAATCCGCAGGCGGTTTTGCTGTTAGCAGCCTGTCCGACACCTAAGTACCCTGGTTCGTAAGTTCGGCAACGTATCTATGCCAGTGAGTCCCGGTGGACATCCGTTGCCATATTTATGAAAACGGGTACTAAGTCCGACAGGCTGCTAGAGCTAGCGACGCCGAGCGGCGTCGCGACGGGGCATCAGAGGTCAGCAGAGGCCATAGTAGTTGTTGGAATCACAGCAACGAAGGGCTGAACCTGTCATGAGTGGATAGTCACGCGTGCTCTCTGCAGGGACAGGACGGAAGCTCCGTGGTGACACGGGGGCCAACGGTGATACCGGAGGGGCCGGAAGCCCGATGGTGGCCGCAGGTGTCTATTGGCCGACAGGCGACACGTGCACGGAACGAAGCTCGCTGGGGCGTTATGCCCAGTAGACAGGAACCGCCGTATGCGGAACCGCATGTACGGTGGTGTGGGAGGGCGGCAGAGGCAACTCAGCCCCCTACCTGATCCCTGATCGACGGCGAGGTTCCCGCCCTCGATAACATTCAGTTCGCTGAATGATTCCTGCCTGCCCCTCGCGGCATCGTGCCAGACGGGCGCGCGGTCGCGGTTTGTTATACTGCCCCGCTCGGCGCCGTGCCACGCTCCCTGCCCGATCGAGGCGCGCTGCACGCCGCTTGCGGATAGATGGCGGATATTGACTTCGGTCAAGGCCGGCGCGCAGACGGCTGTTATAGAGTCCCGGCCAACGCGCAGCCGCAGCCGAACGACACGGATCACCGATGAAAATCCACGAGTATCAGGCCAAGGAAATTCTGCGCAAGTACGGTGTCGCGACGCCCCGCGGTTTTCCGTGCTTCAGCGTGGATGAGGCCGCGCAGGCGGCCGCGAAACTCGGCGGCCGCATGTGGGTGGTCAAGGCGCAGATCCACGCCGGTGGGCGCGGCAAGGGCGGTGGGGTCAAGCTCGCCCGATCCCTCGAGGAACTGAAGCGGCACGCCGGCGAGATTCTCGGCATGCAATTGAAGACGCACCAGACGGGCCCCGAAGGGCAGAAGGTGCGCCGGCTGCTGATCGAGGAAGGCGCGGACATCCGGAAGGAGCTCTACCTCGGCATGGTGGTGGATCGCGGCTCGCAGCGCGTGGTGCTGATGGCTTCCAGCGAGGGCGGCATGGATATCGAGGAGGTCGCGGCGAAGTCGCCCGAGAAGATACACCGGGTCACGATCGATCCCGCAAAGGGGCTCGCCGAGGGGGACGCCGAAGGCATCGCGCGCAAGATCGGCGTGCCGGAAAAGGGCGTCACCCAGGCGCGCGATTTTCTCAAGGCGCTGTACCGCGCCTTTGATGAGACCGACGCCTCGCTCGCGGAGATCAACCCGCTGATCGTGACCGGCGACGAGCGCGTGCTCGCGCTCGACGCCAAGATGAACTTCGACGACAACGCGCTGTTCCGCCACCCCGAGATCGTCGCCATGCGCGATCTCGACGAGGAGGACCCGGCCGAGGTCGAGGCCTCGAAATTCGACCTGTCCTACATTTCCCTCGACGGCAACATCGGCTGCCTGGTGAACGGCGCCGGACTGGCGATGGCCACCATGGACATCATCAAGCTCTACGGCGGCAGTCCCGCCAACTTTCTCGACGTGGGCGGAGGCGCCTCCACCGAGAAGGTGACCGAAGCGTTCAAGATCATGCTGAAGAACCCGAAGCTGAGTGCAATCCTGGTCAACATCTTCGGCGGCATCATGAAGTGCGACGTGATTGCCGAGGGGGTGGTCACCGCCGCGCGCGAGGTGCACCTGAAAGTGCCGCTGGTGGTGCGGCTCGAGGGCACTAACGTCGAGCTGGGAAAGAAAATTCTCGCCGAGTCCGGGCTGCCCATCATTTCCGCCAGCAACATGGCCGACGCCGCCCAGAAGGTGGTGGCGGCGACCCGCGGAAATTAGCCCGGCACGCAGCGTCATTCGCTCTTGGCGAGCGCTGGAGTGAGCAACCACTTACATTCATTCTTCCGCGACCCAAAATGAGTATCCTGATCAACAAGAACACCCGGGTGATGACACAGGGCATCACCGGCAAGACGGGCCAGTTCCATACCAAGATGGGCAAGGAGTACGCGAACGGGGCCCGTTGCTACGTCGCGGGCGTGACTCCGAAGAAGGGCGGCCAGAGCTTCGAGGGCATCCCGATCTTCGAGACGGTGCGGGAAGCCAGGGAGAAAACCGGTGCCACGGTGTCCGTGATCTACGTTCCGCCGCCCTTCGCCGCCGCGGCGATCGACGAGGCGGTCGAGGCCGGGCTCGATCTCGTCATCTGCATCACCGAAGGCATTCCGGTGCGCGACATGATCCGCACCCGCTACAAGATGCAGGGCGCGAGGACGCTGCTCGTCGGCCCCAACTGCCCGGGCGTCATCACGCCGGACGAGATCAAGATCGGCATCATGCCCGGCCACATCCACAAGAAGGGACCGGTCGGCGTGGTGTCGCGCTCCGGCACGCTCACTTACGAGGCGGTCGGCCAGCTGATGGAAGTCGGCCTGGGCCAGTCGACCTGCGTGGGCATCGGCGGGGATCCCGTGAACGGCTTGAAACACGTGGACGTGCTGAAAATGTTCAACGACGACCCGCAGACCGAGGCGGTCATCATGGTCGGCGAGATCGGTGGCACCAACGAGGAGGAGGCCGCGCGCTGGATCGAGGCCAACATGAAAAAGCCCGTCGTCGGCTTCATCGCCGGCGTGACCGCGCCGCCGGGCAAGCGCATGGGGCATGCCGGCGCGATCATCTCCGGCGGCAAGGGCACGGCGGCGGAGAAACTGGAAGTGATGGAGGCATGCGGAATCAAGACGACTCGCAATCCGGCGGAAATGGGCAAGCTGCTCAAATCGATGCTGAAATAGCGTTGCGGCGGGCCGCTACGGACCCGCATACGAGGAGGATGGTTGGAAGGCGGTAACGTAAGAAAGAAGCGCGATGGAACCGCGCGCGGCAAGCCCAAGGGGCGCGCGGTTGACTCCAGCGCGCTCGCTGAAGTCCAGGCGTTGCTGGGAGACCAGCCGCGGCGCCGGGACCTGCTGATCGAGCATCTGCACAAGATCCAGGATCGCTACGGCCACCTGTCCGCCGCCCACGTGGTGGCGCTGGCGCGCGAGATGAACCTGGCGCCGACCGAGGTCTACGAAGTCGCCACCTTCTACCACCATTTCGACGTCGTCAGGGAAGGCGAGGCGCCGCCCCCGCCGCTCACGGTGCGCGTGTGCGATTCGCTCTCCTGCGAGCTGGCGGGCGCCGGGGCGTTGCTCGCCGCGCTCGAGCGCGCCCTCGGAAATGCGGTGCGCGTCGTGCCCGCGCCGTGTGTCGGCCGCTGCGAGCAGGCGCCCGTCGCGGTCGTGGGGCAAAACCCCGTGCAACGGGCCACGCCCGCCGAGGTCAAACCGCTTGTTTTGGCGAACAAAGTACGCTGTCCGGTCCGTAAGTACATTCATTACGCCGAGTATCGGCGTAATGGCGGTTACCGGCTCGCCGCCGAATGCCTGGCCGGCAAGCGCGATGCCGAGGCCATCCTTAAGACCCTGGAGGATTCCGGCCTGCGCGGGCTCGGCGGCGCCGGATTTCCGGCGGGGCGCAAATGGCGCCTGGTGCGAAACGAGGCCGCGCCGCGGCTGCTGGCGATCAATATCGACGAGGGCGAGCCCGGGACCTTCAAGGACCGCTATTACCTGGAGCGCGATCCGCACCGTTTTCTGGAGGGCGCGATCATCGCGGCGTGGACCGCGCAGATCGCCGGGGTCTACATCTATCTGCGCGACGAGTACGCGGGATGCCGCGAGATCCTCGAGCGCGAGATCAAGGCGCTCCAGGCCGATCCGCCGTGCCCCCTGCCGCCGATATTCCTGCGCCGCGGCGCCGGCGCCTACATCTGCGGCGAGGAGTCGGCGATGATCGAGTCGATCGAAGGCAAGCGCGGCATGCCGCGGCTGCGCCCGCCGTACGTGGCGCAGGTCGGGCTGTTCGGCTATCCGACGCTCGAGCACAACATGGAAACGCTGCACTGGGTGCGCGAGATCCTGGAGAAGGGCGGCGCATGGTTCTCCTCGCACGGCCGCAACGGCCGCAAGGGGCTGCGCTCGTTCTCCGTCTCGGGCCGCGTGAAGAAGCCGGGCGTGCATCTGGCGCCCGCCGGCATCACCGTGAAGGAGCTGATCGACGAATACTGCGGCGGCATGCTGCCGGGGCACGCTTTCCACGCCTACCTGCCGGGCGGCGCCTCGGGCGGCATCCTGCCCGCTTCGATGGGCGACATCCCGCTCGATTTCGACACGCTGCAGCCCTATGGCTGTTTCATCGGGTCGGCAGCAATCATCATCCTCTCCGACCAGGACAAGGCCGCTGCCGCCGCGCGGAACTTGATGAAGTTCTTCGCTGACGAATCCTGTGGGCAATGCACGCCCTGCCGGGTCGGCACCGCCAAGGCGCTTAACCTCATGAAGGACCGGCGCTGGGACCGGGACCTTCTCGAGGCGCTTTCGGTCGCGATGGCGGACGCTTCCATTTGCGGGCTGGGGCAGGCCGCGCCGAACCCGATACGCTGCGTGGTGAAGTATTTTCCGGACGAGATCAAGTGAAGACTTCAGCTGCCAGCTACGAGCTACCAGCCGTCAGCTATGTGTGTTTTGGCTGATAGCTGATAGCTGAGAGCTGCGAGCGGAGCGAGCGATGACAGCGATGAGTAAGGAAGAGCAAGCGCCGATGCCGGTCGAGTTCAAACTCGATGGCAAGGATGTGGTCGCCCACGGTGGCGAGACCATCATCCAGGTGGCCAAGCGCTACGGCGTCGAAATTCCGCGTCTCTGCTACATGGAAGGGATGCGGCCGGACGGCAACTGCCGCGCCTGCATGGTCGAAGTGAAGGGCGAGCGGGTACTGGCGCCCTCGTGCTGCCGCAAGCCGACCCAGGGGATGGAGGTCTTTTCCGACAACCCGCGCGCGCTTGCATCCCAGAAGATGGTGCTGGAGCTGCTGCTCTCCGACATTCCGAAACGGCGCTATACCCTGAATTCCGAGCTCGACCGATGGGCGGCCAAGCTCAAGGTCGGCAAGCCGCGCTTTGCGCCGCGGCACCAGCCCAAGGCGGATCTCTCGCACTACGGTATCGCGGTCAACCTCGACCACTGTATCCAGTGCACGCGCTGCGTGCGCGCCTGCCGCGAGGAGCAGGTGAACGACGTGATCGGCTACGCCTTCCGCGGCGAGCATTCGAAGATCGTGTTCGACCTCGACGACCCGATGGGCGAATCCACCTGCGTCGCGTGCGGCGAGTGCGTGCAGGCGTGCCCGACGGGGGCGCTGATGCCGGCGCGCAAGGTCGGGCTCGTCAGGCCCGACAAGCAGGTGCATTCGGTGTGCCCGTACTGCGGGGTCGGGTGTCAGCTTACCTACGCCATCAAGGACAACCAGATCCTCTACGTCGACGGGCGCGATGGGCCGTCGAACCACGGCCGGCTGTGCGTGAAAGGCCGCTACGGCTTCGATTACGTGCACCACAAGCAGCGGCTCCTGCGGCCGCTCATCCGCAAGCCGGGCACGCCCAAGCACGCTGACTTCACGATGGATCCTGCGAATCCGCTCGAGCACTTCCGCGAGGCGAGCTGGGAGGAGGCGCTCGATCTTGCCGCTGGCAAGCTGAAGGCGATCCGGGACCAGCACGGAGGACGCGCGCTCGCAGGCTTCGGCTCGGCCAAGGGCACGAATGAGGAAGCGTACCTGTTCCAGAAGCTGGTGCGCACGGGCTTCGGCTCGAACAACGTGGATCACTGCACGCGGCTGTGCCACGCTTCCTCGGTTGCGGCGCTGCTCGAAGGCATCGGCTCGGCCGCGGTATCCAATCAGGTGAACGATGTCGCCCGCGCCGAAGTGATCTTTCTTATCGGCGCGAACCCTGTATCGAATCACCCGGTTGCGGCCACCTGGATCAAGAACGCCGCGAAGCGCGGGGCAAAGCTGATCTATGCCGATCCCCGCCGCTCCGAGCTCTCGCGTCACGCGGCGTTTTCCCTCCAGTTCAAGCCCGACACCGACGTCGCGCTCCTGAACGCCATGATGCACACCATCGTGCACGAGGGGCTCACGAACGAGGACTTCGTCAAGAGCCGCACAGTCGGCTACGAAGAGCTGAAGAAGAACGTCGCGGGCTACAGCCCGGAGGCGATGGCACCAATTTGTGGCATTCCCGCCGGGACCATAAGGGAAGTGGCGCGGCTCTACGCCCGGTCGAAAGCCTCGATGATCCTGTGGGGAATGGGCATCTCGCAGCACATCCACGGCACCGACAACGCACGCTGCCTCATCGCGCTGTGCCTGATGACGGGCCAGGTGGGGCGCCCCGGCACCGGGCTGCATCCCCTCCGCGGCCAGAACAACGTTCAGGGCGCTTCCGATTCCGGCCTGATCCCGATGGTGTTCCCGGACTACCAGCGCGTGGACAACAGCGAAGCGCGCGCGCGCTTTGAGAAACTGTGGGGCACGGCGCTCGATCCCAAGCCGGGGCTCACGGTCGTCGAGATCATGCACGCGGTGCTCGACGGCAAGATCCGCGGCATGTACGTCATGGGCGAGAACCCGGCGATGTCGGACCCCGACGCGCATCACGCGCGCGAGGCGCTGGCGAAGCTCGACTGGCTGGTGGTGCAGGAGATCTTCCTCACCGAAACTTGCTATCTCGCCGACGTCATCCTGCCCGCCACGGCGTGGCCGGAGAAAGATGGCACCGTCACCAATACCGACCGCATGGTGCAGCTCGGTCGAAGAGCGCTGGAGGCGCCGGGCGAAGCGAAGGAAGATCTGTGGATCATTCAGGAGCTCGCGCGCCGCATCGGGCTCGATTGGAATTATGAAGGCCCGCGCGACGTGTTCAACGAGATGCGCAAGGGGATGAACTCGATCGCCGGCATCACGTGGGAACGGCTGGAGCAGGAGAGCTGCGTCACCTACCCGTGCGAGAAGGAGGGCGATCCCGGCCAGCCGGTGGTGTTTACGAATAACTTCCCGACCCCGACCGGGCGCGGCAAGCTCGTGCCGGCGGACATCATCCCCGCGGCGGAGCGCCCCGACCAGGAGTACTCGTTCGTCCTCATCACGGGGCGCCAGCTCGAGCACTGGCACACCGGCGCCATCACGCGGCGTGCGTCGGTGCTGGACGCGATCGAGCCGGAGCCGACCGCGACGCTGCACCCGCTTGATCTCGACGCGATGGGCGCCAGGCCGGGCGACGTGGTCACGGTGGAGTCGCGCCGCGGCATCATCTCGCTCTACGCGCGGGCCGACGACGGCACGCCGCGGGGCGCGGTGTACATTCCGTTCTGCTTCTACGAGGCCGCGGCGAACCTGCTTACCAACCCGGCGCTCGATCCCTTCGGCAAGATACCGGAGTTCAAGTACTGCGCGGTGAAGGTCATGAAGGGCGGCGAGTTGACGCCGCGCTCGAGCTACGGCGGCGGGCAGGCGCTCGCCGCGCTTGACGCCGCTTGACGGAAAATCTCACCGCAGAGACGCGGAGACACAAAGGTAACGCAAAGAACAAAAACGGGTTCGCAAGGCCGTCCCTCGTTTCGTTCCAAGGCATTCTTTGCGAAAACTTTGCGTCTTTGCGCCTTTGCGGTTGATTGAACAGGAGAGGAAAAACAACATGCCATTGTCGGACATCGAAATTGCGCAGCAGGCGAAGCTGCTGCGCGTCACCAAGGTCGCGGAGAAGCTCGGGATTCCCGAGGAGCACCTCGTGCCGTACGGCCACTACAAGGCGAAGGTCGCGCTCGACTACGTCGACAGCCTGAAGGCCAGGAACAACGGCAAGCTGATCCTGGTGACGGCGATCACGCCGACCCCGGCGGGCGAGGGCAAGACCACCACCACCGTCGGCCTCGGGGACGCGCTCAACCGCATCGGGAAAAAGGCGATTCTGTGCCTGCGCGAGCCGTCCCTCGGACCGGTATTCGGCATGAAAGGCGGCGCGGCGGGCGGCGGCTATGCCCAGGTGGTGCCGATGGAAGACATCAACCTGCACTTCACCGGCGACTTCAGCGCCATCGGTCTCGCCAACAACCTGCTCGCGGCGGCGATCGACAACCACGTCCACCACGGCAACGACCTTGGCATCGACGTGCGGCGCATCACCTGGAAGCGCGTGGTGGACATGAACGATCGCGCGTTGCGCGACATCGTGGTCTCGCTCGGCGGCCCGGGCAACGGCTATCCCCGCCAGGACGGCTTCGACATCGTGGTGGCGTCCGAGATCATGGCGATTTTCTGCCTGGCGACCTCGCTCAAGGATCTGAAGACCCGGCTTGGCAATATCGTCGTCGGCTATACCCGCGACCAGAGGCCGGTGCGCGCCAGGGACCTCAAAGTGCACGGCGCCATGACGGTGCTGCTGAAGGACGCGCTCGCGCCCAACCTGGTGCAGACGCTCGAGAACAATCCCGCATTCATCCACGGCGGCCCGTTCGCCAACATCGCGCACGGCTGCAACTCCGTCATCGCCACCCAGACCGCGCTGAAGCTTGCCGATTACGTCGTGACCGAGTCCGGCTTCGGCGCCGACCTCGGCGCGGAGAAGTTCATCGACATCAAGTGCCGCAAGTCGGGACTGCGGCCGGACGCGGTGGTGATCGTGGCGACGGTGCGCGCGCTCAAGTATCACGGCGGTGTCGACCTCAAGGAGGTCAACAAGGAAAACCTGACCGCGCTGGAGAAGGGCATCACCAACCTCGAACGCCACGTCAACAACGTGCGCAACCACTACGGATTGCCGTGTGTGGTGTCCATCAACCGCTTCAACTTCGACACCCACGCTGAAATCGAGCTGCTCAAGAAGAAAATGGCGCATCACGAGGCGCCGGTGATCCTGGCGACGCACTGGGCGGATGGCGGCAAGGGGGCGGAGGAAGTCGCGCGCACCGTGGTCGACCTGATCGAGAAAGTGCCGTCGAACTTCAAGTTCGTCTACGAAGATGCGCTGCCGCTGTGGGACAAGATCAGGACCATTGCCACCAAGATCTACGGCGCGGGCGAAGTCACCGCCGACGCCAAGGTGCGCGGCCAGATCAGGAAGCTGCAGGAAGACGGCTATGGCCAGTATCCGGTGTGCGTGGCGAAGACCCAGTACTCGTTTTCGACCGATCCGCAGCTGCGCGCCGCGCCCTCGGGCCATGTGATCAATGTCCGTGAGGTGCGGCTCGCCGCCGGCGCCGAGTTCGTCGTCATGGTGTGTGGCGATGTCATGACCATGCCGGGACTGCCGAAGGTGCCCTCGGCGGAAAAGATCGATCTCACGGAGGACGGGAAGGTGGTCGGACTGTTCTGATTCGGTATAATCCGCCGCTTTGGAACGGACGGGCAGACTCGTCCTCAGTTCCACAGGGCGGCCGCGGGAACGCCGTGCGAACCGGCACGACGCCGGCATCGCAAGCGAGGGGAACAACGAACGATGGAATTCCTGAACGAGCTGCAGACGACCGCGTTCTGGGCCGGGCTGTGGCAGATCATCCTCATCAACATCGTGCTCTCCGGCGACAACGCGGTGGTGATCGCGCTCGCGGCGCGCTCGCTTCCCCCGAGGCAGCAGAAGGCGGCGGTATTCTGGGGTGCCAGCGCGGCGGTGGTGATGCGGATCATCCTCACGGTGATCGCGGTCGAGATGCTGAAGTGGCCTTGGCTGAAACTCATCGGTGCGGTGCTGCTGCTGTGGATCGCGGTGAAACTGCTGATACCCGAGGACGGCGACGACGGGCACATCGAGTCGAGCGACAATCTATTTGCCGCGATCAAGACCATCCTGATCGCGGATCTCGTGATGAGCCTCGACAACGTCATCGGGGTCGCGGCGGCGGCGAAAGGCAGTCTCACGCTGCTGATCCTCGGGCTCGCAATCAGCATTCCGCTGGTGGTGTTCGGCGCGACCATGCTGATGAAGCTCATGGAGCGCTGGCCGGTCATCATTACCATCGGCGCCGGGCTGCTCGGATGGGTCTCAGGCGATATGGCGGCAACCGATCCGGTGGTGAAGGGCTGGGTGGACGCGAACGCGGCCTGGCTGCACTGGTTTGCGCCGGCGGCAGGCGCGGTGTTGGTCGTGATCCTCGGCAAGTGGCTCGCCGCGCGCGCCGAGGCCGAACGCAAGGAGGTCGTGGACCTCGGCGAGGCCAGCGAAACCAAGGCACCGCACTGAACGACATCCACTCACTTCCAGGAGCCCCTCGATGCTGAAGTTCCTCGTTCCCGTGGACGGTTCGGAGCCCTCCAACCGGGCGGTCGACCATTTGATCAAGAAACTCCAGTGGTTCAGGAATGGCGTGGAAATTCATTTGCTCAATGTCCAGCACCTGATACCTTACGGCAGCCGGGTGAGCTCCGTAGTCGGCCACGACAAGATCGCCCAGTACCATCAGGAAGAGGGAATGGCGGCGCTCAAGGCCGCCATGCAGAAGCTCGACGCCGCGAAGATCAAGTATCACTTCCACATCGGGGTGGGTGACGAAGCCGACATCATCTGCAAGTACGCCAAGGACAAGGGCTGTGACCAGATTTTCATGGGCACCCGCGGCCTGGGCTCGGTCTCCGGTCTGCTGCTGGGGTCGGTCGCGACCAAGGTCATTCACCTGTCCCCGGTGCCGGTGCTGCTGGCCAAGTGAGCCGCGCGTGCCCGGGGTGCCGTTTATTGCGCTGCGGCATGGCGGGGACCGGGGCGCACAGTTGCGGTAATATGGCGGTTCCTTGACGGGGGTCAATTCTTAAATCGGCCGAATTGCGGATGATCCGGATCCAACAAGCCCGAACAAGAATCGGGCGGGCCGCTGTCCGCGGTTGATGTCAGCGCAGTTCAAACCATAAGGAGGAGCAAATCATGCGTACCCGACGTATCCTGTCATGCAGTGCAGTCATGGTCGCGGCCGCGTTCGCGGCAGCGCCGGCGGCGGCTTGGGAGCCCAGCAAGCCGGTGGAGTTCGTCATTCCCGCGGGCCAGGGCGGCGGCGCCGACCAGATGGCACGCTTCACGCAAGGCGTGACCGCCAAGCACAGCCTGATGAAGCAGCCAGTCATTCCCATCAACAAGTCCGGCGGGGCGGGAGCGGAGGGCTTTCTCGACGTCAAGGCCTCGAAGGGTGACGATCACAAGATCATCATCACGCTCTCCAACCTGTTCACGACGCCGCTCGCGACCGGGGTGCCCTTCAACTGGAAGGACCTGACCCCGGTGGCGATGCTGGCGCTGGATAACTTCGTGCTGTGGGTCAACAGCGACACCCCGTACAAGTCATCCAAGGACTACCTCGCTGCGGCGAAGAAGGCGGGCCCGGGCAAGTTCAAGATGGCCGGCACCGGCGCCAAGCAGGAGGACCAGATCATCACGGTCGCGATCGAGAAGGCGGCGGGGGTGAAGTTCACTTACGTCCCGTTCAAGGGTGGCGGCGCGGTCGCGACGCAGCTGGTCGGCAACCACGTCAACTCCACCGTGAACAACCCGATCGAGGCGGTGGCGCACTGGCGTTCCGGCAAGCTGCGCCCGCTGTGCGTATTCGAGAAAGCGCGCATGCCGTACAAGAAAAAGGTGACCTCGACCATGGCGTGGAACGATATCCCGACCTGCAGGGAGGCGGGTATCCCGATGGACTACCTGATGCTCCGCGGCATCTTCATGCCCGCCGGCGTGTCGCAGGACGTGGTCGATTTCTACATCGGCTACTTCAAGAGGGTGCGCGGCACCGCGGAATGGAACAATCTGATGGAAAACGGCGCGTTCAACCAGAGCTTCATGACCGGCAAGGAGTACGTCAACTGGGTCGCCGCGGCGGAAAATACGCACCGCGAGCTCATGCGCGGCGCGGGATTCCTCGCCAAGAAGTAGACGCTACGCCGCCGGCGGGGCGCCATCGCCCCGCCGGCACCCTTTGGAACCGGCGGCAGCTTGCCGCCGTTCTTTTACGCATTCGAACCAAGATGGCAGAGCACGCGTCCTCGAGGAAGGGCCTTTCAATCCGGGCGGCGGAGATCGCGGTGGCGTTCCTCACTCTCGCACTCGGGGCGCTGGTGACGTACACGAGCTATCAACTGGGTTCCACCTGGGGACCGGATGGGCCGGGGGCCGGGTACTTCCCCTTCTACATCGGTTCGCTCATCTGCATTGCCAGCATCGTCAACTTGATACAGGCCGCGGCCGCCGGCCATCCCGCCGGCAAGCGCATCTTCGTCGAGTGGGACGCCCTCGGGCGCGTGTTCGCCGTGCTGGTGCCGGCGGCGCTCTTCGTCGTGGGCATATACCTCATCGGCATTTATGTGTCTGCGCTGTTCTACATCGCGGCTTTCATGATCTGGATTGGCAAGTATCCCTGGTACAAGGGCCTTGCGGTCGGATTCGGCGTGACCTTCGCGCTGTTCCTGATGTTCGAGGTGTGGTTCCTGGTGTTGCTGCCCAAGGGCATTTACAGCGTATTGGGCTTCATCGGATATTGACCGTCAGAGGCGCGGCGCGGCGGACGAACCAGGGGGGACAGGTTGGAGGAACTGAGTCTACTGATGCACGGGTTCTCGGTGGTGCTGTCGCCGTACACCCTGATGCTGATGTTCGTCGGGGTGTTCCTGGGGATCATCGTCGGCGTGTTGCCGGGACTGGGCGGGGCGAACGGGGTGGCGATCCTGCTGCCGCTGACCTTCGCCATGCCGCCGGCCACGGCGATCGTGATGCTGTCGTGCATCTACTGGGGCGCGCTTTTCGGCGGCGCGATCACCTCGATACTCTTCAACATTCCGGGCGAACCGTGGTCGGTCGCGACCACCTTCGACGGCTATCCGATGGCGCAGCAGGGACGCGCGGGCGAAGCCTTGACGGCCTCGTTCACCTCCTCGTTCTTCGGCGCCCTGTGCGCCGTGATCATGATCACCTTCATCGCCCCGGCGGTGGCCAATTTCGCCCTCAGCTTCGGCCCGCCGGAATTCTTCTCGGTGTACTTCCTCACCTTCTGCAGCTTCATCGGCATGGGCCGGGAAAAACCGGCCAAGATCATCGTCTCCATGATGATCGGGTTCGCTCTCGCCGCCGTGGGAATTGATATCGTGACCGGCCAGCTGCGGCTCACGTTCGGCTTCACCGAGCTGCTGCGCGGATTCAACTTCCTGATCGCGGTGATCGGGTTGTTCGGGATCGGCGAGATCCTGCTGTCGATGGAAGAGGGCCTCTCCTTCACCGGCAAGAGCGCCAAGATCAGCCTCCGGGTGGTGCTCGAGACCTGGCGCCGGCTGCCGCGATTCTGGGGAACGGCGTTACGCAGCATGGTGATCGGCTGCTGGCTGGGCGTGACGCCCGGCGGCGCGACGCCCGCGTCGTTCATGGCCTATGGCGTCGCCAAGCGCACGTCGCGGGACGGCGACAAGTTCGGCACCGGCCAGATGGAAGGCGTGGTGGCGCCCGAGGTCGCGAACAACGCCGCCGGAACTTCCGCCCTGCTGCCGATGATCGCGCTCGGCATTCCCGGTTCACCGACCGCCGCCGTGTTGCTCGGCGGGCTGATGATCTGGGGGTTGCAGCCCGGTCCGCTGCTGTTCAAGGAACAGCCGGACTTCGTGTGGGGCCTGATCGCCAGCATGTACCTCGGCAACATCGCCACGCTGATACTGGTCCTCACCTGCGTGCCGTTCTTCGCCGCCATCCTGCGCATCCCTTTTTCCATCATCGCCCCCGTCATTGTCGTCATCTGCGCGGTCGGCGCCTACACCGTGAGCAACGCGCAGTCCGACATCTGGTTCATGCTCGTTTTCGGCGTGGTGGGCTACCTGTTCAAGAAGCTCGACTACCCGCTGGCGCCGCTGGTGCTCGCGCTGGTGCTGGGCGACATGGCGGAAAGCGCGTTCCGGCAGTCGATGCTGATGGCCCAGGGCGACCTCAGGATTTTCTTCTCCAACTGGCTGGTGGGCGGCATCACGGGACTTGCGCTGTTTGCCCTGTTCTGGCCGCTGATCTCGGGGCTGCTCGCGCGGCTGAGGGCGCCCAAGGCAAGGGGCGCCACGACCTAGTGCCGTTCCAACTTATTGCTCCTAACCCAGATGACGCGCGCACTCGCGGAACCCGGCCCTATAAACCTGTTTGGTTTGGCGCGAATAGTTGGAACGGCACTAGCCGCACAGCCCGGTGAGGTCAGATCTTGCCGTGTCGTTTGAGCCGCGAGAGGGTTTCGGGCGAAAGGTTCAGGTAGAGCGCGAGCTCCTTTTTGGGAAGACGTTCGGTGAGATCGGCGTGCTTGCGCATGAAACGCTGAATCCGTCCCGGCGCATCGAGCAGATGCAGGGTGATGGTGTGGGCCATGACTTCGCTCATGAGCTTCATGATCTCGAACTCGAAGGCGTTCTTGACGGCGGGGTGGTGCCCGAGGAACTGCACCCAGTTCGGCATCGAAAGCTTGGCCGCGCGCACCTTGGTGACGGCCCGGATCGAATAGGGTATGGGGGTCTTCAGGCGCCAGGCGGCGTAGCTGGTATCGATGTCGGCTTCGGCGGCGAAACGCAGGATCATTTCCTTGCCCTGGGCGTTCGACACCACGCGCTTGAGTATCCCGTCGATGACGAAATACTGTTCCATGGACCAGTCGCCCTGGTGCTCGAGCGATTCGCCCTTCGCGTAGTCCACGATTTCCAGCAGCGGCTCGAGTTCGCGCCATTGCGCGGCGTCGAGATTCTTCAGGACCCGGTTTTGCCGCAGCTGCAGGCGAAGGATCTTCGCTTCCGGGTGCTGGGCGAGGGCGGGCATGGAAAATTTGCTGTGGTGCGGCATGGCCGCCGAGGGGGACGAAGTGAGTATAACCGCAGGTTCTTGACCGCGGTCAAGGCTGCGCCTCCGTCGGGAACCTATATTTGGAGCCCCTTCAAGATGTTAGCTGACAGCCGCCGCCATTTACGCCAAGGAGACCATCATGGGAAACGTTGAAAACCCGGTTGCTGCAACCTCCGCTGACGTGCAGCTTATACAGGAAGTGACCGACGGCTTTCAACTGGTCATCGATGCCCTCAAGCTCAACGGCATCGATACGATCTTCGGTCTGCCCGGTATCCCGATCACCGACCTCACCCGCAGGGCACAGGCCGCAGGCATGCGCGTGATTTCGTTCCGCCACGAGCAGAACGCCGGCAACGCCGCCGCCATCGCCGGCTTCATGACGCAAAAGCCCGGTATCTGCCTGACGGTGTCCGCCCCCGGCTTCCTCAACGGCCTGACCGCGCTGGCCAACGCCACCACCAACTGCTTCCCGATGATCCTCATCAGCGGCTCCAGCGAGCGCGAGATCGTCGACCTGCAGCAGGGTGACTACGAAGAGATGGACCAGTTGGCCATCGCCAAGCCGCTGTGCAAGGCCGCCTTCCGCGTGCTGCACGCCCAGGACATCGGTGTGGGCGTCGCGCGCGCCATTCGCACCGCCGTCTCCGGCCGCCCGGGCGGCGTGTACCTCGACCTGCCGGCAAAACTATTCAGCCAGACCCTGGACACGGAAGCCGGCAGGAAATCGCTGATCAAGGTGGTCGATCCGGCGCCGCGCCAGATCCCGTCCCAGGACGCCGTGCAGCGCGCCCTTGAACTGCTCAACAGTGCCAAGCGTCCGCTCATCATTCTCGGCAAAGGCGCTGCCTACGCCCAAGCCGACGCGGAGATTCGCGCCCTGGTCGAGAAGACCGGCATCCCCTATCTGCCCATGGCCATGGCCAAGGGCCTGCTGCCTGACACGCACGAGCAGTCCGCTGCTGCCGCCCGCTCCTACGTGCTGGCCGAGGCTGACGTCGTGATGCTGGTCGGCGCCCGCCTGAACTGGCTGCTCTCGCACGGCAAGGGCAAGACCTGGGGCGGCAGGGACCATAAGGCATGGGGCGGCCAGAAGTTCATCCAGATCGACATTTCGCCGCAGGAGATGGACAGCAACGTCCGTATCGACGCCCCGCTGGTCGGCGACATCGGTTCCTGCGTGTCGGCGCTGCTCGCCGCTATTAACTCAACTGCGGGCTCCAACTGGCCCAAGCCGCCGGCGGATTGGCTCTCAGCCATCGCCGAGCGCAAGAACAAGAACCTCGCCAAGATGGCCGAGACCCTGGCCAAGGATCCGCAGCCGATGAATTTTCACAGCGCGCTCGCCGTGGTGCGCGACATCATCAAGGCCAACCCGGACGCCATCCTGGTCAACGAAGGCGCCAACGCGCTCGACTTCACCCGCAGCATCGTCGACATGTACCAGCCGCGCAAGCGCCTGGACGTCGGCACCTGGGGCGTGATGGGCATCGGCATGGGCTTTTCCGTCGCGGCCGCCGTGGTCAGCGGCCAGCCGGTGATCGCGATCGAGGGCGACAGCGCCTTCGGCTTCTCCGGCATGGAAGTCGAGACCCTCTGCCGCTACAACCTGCCGGTCTGCGTGGTAATCTTCAACAACAATGGCGTTTACCGCGGCACCGACGTCAATCCGACCGGCGGCCCCGATGTGGCGCCCACCGTGTTCGTCAAGGGTGCACGCTATGACAAGCTGATGGAGGCCTTCGGTGGCGTGGGCGTGCACGCCACGACCCCGGCCG
>JACPTK010000031.1 GCA_016192825.1 Betaproteobacteria bacterium | reverse complement strand
TGGTGAGTGGGTAGGGGACATCTCAGCGGGTCTGTCCGAAATCAGCGTTCGGCAGATGGCAGCACAAGTCCCTCCACCCCGGCGCCTGCTTTTTACGCCAATCACAGGCGCCGCGTGAAGCATACAAGCAGCGCAGACCAGGCAAGGGGAGCGGCTGTGACTCGTTAGCCGCAGGCCCGTTTGCGGGAACAGCCGCATGAGCCACGGCCTACTATCGATTCCACAGCATTGGGCGACGCCCTGCCACCTAAGCTTCCAAGTTTGATCCGTGGCGAGGTCGAGCACTGTGTGAGCCTTCCTAACTCGTGACCAATCGCTGACGTCGCACGCCCAATGTGTAACTAGCACGATGGCCTGGCGCGAGTTGCGCAGACCGCCGGGCTGGTCGAGCAGCGCAGGGGCACCGAAAACCCGGGACAGACCCAGACCTCAGGTCTGTCCCGGTTTTCGGCGGCGAACCGGGGCGCCCTTTCTCTTTGGTGACTTTCTCTTTGGGCGAGCAAAGAGAAAGTCACCGGCACCCGGGGCCGCCCCCCGGAATTGCGCGACGCAGTCGCGCCACAGGGGCATGGTGAGGAAAACTTCCGCCACCCCGAATCCCCATTGGAGTTAGGATATCGGCATGGCCACCCCGACTTCCAAACCCGCCGCGCCGGAGCGCACTCCCGTGGTGATCCTGTTCGCCGAGATGCGCGGGTTCACGCGCACATCCGCGATTCTTTCGGCGCCCGTGGTGCTGGCGCGCGTCTCCGAATTCTTCGCCCTCGTCCGGGCGTCGGTCGAACGTCAGGGTGGCACCGTGCGCAACGTGCTGAACGATACCCTGATGGCGTCCTTCGCGGGCAAAGGGAACGCACGGCAGGCCGTGCAGGCGGCACAGGACATCCAGCGCGACTTCGCGCAATTCGAGGAGTCGTGGGAGCGCGATTACGGCATCCGCGCGGCGGTCGCGATAGGAATGCACATTGGCGATACGGTCATCGGCACCGCAGGCGGCCCGATGGCCGGGCAGACGTTCGTCATCGGCGATTGCGTGAGCATCGCCGAGCGCCTGCTGCACCGCGCCCGGGCCGGCGAGTTCGTGCTGTCGAAGGCAGTCATGGACGCGCTCGCGGCGGGCGGATTCAAGCTCGATGCGCAGGCGCTGCCGCCGCTGGAGATTCCGCGCCGCGAGCCGATCCGGATGTTCGGCGTGTTGCTCGACACCCGGCTGGATTTCACCTAAAGGAAAAAATTTAACAGGATTTACAAGATTTCACAGGATTAACAAGATTAAAGCGCTACAGAAAATCCTGTAAATCCTGTTGAATCCCGTTAATCCTGTCTATTTTTCCGGTGTTCTTGGCGTCTTGGCGGCTAATTTAGGTCTGCTTTTCTTGGCGGTCTTGGCGGTCTTGGCGGTTCGATTGTTGTCTGGATTCACTCGTGCCGCAGCGCCTCGATCGGATCGAGCTGCGCCGCCTTGCGCGCCGGAAAGTAGCCGAACATCACGCCGACCGCGCCGGAGAACAGGAACGCGATCACGACGATCCCGACATTGAGGACGAAGGGCAGGCCGAGGAACGCCGCGCCGCCGGCCGCCGCGGCGAGCCCCAGCGCGATGCCCGCGATGCCGCCGAACAGCGACAGCATGACCGCCTCCACCAGGAACTGCGTGAGAACCTCGTTCTCCATCGCCCCGATCGCGAGCCGGATGCCGATCTCGCGCGTGCGCTCGGTGACCGAGACCAGCATGATGTTCATGATCCCGATGCCGCCCACGAGGAGGCTCACCGCGGCCACCGCGCCGAGCAGCGCGGTCAGGGTCTGCGTCGTGCCGCTCACCGCCGCGACGATCTGCTGCATGTCCATCACGTAGAAATCCGCCTCCTCGCGCGGCGCGAGCCGCCGGCGCTCCCGCATCAGGGACTCGATGTCGGTCTGGACCTTTTTCGTCGCCACTCCGTCGCGCACCGAGACGGCGATCGTGTCCACGTACTGGGTGCCGGCGATGCGCCGCTGCATCGCCCGCAGCGGGATGACGACGAGATCGTCCTGGTCCGTGCCGAAGCTCGACTGGCCCTTGGCCGAGAGCACGCCGATCACCCGGCACGACAGCGCGCCGAGCCGGATGGCGCTGCCGACCGGATCCTGCGCGCCGAAGAGCTTGTCGCGCACCGAGGCGCCGAGCACGCAGGCCATCACGCCCGCGCGCAGTTCGCTGTCCGTGAACACGCGCCCCGAGGCCAGCGGCCAGTCGCGCACCTTGAAGTAGCCGTTGTCGGTGCCCGTCACGGTCGTGGACCAGTTGAGGTCGGCGTTGATGGCGAGCGCGTTGCGCGCGACGATCGGCGCGATCGCCGCGATGCCGCCGACGTCGCGCTCGATCGCCTCGAGGTCCTTCGTGTCGAAAAGCCGCGCCGCCTGGCGCGCGCCGCCGGGCCCATGCGGCTGCTGCCCGGGCCGGACGTTGAGGAGGTTGCTCCCCAGGCTGCGGATCTGGCTCGCGACCTGCACCGTCGCGCCGCCGCCGATGGTGACCATGGTGATCACCGCCGCGACGCCGATCACGATGCCCAGTATCGTGAGCGAGGAGCGCAGCACGTTGCGGCGGATCTCGCGCAGCGCCAGCAGCACGGTTTCCCGGAACATCAGCCGCCCTCCCCTTGCCGCGTGTCGGACTCGACGTGCCCATCCAGGAACCGCACCACGCGGCGCGCGTAGGCCGCCATGTCCGCTTCGTGCGTGACCATCACGATGGTGATGCCGCGGCCACGGTTCAGGGCGGCGAGCAGCTCCATGATCTCGCGGCTGCGCGCGGTGTCGAGATTGCCGGTGGGCTCGTCGGCGAGGATCACGGTCGGCTCGGTCACGAGCGCGCGCGCGATCGCCACGCGCTGCTGCTGGCCGCCCGAGAGCTCGCCGGGCGTGTGGTGCGCCCAGTCCTCCAGCCCGACCGTGGCGAGCGCGCGCCGGGCGCTGGCGGCGCGCTCGCGCTGCGCGACGCCGCGGTAGAGCAGCGGCAGCTCGACGTTCTCGAGGGCGGAGGTGCGGTTGAGCAGGTTGTAGCCCTGGAACACGAAGCCGAGATGGTAGCGGCGCAGCAGCGCGCGCTGCTGGCGCGAGAGCCGCGCGACCTCGACGCCCTCGAAGAGGTAGGAGCCGTCCGTGGGGGAGTCGAGGCAGCCGATGATGTTCATGCAGGTCGATTTGCCCGAGCCGCTCGGGCCCATGACCGCGACGAAATCGCCTTGGTCGATGGCGAGGTCCACGCCGCGCAGCGCGTGCACGGCCGCCTGCCCGCTGCCGTAGGTCCGCGTGACCCCGCGCAACTCGACGACGTAGTTCGCCTGGGGCGCAATCGCCGGTGCGGCGGCGGACGACGCGGACGGCTGGATCATTTCGCGTCGAGCTGCACGTCGGTGACGACGTCGAGCCCCGCCTCGACCTCGCCGGACACGATCTGGGTCACGCGCCCGTCGGTCGCGCCGACCCCGACCGGGATGGGGACGGGCTGGCCGTTCTGGACCGTCCACACCCGCTGCTGCCGCTCGCCGCTCTTCTTGACCTGCTGCGGCGGGCGCCGCGGCGGGCCGGGCAGGATGCGGCTCCACAGCGGCCGCTGGTCTCGTACCGCCGTCGCAGGCGGGGTGAAGCGCAGCGCGGCGTTCGGCACGAGCAGGACGTCCTCGAGCGCGCTGACGACGACGTTGGCCGTCCCGGTCATGCCCGGCCGCAACAGCAGCCGCGTGTTGTCCACCGACAGCACCGTCTCGTAGGTGACGACGCCGCTCACGGTCCTGGCGGCATTGCGCACCTCGCTCACCGTGGAGGGAAACTCCCGGCCGGCGTGGGCGTCCACCGTGAAGGTCGCCTTCTGCCCGGGCTTGACCCGGCCGACGTCGGCCTCGTCAACGTCCACGTGCAGCTCCATTTTCGTCAGGTCCTCCGCGAGGGTGAACAGCACCGGTGCCTGGAAGCTCGCCGCTACCGTCTGGCCGGGCTCCACCTTGCGCGCGAGGACGGTGCCGTTGATCGGGGAGCGGATTTCGGCCTTGGCGAGGTTGGTGCGGTCCACTTCCAGCGTGGCGCGCGCCTGCTCCATCTGGCTGCGCACGCTGGCGAGCGAAGCCAGCGCGCGCTTGTGCGCCGACTCCGCCGCGACGAGCGCCTCCTCGGAAACGAAATTGCGCTCCGACAGCTCCTTCGCGCGCTGGAGCTTGCGCTTGATCTCGTCCTCGTTCGCCTCGGCCTCGACGACCCTGGCGCGCGCCGAGCCGAGCGCGGCTTCCGACTGCACGACCTGCGCTTTGAGCTTGGTGGTGTCGAGCCGCGCGAGCACCTGCCCGACCTTCACGGTGTCGTTGAAATCGGCCTCGACGGTCTTGACGATGCCCGACAGCTCGCTGCCCACGTCCACCTGGTTCGTGGGCTGCAGCGTTCCGGTCGCCGTCACGATCACGGTCAGGTTGCCGCGCTCGACCTTCGCCGTCTGGTAGCGGACGCCATTGCCCCCGCCGGAGTAGTAGATGGCGGCGATCACGCCCACCGCGATAACAGCGCCGGCAACGGCAACCCAGCGCCACAGGCGCCGGCGCGGCGAAGCGGGCGCGCCGAGCTCGAGCGTCTTCGCGATGTCGGGATGCGGTGGAGTCTGGTTGGCGGTCACGGGCTAGCTTCATGCACCCCGTCGGGCGGCGAGGGATCGGCGATCCCAAGATACCCGCCGCCCGGGCGCCTCCGGTTGATTTAGATCAATGGAAAACCGGCGCCGCGAGAGCGGGTGCCCCGCAACGGCGTGAGTCGTGAAGCTTGTCTTGCTCTCGCGGTTGGAATAGATTACGCGGGTGTGACCGCTGATCCCGCTCAGGACTTGCCCGGATCGCGGTCATCCACCGGGGAAGGAGAAGCCGGCATGAACACAAGGCTCGTTACGCGCAGTCCGGAACCTCCTGCATGCCCGCTCCCGGCGTCTCGGCTCGGGGCGGCGGAATCGCGGCCGGATTAAACGTTTAATGTCCAGATCGCTATAATGGCTATTCGTCGGAAGTCCGTAACCATCACATAACAGGGGGATCAAGAACATGAATTCAGCACTGCGGAAGATTTACAACTTCGCCGGCGTACTGGCCGCAATCAGTTTGCTGGCCGCCTGCGAAACGGTACCGGAGCAGAAGCCCGCGCCGGCACCCGAACCAATGGCCGCGCCGGCGGCCGCGCCGATGGCCGCGCCGAAGGCGAAGCCCAAGGCCAAGCCGGCACCGAAGAAGAAGGCCAAGCCCAAGATGCTCAACATCACGCAGAAGATCGAGCTTCAGGGCATGCCGTTCGGCAAGGCCGAGATGACCGACGACAACAAGAAGGAGCTCGCCAAGTTCCTGGCCAGCCTGCGCAAGGCGACCAAGGCCCGCGGCCCGGTGGCGATCGGAGCGGTGGTCGTGACCGGACACACCGATCGCATCGGCAGCCTGGGGTACAACATGAAGCTGTCCGAGCGCCGCGCCGTGGTCGTGAAGGATGACTTGGTGAGCTCGGGCGTCGATCAGAAACTGATCTTCTGGGAAGGCAAAGCATTCAAGCAGCCGATTCCGGTGACCAAGTTCTGCGACAACAAGATGAAGCGCAAGCAGTTGATCGAGTGCCTGTCGCCGAACCGCCGCGTGACCGTGGAAGTGGTCGGCCGCGCCGTGTCGCTGGCCAAGCCGAAGCCCGCCAAGAAGAAGCCTGCTGCGAAGCCGGGCGCCAAGAAGAAGCCCGCCCGCCGGTAGTGATCGTTCGGCGAGCGTAGTAAGTTCAAAAGCCCTGCTGCGGCAGGGCTTTTTTATTTCCACAGCACGCAAACCTTGGCGCTCAATGCCGTCAGGATTGTGAGAGCCCCGCTTCATCTTGGCCAACCCTTCCCTTCCATCATTAAGATGGCATGCTCGCTTCCCCCGAAGGGGACGGGGGCGTCCATGCCATCTTGGCGGTGAAGCTTTTGTGCGTCAGCCCATCGTTTTCGCCAGCAGCGGCCTGATCTCCTTCAGGCTGCGGGTGTTCAGCACATCCTTCGCCTCGAGCCACCCGCGCCGCGCCTGCCCGATCCCGAATTTGAGATTCGCGAAGTCGAACGTGCTGTGCGCGTCGGAACTGACGGCGACGAGCACGCCCTCCTCCTTCGCCATGCGGCACCGCACGTCGTCGAGGTCGAGGCGGTCGGGCTGGGCGTTCACCTCCAGGCAGCAGCCGCGTTCCTTCGCCGCGCGCACGATGCGCAGCCAGTCCACGTCCATCGCCTCGCGCTCGCCGAGAAGGCGTCCCGAGGGGTGCGCGAGCACCGTGAAGTAGCGGCTCCCCATCGCGCGCAGGATCCGCCCGGTCTGCTTGCGCCGCGGCAGCGCGAACGCGCTGTGCACCGCGCCCACCACCAGGTCGAGCCCTTTCAGCGCCGAGTCGGGGAGATCGAGGCCGCCGTCCTCGAGGATGTCCACTTCGATGCCCTTGAGGACGGTGATGCCGGAAAGCGCCTCGTTCAGGCGGTCGATCTCGTCGATCTGCTTCATCAGCCGCTGCGGGTCGAGCCCGCGCGCGACCGTGAGCCGGCGCGAATGCTCGGTGACCGCGAGGTAGGCAAGCCCGGCAGTCTTGGCCGCGAGCGCCATCTCGCGGATCGTGTTGTGCCCGTCGGTCGCCTTGGTGTGCAGGTGCAGGTCGCCCTTCAGGTCCCCCAGCGTGACGAGGCGCGGAAGACCGCCCTTGCGCGCCGCCTCGATTTCTCCCCGGTCTTCCCGTAATTCCGGCGGGATCCAAGGCAGGCCGACTGCCGCGAACACGGATTCCTCCGTTTCGCCCGCGACACGCGATTCCCGCCGGAATATGCCGTACTCGTTGATCTTCGACCCGCGCGCCTGGCCGAGCCGGCGCACCGCGATGTTGTGCGCCTTCGAGCCGGTGAAGTAATGCAGCGCCGCGCCGTAGCTCTCGGGCGGGACGAGCCGCAGATCGACTTGCAGCCCGCTCTTCAGCACGACGCTCGCGCGCGTCTCCCCCTGCGCCAGCACGTTCTTCACCTCGTCGTAGGCGGCGAAGCGCGCCATCACCGGGCTGCCCGCGGTGGCCGCGACCAGGATATCGAGGTCGCCCACCGTCTCGCGCATGCGCCGGTAGCTCCCCGCCACCGTCACCTTGCGCACGCCCGGCACCCGCGCGAGCCAGGCCTCGAGCGCCGCGGCGTACTGCGCGGCAACGGCGAGCTTGAACCGCTGCGGCGCCGCCTTGCGCGCGGCGAGCGCCTCCAGGATGCGCGCCTCGATCTTCTCGCCGAAGCCCGGCAGCTCGCGGATGCGGCCGGCGCCCGCCGCGCGCCGCAATGCCTCGACCGTATCCACTTCGAGCGCGTCGTGCAGCCGCTTCACGCGCCTGGGCCCGAGCCCGGGGACCTTCAGCAGCTCCGTGATCGCCGCCGGCAGCTCACGGTGCAGGCGCTCGAGCAGTGCGCAGGTCCCGTGCTCGCAGATCTCCCCGATCTTCGCCGCAAGGTCCGCGCCGATACCCGGCAGCTTGGGCAGTTCCTTGCCGGCCCCGACCAGCGTCGCGAGGTCGCGGCCCAGCTCGCCCACGGTGCGCGCCGCGTTGCGGTAGGCGCGGATGCGGAACGGATTGTCGCCCTGGATCTCGAGAAGACCGGCGATCTCCTCGAAGACGGCGGCGATGTCGGCGTTGTGGACGGGCACAAGCAGCCTGTCACACGGAACTATCAATGCTGGCGCAAATATTCAGCATGCGGTCCTGCTGAACGCGGTGGCGACAGGCTGCTTGAATATGTCCCAAAATTTTCGCTCGCGCCCGCGAGCGAATTTCACTTTAGCGATCTGCCGGTTACAGGTCCCGGCAGATCGCTAAAGTGTGGGGGTGCCCTCATGCGCATGCGTCTTCTCGTGCACGGTTGCGCAGCGCGCGCAGCGGACGGTGGTGGGATAGGCTTCGAGGCGCTTCACGTCGATGCCGTCGCGGCAGTCCACGCAGATCCCGTAGCTTCCTGCCACCAGGCGGCCGCGGGCGGCCTCAATCTCGCGCAGTTCGTGCACGTGCCGGTCAATGAACGCCGCGTCGAGGTCGGCCAGCATGTTGGCGACCGATTCGTCCCCCATGTCGCCGACCATGCCCGCCAGGTCCCGGTGGTGCTGCTGATCCGACTGCAGCAGCAGCTGTCGGATCTCCTCGCGCAATTCGCGCCCGCGCGCTTCGAGCGCGCGGTCGAGATGCGCGATCTGGGAATGTTTCAAGTGCTTCATGCCGGCTGTCTCCGCTCTTCCGGGAAAATTCCCCTTCCGGGCATGCTAGCGGGCAAGCGGGCCGCCTCGTTGATCCAGATCAAGAACGCACACGCCCGGCGGGCGTGTAATGGGGCTTGAGGCGGACCACCGGAGCGGCTCCTGCCGCCCGGGACATCGACGACTTCCGGAAACATGACCAGTCCTGACCGACAACAGCCCGCGGACGCCGCCGCGCCGCCGCTGATCGCCGCGCTGATGCGCCCGGAATGCTACGCGCATCGCGTGCGGGAGATCCGCATGCTGGAGACACACATCTCCTGGGTGTTCCTCACCGGCGATTTCGCCTACAAGATCAAGAAGCCGCTCAATCTCGGCTTCCTCAATTTCTCGACTCTCGAGGCGCGCCGCTACTACTGCGAGAAGGAGCTCGTCCTCAATCGCCGGCTCGCGAAGGAAATGTACCTCGACGTGGTGTCCATCCGCGGCACGCCCGCCGCGCCGCAGCTCGACGGCCGCGGCCCGGTGTTCGAATACGCCGTCAAGATGCGCGAGTTCCCGCAGCGGGCGCTCGCGGCCGGGATGCTCGCGCGCGGCGAATTCGGCGCGCTCGAGATCGACGCCCTCGCCGCGGTGGTCTCCCGCTTTCACCAGGACGCCGCCGCGGCCGGCGCGGACGCGCGCCACGGCACCCCGGCCCTGGTGCTCGCGCAGGCGATCCAGAATTTCGAGCAGATCGCCCCCCGCCTCGACGCGCCCGCCGACGTGGCCGCCCTGAACGCGCTGCGCCTGTGGACCGAGCACAACTACGTCGAGCACCAGGAAGATTTCGCGGCGCGCCGGCAGGAGGGGTTCGTGCGCGAGTGCCACGGCGATCTGCACCTCGGCAACATCGCCGTCATCCACGGCCGCCCGGTCGCGTTCGACTGCATCGAGTTCAACGAGGACCTGCGCTGGATCGACGTCATGAGCGAGGTCGCGTTCCTCGTGATGGACCTGGAGGACCGGCGCCGGGGCGATCTCGCGTGGCGCTTTCTCAACCGCTATCTCGAGTCGACCGGCGACTACGCCGGGCTCGCGGTGCTGCGTTTCTACCTCGTCTACCGCGCCCTGGTGCGCGCGAAGGTCCATGCGCTGCGCGCCTGCCAGGCCGGCGCCGGAACCGCCGAGAGCGACCGGTTGTGGGGCGCGTTCCGCGAGTACCTGAAGCTCGCCACTGGATTCACCCGGCCGGAACGGCCCGTCCTCGTCATCACCCATGGCCTCTGCGGCTCCGGGAAGACGACCGCCACGCTCGAGCTCGCGGGGCTGCTCGGGGCGGTGCGGCTGCGCTCGGACCTCGAGCGCAAGCGGATGCACGGGCTGGCGCCGCTCGCGGCGAGCCGCTCCGGCGTGGCGCAGGGGATCTACACGCGCGATGCCGACGCCGAGACCTACCGCCAGCTCGCCAGCCTCGCGCACGGCGCGCTCGATGCCGGCTGCTCCGTGCTGGTGGACGCGACCTTCCTCAAGCGCAGGGAACGCAGGCGGTTCCGCTCGCTGGCCGCCGACCGTCGCCTGCCGTTCCTGATTCTCGATTTCGCGGCCCCGGAGACGCTGCTGCGCGAGCGGGTCTCCAGGCGGCGCGCCCGGGGCGAGGATGCCTCGGAAGCCGACCTCGCCGTGCTCACGCGCCAGCTCACCGTGCGCGAGCCGCTCACGGCCGAGGAGCAGGCGGGCGCCGTCGTGGTCGACGGGACGTGCCAGGCCACGCGCGAGACGTGGGAGCCCGTGATCGAGCGCCTGCGCGCGGCCGCCGGCGCCACCGAGCAGCCTGTCGCATCTCCAGCCTGGGCCGACGTCGTCACCGATCGTGACTGAATGGGTGACGAGGCCCCGTCACTCGTAGCTGGTAGCTGGTAGCTGGTAGCTGGTAGCTGGTAGCTGGTAGCTGGTAGCTCGTAGCTCGTAGCTCGTAGCTCGTAGCTCGTAGCTGGTAGCTGGTAGCTCGTAGCTCGTAGCTCGTAGCTCACTACTTGAACAGCGCCGGAACTTCGCCCTCCATCCGGTCCACCTTCTCGGCCAGCCCGCGCAGGGCCGGGGCAATCGCCACACGGTAGGTGTGCGCCGACGACTCGAGCGTCCTCAGCGCGTCGGGAAGCTTCGCGAGCTGCGCCGCCGCGCGGGCCCGGATCGCTTCGAGGCTCTCGGGCAAGTGCAGGCGCCGGCCGTTCTTCATGACGGACACGAGCAACGGCTCCCCCGCCTGGGCGTCGCCCTCGACGGTCACCACGTCGTGCCCGAACCGCCCGGCCCCGTCGTAGTGGCGGAACACCTGCTTGCGTCCGGGCCAGGTGGCCTTGCCCGAGGAGCGCTTGCGGCGCGCCCGGCCGCCGTACTCCTGCAGTTTGTACACGGCGTCGAGGAACGGCGCGTCCGAGGAGGTGACGAGGCTCGTGCCGATGCCGAAGCCGTCGATCGGCGCACCCGCCGACGCGAGCTCGCGCAGCCGGTACTCGTCGAGGTTGCCGCTCGCGAAGATCGTCGCGTCCGCCAGGCCGCCCTCGTCGAGTATGCGCCGCACGCTCCTCGCCAGCGCCGCAAGGTCGCCGCTGTCGAGCCGCACGCCTTTCACGCGGATGCCCCGTTCCTTGAGCGTCGCCGCGAGCGCCACCACTTTGCGCGCCGCGATTTCGGTGTCGTAGGTGTCGATGAGCAGGGTCGTGCCGGCGGGATAGCACTCGGCGAAATGCGCGAGCGCGGCCGCCTCGTCGTCGTGGGCCTGCACGAAGGAGTGCGCCATCGTCCCGAACACGGGAATGCCCAGCCGCGGCGCGGCGAGCGCGGTCGCGGTGCCGGTAAAGCCCGCCAGATAGGCCGCCCGGGCGGCGAGGAGCCCGGCTTCCGCGCCGTGCGCGCGGCGCAGCCCGAAGTCCACCAGCAGCTTGCCCGGCGCCGCCAGCACGCAGCGCGCCGCCTTGGTCGCCACCAGCGTCTCGAAGTGCACGAGGTTGATCAGCCGGGTCTCGACGAGCTGCGCCTCGGGCAGCGGCGCGGTCACCCGCAGCACCGGCTCGTCCGGAAAAAACACCGTGCCTTCCGGCAGCGCGTGCACCTCGCCGGTGAAGTGCAGCTTCGCGAGGTGGTCCGCGAAGCCCCGCGGAAATTTTCCGCATTTTTCGACCCAATCGAGTTCCTCGGGCGTGAAGCGCAGGCGCTCGAGGAACTCGAGCGCCTGCTCGAGTCCCGCCGCGACCATGAAGTTGCGCCCGGGGGACAGCTTGCGGAAGAACAGCTCGAACACCGCGGTGTCGCGCATGCCGCGCGAAAAATAGGCATGCAGCATGGTGAGCTGATAGAGGTCCGTGAGCAGCGCGGACATCAGCGGAATCACGGCGCGAAATCCTCCAGCGTCGCCGGCACCGCGCCGGCCTCCCGCATTTCCCGCTCGGCGCGCTCGCCGTCGCCCGGCTTCACGTCGACGGCGCGGATCGCGTCCTCGAGCAGCAGCACCTGAAAGCCCTCCTTCAGCGCGTCGCGCACGGTGTTGAGCACGCAGTAATCGGTCGCGAGGCCGCCGATCAGCAGGCGCTTCACCCCTCGTTCGCGCAGGCGCCGCGCGAGCCCGGTGCCCTCGAACGCCGAGTAGGCGTCCGTCTCGCTGCCTGTCGCCTTGCTGACGATCACCGCATCCGGCGGCAGCTCGAGCCCCGGCGCGAACGCGGCGCCGGCGCCGCCGGCGACGCAATGCTCGGGCCACGTGCCGCCGCGCGCGCGGAACGAGCAGTGGTTCTCCGGGTGCCAGTCGCGGCTGGCAAGGATCGTCAGGCCCCTGCCGCGGGCGAGCCCGAGGTAGCGGTTGAGGACGGGCACGACGGCATCACCCCCGGGCACGGCAAGGCTGCCGCCCGGGAGGAAGTCGCGCTGCACGTCCACCACGAGCAGCGCGTCGTGCTGGTCCAGGCTTGTCTTCACGATCCGGATCCTTTTAATCCTGTCTATCTGTAGTTAGGCGAAAAACAGCAAACCCGCCACAATTCCGACGACCGAGGCGATCAATGACGGCGCGCACTGCTTCAGCAACTCACGACTGCCCAGGAACAGCAGCACGCCGAGCTTGAACGCGACGTTCGAAATGAATGCCAGGCCCACGGCAGTGGCCGCGACCGCCGCGCTCACCGTGCCGCTGTTGAACAGCCCCAGGCTCGAGAGCGTGATCGCGTCGACGTTCGTGAACCCGCTTGGAACCGCAATCGCGTACAGTCCATGGCTGCCGGCGCGCTCGGAAAGCCACGCCGAACCGAACAGGATGAGCGCGTAGAGCGCGCCGAAGCCGAGCGCGACCCGCAGGTTGGTGGGGTTCTCGAGCTCGGGCACCGCGAGCTGCGGCGCCGCCACCATCGTGCGCAACCGGCGCATGAGCGCGACCAGGCCGAGCGCGAGCCCGCTCCCGAGCACGGGCAGCATCAGGGGCAGCGCGGAGGGCGCGACCACGGCGCTCACGAGCGCGATGCGTGCCAGCACCGCCAGATTGGCGATCGTTATGATGATGCTGGCGATCGGGGCCATTGCGGCACCGGCAGCGCCCTGCCGCGCGTACACCAGCGTCGTCGCGGTGCTCGACACCAGGCCGCCGAGAGCGCCGACCAGCGGCAGGCTCTTCCCGGTTCCGATCAGGCGCAACGCGAGATAGCCCGCCAGGCTGATTCCCGAGATCAGCACCACCATCAGCCAGATGTGATAGGGATTGAGCACGCGGTACGGGTCGAAGCCCTCGTTGGGCAGCAGCGGCAGGACGATGAACGAGAGCACGGCGAACTGCAGCACGCTCGACAGTTCCTGCCGCGAAAGCTTTTCGGAAAAGCCGTGCAGCTCGGTCTTGAACTGCAGCAGCACGGTCGCGACGATGCCGATCGAGACCGCCAGCTGGCTGCGGTCGTACCACACCATGACGCCGAGGACGTAGCACAGCAGCACGGCGATCACCGTCGTCGTGCCGGAATCCGCCTCCGGCCCCTCCTCGGCGTGGTGATAGGCGGCGATGATCATCAGCCCGACCAGGACCAGGCCGGCGGCGATGATCCAGGCGCCCGCGGCCGCATCCGCGATCAGGCCCGAGACGGTGCCGAACAGGGCGACCAGCGCGAAGGTCCGCAGGCCGGCTTTCGCGCTCGGCGTGCGCTCGCGCTGCAGCCCCAGCAGCAGGCCGATCGCCAGGCTGGTGAGCAGCTTGAAGGGGGTGCGCAGCCCCTCGGAAAAAGCGAGGATGTCGTCCATCTCGGGCCTCGCGGATCAGGGTATCCGCGCCCGGCGGGACGGGGCTTGATTCAGGTCAAACCGGGACGGAAACGCCCTCAGCCGGGCTGGCCCCGGCGCTGCGCCATGCTGGAGCCGATCTCGGCGAGGTCGTCCCGGGACAGCAGCATCTCCGCGAGCGGGTAGACGTTCGCTTCCTCCATCACGATGTGGCAGTGGTTGAGCTTGACGAAGCGGTCGACGTTGAGCGGGTCGAGGATCGTGTTCTCGCCAACCGAGATTTCCTGCAGCACGGCACGCAGCTCGGTCCACACCCGGCTCATCTCCTTGTGCTCGGTGGCGATGTCGGCGATGAGGCGCGTCAGCTTCGAGCCGCGGCCGACCGTTGCCGCCGCCATCATCCGCGGCAGCAGGTCCTCCTCCTCGTCGGCGTGATGGTGGCGCGCGGCCGTGTCGAAATAGCGCATCACGGCCCCCGCCGCCTGCCGCGCCTGGTCGTCGCAACCGTGGTCCTGCATGTGCGCGACCAGCCTGCGCAGCGTGCCGCACTGCGAGCGGATGCGCTCGTGACACGCCCTCAGCGCCTCGAGCGGCTGCGAGAAATCAGGGGCGGGCTGCGGAAAATCGCTCATGGGGATCATCTTACAACAGGACCAGGGGATTCCGCGTGTACGCGACAGCCACGATGTAGAGGAATGCCGCCTGTGCGCCGATCCACGCGGCCACCCGGGCCGATTTCGTCCTGCCGGGGCGCAGGGCGGCCATTCCGAGCAGGATGTAGAAGACCAGGCCGATCACCTTGGCCGTCAGCCAGCCATGGACGAGGGGATACTGGCGGAGCATGACCGCCAGGGCGATCGCCGCGGCCAGCAGGATCGTATCGTTGACGTGCGGCACGATCCTCACCCAGCGCCGCTCCAGCAGGGGGGAGTCGCGGATCATCCATACGCCACGCGTGAAAAACCCGGCGTACGACAATACGGCACAGGCAACGTGCACCTGCATCAGCACGGCGTAGTCCATCCGACTCCCGCTGTTGTCCCCGGCATCCCCCGGCACGCGGATTCTAGCAGCGAAGACTTTGACGTTTGTCAAAGTGCGCACGGCGGCCATCGTCGATACTTCTCGTTTATGCCGAAGGTTCGCCTCCCGCCCCAGCGACCGGGATCGCTCAGGATCAGTTCCCCGGTCGCGCGGGTGCCGTCCCGGTGACGACAACGAACGGCCTCCCGCCAACGGGAAAATCCGCGCGCATCGAGCTGGTGTGTCCGGCGGGCAACCTTCCCTCGCTGCGCGCCGCGGTGGACAACGGCGCCGACAGCGTCTATATCGGCTTGCGCGACAACACCAACGCCCGCAACTTCGGCGGGCTCAATTTCGAGCTCCCCGCCGCGCGCGACGGCCTCGACTACGCGCATCGCAGCGGCACGAAGGTGCTGCTCGCGATCAACACCTATCCGCAGCCGGCGACCTGGCAGCGCTGGACCCGGGCCGTGGACACCGCGGCCGGCCTCGGCTTCGACGCCGTCATCATCGCCGACGCGGGGCTCATGCGCTACGCCGTCCGGACGCATCCGCAGCTGCGGATCCATCTTTCGGTGCAGGGCTCGGCGACCAGCTACGAGGCGATCAACTTCTACCACCGGCACTTCAACGTGCGCCGCGCGGTGCTGCCGCGCGTGCTGTCGCTGGCGCAGGTCGAGCAGGTCATCCGCAACACGCCGGTCGAGATCGAAGTGTTCGGCTTCGGCAGCCTGTGCGTGATGGTCGAAGGCCGCTGCGCGCTCTCCTCCTACGTGACCGGGGAGTCCCCCAACATGACCGGCGCGTGCTCGCCGGCCAAGGCGGTGCGGTGGGAGCAGAAAGCGAGCGGGCTCGAGGCGCGGCTGAACGGCGTGCTGATCGACCGCTACGGCGCAAACGAGAACGCGGCCTATCCGACACTGTGCAAGGGCCGCTTCAAGGCGGGTGACGATGTCTACTACGCGATCGAGGAGCCGGCCAGCCTGAACGCGCTCGAGCTGCTGCCGGAACTCGACCGCATCGGCGTCGCCGCCGTCAAGATCGAGGGGCGCCAGCGCAGTCCCGCCTACGTCGCCGCGGTCACCCGCGTGTGGCGCCAGGCGCTCGATGCATGCGCGCAGGGCACCGCCGCGCCGCAGCCGCGCTGGTCCGAGGAGCTGCGCCGGATGTCCGAGGGACAGAGCCACACGCTCGGCGCCTACCACCGTCCCTGGAAATGAAACCGCGCCGCCGGCAGCCCTCATGAAGCTCGCGCTCGGACCGCTGCTCTACTACTGGCCGCGCCAGTCGGTCGTGAGGTTCTACGAGGAGATCGCGCGCTCGTCCGTTGACATCGTGTACCTCGGCGAAGTGATCTGCTCGCGCCGTCACGAGCTGCGCCTGTCCGACTGGCTGGATCTTGCCGCGGCGCTGGAAGCAGCCGGCAAGGAGGTCGTGCTGTCGACCCAGGCGCTGACCGAATCCGAGTCGGACTTGAGAACCCTGCGCCGCATCGCCGGCAACGGCCGTTTCCCGGTCGAGGCGAACGACATGGGGGCAGTGAATGTGCTTGCGGGCGCGGCGCCGTTCATCGCCGGACCGCACCTCAACGTTTACAACCCGCACACCCTCTCCGTGCTCGCCGGGCTGGGCGTCCGGCGCTGGGTGATGCCCGTGGAAATGCCGCGCCACGTGCTGGAGGACATGCAGCACGCCCGGCCCGCCGGGGTCGAGACCGAAGTGCTCGCGTTCGGCCGGCTGCCGCTCGCCTTCTCGGCGCGCTGTTTCACCGCGCGCCGCAACAACCTGCCGAAAGACGATTGCCGGTTCAGCTGCATCGACCATCCTGACGGGCTTCCGCTCGACACACTCGAGGGCGCGCCGTTCCTCGTCCTGAACGGCATCCAGACCCAGTCCGCCCATGTCCACTGCCTGATCGCCGATCTCGACGACCTCGCGGGGCTCGGCGTAGACGCGGTGCGCATCAGTCCGCAATCGCGCCACACGGCGGACGTCATCGCGCTTTTCCGGCAGCGCATGATCGGGGCCCTCGATGCCGCCGCGGCCGCGCGCGAACTCGAGCAACTGGCGCCCGGAGCGACGTGCGACGGCTACTGGCGCGCGCTCCCCGGCATGACCCCGCCCGGAAACGCCCCATGACGCCACGTCTCGGTGATCCCCCGCCCGGCGCCCGGGAGCGCCCGGGCGACCAGCTGTTGCCGCGTTTTCCCCGACCGTTGAGCGCGCTGCTCGCGCGGTTGCCCCAGTACCCGCCCGCGCTCGCGGCGGCGATCGCGGTCAACTTGTGGCTGGGTGACAGCGTGAGCGGCGCCAGCCTCCCCGCCGCCTGCGGCAAGATCGTCGCGATCGGCGTGCGTGACGTCGGATTGCGCCTGACGTTCGCGATCCGGCGCGGTGGCGTCGTCGCCTGCGGCGAAGTGCGGCCCGATGTCACGATCAGCGCCACCGCGAGCGATTTCCTCGCGCTCGCGCTGCGCCGCGAGGACCCCGACACCCTGTTCTTCGGCCGGCGCCTCCTCATCGAGGGCGACACCGAGCTCGGCTTGCTGCTGAAGAACGCGCTCGACGCGGCGGCACCGGTATTCAGGCTGCCAACCCCGGCGCGGCTGCTGAGTGCCCTCCGGTTGCAGTTTCCGTTTTTTCCTTGAGAATCCGGGTGCTGCCCGCAGCGGCGGGCAGCGGCCCATCCGCGACTATTGACCTAGGTCAAACGACGGCGCGGCGGCGCAGCCTATACTGCCATCATTGAAGTCAATAGCGAAAACAAGCAGTTGGATCGTGCCGGCGCCAACGCTATCCTGGCCTGATTCGCCGCGCTTGATGCTGAAAAGGCGTCCGCTGCTTCCCATTGTTCAGGGCGGTATGGGCATCGGCGTCTCGGCGCACCGGCTCGCCGGCGCCGTGGCAAGCCTGGGCGCGCTCGGCACGATATCCAGCGTGGAGCTGCGCCACCACCATCCCGACCTCCTCGCGCGCGCGCAGGGTTGCCGGGACCCGGACATCCTCGACGGCATGAACCTGACCGCGCTCGACCGGGAAATCCGGTGGGCGCTCGCGATCTCGGAAGGACGCGGCGCGATCGCGGTCAACGTGATGAAGGCGGTCTCGGCGCACGCGCAGTACGTCCGCCAGTCGTGCGAGAGCGGCGCGCATGCGATCGTGATGGGCGCGGGGCTCCCGCTCGACCTGCCGGACATGACGAAGGATTTCCCGGAGGTCGCGCTGATCCCGATCCTCTCGGACGCGCGCGGCATCGGCATCGTGCTCAAGAAATGGCTGCGCAAGAACCGACTGCCGGATGCGATCGTGATCGAGCATCCGCGCTACGCCGGCGGGCATCTCGGCGCCACGCGCGCGGAGGAAATCGCCGATCCGCGCTTCGACTTCGAGCCGGTGCTGTCCGCCGTTTTCGAGCTGTTCCGGGAACTGGGGATCGAGCGCAACCGCGTCCCGCTGATCCCCGCGGGCGGCATCAACAGCCACGAGAAAATCCGGCGCCTGCTCGCGCTCGGCGCGGCGGCGGTGCAGATCGGCACGCCGTTCGCGGTATGCGAAGAGGGTGACGCCCATCCGAACTTCAAGAAGGTTCTGGCCGAGGCGCGTCCCGAGGACATCGTGACCTTCATGAGCGTCGCCGGGCTGCCGGCGCGGGCCGTTTTGACGCCGTGGCTCAGAAGCTACCTCAAGCACGAGAAGGGGCTGCAAGCCAACGCCAAGGCGGACCCCCGGCGCTGCGTGCCGGGAACCAAGTGCCTCGCGATGTGCGGGCTGCGGGACGGCATCGCCAGCATCGGCCAGTTCTGCATCGACACGCGGCTCGCGTTCGCGATGAACGGCGACGTCAAGAAAGGATTGTTCTTCCGCGGCTCGGAAAGCCTCCCGTTTGGCGCTGCCATCCGGCCGGCAGCCGACCTGATCCGCTATTTTCTGACCGGCGTTATGCCGGAGTTGGAGGAAGAGCGCCGCCCGGCCGCGGCGTAAGGAAAGTCTCGGGGCTCCAGCTACTCGCCGGTGGCGAGCGACCCCAGGGCGCGACGGGCGCTCGCCTGCAGCGCGAGATAAGTTCGCCGGTCCTCGCACACCCCGATGCACGGCTGCGGCCCTTCGATCCTGCCGCAGCCGATGCACTGCCATACGGCCACGCGCTCCGTCATCTCAGACTCCGTGGTTCGTGGGTCGTGCTTCGTGACTCGTAGCTCATGGCTCACAGCTCGCGGCCCGAATCACGATTCACCGTTCACCGTTCACGGTTCACGCCTCTCTAGCCGGGCTTGCCGTCGAAGCGGGCCCGGGTAAGGATCGGCCAGTAGCGCACGGCGTAGAGCCCGAACGCCGCGGCCCACAGCACGGCGGAGAGCTGGATGCTCGCGAGGGTCAGGGCCGGCGCGGCCATGGCCCCGAAAACGCGGACGGCCGCCGCGAATTGAACCAGCAGGAACGCCGCGATCTCGTAGCCGTCCGCGCGCAGCGCCCGCCCGGTATGGCCGCGCGCGGTGCGGGTCATCATGCCCAGCGTCAGTCCGCCGATCGCGCCCACGGTCAGCGCGTGGACGGCGAACGACTCCGCCAGCCACTCCAGCCCGGACAGGCCGCGCAGAACAAGGTGCGCGACGATCCAGGCGTAGGCCGCGTGCAGTATCCACACCAGCGGCGTGGCGAGCGTTCGCCACGGCCGCCACAGGAACAGGCGCGCGCCATGCGCGACCGCCGCGAGCAGCGCGATCGCGGCAACGGGGGCGGGCTGCAGCTGGAGCGCATCGGCGAGGAACAGCAGCAGGACGGAGCCCAGCGCGAGGCGCTCCACCAGCGGGTGGCGCCGGGCATCGGCGCCCGGCACGCCGTTGTTGGTGAACATCGGTATGACGCGGCCGCCCATGACCGCCATGATGAACAGCACGACGTCCAGCGCGAGCCGCAGGCCGAGCTGCGGCGGAACCTCGACCGCGCCCAGCAACGCCAGGTGCAACGCGAGTACCAGGGCGCCCAACAACAACAGCAGCCCGATGAAGAAATAATTGCGGGTGTTCCCGGACTGCGCGAGCGGGACGCCGATGGCGAGCGCGAGCGCAACGGGAAACGCCGCGTTCAGCGCGGCTGCCACGGTGCCGTAAGGCGTCAGCACCAGCACCCGTCCCGCCACCCACAGCGCCGCCAATGCCATCAGCGGCGCGCCTTCGGGCGTCGGCCGCCCCGTCCAGTTGCGGACCGCCGTCAGCAGAAAACCGGCGATCACCGCCATCGTGTAGCCGAACAGCATCTCGTGGCCGTGCCACAGTGGCCCCTGCAGGTAGGCGTGCGGCAACCAGCCCGAGTACTGCGCGGCCCAGGCGAGCACGCTGAACGCGCTGAATACGCTCGCGAGCAGGTAGAACGGGCGGAAACCCAGGTTCCACAGGGCGAAGCCGGGCGCAGCCGGCGGCATCATGGATCGAACTGATCGGGCAAGTGGATGCTTGTTCATGAGGAAAGCCGCAAATTGCCGTGGCCGCCATTGGAGGCGAAGCCCCCGCTCCAGCTGGACATACGGCTACTTGCCGAGCTTCAGTTTCAAATACTCACCGATGAGAATTGCCGTAGGATAGGACACTTCCTCTTCGGTTTGCGCGTGCAGAATCAGTTTGTCCGCGAACTCCGCATACTCCGGCTTGTTTTCACGCTTCGCCACATCCGCGAGATTCCTGAGCGCGGCGACGATGCTCTTGTGCTCCGCGAGCATCTCGCCGAGCTCCGCTTTCAATTTGTCGGTCATCGGCAACACGGCCGCCATGTCCGGCGTGACTTGTCCCTGCGCCAGCAGCGATAACAAACCCAGCGGCGGCAACGCATACTCTTCTTCCTTCACGAAGTGAGGGTGCATCAGCTTGGCGACAGCCTTCGCCGCCTCGCCAAGACCCCCGCTTTCCCTGGTAGCACGCCGAAGCTGCTCGTGGAGCTCTTCATGCTCCAGCTTGAGCGGGCGCGGGATGGTAAGTTTCATGATCGAATCTCCTTGTTCGTGTGAAAGTCAACTCAACCTGCGCCAATCTACCGGGCAATCCCGATGCCGCGGTGCCACGGTCGCGACAAGCGGGCCAAACGCGCCGGTGGACCGGCAGCGAGCGAACCCGGGCTGACGGGTGCAATAGACCCGACAGCCCGGTGTAACGGTGTCAGCCCAATATATCAATGCGTGTGAGCGAGACCCGGCGCTTCCTTCTGCACGTGCTCCGGCGCCAGCGTTTCGGCCGCGTTATACAAGCGCTCGACGTAATGCGTGTACTCGACGTAGGCGCTCGCGAAGGCGCGTCCGGCGGCGACGTCATTCGGGTTGTACTTCTTCTTCTTCATCACGTCCTCGAAGTTGCGGTGCAGCCCTTCCTCCGTCCGCTTCGAGATGAGTTTTGCCGCGTCCTGGAGTTTGCCGGTCTCGAGCGACCTGTCGGCGGCCGCAATGGGCGGCTCGATCCTGCCTGCCGGTTTGAGACCCGTGTAACCAGCCCCTTCGCCGGCGCGGTGGATGCGCACCAGGGTTTCGAAGAAATACATGTCGGCGAGTTCCTTCGCCTGTCCGCCAGCCTTGCGGACAGCTACGGTTTTCTGGAACTGGTTCTTGATCTCCGCTTCGTCCTTATTCTGCACCCAGACCAGTATCAGATTGACGTTGCCCGTATCGAGCGCCTTGCGCGCGGCCGCGACCACCGGACCGTCGAGCGTGTCGCAATGCGCGAAAGCGGTGCCCGATCCGGCCAGCAGCCCAAGAGAAACAGTTGCTATGGCCACCCAGCGGCCAATGACGTAGTGAGATTTCATGATCGTTCGACTCCTATCAGAGGTTGTTTGGCTGCGGCAGTCACGTCCGCCGCATTCATCCCGTTAAACGGACGATGCCTCCGAATGTTCCGAAAATCGTTTGTGCGGCGCTACTTCCCATGCAGGCGTTCCTCGAAGGTGCTCGCCGGGGCCTGGCGCAGCAGGAGATCCGCCAGCTGGCGCCGCTGCGCCCCATCGAGCACGTCCCGCTCCCGCAGCAACTGCTCGATGATGCGTTGCTGCTGCGCGGATTGCAGCTGCGCGATCGCCGCGCGTTCGGCCTCGATACGGCCACGGTCGGGCTGCTCGGAGAAGATTTCGCGGACGAGTGCCTCGCGGTGCTGCCGGATCGGCTGCCAGCCGCTCTTGAGCTCGCGCAGAAATCCGGCTTCGAGCGCCTCCCATTGCCGGCGCTGACCGGCGTCGAGCTTGAGCATTTCCGCAAGATTCGACTTGTCCGCTCCGATGCGGAAGGCGTCGGGCAGCTGCCCGTGCTGGATCGCGCGATAGGCCACCGCGCCGATGACGCCCAGGTTGAGTAACAGCGACAGAACGAGAGCGAGTTTCAGGCTGGTGTGCTTCATGTCACTTTCCCGGTGCGTAACACGATGGAAGGCCAACGCATAAGCCGCCTGGCGCAACGGCGTCGAACATCGCCATGGCCGCGGGCCGCAGCGCGGTCGCGCCCGCGCCGGCGGTCAGCAGCGCGCCCAGGTAGACGCCCGCCGTAAGCACGCCCGCCGCGGCCAGTCCCGAAGGCAGGAGCTGCCAGGCTTGCCACCAGCGACCGTAACGCCTCGGGCGCGCGGGCCGACCACGCGCCGCAAGCCGCTGCTCGATGAGCGACGCGAGATCGACGCCGGGGCGTGCCGCGGCGAGCGGCCGAAACGCAACGCGCAATTCACCGAGGTCCCGGAGCATCGCGCCGCAAAGCGGGCACGACCCGGCATGGTCGGCGATCTCGGCGCGCGCGGCGCCGGCCAGCTCGCCGTCGACGAGTGCCGAAAGCTGCTCGGTGCGGGGGCACTCGGATGGCGTTCGATCCTTCATACGTCCTTCCTGCGGTAATGGCCAACCAGCGCTTCACGGGCGCGCGCCAGCCGCGATTTCACCGTGCCCTCGCTGATGCCGAGCGCGGCGCTGATTTCGCTGTACGACATGTCCTCGATCTCCCGCAACAGCACGATCTCGCGCTGGTCATCCGGCAGGCGGTTGAGCGCGGCTTCGAGGGCGCGCAATCGCTGCTTCGCCTGCAACTGGCCGGCCGGGTCGGCCGCCTCACCCGGCACGTCGTAGTCCTCGTCCAGCGGCACGAATTCCACGACCTTGCGGCGGCGCAGGCTATCGGTCGCGGTATTCGACGCGATGCTGAACAGCCACGTCCGGAACTGCGCCTCGGGCCGCCATCCCGGCAGGGCCTGCCAGGCCTTGATGAACGCCTCCTGCATCAGTTCCAGCGCCTCGTCGCGCGATCCCACCATGCGCAGGATGTAGCGATACACCCGGTCCTGGTAGCGGCGCACCAGCATGCCGAACGCCTCGCGGTCGCCCTGCTGGCTACGCGCCACCCATACGCCGTCGGCAGGCTCGATCTGCGCCACGTCTATCTCGCCGGCCAGCCGCCCGCAACACGTTAAACGAGGGAGGGGCCGAAAGGTTCCACGGACCGTTATTGGTCCACGGGCATCGGGCAAGGATAGGACGCGCAGGCAATGCGACCGTTGACATGGATCAACGCCGCCCGAGGCCGGGATCCGCCCCGTTCACGCCATTTGAAAGCCTGGGCCGGGGACGGATACAGGCCCTACGGCCTGCCTATTGCAGGAGTGGCGAGCCTGCGGCGTTGAGGTCGATGCCGCTCACGTCGGCCTGCGCCGCGAGCAGGCGCAGGTACTGCTGCAGCGCCTTGCGCCGAACGCTTTCCGAAAGAAATTCCGCGATGCGCTCCCGGGCGAGCTCGAACGGCACTTCCCGGCCCTCGATCCGGCGGTTGACGCACACGACATGGAAGCCGTAGCGCGTATTCACCAGCCGCGGCAGGACGCCCGTCGCGTCGCCGTCGAACAGTGCCGCCTCGAACTCGGGAACCGTGTCGCCGCGCCCGAGCTGGCCGAGGCTGCCGCCCTGGGCGCCGGACGGGCAATTGGAGAATTGCGCCGCGAGCGCCTCGAAGCGCGCCGGATCGGAGACGATCTGCTTCACCGTGGACTCCGCCTGCGCCCGGATCGCGGCGAGCGGCGCGTTCGGCGTCACCGCGAACAGGATGTGCGAGGCTTCCACCAGGTCGCCGCTGCGGAATTGCCGGCGATGGCTCTCGTAGTAGCGCAGGCATTCGGTCTCGGCCGGCTGGGGGGTCCGAACCTCGCGCTCGATCAGCGCGTCGATCACCGCGTCCTCCGACGCCGCGTCCTCCGCGCCGCCCAGCCCCAGCGCCCGCGCGCGCTGCAGCAGCAGCTCGCGGATCGCGAGCGCGCATGCCGCCGCGTCCCGCGGCGAGGGCGCATCCGCGTGGTGCTCCCGCTCGCGCTCGATCGCGTCCTCGGTGATCGCCGCGCCGTTGATGGAAATCATGTAAATCCTGTTAATCCTGTCAATTCTGGTCTTGGCTTGCGGTATTTTTAGGATACGTTCTAGCTGCTCCTGTCGATCTGCCGGCACCGCCCGCCCGCCGGGCGCGTTAGCCCTTGCTGCGCACGATCTGGTAGGCGCGCGTGAGGTAGCCGAGCGCCGCGAAGCCGCTCCAGACGTGCACCAGGCGCGAGAACGGGAACAGCAGGAACAGCGTCATGCCGAAGAACAGATGCACCTTGTAGAGCCCGTGCACGCCGGCGATAAAATCAGCCGCGCCGGCGCGGAAGGTGACGATGTGCTGCGCCCAGTTGCCGAGCAGCACCATCACCGAGCCGTCGCGGTGCCCGAGCGAGGCGAAAATGCTGGAGAGCCCCAGCAGCAGCGTGGCCAGGATCCAGAGGAGCACCACGATGTCCATGGTCGTGCTGGTCGCGCGGATGCGGGGCTCCGCAAGGCGCCGGTGAACGAGCAGGGCGAGCCCCACCAGGCACAGCGTGCCGAAAACGCCGCCGGCGCCGATGGCGAGCATCTGCTTCGCCGCGGTGGAGAGCCCCAGCGCGTGGTACAGCTCCTTCGGCATGAGCAGCCCCACCAGGTGCCCGAAAAACAGCGCCAGGATGCCGATATGGAACAGATTGGAGCCGAGGCGCAGCTGGCCGCGCCGCAGCAACTGGCTCGAGTCGCTCTTCCAGGTGTACTGCTCGCGGTCGAAGCGGACCAGGCTCCCGAGGAGGAACACCGCCGCCGCAATATAGGGATAGATGCCGAACAGAAATTCGTTGAGGTAGCTCATCGCGTAGCCCCCTTGGGGTAAAAGCGCACCGGCGCGACCGGCGCGCCGCCCGGCTTGCCGCCGGAACATTCGCCGAAGGCCGGCGGCTCGGCCCACGCCTCGTCGAGCGCCGAAACGTCTTCGTCGCCGGCCGCTGCACCACCGCTCGCCGCCTCGAACGCCGGCTGCTCGCCCGCCAGTCTCACCAGCGCGGCCAGCGCGGCGCTGTAGCCGCTCGCGCGCTGCGCGAGCCGCGCGCCCAGCGCCTGGAGGATGTGCGCCATGTCCGCGAGCAGCGCGCGCCCCTCCGCAAGTGGCCGGCAGGACGCGTACTCCAGCACCGCGGGAAGGAAATCCGGCAGCTCGTTGCCGGCCAGGGCGTAGCCGTGCGACTGATAGAGCCGGTTGAGGTCCACCATCGCCTGGCCGCGGTCGCGCGACTCGCCGTGCACGTGCTCGAACAGGTGCAGCGACAGCGCCCGCGAGCGGTCGAACAACCCGACGTAGCGCTCCTGCAGCGACATCAGCTCGCCGCGTCCGAGCTCCGCGATCAGCGCGCCGAGCGCCGCCCGCTC
This sequence comes from Betaproteobacteria bacterium, assembly GCA_016192825.1. Classification (GTDB taxonomy): domain Bacteria; phylum Pseudomonadota; class Gammaproteobacteria; order Burkholderiales; family SG8-41; genus SG8-41. The sequence goes on along the minus strand of JACPTK010000031.1, from coordinate 71,438 downwards.
CTTGCGGGCGAGCAGCCCTTCCGCGTCGAGGACCTGCCCGAGCTCCGGCAGCGCCGCGATCAGCGCAGGCTCCGGATACGACAGCAGCGCCCCCAGTACCCTGAATGTCTTCATCGCATCACCCATCACTCATCACCCATCACGCGACTTGCTTGATCGGGATGCTCTTGCCCTTCTTGCCGCCGAACAGGTTCGTCTCGCTCGCGCCGTCCGAGCAGCCGTTGCCAAAGGAGAAGCCGCAGCCGCCGCGCAGGTCGAACGCGTTCTCGGCGTACTCGCGGTGGGCGGTGGGGATCACGAAGCGATCCTCGTAGTTCGCGATCGCCAGGTAGCGGTACATGTCCTCGACCTGGGCGAGCGACAGGCCCGCGCGCTCGAGAACCGCGGTGTCTTCCCGCTTCTCGACGTGGCGCCCGCGCATGAAGGCGCGCATGGCGAGCAGGCGCTCGAGCGCCCTTGCGACCGGCTCCTCGTCGCCCGCGGTGAGCAGGTTCGCGAGATAGCGCAGCGGAATGCGCAGGCTGCGCACGTCGGGCAGCACGCCGTCGCTCGCGACCTGGCCGCTGTTCGCCGCCGAGCTGATGGGCGAGAGCGGCGGCACGTACCACACCATGGGCAGCGTGCGGTATTCCGGGTGCAGCGGGAACGCGATCTTCCAGTCCATCGCCATCTTGTAGACCGGCGAGGCCTGCGCGGCCTTGAGCCAGGATTCGGGCACGCCGTCGCGCCGCGCCTGCTCGATCACTTCGGCGGCAAACGGATCGAGGAACACGTCGAGCTGGGCCTTGTAGAGGTCCTTCTCGTCGGCGACGCTGGCCGCGCTCTCGATCTTGTCCGCGTCGTAGAGCAGCACGCCGAGATAGCGGATGCGCCCGACGCAGGTCTCGGAGCAGACGGTCGGCTGCCCGACCTCGATCCGCGGATAGCAGAAGATGCACTTCTCCGCCTTGCCGGTCTGCCAGTTGTAGTAGATTTTCTTGTACGGGCAGCCGGAGACGCACATGCGCCAGCCGCGGCACTTGTCCTGGTCGACGAGCACGATGCCGTCCTCCTCGCGCTTGTAGATCGAGCCCGAGGGGCAGGATGCGACGCAGGAGGGATTCAGGCAGTGCTCGCACAGCCGCGGCAGGTACATCATGAAGGTGTTCTCGAACTGGCCGTAGATCTCCTTCTGGACCGCCTCGAAGTTGTAGTCCTGGCCGCGCTTCGCGAACTCGCCGCCGAGGATCTCCTCCCAGTTCGGCCCCCACTCGATCTTCTCCATGCGCTGCCCGGTGATGAGCGAGCGCGGGCGCGCCACCGGCGCGGTCTGCGACTCGGGCGCGTTGTGCAGGTGCTCGTAGTCGAAGGTGAACGGCTCGTAGTAGTCGTCGATCTCCGGCAGGTTGGGATTGGCGAAGATGTTGGCGAGCAGGCGCCATCTGCCGCCCTGCCTGGGCTCGATCCTGCCGTTCTTTTTCCGCCGCCACCCGCCCTGCCAGCGCTCCTGGTTCTCCCAGTCCTTGGGATAGCCGATGCCGGGCTTGGTCTCGACATTGTTGAACCACGCGTATTCCATGCCCTCGCGCGAGGTCCAGACGTTCTTGCAGGTGACCGAGCACGTATGACATCCGATGCATTTGTCCAGGTTTAGCACCATCCCGATCTGGGCGCGGACTTTCATGCAGATCTCCTAAAATCCCTCTGCCACACAGAACACCGCCATCGAATCTTGCTGACCGATACGAGATACGAGATTCGAGATACGAGATAAACCGTTCTTCCTATCCCGCATCCCGCATCCCGTATCCCGCATCCCGCATCCCGCATCCCGTATCCCGCATCCCGTATCCCGCATCCCGTATCCCGCATCCCGCATCCCGCATCCCGCATCCCGCATCCCGCATCCCGTATCGCTCATCCGTGTTCGCCGGCGGTTGCCGTCTCCTGAGCGGGCGCGTCCATCCAGTCCACCTTGTTCATCTTGCGCACGATCACGAACTCGTCGCGGTTCGATCCCACCGTGCCGTAGTAATTGAAGCCGTAGCTCAGCTGCGCGTAGCCGCCGATCATGTGCGTGGGCTTGACCACCGCGCGCGTCACCGAATTGTGGATGCCGCCGCGCGCGTGCGTGATCTCGGAGCCCGGCACGTTCACGATCTTCTCCTGGGCGTGGTACATCAGGCACATGCCCGGGTTCACGCGCTGCGAGACCACCGCGCGCGCGGTGATCGCGCCGTTCAGGTTGTAGAGCTCGATCCAGTCGTTGTCCACGAGGCCGGCCTTCTTCGCGTCGGTCTCCGAGATCCACACGATCGGCCCGCCGCGCGAGAGCGTCAGCATCAGCAGGTTGTCGGTGTAGGTCGAATGGATGCCCCACTTCTGGTGCGGCGTGATGAAGTTGAGCACCACCTCCGGGTTGCCGTTGCCGTGCCTGCCCAGCATCGGCTTCACCGTCTTGGTGTCCACCGGCGGCTTGTAGACGCACAGCTCCTCGCCGAACGCGCGCATCCACGGGTGGTCCTGGTAGAGCTGCTGGCGGCCGGTGAGCGTACGCCAGGGGATGAGCTCGTGCACGTTGGTGTAGCCCGCGTTGTAGGAGACGTGCTCGGACTCGAGCCCGCTCCAGGTGGGCGAGGAGATGATTTTCCGCGGCTGCGCCTGCAGGTCGCGGAAGCGCAGCTTGTCGTCTTCCCGCATGCGGGCGAGGTGCGTGTGGTCGCGCCCGGTCATTTCCGAGAGCGCCGCCCACGCCTTCACCGCCACTTCGCCGTTGGTCTCCGGCGCAAGCACCAGGATCACCTCCGCGGCCTCGATGTCGGTCTCGATCCGGGGCAGCCCCCTGGCGACCCCGTCCTCCGTCACCGTGTAGTTGAGGGTCGCGAGCAGCCTCACCTCGCGCTCGGTGTTCCAGCTGATGCCCTTGCCGCCGTTGCCGACTTTCGTCATCAGCGGCCCGAGCGCCGTGAACTTCCGGTAGGTGTTGGGATAATCGCGCTCGATCACCACGATGTTGGGCAGGGTCTTGCCCGGCACCGGCTCGCACTGCCCCTTTTTCCAGTCCCTGACCTCCAGCGGCTGGGCGAGCTCGGACGGCGTGTCGTGCAGCGTGGGCACCAGCACGACGTCCTTCTCCACGCCCAGGTGCCCGGGCGCGAGTTCGGCGAACTTCTTCGCGATGCCCTTGTAGATCTCCCAGTCGCTGCGCGACTGCCACACCGGGTCCACCGCGGCCGACAGCGGGTGGATGAAGGGGTGCATGTCGGAGGTGTTGAGGTCGTTCTTCTCGTACCACGTGGCGGTGGGCAGCACGACGTCCGAGTAGAGGCAGGTCGTGGACATGCGGAAGTCGAGCGTCACCAGGAGATCGAGCTTGCCTTCCGGGGCCGGGTCGCGCCACGCGACTTCCTCGGGCTTCTGGCCGCCGGTCGCCCCAAGGTCCTTGCCCTGCACGCCGTGCTGCGTGCCGAGCAGGTGCTTGAGGAAATACTCGTGCCCCTTGCCCGAGGAGCCCAGCAGGTTCGAGCGCCACACGAAAAGGTTGCGCGGGTAGTTGACCGGGTTGTCCGGGTCCTCGCACGAGAGCTTGAGCGCGCCGCTCTTGAGCTGCGCCACGACGTAGTCCTTCGGGTCCTTCCCGGCCGCGGCCGCCGCCTTCGACAGCTCGAGTGGGTTCGCCGCGAGCTGCGGGGCGGAGGGCAGCCACCCCATGCGCTCGGCGCGCACGTTGAAGTCGATGAGGCTGCCGGTGTACGCCTTGGGATCCGCGAGCGGCGACAGGATCTCGGAGACGCCCAGCTGCTCGTAGCGCCACTGGTCGGTGTGCGCGTAGAAAAACGAGGTCGAGTTCATCTGCCGCGGCGGCCGATGCCAGTCGAGCGCGAACGCGAGCGCGGTCCAGCCGGTCTGCGGCCGCAGCTTCTCCTGCCCCACGTAATGGGCCCAGCCGCCGCCGGTCTGGCCGACGCAGCCGCACATCACCAGCATGTTGATGATGGCGCGGTAGTTCATGTCCATGTGATACCAGTGGTTCATCGCCGCGCCGATGATCACCATCGACCGGCCGTGCGTCTTGTCGGCGTTGTCCGCGAATTCCCGCGCGACCTGGATCGCGTGCGCGCGCGGCACGCCGGTGATCCGCTCCTGCCACGCCGGGGTGTACGGCACGTCGTCGTCGTAGCTGCCCGCGACGTTGCCGCCGCCCAGCCCGCGGTCCACCCCGTAGTTGCCGGCGAAGAGGTCGAACACGGTGGCGACGAGGCAAGCGCCGTCCTTGAGCGTGACGCGCTTTGCGGCGAGGTTGCGCTTGAGCACGTCGCTGCCGGGACTGTGCGTGAAGTAGTCATGCTGGCGCCCGCCGAAATACGGAAACGCGACGGGCACGATCTCGTCGTACTTGTCGGCGAGCGTCAACCGCAGCTTCGTCTGCGCGCCCGCCTGCCCCGCTTTCTCATCGAGGTTCCACTTGCCCTTCTCGCCCCAGCGGTAGCCGATCGAGCCGCGCGGCGCGACGAGGCTGTCCGTCCCCTCGTCGATCGCGACGGTCTTCCATTCGGTGTTGTTGGATTCGCCGAGCCCGTCCGCGAAGTCCGAGGCGCGCAGGAAGCGCTCCGGCACGTAGGCGTCGCCCTGCTTCACGAGCCGCACCAGCATCGGCATGTCGGTGTAGCGCCGGCAGTAGTCCTCGAAGTAGGCGCTCCGGCCCTTGTCGAGATGGAACTCCTTGAGGATCACGTGGCCCATCGCCATCGCGAGCGCCGCGTCCGTGCCCTGCTTGGGATGGAGCCAGAGGTCGGTCAGCTTCGCGACTTCCGAATAATCCGGCGTGACCGAGACCGTCTTCGCGCCCTTGTAGCGCACCTCGGTGAAGAAATGCGCGTCGGGCGTGCGCGTCTGCGGCACGTTCGAGCCCCACGCGATGAGATAGGTCGAGTTGTACCAGTCGGCCGACTCCGGCACGTCGGTCTGCTCGCCCCAGGTCTGCGGGGAGGACGGCGGCAGATCGCAGTACCAGTCGTAGAAGCTCATGCACACGCCGCCGATGAGCGAGAGATAGCGCGAGCCCGCGGCGTACGAAACCATGGACATCGCCGGGATCGGCGAGAAGCCGATGACGCGGTCGGGGCCGTATTTCCGGACGGTGTAGACGTTGGCGGCGGCGACGAGCTCGTCGACCTCCTCCCACGAGGAGCGCACGAACCCACCCATGCCGCGCGCGGACTGGTAGGACTTCAGCTTCTGCGGATCCTCGACGATCGAGGCCCACGCGGCGATCGGCTCGAGCGTCGCGCGCGCGGCGCGCCACAGCCGCAGCAGCCGGCCGCGCACCATCGGATACTTGAGCCGGTTGCCGCTGTAGAGGTACCAGGAATAGCTCGCGCCGCGCGAGCAGCCGCGCGGCTCGTGATTCGGCAGGTCGGGCCGCGTGCGGGGGTAGTCGGTCTGCTGCGTCTCCCAGGTGACGATGCCGCCCTTGACGTAGATCTTCCAGCTGCACGAGCCGGTGCAGTTGGTGCCGTGGGTCGAGCGCACGATCTTGTCGTGCTGCCAGCGCTTGCGGTAGCTCTCCTCCCAGCCGCGGTCCTCGCGGGTGACGACGCCGTGGCCGCCGGCGAAGTTCTCCCGGGGCTGCGTGAAATAGGTCAGGCGGTCGAGAAAATGACTCATGGTCTACCTTCGAGCATCATGGTTTGTGGAAGAAAGCCGTGCTGCGCTATTGGGGCTGCGCGCCATATCACCGAGGATCGGGGCGCGGCGCACCTCGGTCACATACATCAGGATCAGCGACACCCAGGTAATGCCGTAGAGCAGCATGAAACAGGTCGAGCGCACGCCGATGAGGTCAACCAGCGAGCCGAACATTATGGGCAGCAGGAATCCCCCGAGCCCCCCCGCGAGCCCCACGATACCGGACACGATCCCCAGGCTGTGGGGATAATCGTCAGCAATGTACTTGAACGTCGAGGCCATCCCGAACGCGAAAGAAATGCCCATCACGAACAGCAGCGGCGTGAATATCCACGGCGCGACGAGGATGTTGAACGTCTTGGGGCCGGTTACGGTGTGGACGGTCAAGTCGAAACGCGGATAGGAAAGGATAAAAAGGCAAATCCACGCGGCCCACAGCACCCACCAGGTGACGCTATGGGCTCCGAACCTGTCGGACAACCAGCCGCCCAGCGCGCGCAGCACACCCGCAGGCAGCGCGAATGCAGCCGCCAGCAGCGCGGCCTGCCTGATGTCCAGTCCATATTCGGTGACATAGTACTGGGGCATCCACAGCGCGAGCGCCGTAAAGCCCCCGAACACGATCGAATAATACTGGCAGTACTTCCAGACCCGCGGATCCTTCAGCACGGCGAACTGCTGCCCGATGCCAGCCGATGACTTGCCGGCCCCCGGGTCCGGGTAGGTCAGGAACCAGAAAACCACCGCTGTGACGAGGATCGCGGCCGCATAGACCTCAGGCACTTTCTGCCAGCCAAAGGACGCGATGATCACCGGCGCGACGAACATGTTGATCGCTGCGCCGCTCGTGCCCGCGCCAAAGATGCCCATCGCAAAACCGCGTCGGTTCTGGGGGAAAAACCGCGCCACGTAAGGCATGCCCACGGAAAAGGACGCGCCAACCACCCCAAGCACAAGGCCGAGCGCCAGGAATTGCCAGTACTTGGTGGCGTGCGCAATAAGATACACCGGCGCGGCGCTAGCGGCCAGCAGCAGGAAGAACACGATGCGCCCACCAAAGCGATCCGTCAGGACGCCCAACGGCAGCCGAAGCACCGCGCCGGTCAGCACGGGCGTCGCGACGAGCAGGCCGAACTGCGTGTCGTTCAGCTTCAGCGTTTCCCTGATCGGTATTCCGATGATCGCGAACATCATCCAGATCGCGAAGCACACCATGAACGCGAGCGTGCTCGCGACAAGGACGGAAATTCCCTGGTTGTTCGTATTCACGTGACCTCCGGCGATTGGCTCGCAGCGCCGATGCTGCATGCGCGGACGTTGACAGGGGCGCTGCAGTTCCAGCACCGCCACGGTCGATGTGAGCGCGGGATCCGGAATTTGTTCCACGCAATGAGGGGCATATCGTCGCTATCGGCCATAGGGCAACCGCGCTACTTTATGGGCGGGACAGCCGGCGCGACTTGATCCATATCAACCGGGTTCTATTGTGCCGCCCGCCCGATCCACAGCCAGCACGGAAAATACCATGACGTACGTAGGGTTCATGTGCGGGTCGTCCCCGGACAACTCTGCCGGAGGCGGAGCCGCAACCCGGAAGCCGCGGGCATGCCTTGCGCGGGCGACGGTGCAGCCACTTGTGCCCGAGGACGTTCTGATGGGCACTGGGACCCGGGCTTATGCCAGCGTCGTTCGATCCCGTTCCGGGTTCCGGCGCCGCACGCCTGGAATGTGGACCCATCCTGCCGCCGGGACCGTGAACAAGACGGCGATACGCGGGGTGTGCTTCCGGCGCGAGTTCTGGATGGATCTGACCGATCCCAGACTGGTGTTCTCGCTCTTTACGATAGTCGCCGCCTCCGATGTGTTCGGAATGCAGCTAGTGCTGCGCGGCTTGCTGGAACCCGCCATCGCGCTTTGGCTGTTCGCGCTGGTGGTGTGGACAGTACCTGGCTACCGCTTCGATTTCGGCACCGAGGCCTCCCTCAACCTGGCGCACGACCAGGAGCTGCTGCGGCTGTTCCGCGAGGCGAACTTCAGGGAATATTCCCCTCATGCTCCTCTATGTCGGGGGCTGTTTCAGTGATTTTGAAACGGTCTCCAGGAGCTTCCCACGGCTTTCTTGATGAGCATCAAGGAAGCGGCATGGCCTTTCCCTTACTGTGTCCGGCAATCGCATTGGGCCCACGAGGGAGCGATGACCAGCATCTCCGAATTTCTCGCCGCCGACCACTATCATGGCGACGAATTGTTTGCGGCGGCGGCGCAGGACGCGGAGCGCGGTGATTGGGCCGGGTGTCGCATGCGGCTTGACGCATTCCTGGGGGCGCTCAGGTACCACATGGCGATCGAGGAGCAGGCGCTGTTTCCAGCGTTCGAGCAGGCGACCGGGATCACCGCCGGACCGACGCAGGTGATGCGGGACGAGCATCAGCAGCTGCTGGCGCTGCTCGACGATGTCGCGGCCGCGATCGCAGCACATGACGCGGCACGCTTTGGCGGCGCAGCGCAATCCTTCACCACGCTGATGACTTCGCACAGCGCCAAGGAAGAATCCGTGCTCTACCCGATGTGCGACGAGGTGCTGCCCGAGCTCAGCGGCGAGAAACTGGCGGAAATGGTGTCGCGGCCATGACCGCAGGAGCGGCGCCTCCGCTGCTGGAATTGTTCCAGACGACCGGCGCGCGCGGCCGGGAGCCGCTCGAGCCGATGATGAAGGGGCTCGATGCCTTCCGCGCCGCGCTCCTTCCGCGCGATACCCAACAATTTGCCGATTGCACGAACTCCTTTGCCGCGCTGATGGCCGCGCACGGGGCGAAGGAAGAAAACATTCTGTTTCCGCGCAGGTGGTTTTGGATTGGGAGTTTGTCCGACCCAAGTCCGACAGACCGCCGGGTGAGGCTCAGCGGTCCGGGGCGTGTTCCTCCTCGTACCCTTCGTCTTCCTCCGCAGGTGCTCCCAGCGGCGGGACCAGACCGAACTGTCTGATCATGCGCCGCAGGCGCGGCCGGGACACACCTAGGATCGCGCAGGTCCGGCCGCGGTGCCAGCCGGTCGCCTCGAGAACGCGCAGCACGTGCGCCTTTTCGATCTCTCGCAGGCTGCGCTGCGCCGCCGGCTTGGGGGTGTCCGCCGCGTCGGCGGATCGATCGGCGATGTGCGTGGGTAACGCATCGGGGGTGACGATGTCCGCAGGCGAGAGAGCAACCGCCTTCATCAGGGCATTTTCCAGTTCGCGCACGTTTCCCGGCCAGGGGTATGCCTCGAAACAGCGCAGCACCTGCGGGTCGACGCGCCAGACATGCCGCCTCATCTCACGATTGATCCGCGCGAGCAGCGTCTGCACGAGGTCGGGAATATCCTCCTTGCGTTCGCGCAGCGGGGGCAGGTGGATGTTGACGACCTGGAGGCGATAATAGAGGTCCTCGCGGAAGCTCCCGTCCTGCACGCGGCCCGCCAGATCGACATTCGTCGCCGCGATCACGCGCGCGTCAGTCGTCTGCGGTTCCTTGGCGCCGAGCGGAAGGAACTCTTTCTCCTGAAGCACCCGCAGCAGCTTGGCTTGGATCGCGTGCGAGAGCTCGCTCACCTCGTCGAGAAAGATGGTGCCGTGATTGGCCAGGGCAAATTTGCCTAATTGGCGCCCGATCGCTCCGGTGAAGGCCCCCTTTTCATGACCGAACATGTCCGATTCGAGCAGCGTCTCGACCAGCGCCGCGCAGTTGACAGCGACAAATGGTCCGGACGGGTCCGACCCGGCGGCGTAGTGAATGGCGCGGGCCACCAGCTCCTTGCCCGTGCCGGACTCGCCGGTGATCAATACCGTCACGCGGGTCGATGCCGCCATGCCGATGGTCTTGAAGACTTCTTTCATGACCCGGCTGCGCCCGACCATGGTGCCGCGGTCATTCCCGGCATACTCGGGAGCCCCCACCAGCACGCCTTGCGCCTCGCTATGCGCATAACGAAGCGCTTTCGCCACCGCTGCGTCGAGCTCGTCCAGATCGATCGGCTTCTGGATGTAATCGTCCGCCCCGCGCTGCATCGCCTGGATCGTGCTCTCCATGTCGTGGAAGGCGGTGATCATGATGACGTGCGCACCGGGAAACGCCTGCTTGAAATCCGGCAGCGCATCGAGACCGCTCTGCCCCGGCATGCGGATGTCGAGAATGATCACGTCGGGCGCAATCTTGCCCCGGGCGCCCAGCGCCTCCGCCACGTTGTGAGCGATGTGGGCTTCGTGGCCCTGGGTGCGAAAGTGCAGCCGCAGGGTGCGGCAGCTCGCAAGGTCGTCATCGACGATCAAAACGGTGCTCATGGTCCGTTGCGATCGGCGACCGGGGCGAGCGGCAGCACGACCGTGACGCGCGCCCCGCCCGGTGGTTCCGGTTGCAGGCTGATACTGCCCTGGTGCTGGTCGATAATCCGCTTGGCGATGGGCAGCCCCAGGCCGGTGCCCTGGGCCCGCGTGGTGAAAAATGGCTCGAACACCTTGTCCAGATGTTGTGGCGCGATGCCGCAGCCGTTGTCGCAGATCTCGACCTGGATGGAGGGCCGGTCCTCGGCCGGCAGACAGAGCCGGGCATCGACGACGAGGGTGGGCGGCGTCTTCTCCAGGCCCGCGGTCGCCTGGGCGGCGTTCACGATGAGATTGGTAAAGGCCTGGCGCAGCTTGTTCGCATCGCCGTAAAGCACGGGCAGACCCGGCTGATAATGCGTCTTCACCCGTACCCTGTGCTCCTCGATCTGCTTCTGGGAAAGCATCAGCGCCGTGTCGAGCAGCTTGTCCACGCTCAACCACTCCGCTTTCGGCGCGTCGGGCAGCGAATAACTGAGGAGATCGGAGAGAGCTTCCTCCATGTAACGCACCTGCTCCTTCGAGATCTGCAGCAGCTCGCGCTCCTCCTCCGTCCGGTCGTGCGGCAGCTCCTTGCTCAGGATCTGCAAACCCATCTTTATCGTTGAGAGCGGATTGCGCAAGTCGTGGGCAATCATGCTCGCTGCCTGTCCCATCGCGGCCAGCGCCTGGCTCTTCACGATTTCGCGATTGCGCTCGGCGACCTGCTGTTCCAACTGCCTGTGTTCCGTGATGTCTTCCATTTCCGCCAGAAAGTGAGTGATCCTGCCTTGCGCATCCCGGATCGGCGATATTGCGGAATGCACCCAGAAAAGCCCCCCGTTCTTTTTTCTGTCGTGGAGCACCCCGCGCCACTCCTCGCCGGCGGTGATCGTCTGCCAGAGCCGCTGGTATTCCTCCGAGTGAGTCTCGCCGGACTTCAGGAGCCGCGGGTTTCTCCCCGCAATTTCTTCCAGCTCGTAGCCCGTGACCTGGGTGAACTTGGGATTGACGTACTCGATCGCGCCGTGACGATTCGTGATCAGAACCATAGTGGGGCTCTGCTCGACCGCGCGCGAGAGCTTGCGGAGCCGTTCGTTGGTCTGCCGGTGTTCGGCGATGGCCTGGCCGAGTTCGCGGTTTACGGCTTCGGCCTCTCGCTCGCGCAGCCACGCCACTTGCGCAAAGCGAATTGTGAGCGCGAGAAACAGCGCCAGCAGCAGGCCGCCGGCCAGGACGGCTTGCGGGAGCAGGGAGCGCTGCTGGATCAGCTGCTCCCCGGGCCACGCGCGCACCCGCCAGGTAACGCCGTAAAGTCGCAAGGTGATTTCCTGGTTCCGGTTACGGCCGGGCTGCTCGGCTTTGGCCACGCGGCGATACAGCACTTTATCGCCGTCCCACACGACGACGGAGTAACCGGGAGCGATCGACGGATGCAGGAATCCGTCAAGCAACCGCCTGACGTGGGACACGCCCACGATGAACCCTTGAAAGCTGTCCTCCCGGAACACCGGGACATTCACCTGCAGGGCCCGCTCGCCGGTGGACAAGCCGAATGGATGGGTGAGCGTCGCGTCTCGCCCTACGCGCGCCCGCTCGAGCGCCTCCCGCTGCTGGCCGGCGGCGAACTCGGCGTTCACCGATGCCGCCGGCGCTGCTTGCGCTACCACCCAGTCCGCCCGCAGGTCGGGGCCGACCTGGGCGATCGCCAGGTAGCCGGCATCATGGCTCACATACAGCCGCGCGTCGTCCTCCCACTCCTCGCGCGGCGGTCGGCCCCGCACCTCCCATCGGCGGGCCATGCGCACCAGCGCCAGAACCCGCGCCTCCATCCGCGAGGTGATTTCGTTGCGGACGGTTTCGAGGTTCAGCGCGACCGAATGATCGACTTCGGCGCGCTCCTGCGCCAACAGCGCCTGCCACAAACCGACGACGGCCGAGGCCACCGTGAGCCCCACGAGCAGAGCCAGCCAAGGCGATCTGCGCAGCCCGCGTCCCATGCCTGCTGTCGCCGGCGGATGCCCAGGCTGCGCGCCGGGACGATCGGACGCAATCGAACCGACTCTCACTTGCATGGCGCCGTGAGCGTGATGCCTCGAAAAAAACGGCAGCAGGGCAGCTTCCACCGCGGTATGCCGCAAGTACACCGGCCCGTCAGCGAGGTGCCCGCGCACCGTCAGGTCATATTAACAACACCATAGCACAAGCCCGGGTGCGTTAACTCGAATGCCTTGGGCTGCTGGAGCGCGGCAGCGATTTGCTGCGCGAGGGCATATCCGCAGGTTACGCGGTCCCGGATGGATATCCCGCCCCAGTAGTTCGCCGCCAAGTGCAGCCCGGGCCAGCGCCCGAGATGCTGTGCAATAGCGCGGATGCGCCCGGGATAGGCACCGTGGTAGAGGGGAAGACCGCGTTCGTGCCGGTCGACCCACACCTTGTCCGGCGTGCCGCGGATTCCCAACAGCGGTCGCAGTGAATCCGTTACGGCGCCCACGCACCGATCGTCGTCCCAATCCCTCGTTTCCGGCGCGCGCGCGCCACCGAGGTAAGACGTCAAGAGCACCTTGCCGGCAGGCGTCCGGCCCGGGAACATGCTGCTGATCCACTGGCTGCCGGTGATCTGGCGGCCCTCGCGGCGCGGCACCAGGAAACCGGTCCCGTTCAGCGGATGGCGCACCGCGCACCGGTCAAAACCGAGATGCACCACAGCCAGGGAAGCGTAATCGATCCCGCGAAGCAGATCGGCCAGTTCCCGGTCCAGCGGCCGAAGCAGCTTGGCCGCAGCCGGCGCCGGCACGCTCACCACGAGATGCCGCACCCGCACGACGCGCTCTCCGCTCGGTGTGGTTCCGGAAACGCGCCAGCCGGTTTGCGCGGGTTCGACCTGCCCGACGGTGTGCCGGGGACGGAAACAAACCCCCGGGGCCCGAGCGAGGCTGCCGATCAAGGTTGCCATGCCCATCCTGAAAGAAAACGCATCCCGCAGCGGGGCGCTTCGTCCATGCAGGAACTTGTGGGTGCAGATGCCGAGTCCCAGGCTCCCGTATCGCCTTTCCAGCGCGACGAGCCGCGGGAGCACGGCCTCGGCGCTCGCATGGTCGGGATCGGACGCGAGCGGCCCGGCAACGAACGGCTCGAAGGCCCTTTCCAGCGCCTCGCGCCCGAGCCGCCTCACGATGAATTCGCTGACGCTTTCCCCGGGATGCCCCCCTTTGGGCACTAGGGGCTCGGCCAGCAGGCGCAGCCTTCCGCGCAAGCTCCACACGGGGGACGAGACAAGTGCCGCGAAGCGCAGCGGAAAGGGCATCAACCGCCCGTTCTGCGCCATGTAACGGTGGACTCGCTCCGGGCTGGGACACATGACCTTCTCAGCGTCGAGGCCCGCCGCCGTGCAGAGGTGCGCTGCCTCGGCGCGCGCGTCCATCATCACGGATGCGGCCTGCTCCGTCACGTAGCCCTGTTCGTGGCGGGTCACGATCTTGCCCCCGGGCCTTTCCGCCTGCTCCCAAACCTCGACCGAAATGCCGGCCTGGGCCAGCCGCCAGGCCACCGACAGGCCGGAGACGCCGCCGCCGATTACGATGACATCCGGGCCGCTCATCGCTGGTCGCTCGCGCCCGGGTCTTCGTTACCGGCGCCTGCATCACCAGCTTTGTTTCCTGCCCCGGTCGCCTTTGGCGCGTGGCCGGGACAAAGCCGTGCGGTCGCTTCCTCCACGATATTCTCGGTGATCATGGTGTGGCCCCGCTCCTGGGCGTATTGAAGGATCGCCATGCGCGCCATCTTTCGCGCAAACTCCGGCACCCGCTCCATGCGCCGCTCGGCCTCGTCCGTCCAGATGGTGGTCACGGCGGCCACCGTATCGATCCGCGGCCGGTGGGAGCGTCGGCTCAACAGAACCGCGCAGTCGACGTTGCGCAGCAGGCGCTCGGCGTTGCCCCCAATGTCGAGATCGGCGTCGGCATGGATGCCGAGCGCACCGACCACCAGCAGCGAGGGCTGCACCGCGCGCAGATGCTTCTCGATTGCGGCGTGGGGCTTGCCGTCGAGGAGCAGGGTTTCGATCGTCGCGCCGCTTTCCGCGGCGATGGATCGCGCGATGTCGAGATGTGCCCGGTAGATCTTCGCCAGGCCGGCGTCGATGATTTCCTCATGCAGCCGTTCCTGTTCCTTGAAACGGAACGTGCGGCTCGCTTCTTCGGAGAGCACGCGGCTGATGCGGTTGAACGCCACGTAATGGAAATGCGGATCGTAGGCGGCCACCACCTGTAACGGGACCCCCCAGCTTTGCGCCAAAACGAGCGCCGTCGTCAGGCCGCCAAAAGAGTGATCCGAGCCGTCGATCGCCACGACGATTGGCCCTTCGGCAAGGCGACGCTTCGGGTCCTTGATCACCAGCGTATCGATCGTGGCGCGGCGCATCACGCGCTCGCAGACCGTGCCCAGACCGCTCCCCGGACCGGCGCCCAGGCCCTCGGCGCCGATCACGAGCAGATCGTGCCGCCCGCTGTTGGTCTCCCTGGCGAGCTCCCGGTAGTTCTTGCCCTCCGCGGTGCAGGGCGTGAAAGGTATCGATGCTTCGCGGCAGGCGCGCGCCGCCGCCTCCAGGTAGGACTCGGAGATCAGGGTGAGGCCGCGCGTAATGAGCTCGTTGTGAATATCCCGCTGCTGCTCGAGCGCTTCCTGCTGCCGGTATCGTTCCGGCAGCCCGCCTTCCATCTGGCGAAAGCGCATGTCGTGCATCCGCGCCGCATACACGTGGATCGCGGTGACCCCCGCGTCGGCGAGTCCCGCCAGAGCTAAAGTCTCGCTGACGCCGCGATTGGAATGATCGGAGCAGTCCACCGCCATCAGGATCGACCGGTAGGGCAATCGCGGCTCGCGGCCGACGCCGGCTTTCCCCACGCTCACGCGCGGTGCGCCGCGCTCTCCAATACGTGTGTCTACCGAGCTGCTTCCTTCCATCTCCATCTCCGCGATGTTGGCGCTGTTGCGGCGCCGCGGTGCGCCATGTCTTCGGGTCGGCGCCGTATCTCGCGAAGGTCGCAGAAACCATGCCAGCTCCTTCGGCCCGAACGGATAAACCGCAAGATCAAGGAATTGACAGCGGCTCTGGCACCCCTGCAGCAAAAAACATTGCAGCACGAGTGAACGATCCTTTCAGCCACTGCGCAATATGCGGGCGGCGATGAAACAGATCGTTCAATTCTGAAATCGCGTGCCGTACTGCGTTGCCCGCACGAATTCATTGTTACTCCATGGTTTTCATGACCAATCGGTTCGGGCGGCGAAGGCGCGCGCGGTTGGTGCGATTGTTGCTGTGGTCCGGGCAGTCGGGCCATCCGCAGACGAAAATGACGGGGCAAGCGGGAACAAAGACCACGCCAGCACGGGTTGGAGGAGTCGCCAGAATCCTGGCGGCGGGTTGCTTGTTCGCCGCCGTCCAGAGCGCTTACTCACAGGGGCTTGCGCCCGGCTCGGAATACCCGGCGGTCGCGGGCATCGACAGCCGTCTCGCGGCCTGGATCGCGGCACAGCTGCATCTCATGTTCGCCGCATTCGTGCTGGCGGTGCCGATGTTCGCGCTGTTCATCGAGTATCTCGGCTGGCGCGCCACCAGGCACGGCGATGCGCAGGAAGCGGGGCGCTACGACTGGCTGGCGCATGAAATGGCGCGGCTGTTACCCGCGGCCTATTCGCTCACCGCGATCACCGGCGCCCTGCTCGGATTCCTGCTGTTCACCGCGTACCCCAGGTTCATGGGCTATCTCACCGGGATCTTCGGTCCGACGTTCGTCATCTATCCCCTATTCTTCCTGGCTGAAACGCTCTGCCTGTACTTCTGGTACTACGCCTGGGACCGGTTGCAGGGCGAGCGCAAGTGGCTGCACCTGTGGCTCGGACTGCTGCTCAACATCTTCGGCACGATCGTGATGTTCATCGCGGACGCCTGGGCAACCTTCATGATGACGCCCGCCGGCGTCGACCAGCAGGGCCATCTCCTCAGTCTCTACGACGCGGTGTGGAATCCGGGGTGGATGCCGCTCAACATCCACCGCTTAGTCGCCAATATCACGTTCGGCGCACTGTTGTGCTCCGCGTACGCGGCGTACCGCTTCCTGATGGCGAAGACACCGCAGGACAAGGCACTCTATGACTGGATGGGATACACCGGCAATCTCATCGCCCTCTTCACCATGCTGTTTCTGCCGTTCGCCGGCTACTACTTCGGCTTCGAGCTGTTCGCCTTCTCCGCGACCTACGGCGTGACGCTCATGGGCGGGGTGCTGTCGTGGCTGTTCATCATCCAGGCGATCGTGATCGCGGTGCTGTTCATCGGCGCCGCTTATTATTCCTGGCTTGGACTGCTGCGCATCCCAGGCTCCGAGGCCGAGCAGCGCTGGAGCCCGCTGTTCAATGGGCTGCTGATCAGCGGCTTCATCGTCTGGGCGACACCCCATACCATGGCCGCGTCGATCGAGGAATCGACCGGCGGCTTCCATCCGGTCCTCGGCGCGCTCGGCGTGATGGCGCCAAAGATGATCGCCGTCACGCTGGTGCTGGTGGTCCTCTACGCGAGCTACCTGCTTTACCGCCGCGCCGGGCGCGTGCCGGTCGTGTCCTGGCATCGGACCGGCACCCTCGTCCAGTGGAGCGCGGTCGGCCTCACCGCGCTGGCGATCACGGCGCTCGGCGTGTACGGGTATTTCGCCCCCGCGGAAGTGCGGATCAAGACTTCGATCTGGCAGATCATCGTCCTCATCATCGGGATCGTGGCGACGTTCGCCCTGGACCTGTTCCTGCTGCGCGGCGCGAGGACGGTGGCGGAGGTGCGCTGGGGCACGCTGCCACGGCGCGGTCAGTATGTCCTCATCATGCTCGCTTTCGTCATCGTCTGGCTGATGGCCCTCATGGGTTATGCGCGCAGCGGTGCGCGCTTGAACTGGCACGTCTTCGGCATCATGCAGGACACCTCGGCCGGCGCGGGGCTGCCCAGCCTTGGCGAGGTGGCGGTGATCATCACGGCGATCACCTTGATCTTCTTTGTCCTGCTCGCACTTGCTTTCTCGATCTCCGGGCTTGCAAGAGGACCTGCCAGCGAATCCGGTGGGGACACGCATTCGCCGGAGGCGTTGACGCACGGAGGAAGAGCGTGAACCGGATCGCTCCGTACGTGACGCCGCTGATCCCGGCGTTCGTCGTCATCGGTTTCTTCGTCTGGTTTGCCAACTGGATTCCGCAGACACGCTGGCAGCCGCCGCAAAAACAGCAGATCAGCACCGCGCTCACCCCGGCGGAGCTGGCGCAAATCGGCCAGACGATCGTGCGCCAGCGCGGCTGTCTCGCGTGCCACACCATCGAGCCGGGTGCAGGCGTCAAAGGCGGGGGCCGCGGTCCCAATCTTGCCGGAATCGCTTCGCGCCGAGCCCAGGGCGTAAAAGGCGGACCCGAAAATCTGGTGGACTACCTGGCACAGGCGCTCTACGAGCCGGGCGCTTATCTGGTCGAAGGTTACGCCAACATCATGCCGTCTTCGACCGGGGCGCCTGCCGCACTCGGTTACGAAGAAGTGGTGGCGGTGATCGCCTATCTTCAGTCGCTCGGGAAAACGCCCACGGTGAAGGTGGGCGATGTTGCCAAGCCAACGAGCGTGAAGAGCGCTTCACCCAGCGCCAAACCGGCCGCCGTCGGCGCGCAGGCCGCCGACCCGGCTGCACTGTTTGCTTCTCTCGGCTGCGACGCCTGTCATAGCCTGAAGGCCGGTGAAACGAAAGTCGGACCTGCATTGGATGCGCCCAGCCTGAAGCAGGCGGCCGCTGAACGGAAGATGAGCTTCGAAGCGTTCCTCATGGAATCAATCGTGAATCCGAAAGCTTACGAGAAGAAAGGCGTTCCGAGCGGCGTCATGCCGCAGGATTACGGAACCCGGATGAACGCGGCGCAACTCGACGCCCTCGTGCGCTATCTCGCCGCGCAAGGCAAGCAGCCATGAAGCTCCGCGACTTTCGCCTGCCTCACCTGCCGCTCCCAAGCCGTGTATTCCTGGTGCTGGCCGGGATATTCCTGTTGTTGAAGCTCGCGCGTCCCGTGATCCCGGGCAGCGTCATTGTGCTTTACATGGGTTTTGTGATGGCGGGAATCATCATCCACATCACTCTCACCGACCATCGCATCCGCGAGTTCAACGAGTTCTTCCTCTCCGAGCCCGAGGGCGAGCCGACTGCGACACGGGCACAGCGCTGGGTCCTGCTGGCAGTCATACCGCTTTCGATGGGATGGTGGGTGTATGACACCCTGCGCCCGACGTACGCGCCGCCGGTGGAGATCTTCCAGCGCCATCCCACCGTCGGCGAAGAGATCCTGGGCAGCATCAAGGTGCCCGATTGGGTGGCAGAGCCTGCGAAATGGAGCCCGGAAGCGATCGCGAAGGGCAAGGTGCTCTACGAGGCAAATTGCGCCGTGTGCCACGGCGAGAAACTCGATGGGACGGGACCCGCGGCCGAAGGCTTTCGCTACCCCATTCGCCCGGCCAATTTCCAGGACGCCGGCACGATCGCCCAACTGACTTTGCCGTACGTCTATTGGCGACTCACCGTGGGCGGCATCCAGAACCAGTTCAACAGCCCAATGCCGCGCTGGACGACGCCCGCCGATGACCCCGAAGCGTCGACGTTGCACAGCTATGATTTCACGACGGAGGAAGCGTGGGAAGTGATCATGTATCTGTACCGCGCGACGGGCCATGAGCCGCGCAAATGAATTCGCAAGGGTCAATACGGTACGAATTTGAAAGGTGCTGAAATGGCCGGAGAAAAGATCACGCGCAGGCAGTTTCTCGAACGCGCCAGCGCGGTCGCGGTCGGCGCGGCCGCAGCGGGTGGCGTGCTGCCCGGGCTCGACGCCGAACCCGTTTTTGCCGCCCGCAACCTTGTTCCTGCGGCGGGCGTCGGCAACCCGCTGGAACATTATCCCGACCGCGACTGGGAAAAGGTCTATCACGACCAGTACCGCTACGATCGCACCTTCACCTACATCTGCGCGCCCAACGACACCCACATGTGCCGCGTGCGCGCCTTCGTGCGCAACGGCGTGGTGATACGCGCAGAGCAGAACTACGATCACCACAAGTACAAGGACCTGTACGGCAATCAGGCCACCTACGCCTGGAATCCGCGCATGTGCCTCAAGGGTTACACCATGCACCGGCGCGTCTACGGGCCCTATCGCGCCAAGGGCCCGATGATCCGCGAAGGTTGGAAACAGTGGGCCGACGCCGGCTTCCCGTCCTTGTCCGACGATCCCACGCTGCGCACCCAGTACAAATTCGATTCCAGGGGCACCGACAAGTTTGTCCGCCTCTCGTGGGACGACGCGACCACTTATGTGGCCAAAGCGCTGATCGCAATCGCGCGCACTTACAGCGGCAATGACGGCCGCCGGCGCCTGATCGAGAAAGACCGCTACGCCGAGGAAATGCTGGAGCACTGGGAAGGCGCCGGGACGCGCACCATGAAGCTCGGCAGTTCGTTACCACCGCACGGGGTGGTCGGCAAGTTCGGTACTTTTCGCATGGCCAACCTCCTGGGACTCCTCGACGCGCACGTGCGGCGCGTCGGTCCGGACAAGGCGAAGGGGGCGCGCGAGTGGTCGGAGTACACCTGGCGCGGCGACCAGGCGCCGGGGCAGCCGTTCGTGCACGGGCTGCAGACCTCCGACATCGATCTGAACGACCTGCGCTTCAGCAAGTTCACCGTGCAGGTGGGCAAGAACCTGATCGAGAACAAGATGCCCGAGGCCCACTGGCTCACCGAGATCATGGAGCGCGGAGGACGGATCGCGGTCATCGCGCCGGAATACAACCCCACCGCGACGAAGGCCGACTATTGGATTTCGGTTCGCCCCGGCCTTTCCGACACGGCAATCTTTCTCGGCGTCACCAAATACCTGATGGACAAGGGCTGGTGCGACGAGGGTTTTGTCAAGCAGTTCACCGATTTTCCGCTCCTGGTGCGCACCGACACGCTGAAGCGCCTGAAGCCCCAGGAAATGTTTGCAGGCTACCGCAACCAGGACATCTCGGCCGGGCCGAGCTTCAGGATCCAGGGCATGACCAGCGATCAGCGCGAGCGGGTGGGCGATTTCGTGGTCTTCGACCGCAAATCGGGCAGCCCGAAACCGATCACGCGCGACGCCGTAGGCGCCGGGCTCGTCAAACTGGACGTCGATCCCGAGCTCGGGTGGCAGGGGAAGGTGAAGCTCGCGAGCGGCGGCGAAGTCGAGGCGATGACCGTGTGGCAGATGTATCGGACGCACCTGCGCGATTACGATCTCGATGCGGCGAGCGACATCAGCGGTGCCTCGAAGGAGCTGATCGAGCGGCTGGCGAAGGATTTCGGGCGGCGCTTCTGGGATCCGGACTTCAAAGGCAAGCCGCGTGAGGCCTATCCCATCGCGATCCACTTCGGCGAGGGCATCAACCACTACTTCCACGCCACCCTGCACAACCGCGCGGTCTACCTGCCGCTGATGCTGGTCGGGAGCATCGGCATCCCCGGCTCGGGCGCGCACACCTGGGCCGGCAACTACAAGGGCGCCCTGTTCCAGGGGTCCGCCTGGTCCGGTCCCGGTGTCGGCGGCGCCTATGTGCAGGAGGATCCGTTCAACCAGGTGCTCGATCCGCGCGGCAAGATCCGGCCGGAGAACATCCGGGAGCTGGAGCACGGCGAAGAGATGAGCTACTGGGGATTCGGCGAGCGGCCGCTCATCGTCGACACCCCGGGGGCGGGGCGCAAGGTATTCACCGGCAAGACCCACATGCCGAGCCCCACCAAGGTGATGTGGTACAACAACGCGAACCTGCTGAACCAGGCGAAGTGGATTTACCACCTGCTGGTGAATGTCAACCCGAAGATCGACCTGATCATCGACCAGCAGGTGGAATGGACCGGCTCCGCCGAGTACTCCGATGTCGTCCTACCGGCCAACACCTGGCTCGAGTTCCAGACCCTCGAGTGCGGCGTCTCGTGCTCCAATCCGTTCCTGCAGATCTGGGGCGGGGACGGAATCAAGCCGCTCTACGACTCCAAGGACGACGGCATGATCTTCGCGCTGGTCGCGGAGAAGCTCGCCAAGCTCACCGGCGACAAGCGCTTCCGCGATCACTGGAAATTCATGCTCGAAGGCAAGCCGGAAGTCTACATTCAGCGGGTGCTCGACAATTCCACGACCACTCAAGGCTACACGGTTGCCGACATCATGGCCGGCAAATACGGCGAGCCGGGCGCCGCCCTGATGCTGTTCCGCACCTATCCCCGGGTGGCCTTCTACGAGCAGGTGCACGACAGCATCCCGTTCTACACGGATACCGGCCGGCTCAATGCCTACACCGACATTCCCGAGGCGATCGAGTATGGCGAGAACCTCGTGGTGCACCGCGAGGCCCCGGAAGCGACGCCCTACCTGCCGAGCGTCATCGTCTCGACCAGCCCCTATATCCGGCCGAAGAACTACGGGATCACCCCGAAGATGCTGCAGGAGAAGCTGCTCGACGCGGACTTGCGCGCCGTCGCGAACAACAAGCTGGCGTGGCAGGAGGTCAAGAAGACCAAGAACCCGCTGTGGGAGCAGGGCTTCCGCTTCTTCTGCATGACCCCGAAGAGCCGGCACACCACCCACTCGTCGTGGGCGACGGTGGACTGGAACTGGATCTGGAGCACCAATTTCGGCGACCCGTACCGCATGGACAAGCGCCAGCCCGGCGTCGGCGACTGGCAGGTCCACATGAACCCGCAGGCGGCAAAGGATCTCGGCATCGAGGACGGCGACTACATTTACATCGACGCCAACCCGGCGGACCGCCCCTACGCCGGCTGGAAGCAGGGGGACGCGCGCTACAAGGCGTTCCGGCTGCTCACCCGGGTGAAGTACAATCCCGCGTACCCATACAGCGTGGTCATGACCAAGCACAGCGCTTGGATCGCGACCGAGCGCACCGTCCTCGCCCACGAAACCCGGCCCGACGGACGGGCGCTGGCGGCGGATACCGGCTACCAGTCGAACTTCCGCTACGGCTCGCACCAGAGCGTGACGCGCGGGTGGGCGCCGCCGATGCACCAGACGGACAGCCTGTTCCACAAGAAGGTAGGGAGCATGAAATTCGTCTTCGGCTTCGACGTGGACAACCACGCCGTCAACACCGTGCCGAAGGAAACGCTGGTGCGAATTGAGAAGGCCGAGCCCGGCGGGCGCGGCGGCAAGGGGGCGTGGGAACCGGTGAGCACGGGGTACACACCCGGCCACGAGAGCGATGTGATGGCCCGTTATCTCGCCGGCGCGTTGACCAGAGTGCGGGGGAAAGCATGACGAAGCCGGCGGAATTTGCGGATCCGATGGAACTGGTGGGCGTACCGGTTCCGGGCGGCGATTCGCGCGCGATGGCCGCATGCCTGGTGGAGGAGTATCTGCTCCTGGGCTGGGACGAGCGGCAAGTGATGCTGCTGTTCACGCGTCCCTGTTTCCGCGCGACGCACCGCATCTACCGGGAAAAGGGCGAGGCGTACGTGCGTTCGCTGATTCAGGAGGTTCGCGCCAAGTGGGCGCGGGATTCAAGCCGCGGGGAGCCGCTCGATGCCTGACGCTTACAACTGGCAGCTTGGCCGCAAGATGCATTATCCGCATCGGGAAGCGCATCCGCGCTCGCAATTCGCCTTCGTCTTCAATATCAACCGCTGCATCGCGTGCCAGACCTGCACCATGGCGTGCAAGTCCACCTGGACCTTTTCCAAGGGTCAGGAGTACATGTGGTGGAACAACGTCGAGACCAAGCCCTATGGCGGTTACCCGCAGTCCTGGGACGTCAAGCTGCTGGCGATGCTCGATGCGGCGCACAAGAAGTCCAACCGCGAAGCAACCTGGAATGGGTCCAGGGCTGGCGGTGCCAACGCGCCCTACGGGACCTACGACGGCATGACCATTTTCGAGGCCGCGCGCGCCGCGGACCGGCGCGACGAAGTCGCCGTGGGCTATGAACCTACGGATGAGGAGTGGCGATCTCCCAACTTTTACGAGGACGCCGCCACGGGCTCCAAGGATCTGCGTGCGAGCCATAATCTCGCGCCGGCCATGCTGCCCGAGCATGCGACCTGGTTCTTCTACATGCAGCGCCTGTGCAACCACTGCACGTATCCGGCGTGCCTCGCCGCCTGTCCGCGCGGCGCAATCTACAAGCGCCCGGAAGACGGCATCGTGCTCATCGATCAGAGCCGCTGCCGGGGCTACCGCAAATGCGTCGCACAGTGCCCGTACAAAAAGCCCATGTTCCGCTCCACCACCCGCGTGAGCGAAAAATGCATCGCCTGCTATCCGCGCATCGAGGGCAAAGACCCGCTCACGGAAGGCGAGCCGATGGAAACCCGCTGCATGGCGGCCTGCGTCGGAAAAATCCGGCTCCAGGGATTGGTTCGCATCGGCGAGGACGGGGGCTGGGCCAATGACCGCGATAACCCGCTTTATTACCTCGTGAAAGTGGAAAAGGTGGCGCTGCCGCTGTATCCCCAGTTCGGCACCGAGCCCAACGGCTACTACATTCCGCCGCGCTGGGTGCCGCGGCCGTACCTGAGGCAGATGTTCGGGCCCGGAGCCGACGAGGCCGTTGAAAAGTACAGCCGCCCGTCGCGCGAGCTGCTGGCGGTGTTGCAGCTGTTCCGGGCGTCCCAGAAAATCGTTTTCAAGTACAAGATTGTCGAGGGCAAGAAAGTCTTCGAAACCACGATCGGCGGCAAGAAGTGGGAGATGTACAACGACACGGTCATCGGCTACGGCAAGAACGGCAAGGAAGTCGCCCGGGTCACGGTCGAAGAGCCGAAGTTCGAGCGCCCGGCGAAGCACTACAACTCGATCTAGGAATCTGCCGGGGCTTCGACCCGCCAGATTCCTAAAATGAGAAACACTTGATGAAGTCAAATCCGACAGGCCGTTAGGTGGAATCGCGATGAACGCAGTTGATGAGGTTGGTGTCCGGTCGAGAGCTCGCAGCCAGATGTATTCGTTCCTGGCGGTTGCGCTCGGGTATCCGGACGATGTGCAGCTCGCCGCACTCAAGCAGCAGTACGATGTGCTGCCGGGCAGCCTGGAAAAGCTTGCCGACCCTCCCAGCAAGAAAGCGGTGGACGCGCTGCGGCCTGCCATTGCTGCGTTGACCGCGGCTTCGCTCGGAGACGGCTACACGCGATGCTTCGGCCATGCCATGTCCAAGGACTGTCCGCCTTACGAGGCCGAGTACGGCCAGGCGCATATTTTCCAGAAAACGCACACCCTCGCCGATATCGCCGGTTTTTACCGGGCTTTCGGACTGGATCTGGCCGCCGACTCGCACGAGCGCGTGGATCACATCAGCGTGGAACTCGAGTTCATGCACTTCCTGTGCCTGAAGGAGGTCTACGCGCTGGCGAATAAACATCCGGACGAACAACTCGCCCTGTGCCGTGAGGCGCAAGGCAAGTTCCTGCGAGACCATGTTTGCCGCTGGGCATTTGGATTCGCGCGCCGCCTGTGCGCCAAAGCGGGCGATACCCTGTATCAAGAACTGGGCCAACTGCTCGCCGCCTTCCTTGAGGCGGAGTTGCGGGCGCTGGGATTGAAACCCGCCGAGGTCGCAGGCCCGGACCTGGTCGAGGAGGGCGCGCCGGCGTTGCCCGAGGCAGAAGCCGGATTGCCGCAAGCCTGTGAAGCATGCTGTGGCCTCGAGGGGGCGAGATGAACACGGACACACGTCAAAGTCGGCGCCGACGCCTGCTCGGCGCTCCATTTGCCGCGCTGGCAGGGTGGCTGCTCCTGCCGGCCCGCCGCGCCCACGCGCAACAGAAGGCGACGCTCCTGGCGAAATTGGTGGCACGGGTCCCGACGGCGCCGGAGGATCCCGCGTGGGAAAGCGTGGACGCCCTCGATATCCCGCTGGCGCCCCAGGCAGTGGTCAAGCCGCGAACGTATGAAGCGTCCATTACGGGCGTGGCAGTACGCGCGCTCTACGACGAAGACCGGCTTGCGCTCAGACTGGAGTGGCGGGACGCGGCGAGCGAGGCGATGAAAGGTGGAGTAAGCGCATTCCGCGACGCGCTTGCAGTGGAGTTCCCCTCGGATCCCAAGGGGGGCATCCCGTTTTTCGGCATGGGCGAGGCCAACCGCCCGGTCACGATCTATCAGTGGAAATCGGATTGGCGATCGGGCGCGAACAACGACGCAGACGAAAAATACCCGCACATGGCGGTTGACTGGTATCCCTTTTCGGGACGCGGTCCCGGCGAGATCGCCGAGGCGGTGGACTACGGCAAAAAGGACGGGGACAAGGCATTCCTCACTTCCTGGGCAGCCGGCAATACCCTCGGAGACCCGGCGCTGCAGGCGCAGCGGTCGGTGGAAAAGCTCGTGGCGCGCGGATTCGGGACCATTACGCCGGTCGCCGACAAGCAACAGGATGGCGAAGCCATCGCAGCATGGAGGAACGGCGTATGGATGGCTGTCCTCACCATTCCGCGCGCCCAGGAAAAGTTCACCTTCGCGCGCGGCCAGACTGTGCCGGTGGCGTTCGCCGCGTGGGATGGAGCAAAAAGCGAGCGCGGCGGGGAGAAAGCGGTCTCGACCTGGTATTTTCTGAGCCTGGAGCAACCAGGAAGCGTGTTCATGTACGTTGCGCCGCTGCTGGTAGTGGCGGGGGCCGCCGCAGTCGAACTTGCGGGATTGCACGGGTTGCGCGCGCGCCGGGCGCCGGGCGGTAAGCGCCAGTCCTTCGGCGCTGCCCTGCGGGGCTGGATCGTGGGACTGCGCGCGAGGTTCGCGCGCGGCAAGAGCTGAAACAAATGGCGGTGCCCGCCGGTTGCATCGCTGCGGGAGACTCAGCCATGTTTACCCGCCCCGGCGAAACGCCGCCCCCGGGGCCCTATATCGTTTCCTGGAACGTCACGCGCCGCTGCAACCTCGCATGCGCGCACTGTTATCTCGACGCCGTGCAGCGGAAATCGGAGGCGCGTGATGAGCTCACCACCGGGGAGTGTCTTGCGGTCATGTGCCAGCTCGGGCAGAGCGCGCCCGGCGCGATGCTCGTGCTGACCGGAGGGGAACCGCTGTTGCGTCACGATCTGGAGCAATGGGTGCAAGCAGGCAGGCAACAGGGTCTCATGCCCGTGATCGGCACGAACGGCACCTTGCTCGATGCGAGACGCGCCGAATCTCTCAGGGACGCCGGGGCTGCGGGCCTGAGCATCAGTCTGGACTCATCCGACGCGCGTTTTCACGATCGGCTGCGGGGACTGCCGGGCGCATGGGCCGGCGCGCGGCGCGGCCTCGCTGCGGCCGGTAAAGCGGGACTGGCGATTGTCCTGCAATCCACGGTGTTTGAAGCGAACCGGCGTGATCTAACCGCGCTTGCGGATATCGCCGGGCAGGCCGGTGTGATGGCGTTCAACGTGTTTTTCCTGGTTTGCACCGGGCGCGGCGTGACGCAGAGCGATCTGACATCTGCGAGTTACGAGGAAACGCTGCGCGAGATCGCGCTGCTCCAGGAGCGGCACCCCGGAATGAAGATTCGCGCCCGCTGCGCGCCCTACATGCGCCGGATACAGGGGTTGCATGCGGGCGAAGGCAGCGGCAATTACGCCGACTGGTCGAGCGCCTGCCTCGCTGGCCGGCGTTATTTTCGCATCACACCGCAAGGGCGCGTGACTCCCTGTCCCTACATCCCCGAGGTCATTGGCGATCTGCGCCGCACCCCGCTCGCAGAAATCTGGAGCGAGAGCCCGGTATTGCAGCGCCTGCGCCGGGAGCTGCCGAAGGGCAAATGCGGCGGGTGCGATTATCGGTACAGCTGTGGCGGCTGCCGCGCGCGGGCGTTGACCCAGCACGGCGACCTTATGGCGGAGGATTCCAAGTGCCACTATGTCAAGCCGCCGGATTGCTTGCCTGAGGCACCGCCCGCGCCCGCTGCGCGCCCCGCGGTGCGCTGGGAGCCGGAAGCCGAGGCGCGCTTGCAGCGCATCCCGGGATTCTTGCGCGAGCGGGTTCGTGTGCGGCTTGAGGGATACGCCCTCCAGGAAGGCGTCGATCCCATCACCGTGGCGTTCATGGCCGCGCACCGGCCCCCAGGTCTCCCGCCGAGTTCCTCGCAAGGCATGCCGAGTGTGCCGTCCCGCAAATAAGTTTGCTATGAACAGTGCACGAAAACGGCGCGGCGGGCCCGTTATTCGCGATCACCGCGCCGCAGCGGCATTCTCAACTTGCTCGACAGCAGGTTCATGATGCGGAGGTAGCGCTTGTTGCACTCCGCGCGCCGGTTCTTGCCGAACAACGGGTCGTCGTTGGCGTCGAACACGGCGGCGATCCGGGCCCAGCCCTCCTCGGCAGGATCCTCCGGGGCCTGCGCGAGCAACTCGTCTTCCTTGCGCATGACCGATCCCCGGATACCGTTCCTGCTCGACTTGCGTCCGTTCGTGGATGGGGCAACGCTGATCCTGTGGGCCTGGGCCACGTGGTGGATCCCGCTGCTGGTCATCTCAGGTTCTGGCAGGTACTGCGCGCACCCGCGCCGCCCGCGAGCGGCTGACCCGATCAGGAAACGCTCATTGCGGGCCATGCCGGGAAGGCCCGTCGTTGTCGGTAAGGATGCGGTGCGCCGGCCCCTCGAGGTCCTCGAACTGGCCGCTGTGCAGGGCCCACCAGAACACGGCGCCGATGGCGAACACCAGCACCACCGAGAGCGGAATCAGCAGGTACAGGATTTCCATAAAGCTTGTTTCAAGAACAAGTAATGGACAGGATTTACAGGATTAACAAGATCAAGACCGCAGGAAATCATGTAACTCCTGTCTATTCCGGTTGTGGTTCGAGCGTCTGTCCGGGTCCGGGGCGGCGCCGCGCCGGCCGGTCAGCCGCAGCGCGTTGAGCACGACCGCCAGCGACGACAACGCCATGCCGATGCCGGCGGCGAGCGGCGTGACCAGCCCCGCCACCGCAAGCGGCAGGGCGACCGCGTTGTAGGCGACGGCCCAGGCCAGATTCTGGCGGATGACGCGCATGGTGTTGCGCGCGACGTCCACCGCCTCGAGCAGCCGGTCGAGGTCCCCGCCGAGCAGCACCATGTCCGCGCTCGCGTGCGCGAGATCGGTGCCGCCGCCCATGGCGACGGACACCTGGGCCTGCGCCAGCACCGGCGCGTCGTTCACGCCGTCGCCGACCACCGCCACGATCGCGCCTTGCGCCTGCAGCCGGCGGACGTAATCGAGCTTGTCCTGCGGCGTCGCCTCGCCGTGGAACGCCTCGATTCCGAGCTCGCGGGCGACGTGCCCGGCGGTCTCCCGCCGGTCGCCGGACAGCATGCACACGGCCAGCCCGTGCGTCTGAAGCCCGCGCACCGCCGTGCGCGCGTGCGACCGCAGCGCGTCCCCGAACGTGAACAGCGCGATCCACCCGGTCTCGCTGCCGAGCGCCACGACCGTGATTTCATCCACCGCGTACAGCATTTCCGCCGGCAACGGCCGCCGCGTCAGCGCCGCGACGAACGCCGGGCTGCCGATGCGCACGCGCAGGCCCTCAACGCGCGCCTCGACGCCTTCGCCCGGAACGTTGCGTGGATCCGCGACCGCAAGCCCGCCGGACCGGGGCGCGGCCGCCGCAATGGCGCGGGCAACCGGATGCTCCGAGCCGCCCTCGAGCGAGGCCGCGAGCCGCAGGCAGTCATCCGGACCGCGCCCGTCCAGGGGCATCACCCCGATGAGCGAGAGGCGGCCGGTGGTGAGCGTGCCGGTCTTGTCGAACACGACGTGCGTCGCCCGCGCCAGCGTCTCCAGCGCGTGGCCGCGCGTGATCAGCATGCCGAGCCGGTAGAGCGCGCCGGTCGCGGCCGTGAGCGCCGCCGGCGTCGCGAGGGACAGCGCGCACGGGCAGGTCACCACCAGCACGGCGACCACCACGGACAGCGCCCGCTGCGGATCCAGCGCGTACCACGCCAGCGCCGTGACCGCGGCGACCGCGAGCAACGCGGCCACGAACCACTGCGCGACGCGATCGGCGAGCTGCGCGATCCGCGGCTTGTCGCCCTGCGCCCGGTCCATGAGCCGCACGATGCCGGCGAGCAGCGTATCCTGGCCAACGCGGGTCACCTCCACGGTGAGCGGGCTCCTGAGGTTGATGCTGCCGCCGATCACGGCGTCCCCGGCGCGTTTGGCGACCGGGCGCGATTCCCCGGTGAGCAGCGCCTCATCGGTCGCGCTGGCACCCTGCAGCACGCACCCGTCCGTGGGCACGACCGCGCCCGGCGCGACCTGAACGCGGTCGCCGGCCTTGAGGCTTGCCACCGCCACGCGCTCGGTTGCCCCGTCCTCCGCCGTCAGCCGCTCGGCCACGGCCGGCATGTGCTTCACCAGCCGTTGCTGCGCGTCCGCGGCCTTCGACCGGGCGCTCGCCTCGAGAAAGCGCGCCCCGAGCAGCAGGAAGACGAACATCGAGATCGAGTCGAAATAGACTTCGCCGGCACCGCGGACCGTCGCGTACGCGCTCGCGATGAAGGCGGCAGCGATGCCGAGCGCGACCGGCACGTCCATGCCGACCCGGCGCGCCCTGAGATCGCGCCAGGCGCTCGTGAAGAACGGCCCCGCCGACCAGGCCACGACCGGGAGCGTCAGGACCAGGCTTGCCCACCGCATCATGGCCTCGAACTCGCGGCTCATGCCGCCTTGCGCGAGGTAGACCGGCACCGCATACATCATGACCTGCATCATCCCGAAGCCGGCGACGAACAGCCGCCACAGCATCGTGCGGCGCTCGCGGGCGGCGGCCGATTCGCTGCGGGCGGGATCGAACGGTTGCGCGCGGTAACCAAGGTCGGCGATCGCCAGGAGTATCGCGCTCAACTGCACGCATTCCGGATCCCATTCCACCTGCGCGCGCCGCGCCGCCATGTTGACGGCAACGTGAAATACGCCGGGCATCCGCCGCAGCCGCTGCTCGATCAGCCACACGCAGGCGCCGCAGGTGATCCCCTCGACGAGCAGGGCGGCCCGGTGGCGCGCGGCATCCGGCGCGTGCGCGAAGGTCCGCTGCACTTCCGGTAGGTCGTAGAGGCGAAGCTCCTCCGGAACCACGGGGACGGCCAGCTCGCGCCGCGGCAGCTCGCTGCGGTAGCGGTAGTAAGCCGCGAGGCCGTTGTCGATGATGGTCCGCGCCACGGCCGCGCAGCCGGCGCAGCACGTCTGCCGGGCCACGCCATCAACCACGACATGGTAGGGACTGTCATCGGGCACGGGCTCGCCGCAGTGGAAGCAATGCGTGGCGCGAGGCGCCGCCGCGAAGGGTGGCTCGGTGACCGTGCTCATCGGGAACAAGACGCGTTTACCGGATGTTATAGTCCGGTCCCTGGTCGGCGTTTGACCTATATCAATGTTGGAAGCACGCGAACTCGAGGCGACACGCGGCAGCGCGACGCTGTTCCGCGGGATCGGCTTTGCCCTGCGTCCCGGCGCGCTGCTGCGCGTGACGGGCGCGAACGGCAGCGGGAAGACCAGCCTGCTGCGCGTGCTGTGCGGCCTGGCGGCGCCGAGCGCGGGGGAAGTCCGCTGGAACGGCACGGACGTGCGCGCGCTGCGCGAGGACTACTGGAAGCAGCTCGCCTACGTCGGGCACGCCAACGCGCTCAAGGACGAGCTGACCGCCGCCGAGAATCTCGAGATCGCCTGCGCGCTGGCCGGACTCGATGCCGCGCCGGCGCGCGTGCAGGCGGCGATCGCGCGCTTCGGGCTCGCCGGCCGCGAGCGGCTGCCGGTGAAGCTGCTGTCGCAGGGACAGCGTAGGCGGGCGGCGCTCGCGCGGCTGGCATTGAGCGAGGCGCTTCCCTTGTGGATACTGGACGAGCCGTTCTCCGCGCTCGACGCGGACGCGGTCGAGCGGGTGCAGTCGGCGGCGGGCGAGCACCTCGCCCGCGGCGGCATGATCGTGCTGACGACTCACCAGGAAGCGCGCATCGAGGCGCGCTCCGCGACGGACATCAACCTAGGCGACGGTCGGACCGAAGCCCGACCATCGCATTAAACAAAACCGCCCCGAACACCCTACGTCAAGTTAACCCATGCGCCGCGACCGTAGGATATTCGGGCCCATTTACGGAGGGTCGATCGGAGCAGTCCTGCCTCGATCCAGGCCGTCTTCCGGGGCGGTTTTGTCATCAGCGGCCCCGCGGACTCAAAAATCCCGCGGGCCGCTGATCCGCTGAGGCCGCCGATGCTCGCCGCCCTGCGCACCGTGATCCGGCGCGACCTCCTGCTCGCGATGCGCAACAAGTCGGACGCGGCCAACACGCTGCTGTTCTTCGTCATCGTCTCGAGCCTGTTTCCGCTCGGCGTCGGCCCGGAGCCGGCGCTGCTGCGCACGATCGCGCCGGGCGTGGTCTGGGTGGCGGCGCTGCTCGCCTCGATGCTGGCGCTGGCGCGCCTGTTCGCGGCCGATTATGCGGACGGCACGCTCGAGCAGCTCGCGCTCGCGCCGCAGCCGCTCGCCGCGTTCGTCGCCGCGAAGATCCTGGCGCACTGGCTCGTTTCGGGGCTGCCGCTGGTCTTGATCGCGCCGCTGCTGGGACTGCAGTTCGACCTGTCGGGCACCGCCCTGCTCACGCTCATGGCCTCGTTGCTGATCGGCACGCCGGTCCTGAGCCTGCTCGGCGCCGTCGGCGCGGCGCTCACGCTCGGGCTGCGCGCGAGCGGCGTGCTGGTCCCCCTCATCGTGCTGCCGCTCACCGTGCCGGTGCTGGTCTTCGGCGCGGGCGCGGTCGAGGCCGCCTCCTCCGGGCTCGGCGCCCAGGCGCACCTCTCGCTGCTGGGGGCGTTCCTCCTGATCTCGGCCGCGCTCTCGCCGTGGGCCGCCGCGGTGGGGATCCGCATTGCGCTGGAGTGAAGCAGCTATCAGCTATCAGCTATCAGCTATCAGCTATCAGCTATCAGCTATCAGCTATCAGCTATCAGCTATCAGCTATCAGCTATCAGCTATCAGACCAAGGACCCAGCAATGGTTTCAAGCAGACGGCTCATGGCTGGTGGCTCGCGGCTGACAGTTGGCAGCTAATGGCTCTGATATCCTTGACGCCCGTTACCGCCTGAAATCCAATCGACGCACGGCACTCCGCAGGATGAACTGGTTCAAGTACTCCTCGCCGGCGACCTTCTATCCCCTCGCGGGAAAGATGGCGCCGTGGTTCTTCGCGGCGGCGGCGCTATCCGCCGTTCCCGGTCTGTACATCAGTTTCTTCGTCGCACCGACGGACTTCCAGCAGGGCGAGTCCTATCGCATCATCTTCATCCACGTGCCGGCGGCCTGGATGTCGATGTTCATCTACGTCGTGATGGCGTTCTGGGCCGGCGTGGGGCTCGCGTTCAACACGCGGCTCTCTTCCATGATGGCGAGCGCGCTCGCGCCGACCGGGGCCCTGATGACCTTCATCGCCTTGTGGACCGGCTCGCTCTGGGGCAAGCCCACCTGGGGCGCGTGGTGGGTGTGGGACGCGCGCCTGACCTCCGAGCTGATCCTGCTGTTCCTCTACTTCGGCTTCATGGCGCTGCAGGCCGCGATCGACGACCCGCGCCGCGCCGACAAGGCGGGCGCGGTGCTCGCGCTGCTGGGCGTCGTCAACGTGCCCATCATTTATTTCTCGGTGCAGTGGTGGAACACGCTGCACCAGGGGGCCTCGGTCAGCCTGACCCGCAGCCCGACCATGGCGGCCACCATGCTCGCCGGGATGCTGATCATGGCGCTGGCGTTCTGGATGTACTCGATCGCCGCCTCGCTCCTGCGCGTGCGTTCGATCATCCTCGAGCGCGAGCGCGCCGCCGACTGGGTGCGGGAATGGCGGGAGGCGGCGCGATGAAGTGGGGCAGCCTCGGCGCGTTCCTCGCCATGGGCGGCTACGGGCCCTACGTGTGGGGATCCTACGGGGTGACCGTTATCCTGATCGCGCTGGAGGTGGCGTTGCTCGTAGCGCGTCACCGGGCGGCCCGCCGCCAGCTTCCGGAACCGCCCCGCGCGCCCGGCTAGGCTTGGGCCGTCAGCAAGCACGCCCGATCCCTGGCCCGTCGCAGCCACGGCGAGCCTCCGCAAAAATTGCGCTACCGCCGGCGCGATTTCCTTGATGTGCATCAATCCGGCAGGCGTCGGCTTCGATACTATCCTGCCGCGGTTCAGGCGGGGTGAGAACGCGCGCCGCAGGTCTGTGCTGTATGATCTGGCCGCGGCCGGCGCTTTTGCCCGGATGCGAAGAGACCATTAGAATTGCGCATTTTTCGTGCCATCGCCGGAACCGAATCGCGGCAGACCGGTCTCTCCTCGGAATGCCCGGGGCGCCTGCGCGCGAGTCCGATCACTGAGAACCGGTAACACGATGAAACCCCGCCACAAGAAAATGGCGCTGATCGCCGGCGGCCTGGCTGCTCTGGGCGCGGCCGCCGCTCTGGTGCTGAACGCCTTCCAGAGCAACCTGGTGTTCTTCTTCAGCCCGAGCCAGGTGATGGCCAACGAAGCGCCGCGCGATCGCACGTTCCGCATCGGCGGACTGGTCGAAGCCGGCAGCGTCAAGCGCCGGACCGACGGCCTGACCGTTCATTTCAACGTGACGGATACGGCCAAGACCATCCCGGTCGTCTTTTCGGGCATCCTTCCCGATCTCTTCCGGGAGGGCAAGGGCGTGGTGGCACAGGGCAAGCTCGGCTCCGACGGCGTCTTTCACGCGACGCAGGTGCTCGCGAAGCACGACGAGAACTACATGCCGCCCGAGGCCGCCCACGCGGTGGCGCAGGCCGGGAAGGCCCAGAAGACCGTGATCGTGAAGTAACGAGCATCGCGATAATGCCAGGCGACGCTCGACCCCTCACCCCTTCCCCCTCTCCCGAGCGGAGAGAGGGAATGGACTGCGGTAAATGGCCTGTCAGCCATTTACCGACGGCCAATTAGGCGCCCGGGCGATGGTTCCTGAAATCGGGCACTTTTCCCTCATTCTCGCGCTGCTGCTCGCGCTCGCGCAGGCGGCCTTGCCGATCGCGGGCGCGGCGCGCCGCGTGCCGGAATGGATGGCGCTCGCGCGGCCGGCGGCGCAGGGGCAGTTCGTGTTCGTGGCGATCGCGTTCGGCTGCCTGGCCTGGTCGTTCATCAACAACGACTTCTCGGTCCTGAACGTCGCGACCAATTCGAATTCGCAGCTGCCACTGCAGTATCGCATCGCCGCGACCTGGGGCTCTCACGAGGGCTCGCTGCTGCTGTGGGTGCTGATGCTGAACGTGTGGACGGTCGCCGTCAGCGTGTTCAGCCGCCACCTGCCCGGGGAGATGGTGGCGCGCGTCATCGGCGTGATGGGGCTTGTGAGCGTCGGGTTTCTGCTGTTCATGCTGCTCACCTCCAACCCGTTCGAGCGCCTGTTCCCCGCGGCGGCTGACGGACGCGACCTCAATCCGCTGCTGCAGGACCCGGGCATGGTGATCCATCCACCCATGCTCTACATGGGCTACGTCGGCTTTTCCGTCGCGTTCGCGTTCGCGATCGCGGCGCTGCTCTCGGGGCGGCTCGACGCGACCTGGGCGCGCTGGTCGCGCCCCTGGACCACGCTCGCATGGTGCTTTCTCACCTGCGGCATCGCGCTCGGCAGCTGGTGGGCCTACTACGAGCTGGGATGGGGCGGCTGGTGGTTCTGGGACCCGGTCGAGAACGCGTCGTTCATGCCCTGGCTCGTCGGCACCGCGCTGATCCATTCGCTGGCGGTGACGGAAAAGCGCGGCAGCTTCAAGAGCTGGACCGTGCTGCTCGCGATTCTCGCCTTCAGCCTGAGCCTGCTCGGCACCTTCCTCGTGCGCTCCGGCGTGCTGACCTCCGTGCACGCGTTCGCGACTGACCCGAAGCGCGGCGTGTTCATACTGGGCTTCCTCGCGCTCGTCATCGGCGGCTCGCTCGCGCTCTTCGCCTGGCGGGCGCCGCGGGTCGGCCTGGGCGGCTCGTTCGAGGCGGTCTCGCGCGAATCCATGCTGCTCACCAACAACGTGCTGCTGGTGGTGGCGGCGGGCTCGGTGCTGCTGGGCACGCTCTACCCGCTGTTCCTCGACGCTTTGAGCCTCGGCAAGATCTCGGTCGGACCGCCGTACTTCGAGACGGTATTCGTGCCGGTCATGGCCGCCGCGGCCTTTCTCATGGGCGTCGGCCCGGTCGCGCGCTGGAAGCAGGCCGCGCTGCCCGAGCTCGCCGCGCGCCTGCGCTGGGCGCTCGCGGTCAGCGTCGCCACCGCGCTGCTGCTTCCGTTCGCGGCGGGAAGATGGACCCCGATGATCAGTTTCGGATTGCTGCTCGCGCTGTGGATCCTGGCGACGGCCGCGGAAAACCTCCGCGGCCGGCTCGGCGGCTTCACCGGCGGCTGGCGCACGAGGCTGCGCGCCCAGCCGCGCGCCTATTACGGCATGCTCGCCGCGCACTGCGGTGTTGCGGTCTTCATCGTCGGCGTGACCATGGTGAAGGGCTACGAGATCGAGCGCGACGTGCGCATGGCGCCGGGAGACACCGTGACGGTCGGCCGCTACACCTTTCGCTTCGACGGCGTCACCAGCGTGCCGGGACCGAACTACCGCGCGGCGCGCGGCGCCGTCACCGTGACCCGTGACGGCAGGCGGATCGAGGTGATGCTGCCGGAGAAGCGCATCTACAACGTGCAGCAGATGCCGATGACCGAAGCGGCCATCGACACCAGCCCGTTCCGCGACATCTATGTCTCGCTCGGCGAGCCGGCGGGCGATGGCGGCGCGTGGAGCGTGCGCGTCTATTACAAGCCGTTCGTCGTCTGGATCTGGGCCGGCTGCGCCATCATGGCGCTCGGCGGGCTGCTGGCGCTCTCGGACCGGCGCTATCGCGCGGCGGCGCGGCGCGAAGAGGTCCCGGCGGCGGCGCGCATGGCCGGCGCCCGCTGACGGGTCCACCCCCGGGATGAACCGTTTCCTGATCCCGCTCGGCGTGTTCGCGGTGCTGGTGGCGTTCCTCGCCGTCGGCCTCACGCTCAACCCGCGCGAAGTGCCCTCGCCGTTCATCAACAAGCCGGCGCCGGCGTTCCAGCTCGCGCAGCTGCACCAGCCCGTCTTGATGTTCTCGCAGAAGGACATGCTCGGGCAGGTCTGGCTGCTCAACATCTGGGCCTCGTGGTGCGCCTCGTGCCGCGACGAGCACCCACTCCTGGTCGAGCTCGCGAGCAACCGCGTGGTTCCCATCGTCGGCCTCAATTACAAGGACAAGTCGGGCGACGCCAAGGCGTGGCTCGCGCGCTACGGGGACCCCTACACGCTGAGCGTCACCGATGCCAACGGGCGCACCGGCATCGACTACGGCGTGTACGGCGTGCCCGAGACCTTCGTGATCGACCGCGCCGGCAGGATCCGCTACAAGCAGATCGGGCCGATCACGCGCCAGGCGCTGGAAGGCAAGATCCTGCCGCTCATCCGGGAGCTGCAGAAATCGTGAGGAGGATGTCGGTCTTGCTTACAGCAGCCTGGCGTGACGCCAGACTGCTGTCGGCGCTCGCCACGCTGCTGCTCGCGCTGTCGCCGCTCGCCGCCTGGAGCGGCGAGGCCGTGCCCACCGAGCAGGATCCGGTGCACGAGAAGCGCGCGGTTAAGCTCTCCGAGGAGCTGCGCTGCCTCGTCTGCCAGAACCAGTCCATCGCGGAATCCAACGCCGAGCTGGCGGTCGACCTGCGCCGCCAGATCCGCGAGCAGATCAAGGCCGGCAGGAGCGACGGCGAGATCGTGGACTTCATGGTGCAGCGCTACGGCGACTTCGTGCTCTATCGCCCGCCGTGGAAGGCGACCACCCTGCTGCTCTGGATCGGCCCCCTGCTGCTGCTCGCGATCGCGACGGCGGTGTTGCTGCGCAACCTGCGCAAGCGGCGCGCGCGCGCGGACGAGCGCGACCTCACCGATGAAGAGCGCCGGCGCGCCGAGCGGCTGCTGACCGGCGGCGGGGAAGAGCAGCCGTGACCGGGTTTCTCGTGGCCGCCGTGGCGCTGACCGGACTGGCGCTTGCGTGGGTGCTGCCGCCGCTGCTGCGCCGCCGGCCGTCCGGCGGCGTGGAGCGCGCGGCGTCGAACCTCGCGTTGCTGCGCGAGCAGCTGTCCGAGCTCGATTCGGACCTGACGAGCGGCACGCTCTCGAGCGAGCAGTACGGGAAGGCCCGGGCCGAGCTCGAGCGGCGCGTGCTCGAGGAAGTGGAGTCGGAGCGCCACGGCACGGAAGGCGGCAGCCGCCGGGGGCAGTGGGCAGCCGCGGTGCTCGCCGCGCTGATACCGATCTCGGCCGCGCTGCTGTACCTCCAGGTCGGCAGCCCCGGCGCGCTCTCGCCCCGGCCGGCCGCGGCCGGAGACCATGGGTTGACGATGGAACAGGTCGCGGGCATGGTCGAGCGGCTGGCGGCGCGCATGAAGGAGAATCCCGACGATCCCAAGGGCTGGGTGATGCTCGGGCGGTCCTACACCGTGCTCGATCGCTTCCCCGAGGCCGCGGCCGCGTACGCGAACGCGCTCAAGCGCTCCCCGCCCGACGCGCAGTTGCTGGCCGACTACGCCGACGCGCTCGCGATGGCGCAGGGCCGGCGCCTGCTGGGCGAGCCGGAACGCCTCATCGCGCAGGCGCTGGAGGTGGATCCGGACAACGTCAAGGCGCTCGCGCTGGCGGGAACGGTGGCGTTCGAGAAAAGGGATTTCACGGGCGCCATCACCCACTGGGAGAGGATACTCAAGGTGGTGCCGCCGGATTCCGAAATGGCGGAATCGGTCCGCGGCAGCATCGCGGACGCGCGGTCGGCCGCGGGCGGGCCCGTTCCAGCGCCCGCGGCGGAGCCGGCGCCGCCGCCCAAGCCGGTGGCCGCGGCGGCGCAAGCCGGCGTGAGCGGCACGGTGCGGCTCGCGCCCGCTGTCTCGTCCGGCGCGTCGCCCGCCGACACGGTGTTCATATTCGCGCGGGCGGTCAACGGCCCGCGCGCGCCGCTCGCGGTGACACGACGGCAGGTTCGCGATCTGCCCGCCGCATTCGCGCTCGACGACTCGATGGCCATGACGCCCGAAATGCGGCTCTCGAAGCACGTGCAGGTCGTGGTGGGCGCCCGCGTGTCCAGGAGCGGCAATCCCGTTCCCCAGCCGGGCGATCTGGAGGGACTCAGCGCGCCGGTCCGGGTCGGCGCCGCCGGCGTCGTCGTGGTGATCGATCGCGAGGTCGGCGCGCCGAAGTAGCATGATCCCCTGGCTGCAGGCCGGCGACCCGTTCCCGCCCGTCGAGCGCGCGCTCGAGGAGCCCAACGGCTTGCTTGCCGCCGGGGCGGGCCTCTCCGTCGCGCGGCTCCTCCAGGCCTACGAGAACGGCATCTTCCCGTGGTACAGCGAGGGCCAGCCGGTGCTGTGGTGGAGCCCCGATCCCCGCATGGTGCTGTTCCCGCCGGAGCTCAGGATCCCGCGCACGCTGCGCAAGCGCCTGGCGAAG
This sequence comes from Betaproteobacteria bacterium, assembly GCA_016192825.1. Taxonomy (GTDB): domain Bacteria; phylum Pseudomonadota; class Gammaproteobacteria; order Burkholderiales; family SG8-41; genus SG8-41. The sequence continues at coordinate 32,918 of JACPTK010000031.1, read as the reverse complement.
CGCGATTACGAGGTTCGCGCGGACGCCGCGTTCGAGGAGGTGATCCGCGCCTGCGCCGCGCCGCGGCCCGGGCAGGAGGGAACGTGGATTACCGGCGACATGGCCGCGGCCTACGCCCGATTGCACCGCGGCGGCCACGCGCACTCGGTGGAGGTCTGGATCGCGGGCACGCTCGCCGGCGGTCTCTACGGCGTCGCGCTCGGGGGCATGTACTACGGCGAGTCCATGTTCACGCGCGCGCCCGACGCTTCCAAGATCGCGCTGGCGCACCTCGTGCGGCAGCTCGAGCGCTGGAAATTCGGCATGATCGACTGCCAGATGAAAACCGCGCATCTTGCGCGCTTCGGCGCGCGCGAGATTCCGCGCGCGGAGTTCATGCGCAAGCTCCGGGAATTGGTAAACTATCCGCGGACGACACGGAAATGGCGGCTCGACGATGACTTATTTGACTGAGTTCCCGCTGTCGGTGCTGCAGTTCTACGCGACGGCGCCCTACCCGTGCAGCTACCTGCCGGAGCGCATGGCGCGCTCGCAGGTCGCCACCCCCAGCCATCTCATCGACGGCGCCGTCTATTCGGAGCTGGTGCGGGCCGGGTTCCGCCGCAGCGGCGCCTTCACCTACCGGCCGCACTGCGACCACTGCCGCGCCTGCGTTCCGGTCCGCATCGACGCCGAGGCCTTCCGGCCCTCGCGCGCGCAGCGGCGCACGTTGCGGCGGCACGCCGCGCTCAAGGCCGAGATGCTGCCCCTGCGCTACAGCGCGGAGCATTACGCGCTCTACCTGCGCTACCAGTCGCTGCGCCATTCCGGCGGCGGGATGGACCAGGACAGCCGCGAGCAGTACCGCCATTTCCTGCTCCAGAGCAACGTGCCCACGCGTTTGATCGAGTTCCGCGAGAACGGCGCGCTGCGCATGGTTTCCATCGTCGACGAGCTGCAGGACGGGCTGTCCTCGGTTTACACCTTTTTCGACCCGGACGTGCGCGGCGCGAGCTTCGGCACGTTCAACATCCTGTGGCAGGTCGACCTCTGCCGGCGGCTCGACCTGCCCCACCTCTACCTCGGCTACTGGATCGCGCAAAGCCGCAAGATGGCCTACAAGATCCAGTTCCAGCCGATGCAGGGGCTGGTCAACGGCCGCTGGCAGACGGTCACGCCTCCACGAAAGGCGTGACGCGTGACTGGTGGCTCGTGACTGGAGGATAAAATCCGGTCACAACACACAAGCCACGAATCACGAGCCGCCAGTCACGAGTCACCGGCTCCCGTGCGCATACTCATCATCGAAGACGACCCGGCGATCGCGGCCAACCTCTACGACTTTCTCGAGGCGCAGGGGCACGTGGTGGACGCCGCGGCCGACGGCGTCACCGGCCTTCACCTTGCCGTGACCGGGCAGTTCGACGCCATCGTCCTCGATCTCGGGCTGCCGGGCATGGATGGCGTCACGGTCTGCCGCAAGCTGCGCGACGACGCGCACGACGACACCCCCGTGCTGATGCTGACCGCGCGCGACACCCTGGATGACAAGCTCGAGGGGTTTGCGCGGGGCGCCGATGACTATCTCGTCAAGCCGTTCGCCCTCAAGGAAGTCGAGGCGCGCCTCACGGCGCTGCACAAGCGCCGGGCCGGACGCGTGACCTCGCGGGCGCTCGCCGCGGGCGATCTGACGTTCGATCCGGCCAGCCTGACGACGTGCTTCCGCGGCAAGGACGTCCGGCTCCCGCCCAAATGCATCCGGCTCCTGCAGGTACTGATGACCCAGCCCAATCGCGTTTTCAGCCGGCAGGAGCTCGAAACCGAGGTCTGGGGCCAGGAGCAGGAAACCAGCGACACGCTGCGCAGCCACATGCACGTGCTGCGCCGCGAGCTCGCGCAGGCCGGCGGCTACGATCCGATCGAGAACGTGCACGGCCTCGGTTACCGCCTGGTGCCGCGTGGCGGGGATTAAGCCCGGGCTCCGGCTGCGGGTCGCCCTGGCGCTCGCGCTCGCCTGCCTGCTGGTCGTGGGCGCGCTCGGCTTCACCCTCTATACCGCCTCCGAGGACCTGGAGGACACATTGCTGGACCAGCTCGTCTCCGAGGAGATGGACTTCCTGGTCAAGCGCCACCAGCAGATCCCCGCTTATCTTCCCCAGCCTAGCTCCAACTTCCAGAGCTACATCGTGCGCGACGCGCAGGAGCAGGCGCGGCTTCCGGATTACTTACGCAATCTGGGCCCGGGACGCCATGAGCGGTTCGTGGGCAAGGACGAATTCCAGATACTGGTGCGCGAAGAAAACGGCATCCGCTATTACGTGGCGTATGAAGTCGGGTTATACGAGCAACGTGAGCAGGAATTCAAGCTCCTCGTATGGCTATCCGTGCTGACCGCCACACTCGTGTCGCTTGCGCTCGGCTACTGGCTGTCCGGCGTGCTGGTCCGGCAGGTCACGGAACTCGCCGGCCGGGTCAGCGAGCTCAAGCCCGGGCAGCGGCACGAGGCGCTGGCCCGGCCCGGCCAGGGCCCGGAGGTCGCGCTGCTCGCGCGCGCCTTCGAGGACTACCAGTCGCGCATCGAGCAGATGATCCGGCGCGAACAGGAGTTCACCTCGAACGCGAGCCACGAGCTGCGCACCCCCCTCACCGCGATCCGGACGAGCTGCGAAATGCTGCTCGCCGATCCGGCGCTCGGGGAGAAGTCGCGCGCGCGCGTGGCCTGGATCGACGAGGCGGCCGACCGCATGGCGGAACAGATCCAGGCGCTGCTGTTCCTCGCGCGCGGGCAGGCGCTCGGCGAGATCGAGCCCGTCGCGCTGGCCGACTGCGTGGCCGAGGCGATCGAGCCGCATCGCGGCGAGATCGCGCGCAAGGGCCTGGCGCTGGAGATCGACGTGGCGCGCGACGCGGTGCTCGAGCTGAATTACCCGGCGTTGCGCCTGGTGCTCGGCAACCTCGTGCGCAACGCGGTCCACTATACCGAGCGCGGCTTCGTCAGGATCGGCTACGCGGCCAGAGATCTGACGGTCGCGGATTCCGGATCGGGCATCAGCCCGGAGCACCTGCCGCGCGTGTTCGAGCGTTTTTACCGGGCCGCGGACCCGGATGGCGGCAGCGGGCTCGGGCTCGCCATCGTCAAGCGCATCTGCGACCACTACGGCTGGAAGATCGAGGTGGAGAGCGCGCCGATGAAGGGCAGCGTGTTCCGCATCACCTTCCCCTAGCAGTGTGTCGGACTTTGGGTTCCGCACGGGTTCTCGGCGGGCGGGGTCATCATGATCGCCGATGCCGGCGGGCGACACACTGCTATAGGGAACGCCAGTTTACAGGCGGGGGCGGTCAACCTGAATGGGTGTGGTACGTCGGGTAGGTAGGGCATATTGATGGTGAGGCAGGACTGATGAGCCGATTCGTTCAGGTGGACCGGGAAACTGCCTATTTGCTGCCGCCCTCGGTACCGGAGTGGCTGCCCAAGGATCATCTCAGCCTGTCGGACTTGAAGTTCCGACAGGCTGCTAAATGCAAAACCGCCCGCAGAATTGCAACAGAGCAGAGTCAAGAGGCATGTTTTGGTCATCAAAATGCTCTGAAGCATCGCTGGATTCAGGCATTTCGAATCCAACCCTGTCGTTTACCTGCGGGCGGTTTTGCTTAAGGAGTGTGTCGGGACAAAACCCGACACACTGCTTGCCCGACGCCTTCACAGTTTCTACACCACCGGACGACGGTTTCTTGACGCCGCCCGCGCTAACCTTGTCGTCGACTCCAACAGGCGGCGCCGGACCGACCCGGCGCGATCGAGGAAACGATGACGTTAGACGCCATGCCCGTTCCGGCCTGCGACGCGACCGGGGCGGGAAACACCGGGCACGATGCCGCCGTCCCTCGCGCCCACTGGTCGTTTGCCCGCGCCGGCGCGCGCGAGCGGCCCGCCGTCGAGGCATTCATCCGCCGCGGCTTCGAGCGCGCCTACGGCGCCCGCCTCGCCCGGCTGATGCCGGCGCTGATGGCCCTGCGCCGCGACGCGGAGATCCTCGCGGCCTGCGGCCTGCGCGCCGCGGCCGGCGAGAAGCTGTTCCTGGAGACCTACCTCGATCAGCCGGTCGACGCCGCCCTCTCGCTCGCGACGGGGCTCACCCTCGGCCGGACGGACATCGTCGAGGTCGGCAACCTGGTCATCGCGCGCGCCGGCTTCGCCCGCCGCCTGATCTTCAATCTCACGACGCACCTGAACGCGGCGGGGCCGGCGTGGGTGGTCTTCACGGCCGTGCCGGCGCTGCGCAACAATTTCACGCGCCTGGGCATTCCGCTCGTCACGCTCGCGGCCGCCGACGGCGGACGCCTCCCGGCCGCGGCGCGCGCGGAATGGGGCGACTACTACGAGCAGGCGCCGCTGGTCACGGCGGTGCGCGTTGCGTCGGCTTTCGATGCCGTGTGCGAGGCCGCGTGCACCCGGTAATCGCCGCGATCGGCCGCCACGCGGCGGCGCACCCGCGGCGCGCCGCCCTGGCGGACGGCGCGCGGGAGTGGAGCTATTCAGCCCTCAACCGCGCCATCGCGGAAGCGGGCGCCGATATCCGGCTGCGCACGTCCAGACCCGTCGCGCTGTGCCTCGACAACTCGCCGGAATGGGTGATCGCCGATCTCGCGCTGCTCGCCACGCGATTGCCGTGCGTGCCGCTGCCCGCCTTCTTCTCCGCGCAGCAGCACGCCCACGCCGTCGTGGACGCAGGCGTCGAATGCGTGATCACCGACCAGCCGGACCGCTGCATCGAACGGCTGCGTAGCGGGGGATTGCCCGCCGTGGGCGACGCCGACCTCAACCTGGCCGGCCGCCGTCTCTCCCGCATCCGCGTCGGCGCCCGGACGGCCGTCCTGCCGCGGAGCACCCTGAAGATCACCTACACCTCCGGCACCACCGGCAATCCGAAGGGCGTCTGCCTCGGCGGCGACGCCCTCGCCAAGGTCGCCCGCTCGCTGGCTTCGGCCTGCGGGCTCGGCGCGCGCGACCGGCACCTGAGCCTGCTGCCCCTGGCGACGCTGCTCGAGAACATCGGCGTCCACGCGTCACTCGTCGCCGGCGCGTGTTGCGTGCTGCCGCCGCTGAATGAAATCGGCATCGCGGGCGGATCGGGCGTGCAACCGGCGGCGCTGATTGAGGCGATGGTCCGCCACCACGCAACGACCGTCATCATGGTGCCGCAGATGCTGCAGGCCGTCGTCGAGCGCGTCGAGCGCGGCGCGGCGCGCCCCCAGTACCTGCGTTTCCTCGCCGTCGGCGGCGCCGCGGTGGCGCCCGCCCTGTTGCAGCGCGCGGAGACGGTCGGGCTACCGGTGTTCGAGGGGTACGGCCTGTCGGAATGCGCGTCGGTCGTCTCGCTTAACACGCCCGGCGCCAACCGGCGCGGCAGCGCGGGGCGCCCGTTGTCCCACTGCACGCTATCCTTCGGGCAGGACGGCGAAATCCACGCGGCGGGAGCAACGCTGCTCGGCTACCGCGGCGCGTCCGCGCACGCGGGGGACGCGTGGCCCACCGGCGACTTCGGCCACCTCGACGCCGAAGGCTACCTCCATGTCACGGGTCGCAAGAAGGATTGCTTCATCACCTCATACGGGCGCAACGTCTCGCCCGAATGGATCGAAGCCGCGCTCACGCTCGAGCCCGCCATCGCGCAGGCGTGGGTGTCGGGCGAGGCGCGCCCCTGGGCGGCCGCGGTGATCACCCCCGCGCCCGACCAGTCTGACGCCGCGGTCAGCGCGGCGGTGGGACGCGCCAATCGCACGCTGCCTGACTATGCGCAGGTGCGGCGCTGGACCCGGTCGAACGAGCCGTTTTCCGCCGCCAACGGCGAGCTCACGGCCAACGGCCGCCTGCGGCGAGCCCAGCTCGCGGCCCGCTACCAGCCCGCCGTCGAATCGCTGTACCAAGGGGAACCCCATGAGCTTTCATGACGACCTGCTGCATGCCACCGAACGGGAGCGCGCCGAGCTGCTCGCCATCCCGTTCATCCGCGACGGTGCCGCCGGGCGCCTCACCCGCGCCGATTACCTCGCGTTTCTGGGCGAGGCCTATCATCACGTCAAGCACACCTTGCCGCTGCTCATGGCGTGCGGCGCCAGGTTGCCGGCGCGGCTCGAGTGGCTGCGCACCGCCATGGTCGAGTACATCAAGGAGGAAACCGGGCACCAGGAATGGATACTCGACGACATCGGCGCCTGCGGCGGGGACGCCGAAGCCGTCCGGAGCGGCCGGCCCGGACTGGCCGCGGAACTGCTCGTCGCCTACGCCTACGACGTCATCGCGCGCCTTAATCCAGTCGGCTTCCTGGGCATGGTGCTGGTGCTCGAAGGCACCAGCACGGCGGTCGCCAGCCGGGCGGCGGAAGCGCTGATGGGCTCCCTGCGGCTGCCGCCCGCAGCGTTCACCTACCTCACCTCGCACGGCGAGCTCGATGTCGGCCACACCCGCTTCTTTGCCACGCTCGTCGACCGGTTCGACCACGCTCACGACCGTGAGACGCTCGTTCACTGCGCCCGGGTCTTTTACAAACTCTACGGCGAGGTGTTCCGGGCGCTTGACTCGGACCGGGCCGCCGGCCGGCCGCGCGGGATCGCGGCATGAAGATCGCCGGCAGCCGCATCCTGCTGACCGGTGCGACCGGCGGCATAGGCCGCGCCCTGGCCCCGGAACTGGCCCGGCGCGGCGCCCGCCTGGCGCTGGCGGGACGGGACACTAATCGCCTCGCGCGACTGGCCGGGGAAATCTCGAACGCCGCCGCGCCCGCCGTTTCCCTGCCATCCGACCTGGCGCGTCCCGGCAGCCACGCTGAGCTCGTACGGTGCGCGCACGAATCGCTGGGCGGGATCGACGTGCTCATCAACAATGCCGGGCGCTCGCGTTTCAGCGCCTTTGCCGGCGAGGACGAGGCCGCCCTGCGGGACCTGATCGAGGTCAACGTCACGGCGCCGCTGCTGCTTGCGCGCGCGGCGCTGCCGCACCTGCTCCAGCGCGGCACCGGATGCATCGTCAACATCGGCTCGGTCTTCGGCGCGATCGGCTTTCCGTACCACGCCGCCTACTCCGCCACCAAGTTCGCGCTGCGCGGGTTCTCCGAGGCGTTGCGCAGGGAACTCGCCGATTCAGGCGTGAAAGTGCTCTATATCGCACCCCGCGCCACCGCCACCGCGATGAACGGACCCGCGGCGCGCGCGCTGATGGCCGATACCGGCACGGCCGTGGACGCGCCGGAAAAAGTGGCGGTCGCGATCGCCGACGCCCTTGCCGGAGACAGACAGGAAGTCACCCTCGGCGGCCCGGAGCGGATTTTCGTCCGGCTGAACGCGCTCTTGCCCGGTATCGTGGACGCATCGTTGGTGAAGCAAGGCCGTATTGCGGCCCACCATCTGCTCGAATCAAAGGCCGCCAAGTGAAGCAACGACGGCTGCCTGGGGGAGGACCGCCCCCCCGGAGGCTTCACTCTTTCGTCACAGGTTCGTTTCAAGTCCTTGATGCGCGGCGGACTAACCTCCCGCCATGCCTGCTACTCCTGTTCCGGCGCAAAATTCCATACCGATTGTCGTCTCCCGGTGGTCCGATCGTGGCAGGCGCGCGGCACCCGTGTCGCTGCGCAATTTCACGCTCAGACGGCCGACGCTCACGCTGCTGGCCTCGTTGTGGCTGGTCGCGCTAGGCAATTTTCCGTTCTGGCGCGCGGTCTGGCAGGACGTGGGCGGCCTGCGTACGGACAACTTCCTCTTCCTGCTATCCCTGCCGCTGCTTGTGCTGGCCTGGGTCTATCTGCTGTTGAGCCTGCTGACCTGGGGGCGCGCCACCAAGGCGGTGCTCGGCGCCGTGCTGCTGAGCTCGGCGGCTGCAAGCTACTTCACGTACACCTACGGCATGCTGCTGGACCACAGCATGATCGCCAACGTCGTGCAGACCCACGCAGCCGAGGCGCAGGATCTTGTGAGCTGGCGCCTGTCGGCCTGGCTGCTGGTATTCGGCCTGCTGCCGGCGCTGCTCATCGCCCGGGTGCGCGTGGCCGGCGGGCCCGCGACGCGCGAGCTGGGCATCAAGGCGCTCGGCATGGTGGCCGCCGCCGCCTGCCTGGTCGCCGTGCTGTTCGTCAACTACCAGCATTATGCGTCCTTGCTGCGCAACCATCGCGAACTGCGCCTCATGCTCGTGCCCCACAACATCGTGGCCGCGGCGCACGGGTACCTCAAGCGGTATCTGGCCGCCCCCATCGTGCTGGAGGTCGTCGGTGCCGACGCCACGCGCGCGGTCGCGGCAGCGCGCGCGGGCAAGCCAACGCTCACGATGGTAGTGGTCGGGGAAACCGCCCGGGCGGCAAACTTCTCGCTAAACGGCTACCCGCGCCCCACCAATCCCGAGCTGGCGCGGCAGCACGTGCTCAGCTTCTCCGACGCCAGCGCCTGCGGCACGTCCACGGCGGTGTCGCTGCCGTGCATGTTCCTGGATGTCGGCCGCGACCGCTTCGAGGACACGCTTGCGCTGCGACGCGAGGGATTGCTCGACGTGCTGCAGCGCGCCGGCGTCACGGTGCAATGGCGGGACAACAACTCCGGCTGCAAGGGCGTGTGCGACCGCGTGCCTTATGAGGACCTGTCGAACCTGAAGGTGCCCGGCCTGTGCCGCGATGGCGAATGCTACGACGAGATCCTCCTGCACGGCCTGCAGTCCCGAATCGACAGGCTGGACGGCGACGCCGTCATCGTGCTGCACATGCGTGGCAGCCACGGCCCGGCCTACTTCAAGCGCTACCCGCCGGCCTTCGGGTACTTCACGCCGGTGTGCAACACCGTCCAGCTCGACCACTGCCTGCGCCAGAACATAGTGAACGCCTATGACAATACCCTGCGCTACACCGACCACGTATTGAGCCAGACGATCGACCTGCTGCGGAGCAATGCGGCGCGTTTTGACACGGCGATGCTGTACGTGTCGGACCACGGCGAGTCGCTGGGCGAGAACGGGCTGTACTTGCACGGTATCCCCTACGCACTTGCACCGGACGAGCAGGTCCATGTCCCGATGCTGCTGTGGCTGTCCGAGGGCATGCGCGAGCGCCCGGGAATCGACACCGCCTGCCTCGAGGCAAGGCAGCGCGAGCCGGTCTCGCACGATTACCTTTTCCATTCCGTCCTGGGCCTGTCGAACGTGCGGACATCGGTCTACCGCCCGGAACGCGACCTGTTCGGCCCGTGCAAATCATGACCGGGCGCAATGGCGACAAGCGTGATTTTTTCCTGCGCCACCTCCGCCCGGCGCTGGTGGCCGCTCTATCGCTGCTCGCGCTGGAAACAACCCGGCTCGACAGCACGGTGAGTGGCTGGTTTTTCAATGCGGCTTCCGAACGCTTCCCGCTGCGCTACAACGCGGTATTCGAGATCGTGACGCATCAGTGGGCCAAGTACCTGGTTGTTCTGGCCGCCTGCGCGGTGATCGTGGCCTTGCTGATGTCCTTCGTGATTCCCGTGCTGAAACACCGGCGCCGGCTACTGTTGTTCCTGAGTCTTGCGCTTGCGCTCGCACCCGGCTCGGTGAGCCTGCTCAAGGCAGGCAGCCCGCGTCACTGCCCCTACGACCTGGCCGAGTACGGCGGATACGCCGCGCGCCTGGATTTGTTCGACAAGGCCCCGCCAGGGCAACCGCCGGGACATTGTTTTCCGAGCGGCCACGCCTCGGCCGGTTTCGCCCTGCTGGCGTTCTACTTCGCCGGCCTCTCGCTGGGCAGCCGCCGCCTGGCACAGGCCGGCCTGTGGGGCGGCCTCGCGGCAGGGATGGCGTTCGGCATGGCCCGCGTCGCGCAGGGCGCACATTTTCTCTCGCACAACCTGTGGTCGGCGCTGGTGTGCTGGCTGGTAATACTTGCGCTTTATGTCTCGATCATGGGTCCACCGAAAGTCGCACAAGCCTCGGCGGCCGGGACGGGCGCGGGATAACCTCAAGCCCGGCCCCGAGACCGGGCAAGCGAGTGATCCACCTGAAACAACCGGGCGACTTCAAGCGCTCGACCTGCCCTCGCGACGATCGGCACCGCGATTCCTCAATCGCGCAAGGGAAAACGGCCCGAACTGCCGCCATCCGTTCGATCCGCTGGCTCGGCAGCATTTGCTTCGCCCTTGCCTTGTCGATCGCTCCGGCGGCGGCACAGCAAGCAGGCGGAAACACGCCTGTCCCGTCCTTTCAGGAACTGGAGACCACCGGGGCCGTCATCGGCGTCATCCGCATCGACAACCAGGACATCTTCGACCTGGACGATCCCAGGGAAAACAATGCGCTGTTCCGGCTCGCCAACACGCTGCACATCCGCACGCGTCCCGGCGTGGTGCGGCGCGCGCTTCTGTTCAAGAGCGGCGAGCCGCTATCGGTGCGATTGATCGAAGAATCGGAGCGGATACTGCGCAGCAATCATTACCTCTACGACGTCCGCATCCGGCCGGTCGCGTACCATGACGGCATCGTCGACATCGAGGTCACGACGCGCGACACGTGGACGCTGGACCCGGGATTCAGCCTGAGCCGGCAGGGCGGCGTCAATTCGAGCAAGTTGACGCTGAACGAATACAACCTTCTGGGCACGGGCATCTCCCTGGGCGTGAAACGCAGTTCCGACGTCGACCGCACCGGCAAGGAATTCTCGATTTCCCATAACCACGCGTTCGGGGGCTGGACCACCGTCGAATACCAGCACGGCACTTTCGACGACGGCACGCGCGACGCTTTCAGGCTGGACCGGCCTTTTTACGCGCTGGATTCCCGCTGGGCGGCGGGCGTGTCGGCGTCGACGAACGAGCGCATCGACTCGATATACAGCGGCGGCAGCGTCCTCGGCCAGTACCGCCACAAGTCCGACGCGGGAGAAGCCTATGGCGGACTCTCAAGAGGTCTGGTGGACGGCTGGACGCAGCGCTATTCGCTGGGCGTTCAATACCAGAAAGACGCCTACCTGATCGACCCCGGGCTGCCCGTCCCCTCGCAAATGCCCACGGACCTGACGCTGGTGGCGCCCTTCATCCGATACGAAGTGGTCGAGGACGACTTCCGGAAGGTCAAGAACCGGGACCGGATCGAGCGCGCGGAGTATTTCGCGCTGGGTTTCAACTCCCGGCTGCAGCTGGGGCGCGCCATGACCGGCCTGGGCTCCACGCGGGACCTGTGGATCTACTCCGCGATCGCCAGCGATGGTTTTGCATTCGCTGGAGACCACAACCTTCTGACTTCCGCCTACGCCAGTGGCGAGTACGGCAGCGGCGGGGGCGAGCATCAATTCGCCGGGATCGGGGCGAAATACTATCACCCGCAGGGACGGCACCGGTTGTTCTTCGCCTCGATTTCCGCGGATACGGTCGCCAACGGCAACGCCGCGGACCAGCTCCTGCTCGGCGGCGACAGCGGCTTGCGCGGCTACCCGCTGCGCTACCAGACCGGCACGCATCGGGCGCTGCTGTCGCTGGAACAGCGGGCGTACTCCGACTGGTACCCGTTCCGCCTGTTCCGGGTCGGCGGCGCCGTCTTCTTCGACTACGGCCGCGCTTGGGGTGGCGTGAACCAGAACACCGCCAATCCGGGATGGCTCGGCGATGTCGGCTTCGGTCTGCGCATCCTGAACGACCGCACCGCCACCGGCCGCGTGATCCACATCGACCTGGCCTTCCCGCTCAACGCCGAACCCGGCATCAAGTCCCGCCAGTTCCTCATCAAGACAAGAGCCAGTTTCTGATTCGCCGATGCCGCGGGAAGCGGCGGTTACGCTGGGAGTTTGTCGGACTTAGGATCGACAAACTCCTAAATGCAAAACCGCCTGCGCAAGAACGATAGAAAAAGGCAGTGAAAACCTTATTTTCAGCCTGCTCGCGTGCCCGTTGGAGGCCAAGAAGGGTCGTCATCCCGTATTTCATTCGCAATTCGCAGGCGGTTTTGCTGTTAGCAGCCTGTCGAAACGCCAAGTCCGACAGGCTGCTAGCCGCGCGGCGGCTCGGAAAGAGCGTCGGCCGCCAGTCCCCGCGCCTGGGTCCAACTGCGCACGAGGTTGAATCCGACGGCCAGCAGCACGGGGCCGAGGAAAATCCCGACGAAGCCGAAGGCAAGCACCCCGCCGAGGACGCCGAGCAGAACCAGCGCGAACGGCAGGCTCGCGCCGCGGCTGATCAGCAGCGGCTTCACGATGTTGTCGATGCCGCTGATCACGAAGAAGCCCCACAGCGCCATGAACACCGCCCAGCCGGTCTGGTCCTGGTAGAACAGCCAGACCGCCGCCCCGACCCAGATCAGCGCCGGCCCCGCCGGCACGATGGACAGGAAGAACGTCACGAAGCCCAGCATCAGCGCGCCCGGCACGCCGGCGATGACGAAGCCCACCACCGCGGCGATCGCCTGCGCGATGCCGGTACCGACGATGCCGTAGATCACGCCGTTGATGGTGCCGCCGACGATCTCGAGCAGCCGCCCGGCGAGGTGGCCCGCGACGCGGTCGAGCCCCCTGCGCAGCGCGCCGATGAGCGCCGCCCCGTCACGGTAGAAGAAATAGCCGATGAAGGCGATCAGCGTGAACTCCAGGACGCCCTCCCCGATGAGGATGCCGGTCCGCACCGCGACCTCGCGCGCGGGCTGCGCCAGGCGCTTCAGCGCCTCCACCAGGTTCGCCTGGCTGCCCACGATCTCGCGCCAGCCGGCATCGAGCGACTCGCCCAAGAGCGGTATCGAGGCGACCCACGCCGGCGGCCCCGGCAGTCCGTCAGCGATCATCTCCCGCGCGCTCTCGATGAGGCGCGGAACGTCGTCGGCGTAGCTCACCGCGATCACCGCGAGCGGGATGACCAGCACCAGGATCAGCAACGCGGTCATTGCCAGCGCGGCGAGCCAGCGCCGGCCTCCGGCCGTCCTTTCCAGAAACGCGTAGACCGGCCACGTCGAGTAGCAAAGGATTGCCGCGGTGAGGACCGCCGCGAGGAACGGCCTGAGCACCATCAGGCAGCCGATCACCAGTATGGTGATGGCGACGACCTGGATGATCTGCTCGATGCGCTGTTGGGTGATCATCATGCCTTTCCCGCCCGCGCGTTCTAACACGCGGCATGCACGTGGTCAAACACTGCGGCTGCCGCAATGGGCTGCCGGCTTCGAGCTTCCAGCTTCCAGCGACGAGCGAGCGGGAAAAGAAGGGACCAGGTAAAATGCTGCTAGCTGGGAGCTGGGAGCTGGGAGCTGGGAGCTAGCAGCTGATCGCTCGCGTTAGAATAACGCCATGTATTCGCTGGTGCGCCCGCTGCTGTTCGCGCTCGAACCCGAGGCGGCGCATCACTTCACGCTCGAGGCGCTCCAGGTCCTCGCGCGCGCCGGACTGGCGCCTTCCCCCGATCCGGCGCCGGCATCCTGTGCGCGCAGCGTCATGGGCCTCGTCTTCCCGAACCCGGTGGGCCTCGCGGCGGGACTCGACAAGAACGGCGAATACATCGACGCGCTCGCCCGGCTCGGATTCGGCTTCCTCGAGATCGGCACGGTGACGCCGCGCCCGCAGCCGGGTAATCCGCGACCGCGCATGTTCCGGCTTCCGGCCGCGCAAGCAGTCATCAACCGCCTGGGGTTCAACAGCGAGGGTGTCGACCGCCTGGTCGAGAACGTGAAGCGCGCCCGCTACCGCGGCGTGCTGGGCATCAACATCGGCAAGAACGCCAACACGCCCAATGAACGCGCGGCCGACGATTACCTCGCCTGCCTGCGCAAGGTCTACCCCCTCGCGAGCTACGTGACGGTCAATATTTCCTCGCCCAACACGAAGGATCTGCGCGACCTGCAGCAGGACGCGGCTCTCGACCACCTGCTCGGCATGCTGAAGGCGGAGCAGCATCGGCTCGCCGACGCCCACGGAAAGCAGGTCCCGCTCGCCGTCAAGATCGCGCCCGACCTGGACGCCGGGCAGACCGTGGCGATTGCCGGGTTGCTGCGGCGGCACCGCGTGGAGGCCGTGATCGCCACCAACACCACCACGGCCCGCGACGGCGTGATCGGCCTGCCCCACGCCGCCGAGGCCGGCGGCCTGAGCGGCGCGCCGATCACGGCGCGCTCGACCCGCGTCGTGCACGACCTATGCCGCGCGCTGCAGGGCGAGGTCCCCGTGATCGGGGTCGGCGGCATCATGAGCGGGGCGGACGCCCGCGAAAAAATGGCCGCGGGCGCGAGCCTGGTCCAGCTCTATACCGGGCTGGTCTACCACGGACCGGCGCTGGTGCGCGAGTGCGTTGAGGCGCTGTGCAGCGCCTGATACGCGATGCGGGATACGAGATGCGAGTCACGAGATACGAGATGCGAGATAAAATCTCAACCTTCGATCCCGCATCCCGCATCCCGGATCCCGAATCTTGAATCAAGATCGCATGGCTTCAGGTGCTGTCAAGGCCCCGGCAGTTGCGGTGATTGATGAACTGACGTGCATCGGCTGCACGCTGTGCCTCGAGGCCTGCCCCGTCGACGCCATCGTCGGCGCGGCGCGGCTCATGCATACGGTGATCGCATCGGAATGCACCGGCTGCAAGCTGTGCCTGCCGCCGTGCCCCGTGGACTGCATCGCGATGGTCGAAAGCGGGGAGACCTGGACGCATGAACAGCGCAGGCGGCGTGCCGATCAATACCGGCGGCGCCACGTGGCGCGTCGCGCGCGCCTGGAGCGAGCGCGCGCGGGTGAGCTTGCCTCGGGGCGCGAGCGCACTGGCCGGCGCGGAAAGCAAGCGACGATCGAGCGCGTCATGCAGCGCGCCCGCCAGCGGCTGCGTGACCGCGGCCGTTCTTAAGGAAAGGCGTGGATCGTTGATAGTGAGTAGCCGATGCCGATGACACCCGAGCAGCGTCGCGAGATTTTCAGGAGGCTGCGAGCCGCCGACCCTGCGCCGCGAACCGAGCTCGTCCATGCATCGCCGTTCGAGCTGCTGGTCTCCGTCGTGCTGTCGGCCCAGGCCACCGACAAGAGCGTGAACCTCGCCACCGTCGAGCTGTTCAAGGCGGCCGGCACGCCCGGCGCCATGATCGCGCTCGGCCGCAAGGGCCTGGAGCGCCACATCAGGCGCATCGGCCTCTACCGCACCAAGGCGAAGAACCTGCTCGCCGCCTGCCGGCTGCTCATCCAAAGACACCACGGGGAGGTGCCGCGCACGCGCGAGGAACTGGAGGCGCTGCCGGGGGTCGGTCGCAAGACCGCCAACGTCATCCTCAACACCGCGTTCGGCCAGCCCACGATCGCGGTGGACACTCACATCTTCCGGGTTTCCAACCGCACCGGCATCGCGCCGGGAAAAGACGTGCGGGCAGTCGAGGAGAAGCTGCTCAAGGCCGTGCCCGGCGAATTCAAGCACGACGCGCATCACTGGCTGATCCTGCACGGGCGCTACGTGTGCCAGGCGCGCAAGCCAAAATGCCCGGGGTGTATGATCAACGATCTGTGCGAATACCGGTCTAAAACAGTGAAAGACTGAAGGGTAATCTGACTTCGCTTCGTAAACGCATAAATGGACCCGGAGAGCCTCCTTGGTGCGTGAGCCTTCCAACAAGGGGTGCGAGATCCCGCCGATATGGTGGTAAAATCCACACCCAATGTCGGCGTGGTTACGCTCGGGGAGAGACCGTGGCGTCGGGCGAGTGGTACGAATTGCGGGTCGTGGGTAGTGTCGGCACCGCCGCCGGGTCCACCGCCGGGGTGGGCATCGCGGTCGGTGAAAACGGCCGTCTCTGTTCGTTGACTTTGGGCTGCGCGAGGCGGTTCGAATCAAAGCAGCAGGCGATGGATTTTCTCAGCACGATCAGGGTATCCGGCGACTACCAATTCCAAGCCGTTCTGTGCGGCTCCCGGGTCGCCGCGTGACGAGCGCCCCGTGGGTCATGTCGCTGCTGCGGCGCCGAGAAACCTTGCTTCCACCTCCGCCGCGGGTAGCGGGCGGCTGATCAGATAACCCTGCATCTCGTCGCACTTCAGCAGCCTCAATAACTGCGCCTGCTCCTCGGTCTCGACGCCCTCGGCGACCACCCGCAGATTAAGCGAATGGGCAAGGGCGATCATCGCGATGACAATCGCTGCGGCATCGGCGCCACCCGCCACCCCGCTGATGAACGACCGGTCTATCTTCACTATATCGATGGGAAGACGGGCGAGGTAGCTCAACGATGAGTAGCCGGTGCCGAAATCGTCCACCGCGACCTGGATCCCCAGCTCGCGCAAGACGGAAAGCTTGCGGATGCTGGCCTCGACGTCCTTCATCAGCATGCTCTCGGTGATCTCGATCTCGAGCCCTTGGGGAAGTCCCCCCGCCTGCCGCACGACGCCGGTCACGACGTCCACGAAATCCTCTCGCTGGAGCTGGAGCGCGGAGACGTTGACCGCGATGCGCGGCACCCCGCGGCCGCGCGCCGTCCACTCGCTGTAGTCCGCCAGCGCCCGCGCGAGCGCCCAGCGGCCGACTTCGAGGATGAGCCCGGTCTCCTCGAGCACCGGGATGAAACTGCCCGGCGGCACCAGCCCCGTCTCCGGGTCGTTCCAGCGGATCAGCGCTTCCAGCCCGCACACGCGCCGGTTCGCCAGCTCGACCTTGGGCTGGTAGTGCAGCACGAACTGCTGCGCTTCCACTGCCCTGTGGACCCGGGTTTCGAGCGACAGCGATTGCGCCGCTTGCGCATTCATCTCCGCCGCGTAGAACAGGAAGCGCTCGCCGGCATCCTTGGCTTTTCTCAGCGCTGCCTCGGTGTTCCGGAAGAGGGTGTCGGCATCCCGGCCGTCGGCGGGAAACATCGCGATGCCGGTCTTAGCCGCCACGCGCAGCTCCTTGTCATTCACCAGGAATAGCTCCCTGAAGCAGGCGAGGACCTGGCGCTCGACGACGTGCGTGATTTCCATGACGTTCCGCACGCCGCGGATCACCGCGCCGAAACTGTCGGCGCTGACGCGCGCGATGTAATCCGGGCCGTTGAACGCGCGTTCGAGCCGCCGCGCGACGAGCCGCAGCAGCTCGTCGCCGCCGTGACGCCCCAGCGTTTCGTTGACGTTCCGAAGGCGCTCGATGTCGAGCAGGATCAGCGCGACCATCCGCGGCTCGTCGCTGCGTGAGTGCAGCTGCTGGCTCAAGCGGTCGACGAACAACTGGCGATTGGGCAGGCCGGTGAGCGTGTCGTAGTAGGAGAGGTATTCGAGCTTTTCCTGGCCCGCGATCGATCGCAGCGCAAACGAGACGTCCGCGGCCACTTCGTCGAGAAGCGCGATCTCGTCTTCGTCGAAGAAGTCGCGCTCTTTCGCAAACAACGACATGGCGCCCACCACCGCATCTTCCACCAGCAACGGCAGCGAGATCAGCGAGCGGTAACCGCGCCGAATCGCTTCCTGACGGCGAACCCCGCCCGGCGTTCGTTCGGCGGTAATGTCGTTGCTGATTATTGCGCGCCGTTCCCTGACGGCGCGACCGACGATGCCCTGCCCAAGCGGCGTATCCGGGCGCGCCGTGTTGGGGCTTGTCGCGAGGAACGACTCCGCCTCAACGCCGGCGCAGGCCGCCGGAATGATGTCCAGGGATTGCGGATCCACCATGCCGATCCAGGCGATCCCGAAGCCGCCGTGTTCCACCGCGATGCGGCAAGCCTCTTCGAACAGCTCCTGGCGATCGTGGATGTGCACGATCGCGGAATTGATGCCGCTCAGGACCGCCTGGATGCGGCTCAACCGGACGAGCTTTTTCTGTTGCTCGATGAATCGCACCGCAAACGAAATATCCCCACTCAGCTCACGCAGCAGCTTCAGCTCGTCTTCATCAAAAAAATCCGGCTCCTTTGCCCATAAGCTGAGGGTCCCGAAGGCGGCGCCTTCCACCAGCAATGGCAATGCAATAACCGAACGATAGCCGCGGCGGATGGCTTCCCGTCTCTTGGCGCTTCCAACATCGGGGTCGGCCGCGAGGTCATTGACGAATACCAGATCCTTGGCCCTTATGGCGCGCCCGACGATGCCTTGCCCGAGCGGCAGGTCAGCGCGTGCCGTCGTCTTCGACGTGACGAACTCGCCCGTTTCGGTCCCCCCGTAAGCGACTGGCGTAACGTCCAGCGTCACGGGGTCAAGCTCGCTGATCCACGCCATTCCGAAGTTGCCGTGCTCCACCGCAATGCGGCAAGCTTCCTCGAACAGCTTCTGCCGGTCGCGGATGCGCACGATCGCGGAATTGATCCCGGAGAGCACGGAGAGGGTCCGGTTGAGACGCCGCAACCGCTTCTCCGCCTGCGTGATCTCCTCCACGTGCCGCTGCATCGCGGCAGCCATATCGTCGAAGCCCTTGGCGAGGCTCCCCAGTTCCCCGTACCGGTAGGGGCCACCGACGCGGGTGCCGTAATCCCCCTGGCCGATCCGTTGGGCGGCCCGCACAAGGGTGTCGAGCTGACGCCGGATGATGAAATTGCCCAGCACCCACGCCGCGATCAGGGCGGCCAGGGTGACGATCCCGAGAAGCCAGAGGTTCCGGGAAAAGATCCGGCCCACATCTTTCAGCAACTTGTCCCTGTCAACCCCCATCACGAGCCAGAAATCCGAGCCTTCGCGCAGGGTGAGCGGGGAGAACGCAAAAATGCGGACCACGCCGTCCACGCCGGCCACCTCGGCGGTGGCGCCCGTCTTGTTGGCCAGGATGATTCGGGTGATCGGCGCTTCGGGAACGATTTTCCCGATCCACTTTTCGAGCTCCGGGTAGCGGAACAGGAACCGCCCTTCCGAATCGTGGATGGCGACGATGAAACCGGGTTGCAGCGAGATCTGGGCAAAGCTTTCCACATACCGTGTCAGGTCCAGGCTGGTGCCCACCATGCCCGTGACGGCGCCCGAAGCGTCGGTGAGCGGGTGCGCCAGCGGCAGCACAGGCTTCCCGGTTCTTAGGCCGATGACCGGCTGTCCCCGCGCAGGCCTGCCGGTGTTGATCACGGCGTCGAAGTAGTCCCGACCTCGTACATTGACGCTGCGCTCCCTGCCCTCCGACGGGATGCCGCTGCAAACGACCTCGCCCGACTTCGTGGTCGCGTAAATGGAGGTATAGTGCTTATATTCATTGACCAGCCCAGCGAACAGGCGGGAACAGGCCTCCTTCTCAAGTTGACGCACCGCCGGAACCTCGGCCAGCACGAGCAGCAACTGTTCGCTGCCGCGGATCATTGTCTCCAGGTCGATGGCAATGAGCTTCAGCATTTCCCGAAGATCGTTCTTGGCGTCTTCGATCCCCACCTGGCGGCTCTCGAAGGCCGAATAGAACATCGACCCCACGGGCGGCGCGCAAGCCAGCAGGATCAACGCGAACAGCCGGGCCCGGATGCCTGGTCCGAAGGAGTTCGAGGCCGTCTGTTCCTTCGCAACAGTCATGGTTGCAAGAAAACAGAAAACCGGACAAAAACCGGGGGCAGACCACGTTTCTTGTGCAGCGCGTTCGCGAATAGCCGCGTCAAATTGACGTTGCCCGCCTCCTGCATTCTCAACAGGTCGCCGCGGGCGGCCGCGTCGTGCTGCTTCGCGAAGCCGTCCTGCACCCGCGCGTAGAACGCGTTCTGCTCCTGCTGCACCTGCTGGAAGAAAGCGCTTTCCTGAAGCTGGAAATACAGCAGCGGGGCCGCCAGCAGCACAAACGCGGCGAGGCTGGCCAGGGTGAAATAGCGAACCAGCCGGAAACCCGATGCTGGCAGCGGCGCAATCATGGCCTGGTTCGCCGCGGCACCCTCCACATTAGCGGGTGCTTCGATGCGAATTTTGCCGGGGGGGGGGGGGGGGGGGGGGGGGGGGGGGGGGGGGGGGGGGAGCCATGTATGCTCCGTTCGTGGCAACCGGGTATTTAGCCCCCTGACTAAATTTGATAGGTTTGATCTAGATCAAACCAGCGCGAATTGAAAACGTTCGGCGCGCGTTCCCCTTGCGCTGCGAGATAGTGTTCGGCACGATGCGCCGTGCCCCTCCGTCGAAGGCCGTGAGCGCGACGTGCCCGACGGCGCCCGCCCCGTGAACCGCGTGGATTGAAAGAGAGCGTTCTCAGCGCTTGTGCGGAGCTTCCCCAAGTCCGGCAGGCTGCTAAGCCCACGCGACCCGGTCGCGACCAGCGTTCTTGGCCTTATACATGCCCATGTCGGCGCGCCGGATCGCGGCATCAACCATGTCCTCGGCGCTTCCGTCCGAAGTCGCTATACCGATACTCACCGTTGCCCGTATCGACTTCCCATCCACCCGGACCGGTGTGGCGTGGACGATCGCACACATCCTTTCCGCGATCTTTTTCGCATTCTCAAAGTCCGTCCGTGGCAGCATCACCAGGAATTCCTCCCCGCCGTAGCGCCCGATCACGTCGTAAGTGCGCAACGCGCGCTTGAGCCGCGACGATATCTCCCGCAGCACCACATCACCGACCGGATGTCCGTGTTCGTCATTGATCCGCTTGAAGTGGTCTATGTCGACCATGAGGAATCCGGCCACGTGCGGCAACGATCGAACGCCGGCCTCGCGCGACATTCTCGTAGATTCCTCGCGGATCCTGTCCAGCAAGTGACGGCGGTTGAAAATGCGGGTGAGGCTGTCGGTGGTGGCCAGGACGTGCAACTCGTCCTGCGCCTGCTCGAGCCATAACGTGCCTCTCCACATCGGCACGTAAAGGCCGGCGAATACCACCACCAGCACCACGAACAGAATGGCAATCGAGGATGCAAGCACCGTAGCGATTCGGTTTCGCGCACGGCTCACGTCTATGTAAACCTCGAAACTGCCGATGATCGCATCGCCCGCCCTGATCGGCAGATAGGTTTCCACCACGTCCACATTGAATCGCTCCTCCCCCGCGAGGTCGGCGACTTTGTCCTTGCTCTGCAGCCGGGAATCCACCGCTCCGGACCGCAGAACCCGGTCGAGCCTGACGTTATCGCTGTCGACTTTCCCGATAATGGAGTGATCGGTGCTGTAGACGATGGTCTTGTCGCGGGAAAACACTTTGATCTTATACATGTCGAAAGGATGGAGGTACTTGCGCATGCGCTCGTCCAGCCCCGCGAATTCCTCGCGCGCGACCCGTATGCGCTCGCCCCCGTCGGGATCCCGCACCGCCAGCACTCTTTGTTCCTGCCCGAAGATTGCCTGGGCGACCGCCACTGCGTCGTTTTCTGCGCCCTTGATCATTTCGCTGCTGTAAACGCGATACACCCCGTAACCAACCAACAGCAAGATCACCGCGACCGACAGCACGGAAAGCACGCTGAACAGGTTGAGCAGGTAGCGCGGGTTGCGCCTGTCGAATAAGCCAAGCCCCGCTTCGGTCAACAGGGAATCCGCGGCGCTTGCGGCTGCCACCGAGCGGCTCGGATCTTCATCCAGCCGCTCCGCGCCGCCGGCCGCTTTACCGCCGCGCCCGATCGGCTGGGCCGTATCGGTCGAATCCGGTTGTGCCATTTCCAGGCTCCTTGGTGCGTCCCTGTGGCCGATTTGTGAACTCCTTCAGCGGCGCCCGACGTACACGTCCCGCCCCACCTCATGCGGCTATTCTCGCATCGAGAATGAGGCAGCACGCCGGCAATCAACGCATTCACGAAGCTGTGCCTGAGGAACTCAGGCTTGACGCCCACAACTGGCGGATCCAGCACGGCCGCTACGTATGCAAGGCGTGCAAGCCCAAATGCCCGGCGTGTTTGATTCGGGATCTGTGCGAATTCGAAGCAAAGACGAAGGTTGAGGGTTGAGCGTGAATCACCACCAATCTGACCGTGCTGCGGCATGAAACCGAATCTAGCCAGGTAGGGCCCGCTCCCGGTCACGTTGTCCGGCCCGGATTCGGCGGTCAGGACCGGGCGGCAAGGTCGACAAGTTCTTGAACCTCCCTCACCTGGTCCTTGACCAGCCAATGGATTAGATCGCCGCTCGATACGACGGCGACCAGCTTGCCGTTTTTCACGATCGGCAGGTGCCGGAATCGCCGCCTGGTGACCAACTCCATCGCGTCGCCGACAGTCGTCGTCGGCGCGATGCAGTATGGGTCCTTCGTCATCACCTCGGACACTTTCGTGTTGCCGGGATCAAGGCCGGCAGCCAGCACTTTGTTCAGCGCATCCCGCTCCGTGAAAATGCCGATCAACCTTTCGCCATCCATAACGAGCAAGGCACCGATCTTCTCGGCAGCCATCGTGCGTACGCACTCTGTGACCCGGATATCGGGTCCAACGGAGTGTATCGCTTCACCCTCCTCGAATATCATGTCCAATGGAGTCCTGCGCTTGTCCCGTGATCTCATGAAGTACACGCCGACGATGACGACGATCACAAACAGAATGAACGCGTACATAGGCGCTATGCCAACGATCGTCAATACATCCTCCTGCGTGGCAAGCACTGCGGGGGACAGCAGTGCGAGACCGATGCCGGTTCCCGACTTGTAAAGAGACTTTCTCATAGCTGTTGCCCCTCGATTACAACACTGACTGCGACCCACTCTCTCGCTACCGGCCGATTTACTGCGCGCTCGGGATCGGCATTCCCAGTCTGCATCATTTTCGATGTTTATATATATCCTGTACATTGCATCTGGCCACGAGCGACGTCAAGCGCGTTGCGACGGTCCAGATGCCAGACATGAACGGCAATTGGTTACGCAGCCTTTCTCGCGCCCCCTGATTGCCCGGCAAGATAGTGCTCGACGCGACGTGCCGTGCCCACCGCCTGCTCGATGCAGGCCGCCGTGGACACACCGGAAAAATAATTGCCGGTCAGGAACAAGCCGGCATGCTCGCATTCGGCGGCCGCGAGCCTGCCGAGTCGCCGCGCATGATCCACACCGGGCTGCGGCAGCCCGTGCCGCCAGCAACGGGTACGGGCCACCACCGGCGCCTCACCCCCGCCGAGGAGTTGTCGCACTTCACGGTGGACCAGCGCCGTAAGCTCATCCGGCTCCAGCGTTGCGAGCCGCGGCTGACGCGCGCCGCCGACATAGGCCGTAATGGCGACGTGCTCCGGCGGTGCTCGCCCCGGGAAAAGTGTCGACGAAAACAACATGCCCAGGACGTCGCGTTTTTCGATCGCGGGCATCAGCACGCCCGGACCGTCAAGCGGATGCGCGATCGCGCTCGCCCGGTAACCGAGAAACACCACGGCGAGCGGCGGGTGGCTGATTTCCGCCAACGTTTCCGCCACGTGGCGGTCAAGCCCGTCGAGAACGTTCGCCGCGGCATACGCGGGCAGCGCGACGACCACGCTGTCCGCCATGATCCACTGCGCGGCAGCGCCACGGCGCGCCAACACTCGAAAACGGCCGCCGGCGCCGCGCCGCACGGACTCGACACGATGGCCCGGGAAAATGCAGCCTGCCAGATGCCCGGCGAGGCTGCGCGGCAGCATGCCCAGCCCCTGGCGAAACGAAAACAAGATGCGTTTCCCCGGGCCGTAAGCGGCGGACCGGCCATCGCGCCGCCAGCGCGAGCCGATCGCACCGAGAACAATCGAGCCGTGGCTGCGTTCGAGACGCTTGAGCCGCGGAAATACCGCGGATATGCTCAACTGCCGCGGGTCTCCCGCGTGCAGCCCGGCCGCCAGCGGGTCCATCACGTAGTCCAGCATTTCCCG
This sequence comes from Betaproteobacteria bacterium, assembly GCA_016192825.1. Classification (GTDB taxonomy): domain Bacteria; phylum Pseudomonadota; class Gammaproteobacteria; order Burkholderiales; family SG8-41; genus SG8-41. Next base: position 9,327 of record JACPTK010000031.1, on the reverse strand, counting down.
CCCCAGCCGCCTGCGCGTGAAAGCCGCGACGGTTTCGTCCTCGTGGCACACCTCCACAAACGGCTCCAGCAGCAGCCGCAGGCGGCCGGCGAGTGAAAAAAAGCCGGACATGAAGAACCGGCACGGCGTCACCGGCAACGCACGGGCGCGACCGGCGCGCACCAGGTAGCGGCTGCGTGCATCCGCGCTACGCAGTACTCTCTCGCTACCGAGGTCAAGTCCGGCGATCAGCTGTTCCACGGCCGGCGCGGGCCCGACCACGCTATTCGCGCCATGCTCCATGAGGAAGCCATCGATCCGCTCCGAGCGCATCCGCCCGCCGGGCACATCGCCTTGATCGAACACCACGACGTCGTGCCCGCTGGCGCGCAACAGGTACGCCGCGGTCAGGCCGGAAATACCGGCGCCGATGACAATTACTTCGGCCACTGCGCGCCCGTGATGTTGCCGGATGGATGGACGGGAAACCGCAAGGGCGGACGGTGCGCGCGCATGAAGTCAACGGTGATCAGCCTTTGCGCCTCGCTGGCTGCGTATTCCTCGAGACGCGCCTTCACCCTGCCGCGAATGAAGGCCGGCATGCGCTCCAACAGCGCTTCCGCGGCGGGCTCCCACGTCAATCCCTCCCGCCGCGCAAGCATGGCGGGCGCCGCCTCGGGCAACGCGCCGGCGGGCCTGACGTGGGGGCAATTCGAATCTTCCGCCATCACGTCGCCATGCCGCGCGAGCGCGCGAGCGCGGCAGCCGCCGCAACTGTATCGAAAATCGCACGTGCCGCATTTTCCCGCGGGCAGTTCCGTGCGCAAACGCATCAGCAGCGGATGCCGCTCCCAGATTTCGCGCAGCGGCGTAGTCGTCACATCGCCGACGACCTCCGGTATATAGGGACAGGGCGTCACCAGCCCCTGCGGCGTGATGCGAAGATAGCTGCGGCCTGCCAGGCACGCGCTCGACCATGCGGCGTAGGAATTCACGCCTTCGCCGCCGCGCAAGCCGAGCATCCGCCGCAGGTAGGGTGCGCAGCGCGCGCGGATCATCAGATGCGGGCGTTCGCGCTGCAGCCGGACGATGCGGCTCAAAGTCTCCTCATATTGCGCCGGTGTGAGATCCGTTTGCGTCACGCCGCGCCCGACGCAGACCAGAAAGAAAAAATTGAGCGCCATCGCGCCGGTCGACCCGGCGATATCGGCGATAGCCGCGAGCTCGTGCTGGTTTTCCTCGAACAGGGTGGTTTGCACCAGGACCGCCAGGCCCGCCTCGCGGGCAGCCTGCATGCCCCGGCGCGCGCCCTCCCACGCCCCGGGCAGCCCGCGCAGGCGGTCGTGAAACCCGGCCGTGGCGGAGTCGAGGCTGATGCCCACGCCGGCCGCTCCCAGCGCGCGCAACCCGGCTGCGCGCTTGCCGTCCAGCATGATGCCGTTGCTGCCGATGACCGGCATCAGGCCCAGTTGCGCCGAGCGTCGGACCAGTTCCGGCAGATCCTTGCGCATGAGCGGCTCGCCGCCGGTCAAGACCAGCATCGCCCCCGGCGCCAGCTCCGCGAGCTGCCCCAGCACGTCGAGCGCTTCCCCGGTGCCGAGCTCGTCGGCGGCCTCGCTTCGGCGCTGCACGGCATCCAGATAACAGTGGCCGCAGCCCAGGTTACACAAGCGGGTGAGATTCCACGAGACGATGAACGGCTCGGTACAGCTCTCGACTGCCATCACGCGCTCGACGGCTTCGGTCGCGATTGCCATCGCGTACGCCGTCAGGACTCGTGCGTCGCCGCCCCGCGGACGGCGGCAACCATCGTCCGCGTGACGACGCGCTCACCGCTGCGCCGCGCCAGCTTCTCGATGCGCAGACGCTCGTGCTCGCGAGCGGTGAGATCGGCGATCTGGTCGAGGGCCAGCAGGGCCTCGCGTTCCCATATCGTTTCCTCCCCGGCGGCCCGAGGTTTCGCGCCGTGGACGAACGGGCACTTGCCGCGCCCACCGCTCGCCACCACGGCCGCCATCGCCTCGCGCGCGCCGGGTGGCATCAGTTTCGCCAGGCAGGCGTCGATCACGTCCGAGGTGATAACGGTATGCCCCCGCTTCACCGCGTACTGGATCACCGCTTTCTTCGCCATGCCGCGCGCGTGCGGCGGCACCCGTTCCATGCGTGCCTCGGATTCCTTGCTCCAAACGATGGTCGCATCGGCGATCGCCTCCAGCGGCGGCTCGAAAACGCCGGCCGCCAGCAGCACGTTGCAGGGCGACATCCTGAGCACGTTCTCGGTATTGCTGCCGAGATCCATGCCCGGTTCGGAATGGATGCCAGTGCGGCCCATGGCGAGCAACCAGGGCCTGGTCTCGCGCACGTACTTGAGGATCTGCTGGAAGGGCTTGCCGGCGAGCAGTGTCGTCTTCAGTGCGACGCCCTCATCGGCCGCGACCTTGCGCGCCAGTTCGAGATTGGCCTGGTAGATCTTCGCCAGGCCGGAGTCGATGATCTCCTCGTGCAATTTCTCCTGTTCCTGAAAGCGAAACACCCGTGCCGCTTCCGCCGAGAGCACCTTGGCGATGCTGTTGAATGCCACGTAATGAAAATAAGGATCGAAGGCCGAGATCGCCTCGACCGGCTTGTCCAGCATCCTTCCCAGGGCAAGCGCCGCCTTGAGCGCACCGTAGGAATGGGCGCTGCCATCCAGCGCCACCACGATGGCTTCCGACTCGTTCGATTCGAGCGACTTCACCACCAGCAGGTCGCGATGAATGCGGCGCGCCACCCGCTCGCACACGCTGCCGAGCACCGAGCCTTCCACCGCGCCCAGCCCCAGGGCGCCCATGATGACCAGGTCGTGACTCGATGCCTCGATGTCCCGCACCAGTTGCTGCCAGTTCCTGCCATCGAGCAATACCCGCTCGCCGGCGACGCCCGCGGCCCGGCATTTTTCGCCGAAGACGTCCAGGTAGGAGCCGGAGATGATCGTGAGGCCCCGCGTGATCAGGTCGTCGTGGATTTCGCGCTGCTCGACCAGCTTGTCCTCCTTGAGGTACCGGTCCGGCAGCCCGCTTTCCATCTGACGAAACCGTCGATCGTGCAGGCCCGCGGCGTAGACGTGGCTCGCCGTGACGCAGGCGCCGGTTCCCCTGGCGATGGCGATGCCGAGCTCGGCAGCCCGCAACGCATGAACCGAATTGTCGAATGGAACGTAAACCGACTTGTAGCGTGTCTTTTCTGCGACGGGCGCCGTCGCGCGCTCGCAACCGACCGCAACCACGCCGGCGCCGGCGGTGCTGCTACATTCCCATCTGGGACCTGACTTCATCCATCACCTCGCATGTCACTTCGCGGCAACCCCGCTCCCGCGCATGGCGCTCCACGCTGTCGCGCACCATCGGCCTCACGAATTCGGGAACGCGCTCGAGCCGCCGCTCCGCCTCCCCGGTCCACAGCAGCCGGCTTTCCACGAGCCTGTCGCGCACCAGCTCGAGCGGCTCGTGCGGCGCGGCGCGCCCGCCGAGCGACACGCCCAGGCTGCGCACGAGTTGCGTCTCCCAGGGGTTGGCCAGCAACGCCGTGCGCGCTCCGCACCGCGGGCAACGAAATACCGCGGTAAACGCATCGCCGGGCGAGACCTCGCCCGTATCCACCAACTTCATCGCCTCGTCGCATGCGACGCACAGGAACTTCATGGGCATTCCTCGCGCGCGCTACAGCGTGCGCCGACCCGCTCGGCGAGCCCCATGAACGCTCTTCCGGCCGGGGCGGCCTGATGCGCGAGCACCAGCGGCACGCCTTCGTCGCAACAGCGGGCGAGCTGCGGGTCAAACGGAATGTTCGCGAGCACCGGCACCCCGAGCACCGCTCGCTGGACTCCGGCTTCCGCCGGAAACAGCCGCTGGATCGCTCCGCAGTGCGGGCACAGGTAGCTCGACATGTTTTCCACGACACCGAGCAGTCTCGCATTCAGCCGCCGCGCCAGCGCGATGGACCGCTGCACGGTGAGTTGCGCCACCTGCGACGGAATGGTCACCGCGATCAGACCATCGCACCGCGGAAGCACGCCGTGAAGGCCGTCCAGCCGCTCCGGCCCCGGCGGCAGATCGATGAGCAGGAAATCAAGCTCACCCCATGCCGTGTCTGCGAGAAATTCCCCGAGAGCGGCGGCCTCGATCGCGCCGCGCCAGGCATGCGAATGTCCCGGCGCCGGCGCGTGCCACTCCACCGGCGCCGCGGTATGCGGCAGCAGCAGATCCATCGACGCGAGCTTCACCCCCAGGGGCCCCAGCGCCGGCTCCACGCCGTCGGCACCGAGCTTCAGCGCACGTCCCTGCACGCCGAGCATCCGCGCCATGCACGGCCCGTTAAGGTCGGCGTCGAGCACGCCAACCCGGTGACCCAGCATCGCCAGCGCCGCCGCCAGATTAGCGGTCACGGTGCTTTTGCCCACGCCGCCCTTGCCGCTCACGATCGCCAGGCTGTGCGCGATGGAGGTCATCCTTACCCGCAATCGCGCCTCTCGCCCGGCCACCTGGCCGACAATATCGGAGCCGCCGTCGCCGGCGATGTCATGGTAGGTTTTCATCGCGTTTTTCCCTGTTGCTCCGTTCCCGCAGCCACCCGCCGAGCATCGCGCCGAGCGTGCCCGCGGCGAGTTGCGCGAGCGGCCATACGAAGAAGAACGTCGAGTCTCCGCGCGGCAAGCCGGGCAGCGGATCCGGCAGGACTCCGAGAAATTCGCCGCCGAAAATCGCAGCCGCCGCGGTGCTGAAGTAGAGCACCGCGACGAACGCGCCGTTCAACGGCTCCGGCGTCCCGGCCCGCCAGCCCGCAAACAGGGCACCGCAGAACAAGGACAGGGTGCCCAGATTGGCGGCCCACCATGTTCCCTTTCCGGCGAACGCAAAGGCCCAGGTCGCCGCAGCCAGCGTGCCGAGAAGCGCGATCGCGAAACCGCCCCAAACGGCGGCCCACGCGATATCGCCAGCGGCGCGTTGCCATTCCGGACGGTCAGTTCCGCGTGCCATCGCGTTCATCCGCGCCCTGCAGGCTTTTCAGAAAAGCGATGAGATCGCCGAGCTCCTGCGCGGTCATCCGCTCCTTGGCTCCCGGCGGCATCAGCCGGGGATAGGTCTTCGCCGGATCCACCGCCGCCTGGCACTCGACGAGCCCGCTTCCCGGCAGCGGCGCGAAGCACGCCCACGGATCGACGATCGACTCGCGCAGATAGTCTTCCGCCGATACGCCCGGCTTGCGCGCCTCGGCTGCCTTGCCTGCCCCCGACAGATCCGGCCCGCGCTGTCCTCCGCGGATGCCGTGCGACTCGATCGTGTGGCAGGCAAAACAGGCGAACTGGGGGGTCAGGAACACCTCTTTGCCGCGCTGTTCCGAGACGTTCTCCTGCGCCACCGGCCCGGTTGTCCTTGCCACGGGCGTTTCGAACTGAGGGTAGTACCAGTAGCCGAAGGCCACCATGCCGCCCACCGTGACAACGTAAACGAGCAGGATGCTCGCGAACGTGGCGAGCGCCGACCGGGGCTGGCGGATCGGGCCCCAGTCGAGCAGCATGAAAAAGCAGGCCGCCCCGACCGCGGCGAGGCTGAAGAACGTGAGATAGGGCGCGCCGAAGCGCACGCCCCACGCCGCCGGCAACCACGGCAGCCCGCCCCAGATCACGAGCAGCGCGGCCGCCGCGAATATCGCTGGACCTCTCACGCGCCGCCAGCGTTCCCTCCACGTCGGCACGGGAGCGGCGGTCTCGTCTCGCGGCGAGGCCCCGGAGGGAATGTCTGCCGCGTCAGTCATCGACTTTCCCCAGGACGAAACCGATCCAGAAGACGAACGCCACCAGCATGAAGAACAGCAGCGTGATGATGGCCACCACGATCGACGAATGGCCCAGCGTCGCCGTGTACCAGTACGGCGTGACGTCCTTGACCGCGCCGTAGACGTGGTAATCCATGCGCGTGAACGAGCGGATCGCGCCCATCAGTCCCATCAGGTAGATCGCGACGGCGGGAATGAAGATCAGCACGTACTGGGCCATCGGATCGATGCGACCCCACTGGATCGCGCCGGTGGCGCGCGCCCGCCGGTAGAGCAGATAGGTGACGAAGGTCATGATGATGATCGCGGTCACGGCGAGCGCCTTCGCTACCATCAGACCGAGAAACGCAAAGCGTTCCGGCAGGATCAGCGCCTGCTCGCTTACCCCGGCGGGGGCCTTCGCCAGCAGATCGGGGAAGAAATTCTGCGGCACCACCCAGACGATGCCGCCCGCGAGCAGCACGCCGAAGATCGCCTTCATGTGCGGCGCGAAGCGCGCGCCGCCCTCGATGCGCTGCATCGACAGCCACATGTAGAAGTTCGCGCCGAGAAAGAGCAGCACCACCAGCAGCCCCTGCATCACGAAGTAGCCGGAGAGCTTGTCCGCCATCATGAAGGTGGCGAGCTGCGCGTCGTAGACGAACAGCTCCTTGGAAAGGATGTAGCCGGCGAGCGGCATCGTGATCAGCGCGCCTACGCCGATCAGGTTGCCGATGTAGCCCATCCAGTCGTAGAACGCCCGGTCCTCGTCCTTCCTCGAGGTGAGGAACATGAACGCCGCGAACAGCGCGACCACGAAGCCGCCGAAGGTGACGTTGCCGAGAAAGCGGTGCAGGTTGAGCGGCCACCACGACGCGTTGTCGATCATTGCCCAGAGGCTCGCCGACTCGATCACTTTGGGCGGAGTGTTCATGAAGCCGGTGACCGCATTCATCAGCATCAGGAGTAGGGTGCCGAGCAGGTTGAGCAGAATGCCGATTCCGATATGGGTCCACTTGCCGGCCCGCGAGCGGTTGAGCGGCGCCCACGTGTACCAGTAGAGGTACATGCACACCGTCTCGAGCAGGATGAACGCCCCGTACGCGACCCACACCGGGTAGAGCGCCTTGAACAGGTAATTCGTGATCGGCTGGTACGGCCCCATCAGCACGAACGCGAACAGCACCCCGAAAATCGCGGTGAGCGAGTAGGCGATCGCCACCACCTTCATCGTCTCCTTCGCCAGTCGCTCGTATCTCGGGTCGCCCGTGCGCAACCCCAGCCATTCGCTCACCACGATGAAGATCGGCGCACCGAGCACAAAGGCGGCGAAGAAAAGATGAAGCTGCGCCACCAGCCATATCGCCGTGCGCGCGCCGATCAGCGGGAAATCGAGCGGCATGTCAGCCCCCGGCAAGCCTGGAAGTCACGATCAGCGTGGCGTGCATGCCGCGCTCGTCGTGATTGGAAAGCGGGCAGCTCACCTTGTATTCACCTTCCTGCACCGTGACCTGCACGCGGATGGTGCGACCCGGGCTGAATTTCTCGGCGTGGATATCGACCCCCGGACCCTCGACATGGAAGTCGTGCGCGAAACGGCCCTCATTGCGCAACACGAAAGTGACGGTGCCCGGCCGCGTGCGGATCCTGTTCGGCACGAACACGTATTCCTTGAGCGCGATCTCGACCTGGCCGCTCGCGAAATCCGTGTAATTGCCCTCTGCCGGGGTGGCCTTTGCCGGCGGCTGCGCCACAACCGCACCGGGCTCCGAGGCAATTGTCGTGCCCGCCTCGTGCCGGTGCGCGGCGGCGGCCTCCCCAGCCGCCTCCGCTGACGCAGGAAACCGCTGCCGCGCACCGGGCACCGGCATCGCGCCGGTGAACCAGGACGGCAACTCACCTGCCTCGCGCGGCACCCCCGGATGCTCGGCCACGCGGGCCAGCATCCAGCCCATCAGCGCCAGAGTAAGCAAGAGAACCGCTGCCGCGGAGGCGGATACAGCGGCTCTCTTCAGCTGCGCGGTCTCCCGTTCTCCCTGAGTGACGAAAGCGTCCGCCATGCTGCGCCGCGCGTCACGGCAGCACAGTGATGTAGGCGACCATCGGCCCCTGCATCGGCTTGCCCTTGTCGTCGTAGCCCCGCAACTCCCCTTTCGGTCCGACGAAGGTGTGCACCTCGCAGATCATGCGGTAGGTGCCGGGCTGGTTCGCCTGGAACTTGAGCAGCACCTGCTCGCCGCGTGCGAACTCGCCGGCCTTGAGCTTGGCCGGGTCTTCGTACGGGTTCGGATTCGCGCGGGCGACCAGCTTGCCGACGACTTTGCCGGCATCGTCAATGATCGCGGCGCCCTCGGTGCCGACCTCCGTGCCCTCGATCGTCACGTTATGATGGTCCCCCTTGAGGTCATGGATCTGCAGGTTCACGCAGTCGCCCCGTTTCACGATGATGACCGAAGGGTCGAACGCGTAACGCTCCAGCTTGGAGTTCGCCGCCCGGGCCATTCCCCGGTCGGTATACGCCGCGGGTTTCTTATTACGGTCTTTGGGTACGGTGTCCCATTCGCCGACGGTGACGAGGTAGTCCCTGACCGGCGCGCCGGAAGCGCATTTTGCCGACAAGCCGCCCTTCGGTGCGTTCTGCGCCGAGGCCGTGCCGTATACCGCCGCAAGGGCGGCCCCGATTACTGCAACCAACAACGTTTGCTTGAACATGCTGTTCTCCTTTTCAGAAAAGTCAGTCTCCTGACCTCCGTCTATCGTGCAAAAAGCAAGGCGGCACAACAACGGCTGATGGGCGCCAATGTGTCGGGACCTTGGGCCCTCCGGCGCGGGCCATTGGTCCCTCTCAGGCAGCGGGGATCAGGTCTCGCGACCCGCAATTTGGGGTCCTGAACCTGCGAGCTTGACCCACCAGTTTTTCCCCCACCTTGTAGCAGGAAAGGCAGAGGTTTTTCTCGGCCAGGGACCTGGCCGCATCGACACTAACTTGGGCATGGGCGCCAGGCACTCGCACGGCCAGGCGCAAGGTAACAAACAGGAAGCCTGGGCCAATGACAGGATAGTTGCCGGAACGCTACACGTCGTTGGCGCCCGCCTGGGACAACTGGCGGCAGCTCGTGCTGCTCAGAGCGATTGCGAGTAAGAGCCTACCGGAACCGCCAGGTGACGCCGGCCGTCGCCTGCGTCGTGGTGACATCGCCGTCCATGATATTGCGCACGATGCCGACGGCGAGATCGAGATCCTTGCCGGGTGAATAGATGGCGCCGAGCTCGACGTAACCCATGCGCGCTTTGGCGGCAAGGTCCGGGTTCGTCATGAGGCCGGCATCGAGTGCGATCTTCCAGCTCTCGGCGACATCCCAAACCGGCGCCGCCGACAGCCGATAGAGCGTGCGCCGCTCGGCGAGGTTGAGTGCGTCGTCGGCGTATCTCACCCGCTCGGCCACGAGATTGGCGTGCACGGCGCCGAAACCGGTCTCCTGCGTCATCACCAGGTTGACGCTGTAAGAGGCTCGCGCCGTGCCCAGCCCCCGCGCTTCCTTGCTCTTCGATATG